>CAZYAT010000030.1:17885-43668 GCA_964645235.1 uncultured Ferruginibacter sp. | reverse complement strand
TCGCTGCTGAAAGTTCCCATAAAGGGCATTTCCAGGTGTACATGCGGATCGATGAATCCCGGGAATGCATAGAGCCCGGTTGCGTCGATCTCTTTATCTGCCCTGATGTCGAGGTTCTTTCCAAGTGCCGCAATGCTCTCACCCTGGATGAAGATATCACCCACATAGTCATCTGCGGCGCCAACAATATGGGCATTTTTAATTAGCAAGGACATGATCAATCGTTTTCGTTCTTATCCAAATTTACGTTTTGCTTTTATAATTCCGCATCAGGATGATGTAAACTATCCCGCTTACAAAGAAGCCTACAAACCAGGCATAATGGTAAAGATTCGATACCCATACAGGAAAAACAGTTGCGGAAACAAGTTTTATCTGTAACAGGAAACCGGGAATATTCGGGAGGATGCCGGTCAGCAAGGCAATGATCGCTGCTGAATTGAATCCATTTTTAAACCCATACTGCCCCCTGTGCTTATACAGGTCAGAAACATTCAATTGCTGCCTTCGGATGAAATAATAATCAGCGATCATAATACCGCCTACGGGCCCGAGTAAACTGGAATATGCGATCAGCCAAGTGAAGATATACCCGTTTGGATCGGCAATGAGCTTCCAGGGGAAGATGAGGACACCGATGACACCGGTAATGTATCCACCGCTGCGGAAATTGATCTTCTGCGGTGCCAGGTTAGCAAAATCATTGGCCGGACTAACAATATTCGCTGCAATATTTGTCGCCAGCGTTGAAATGGCTACGGCAATCATAGCAAAACTCACGAATAACTTATTTTGAAATTTACCGGCGAGTGCCACAGGGTCCCAGATGGTTTCGCCGTAAATGATGAACGTTGCCGAAGTCACTACTACGCCAATGAATGCAAAGAGAGTCATGGAAGGAGGCAAACCAATGATCTGCCCGTTGATCTGTGCCCGTTGGTTTTTGGCATAACGGGTGAAGTCGGGAATATTCAGTGAAAGTGTAGCCCAGAAGCCCACCATACCGGTAAGTGCCGGGAAGAAATAATTCCAGAAAGCCGCACCGGATAATTTTGCCGGTTGGGAAAGGATGGGCCCCAGTCCGTTGGCGGCGCTGATGGCCCAGAATAATAGTGCCAATGCAGCCAGGGGCAGGAAGAATGCTTTAAACACCAATAGTTTCCTGATACTTTCCACGCCAAGGTAAACGACCAGCATATTCAGCAGCCAGAAAAGAAAGAAGCAGATAGCAGGTCCCGTTTGCAATCCGAATGACTCAGGAAACAGCTGAGGCAACGATTCAATCGATGGGATCCATACCCTCAGCATCTGATAAACCGAGTAACCACCTATCCATGTTTGAATGCCAAACCACCCACAGGCAACGATTGCTCTTAATAAAGCCGGGATATTGGCCCCTCTTGTCCCGAAACTTGCCCTGGCAAAGACCGGGAATGGTATGCCGTACTTTGCCCCGGCATGGCCATTCAGTACCATTGGTACCAACACGATCGTGTTTCCAAGGAAGATGGTCAGGATAGATTGCCACCAGTTCATTCCACCCTCGATAAGCGAACTGGCCAGCATGTAGGTAGGAATGCACAGGCTCATACTGATCCAGAGCGCTGCATAGTTCCATGTTTTCCATTTGCGGCGCTCAGGCGGCACGGGAGCCAGGTCTTCGTTGTAGAGGGAGGAAGCCTCCCAGCCCTCCAAAGGAGGGTTCTCAGACTCTGATTCAATAAAGTTGTTGCTTTTCACAGTAAGACTCTAATTAATGTAACTTTCTAGTCCCCTCCCTTGGAGGAGCCGGGGGAGGCTTGTTCGTCCGCTATCTTTATTGCTTCACTTATGATGGCCAGTCCCTCATCGATCTGTTCTTTGGTAACGATCAGCGGCGGGGCACAAAAGATGTAATTCCATCTTACGAACGTATACATGCCGAGTTCCCTGATTTTTGCCGCCACTTTGTTCATCACCGTCATTTCCTCGGGTTTCGCATTGAAGGGTGCCATCGGCTCCTTCGTTTTCCTGTTCTTCACCAGTTCGATACAACCCAGTAAACCTGTATTCCGGAAATCACCGATGGAAGGATGTTTCTGTTTCAGCTTCTCCACCTGCTGTTCCATATACTTTCCCATTACCCTGGCATTCTCTATCAACCCATCCTCCTCGTATATCCTGAGCGTTTCCAGGGCTGCAGCACAGCAGACAGCGTGAGCAGAGTACGTTAAGCCCAACGGAAGTACAGCATCGTCATATTTCGATGCGATCTTTTCACTTACCTGCAAACAACCGAAGGGTAAATACCCACAGGTCAGTCCTTTTGCCATCGCGATCATATCCGGAACTATATCATGGTTCTGGAAACCAAACCACTGTCCCGTACGGCCGAATCCGCTCATCACTTCATCTATGATCATCAGTATGCCATGCTTCTTCGTGACCTCCCTCACTGCTTTCAGGTAACCTTTTGGGTATTGCAAACAACCCGAGGTTCCGGATTCTCCTTCGAGTAAAACGGCGGCGATATTATTTGGTCCTTCATAAGCGATTACCCTTTCCAATTGTGCAACTGCTTCCTTCAACAGGTTCTCTTCCCCATATTCCCAACGATATAAATTTGGCAGATCAAAATGTACAAAGTTAGGCGCCTGCTGTGCATCCACCGGTAGTTTACGGGGATCGCCCCCAGCAGAAATCACGCCCATAGTAGCTCCATGGTAAGACTGGTACCTGGTTAATATTTTATGTCTTCCCGTATAGAGCCTTGCGAGTTTGATACCATTCTCGATTGAAGTGGCGCCGCATAATGTGAAGAAAGACCTGTTCAGGTCACCGGGGCATATTTCTGCCAGTTTCTTACCCAGGTCGGCGCGGGCTTTTGTAACACAACTCGGTGTTACATAAGCTACTTCCTGCATCTGCTTTACTACAGCCTCCGTAATGCGCTGGTTGCCGTGGCCAATGTTCATATTGATCAATCCGCTGGAAAAATCAATGATGCGGTTGCCATCATAGTCATACAGGTAAACCCCTTCTGCATATTTCACCGCGATGGGATTGGTACCTTTCTGCTTACTCCAGCTGAACAGGGTAAAATCCTGTGCGTTCTGGATGATCTCGGCAGATTCCGAAATAATTTTAGTATCCATCATTATTATTTTGACGTTAATTGATCGATCAGCTCATCCAGTTCACGCCCGCTTCCGGGTTCCACTTGGTGGTTGATTTTTTAAGTTTGGTCCAGAACTCAATCGAGCTCTTGCCGGTGATGTCTCCCACCCCGAATTTGCTTTCATTCCATCCGCCGAAAGAGAATGGTTCCCTCGGAACAGGCACACCAACATTCACACCGATCATACCGGCACTTGCCCGGTCGATGATATAGCGGGCCATACCCCCGTTCTGTGTAAATACACTGGCTGCATTGCCATAGGGGTTTGCATTCTCTATCGCCAGGGCCTCATCCACTGTTTTGGTGCGCATGATGGAGATCACCGGTCCGAATATTTCTTCCTTGGCCACACTCATATCCGGTTTTACATAATCGATCACAGTCGGACCAACATACGTACCGTTTTCTTTTCCTTTCACTTTTGCACCCCGCCCATCCACGAGGATCTTTGCGCCATTCTTTTCTGCTTCCGTGATATATCCTTCGATCCTTGCCTTACTTTCTTTACTGATCACTGCCCCAAGGCTCTCACCCGGAACGATCTTGCGTGCTTCATCACAGATCTTGCTGATGATATGATCCACTTCGCCTACGGCCACCATGGCACTGGCAGCCATGCAACGCTGGCCGGCACAGCCGCTCATGGATGCCGCCACATTCTGGGCTGTCATATCGGGTTTGGCATCGGGCAGTACCATCAGGTGGTTCTTTGCGCCGCCGAGGGCAAGGCAGCGTTTGAAATTGGAAGTGGCCCGTTGGTATACGATCTTTGCCACTTTGGTAGAACCAACAAATGAAACAGCTTCGATACCGGGGTGATCACAAATCGCTTCCACAATCTCGACATCGCCGTGCACGATATTGAATACGCCGTCGGGGAGACCTGCTTCTTTCAATAGTTCGGCCAACCTTCCGCAACTCAGGGGCACTTTTTCAGATGGCTTTATGATCATGCAGTTCCCCAGTGCGATCGCATTAGGTATGGTCCAGTTGGGAACCATAGCCGGGAAGTTGAATGGTACAATAGAGGCAACCACACCCAAAGGCACATGTTCGGTTCTGCATTCGACTCCTTTACTTACTTCCAGCACTTCCCCGGTCACCAGTTGCGGAAGCGATGTTGCAAATTCGGTCAGTTCTATGCATTTTTCAATCTCTGCTACCGACTCTCCATAGGTTTTTCCATTTTCTTCACTGCATAGTTCGGCCAGTTCTTTCAGGTTCTTTTCAAGTAATGTCTTATAACGGAAGAACACCTGCACTCTTTCCTTTATAGGTGTACGGCTCCAACCCGGGAAAGCAGCTTGAGCAGCCTTTACCGCATTATCCAGGTCTTTGGGTGTTGACATGGGAACCGTAGACAGCAGGTTGCCGTCTACCGGTGAGATCACGTCCATGGCGCGGGACGATGAGGGCACTGCAAATTGCCCGTTGATATAGTTTCTTATAGCAGCATACTTCATAAGTTCATTTATTTAGCGATAAATTACTGAAAATAAATGAGACATCAGAAGAATGAATCGAAGATGATTCAGGAAATAAAAAGGCCCTTCGATTCATTTCGAAGGGCCCGGGTAGTATTGTCGGGATGGCAAGATTCGAACTTGCGACCTCCTGGTCCCAAACCAGGCGCGATAACCGGGCTACGCTACATCCCGAACTAAAGGTTATCTGTCTTGATTATACAGCGGAGAGAGGGATTCGATCCGCCCAACAGGCGGAACAGGTCTAAACCTTCTCTCAATTAAATAAGAACTTGCGGAGAGGGAGGGATTCGAACCCTCGGTACAGGTTTAAGCCCGTACAACGGTTTAGCAAACCGGCCCTTTCGGCCACTCAGGCACCTCTCCGTTCCCCATCTGGTTAAGGGGTTGCAAAAATACAATTCAATAAGGTACCGCCCAAAACAAAATCAGAAAACATTTGCCCCCGATTGGCATAAAAAATCCGGGTTCATTACTGAACCCGGACTTACTATTAGTGCTTGGTATTAGGGCGCTGTTGATTACATGGCAGCCAGGTGAACCTTCTGCTGGAGTTCCATTACACTTTCCTTAAAAAGGCTGTCGGTATCCATCAGGTCTTTCACGGTTTGGCAGCTATGTATTACTGTGGTATGGTCCCTGCCGCCAAAGTGTTCCCCGATCGTCTTCAAGGAATTCTTGGTGAAGGCTTTGGCGAGGAACATAGTGATCTGCCTTGCCTGCACGATCTCACGTTTGCGTGTTTTTTGCAACAGTTTATCATATGGCACGTCGAAGTATTCGCATACCATTTTCTGAATGGTATCGATGGTGATCTCCTTGCTGGAAGATTTTACAAAATTGCGGAGTACTTTCTTTGCCAATTCAAGATCAATTTCCCTCTTATTTAGCGAAGATTGTGCCAATAATGATATCAAAGCACCTTCTAATTCACGCACATTGCTATTGATATTATAGGCAATATATTTCACTACTTCACGGGGCATATCCAACCCGTCGTTCTTCATTTTTTTCTCCAGGATCTCAATCTTGGTCTCATAATCCGGCGCCTGGAGGTCGGCACTCAAACCCCAGCGGAAACGGCTCAACAATCTTTCCTGAACCCCTTCCAGATCCTTTGGAGGTTTATCGCTGGTCAGTATCAACTGTTTTCCGCTTTGATGCAGGTGGTTGAAAATAGAGAAGAATGCATCCTGCGATTTTTCAGCCCGGTTAAAGAACTGTACATCATCGATGATCAATACATCGATCAGCTGATAAAAATGGATGAAATCATTGATCGCCCCGTTACGTCCATGGTCGATGAACTGGTTGATGAATTTTTCGGAGCTTACATATAATACGATCTTATTCGCATGGAGTCTTTTCACCTCGTTACCGATCGCTTGCGCCAGGTGCGTCTTGCCTAAACCAACCCCTCCATATATCACCAAGGGGTTGAAGGAGGTTGTTCCCGGCTTTTCGGCTACGGTTTTACCTGCCCGCCTGGCCACCCGGTTGCAATCCCCCTCTATAAAAGCCTCAAAGGTATAGGCTGGGTTCAGCTGCGGGTCGATCTGCATCTTTTTCAAACCGGGAATGACAAAAGGATTCTTTACCGGGTTGTTGATCACCAGTGGAAAATCCATTTCATTATTGGCAAATGATTTATACCCCTGCCCGGGAACGTCAACGGTCTGTGGTTTGTTCTTGCTGTTACCGCTGTCTACCATGATTCGGTATTCCAATCTCGCTTCTTTTCCTAATTCACGCTTCAATGTTTTTGCAAGAAGAGAAACATAGTGTTCTTCGAGGTATTCATAAAAGAATTGACTGGGAACCTGTATCGTTAAAACTTTTTCTTTCAGTGCTACCGGCTTGATCGGCTCAAACCATGTTTTGAAATGTTGCCATTCAACAATGTCTTTGATTATCTCCAAACAATTTGCCCAAACTTTTTCAAAAGCCTTATCCATTACTTCTTAAGCAATTTATATATCGAGTTAAGAATCTTTTACTTTGTGGTTTCGCCGGATGATTTTCTTTTGGTTTTTCAAAGAAATAAATCTTTGGCAGGACAGCGAATATCGAATAAAATGTTGAAAAAAAAATTTTTTATTCCATTGTTTTTTTGCCTACTACCACAGTATGAGATTTCGCCAGATTTTTTCTCTTGTAACCGGCAAATTCAAAGTCGAGCCGGCCCAGCACAATGCCTGCCCAACCCACCTGATTTACAATTACATCACTGCCCTGCTTATTCTTGTACACAGCCGGCGAATCCATGAATGTGTGAGTATGACCACCAATGACCAGGTCGATATTTTCTGTTTCCCTGGCAAATACCTCATCGCTTACTTTATTGTCCTTGTACTTATATCCCAAATGACTCAGGCAAATGATCATATCACAACCATCCTCTCTCTTCAGCATCGATGCTGTTTCATTTGCTTTTTGGATCGGGTCGAGGTATTTTGTTTTGCCGAATAAACTATCGGGTACGAGGCCAGCCATTTCAATACCCACTCCAATAACCCCGATCTTCAATCCTCCTTTCCTGAAAACTTTGTATGGTTGATATCTGAATTCCATCGGCGTTCCTGTAAAATCATAATTGCAAATAATGAGAGGGAAATTCCCATGTTTCAGCTGCGTCGCAAAATTTTCCAACCCCGCATCAAAATCGTGGTTACCCATTGTGGCAGCGTCGTAACCCATTGCTGCCATCGCCTTCATTTCTGGTTCGCCTTTGTATACATTAAAGAAAGGCGTTCCCTGGAAGATATCGCCGGCATCAAGCAGAAGGACATTTTTTTCTTCGTCCCTTATTTTTTTGATCAGTTCGGCCCTGGCAGCCACTCCTCCCAATCCCTGGTTCCTGCCCCCGTCCATTGGGAATGGTTCCAGCCTGCTATGGACATCATTGGTATGAAGAATGGTGATCTTTTTTACCCCATCTTCTTCGTTCAACCCGGCAAGAGCCGAACGGGAGGCTAATAAACCTGCTGTGGCCAGCATCGACTGGCCTATGAATTTTCTCCTATTCTGCATTAATGGTCCTGTTTTCAATTTTAGCTGATATTTTCCTCCCCTGTTTTTTAAGTTCAGCAAGGTAATCGAACACGGCATCCCTGAAAAGATAGCCGTTGCTTTGCTGCGGAATGGATTTCAGCATACCGCAATCATCTCCCCCATTGGCCACATAGTCGTTATTGGCGATGGTATATACCGCCGACTCATCAAATGGCTTGCCCCCTATCATAATATTGACCGCCTTTTTGTTCTTGATCTGCATGCTGATACCAGAACAGGGCCATCCCCCTCTGTTGGCAATATGATCCAGGAATTCCTGCAGTACTTTCCCACTGATTTTCTGCAGTACCAACAGGTTGTCGAAAGGGGATAGTTCGAATACCTTTGCCCTGGTAATATTGCCTGCTGCAATAGAAGGCAGCCGAATTCCGCCGTAGTTTATGAATGCTGCATCCACCTTGATAGCATAGGTTTTTTCTGCCATTGCCAGCATGGCATCGGCCAGGAAATTCCCCAGGGTTCCTTCCGGCTGTTTTTTCTCCAGGTCAGTTTCCGCGACACCCACCACTTCGTACATGCTTTTTGATAAACTATCCGAATACGGTTTCAGCAGGACAAGCATGGCGCTGTCTTGCTTTGAGCCGGGGGCGATGCGGTAATCGTTGAATTGAACTTTTTGTGCCTGGTACGATAAAGTGCAGGAAAACCCTATGCTGGTTATTAGGAACCCAGCCAGAAAAAACTTGCTGATTTTACTCATGTCCCGATTGAAAGATTAAGCAAATTAAGGTAGTTATTTTATGAACAACAAAGAAAAGAATCAATAAAAAATTTTATGCGGAAATAGGTTACTTTTGGATATTAAAATATTATTATGAGTTATGAACTAACCGGTAAACTGGTGGCCAAATACGATACCGTTCAGCGTACCGAAACATTTAAAACAAGGGAATTTGTAGTGGAGAAATCGGAAGATATCAACGGCCGAACGATCACCAACTATGTGAAATTCCAGTGCGTGCAGGACAAAACAACCATGATCGACCGGGTGAACGTGGGTGAAGACGTAAAAGTATATTTCAATATCAAAGGCAGTAAATGGGAGCGTGACGGAAAGATCAATTATATCACCAATTTAGATGCCTGGCGAATCGAACAGATCCTGCCAACAAGCGCCACCAAATCAGACAACGAGTATTTTGAGCCCCTTGATACGTTTTCAGAGACTCCGCCCGATGTGGTGGATGACCTGCCATTTTGATCTGTATTAAACAGATTTGAATCATTACATCGTTTTTAGGATAATAACCTAACACTATGCAACAAAAGCTTTCACTTAAGCTGCTGCCATCAGAAGCAGTTGATGATATAGTCATTAAAAGGGCCATATCGGGCCACACAGGTAAAAAATCTTCTTCTGTCTCAGGCTACCATATACTTAAACAATCCATCGACGCCAGGGCAAAGACCGTTTGGATCAACCTAACCCTGAACGCCTTCATCGATGAACCATTTATCGACAGGCAACTCACTACTTTCAGCCCAAAAGACGTATCAAAGGCAACCAAGCAGGCAATAATCGTCGGAGCCGGGCCGGCAGGTTTATTCGCCGCACTCGAATTGGTTGAGCAGGGAATAAAACCTGTGATCCTTGAAAGAGGAAAAGACGTCAGGGCCCGAAGAAGGGACCTGGCAAGACTGAATAAAGAGGGTGTTGTGAACCCGGAGAGCAATTATTGTTTTGGTGAAGGAGGCGCCGGGACCTACAGCGATGGTAAACTATATACCCGAAGTAATAAACGGGGTGATATCGACCGCATCCTTAACCTGTTTGTGAAATTTGGCGCTTCCGAAGAGATCCTGTACCAATCGCACCCGCACATCGGTACCAACAAACTCCCGCATATCATCACCGCCATGCGGGAACAACTGATCGATTGTGGTGCCGAAGTCTTATTTGAAAAAAAAGTAACAGGATTCATCATTGAAGAAAACAGGATCCGGGCTGTAAAAACCGCTGATGGAAACTCCTTTGAGGCCGATGCATTTATTCTGGCAACCGGCCATAGCGCCCGGGATATTTTTGAGTTGCTGCATCACCAAAACATACTGGTTGAAGCAAAACCCTTTGCCCTTGGTGTGCGCATAGAGCATCCTCAAAAACTGATCGACAGCATCCAGTATCATTGTACTACCAGGGATAGGCACCTGCCCCCCTCTTCGTACAGCCTGGTTCAGCAGGTGGAAAAACGGGGTGTGTTTTCCTTCTGCATGTGTCCCGGCGGAATCATTGCCCCTGCCGCCACTTCACCGGGAGAATTGGTGGTGAACGGCTGGAGCCCTTCCAAAAGGAATAACCCCTTTGCCAACAGCGGCATGGTGGTACAGGTGGAGCTGAAAGACGTCATCAGGGATAAAGCGTCAAACATTGGGAACGAAGCTTTAAGCATGATGAAATTCCAGCAGGCGGTGGAACAGAAATGTTATGACGCCGGCGGAGGTAAGTTGGTGGCACCGGCCCAACGGATGATGGATTTCTGCCAGGGAAAAACATCCTCGTCGTTACCCGAGTGCTCTTACCAACCCGGGTTGAACAGCGTGGACCTGAAAGAAGTGCTGCCTGGTTTTATTTACAGTTCCCTGGCAAAAGGTTTTGTTGAGTTCGGTAAAAAAATGAAAGGGTATCTCACCAACGATGCAATAGTGGTTGCAACGGAAAGCCGCACGTCATCACCCGTACGGATCCCAAGGAATACAGATACGCTGGTGCATCCCCAATTAAAAAATCTTTATCCATGCGGTGAAGGCGCCGGCTATGCCGGGGGCATCGTTAGTGCTGCCATGGATGGCGAACGGGTTGCCCTGCAACTGGCTAAAACACTGCGGTTACCGCTCGTAAAATCGGCCCTGATAATCATTGTTACAGTATTACATTTGATACGTTAAAAAAAACAAACACGTTATATGAATATCCTGGAAGTACATAACCTGAAAAAATACTTCGCCACACAAAAGGCCGTCGATGATATCAGCCTGTCGATCGAGCAAGGCAGCATCTTTGGTTTGCTGGGCCCTAACGGAGCCGGCAAGACCACCCTCATCCGTATGATCACCGGTATTTTTTATCCAGACTCAGGTGAGATCATGCTGAAAGGAAAAAAATTCGACCCGGAGAACGATGCGAAATACATCGGCTATATGCCCGAAGAACGGGGATTGTATAAAAAGATGAAGATCGGTGAGCAGGCCCTCTACCTGGCACAACTGAAAGGATTGAGCCGCCATGATGCCATGCATAAAATAAAAGATTGGTTCAGGCGCTTTGAAATGGACAGCTGGTGGAACAAAAAAGTAGAAGACCTGAGCAAGGGCATGGGCCAAAAGCTGCAGTTCGTTATCACTGTTCTGCATGAACCCGATCTTATTATCCTCGACGAGCCTTTCAGCGGGCTTGACCCGGTGAATGCAAACCTGATCAAAGACGAGATATACCGGCTTGCACAAAACGGAACAACCATCATCTTCAGCACCCATCGTATGGAGCAGGTGGAAGAAATATGCAGGAACATAGTACTGGTGAACAAAGGAAAGAAGATACTCGATGGAACGGTTTCGGATGTAAAACACGATTTCAAGGAAAACCTCTTCAGCATCCGGCTTGAGAATACCCCCGCCACGGTCATTAATCCTTCGTTTGAGATCATCAATACCAACCATACCGAACTGATCGTACGGATAAAAGAGGGTTATAAACCCAACGACGTATTGGGCTATTTCATCAACAGCGGGAACAGCATCGTTTCGTTCAACGAGATACTTCCCTCGCTCAACGACATCTTCATTAAACTGGTGGAAGGAACGCCTACTTCCAGGCAATTTGAAAAAATAATCGCTTAATCCCATCAATCAATTATACAATGAATAAGATCGTACTGATTATAAAAAGAGAATTCCTGACCCGGGTAAGAAAAAGGACCTTCATCATAGGTACCATCCTCTTCCCCCTGCTTTACCTGGGACTCATTTTTGGCACCGGTTATATTGCCGACAAGACAAGGGAAGACCTGAAAATTGCGCTGATAGACCGGTCGGGATTGTTCACCGAAGAAAGGATAAAGGCCTTCGATAAGGGTGATACCACGCATCTGCTGAAACTAATAACGGGTGGGCAGGAAAGATTGATGACCTCTTTCGATTCAATGGGTTTCGATGGCTATGTGGTGATCCCGGCCAATTTCGACTGGAGAAAAGGAACCGACAGCCTGCTGTTCACTACAAAAAAATCATTCGGCATCGGGGCGCTTACTCCAGCTGAGAACAAGATCAACGGGATCTGGAACCAGATCAAGAACGACAGCCTCGGCATCGACCAGGCAAAGGAAGACGTACTGAATAAAAAAGTAAACCTGAAACTCCACAATGAAAAAAATAAAAATGCCAATGAAAAAACAGCTACGGTGATCGGCTATGTATGTGGTTTTTTGATGTACCTTATCCTGTTGCTTTACGGTTCTCAGGTAATGATGGGGGTAACAGAAGAGAAAACAAACCGTATTGCCGAAGTGGTGGTTTCCTCGGTAAAACCGTTCCAGCTGATGATTGGAAAGATCGTGGGCATCGGCATGGTGGCCCTTACCCAATTCCTTATCTGGGTGGTGTGCATCTTCCTTATTTACAACGTGAGCAAAGGTAACGGCAATGTCGGTGGCAGCTTTTCGGGGATGGTGGGGGCCGTGCAGGAAGTTTTCACCACCGTGAACATACCGCTGGTGATCGGCTGTTTTGTGTTTTACCTGCTGGGTGGTTTCTTCTTTTATTCGTCTTTGTATGCTGCCATCGGCAGCGCCATCAATGAGGATATGAGAGAAGCTCAATCACTCAGTTTCCCGATCACCATGCTGGTGATCTTCTCCATCGCACTGATGACGCCGGCTATTTCAAACCCCAGCAGTTCAGTGGCTGTCTGGACAAGCATCATTCCTTTCAGCTCTCCAATAGTTATGATGGCAAGGGTACCCTTTGGTGTTCCGAATACTGTTCCGATATGGCAATTGGGTCTTTCAATGGCATTGCTCATCGCAGGCTTTATGTTCACTACCTGGTTTGCTTCAAGAATTTACCGTACGGGCATTTTGATGTACGGAAAGAAACCAAGCTGGAAAGAGATGATGAAATGGGCATTCAGAAAATAATCTTCCCACTACAAAAAATCCCGCTGTTGCCAGCGGGATTTTTTTATTATTTAAGCGGTTCGCTTTGTGGCTGAAGCGTTGTACCGGGCTTGGGTTTGGAAGCCTTTTCGATGGCCTTGTTCAATTCATCGCCCAGGTACTGATTGATGATCTTCCAGCTCACCGCCAACGCACCCAGGAAGCCTCCCAGTATCAGGCCGATGAGCGTATAAATTATTTTTGATTTCTTTACTGGGTCATAGGGCGGTTCGGGTTTATCAAGCGCTTCAATGATGGGTGTTTCCTTCTGGAGCCTGTATGCAGCTGATTCCCGGTTGTTGACCGCATAGTAGTATTGAGATTGAACGGTGGCCTTATCCTGGGCCAGGTTCACCTTGGGTATGCTGTAACGTTGTAACCCCTCATTGGTGAAAAAGGTGCTTTCATCCAGGGCGATGGCCCGCTTATCGAGTTCATTCAGCACGTGCAGCAGCGAGTCGGCCTTTTTTATGGAGAACTCGTAATCGATCTGTGCCTTCTTCTTCTTCAGTTCAACATAGAAAAGGGAAAGTTTATCGATATAAACGTAGCTTATTTCCCTCACCAGTTTCTGGTTGCTGTTGGTAAAATACAGCTCGAGGATACCGTTCTTATTGATCTTGGCATTGAACGATCCTTTTAACAGGTTACTGGCCACATTGATACGGGCGAGGCTATCGAGCTTCGTGATGTCAATGGACTCATTCTGCATAAAGCCTACATGTTTGTTATTTTCTTCAATAAGAAGTTCGGATATGGTCTTATTACCCAAGGAAGGGATCCGCTCCATAGCCACAGCTTCCCTGGTACGACGGCTGTTGGCCAATTCCACGATATTAATGGAAGCGTCTTCAGTAAACGATTTAGGCGCATCGCTCAGGCCCAGCAGGTTGCTGATGGTAGAACTGGTACTGCTCTGGCTGGAAGAGTTCAGGGGGAATACCGTGGACTTTGATGTCCATTGCATAATGCTCTGCTTAGCCATCAAAAAGAAAAGGGTGCCAAAACCAAGTGCCACCACCGCCACCAACCAACTGTATTTCCGCAGTCGTTTGATAAGGCTCTTTATCAGTTCTATATTATTCATTTACTTGTTTTATTAAATACAAACACCCTTATTGAATGATCTTGGCAATGAATGCAGCCACTGCGATCGGTATGCTTGACAGGGCTACCTGAACAACGGCGTCGGTCACTTCGGCGCCTTCAGGCCTCAACGGAACATGGACGGTTGCACCTTCCTGTACTTTTGGATAGAAATGAATGAAGAACAGGTTGAAGGTTCGTTTGCTTTTTCCGTTGGCATAGGTAACATAGATTCGTTTTTTCCACGGTCGTATGCCGTATCCACCCGCCTTATCGATGTAATACCCTACATTGGTATGTTCTTTATCGAACGTAAGTTTAAGCGGTGATTGTACCACCCCTTCTACATTTACAAAGGGGTTTATCTCGGGAATGAATACCACATCGCCTTCCTGCAGGATGATGTCGTACTTTGAATTTTTGTACTTCAGTGCTTTGTACAGGTCGATGCTTACGGGCTCTTTAGAAACTTCCGCCAGGGATGTCTTTACCGAATCAAGTACGATGCTGCCTATAGAATCGGTGAGTGAACCTGCTTTTTTGGTTACGTTGTCGCGGTAGTATTGTGTTTTCTTCCTGTAGAGGATAGCGCCGCTCAGGTCTGCGTTCTCTTTAATACCCCCCGCCCTTTCAATGTAAGACGACAGCCGTTCGTATTTGCTCAGCCTTGGGTAAGGGCCCGAATATTGCACCAGGCCATTGATCTGGACCAGCTGCTGTAGTTCGAACGTAGGGTTCTTCCTTACATAGATCTGGTCGTATGGCCTCAGTGTGATCGAGTTGGAAACACTGTCAATTTCGAGGTTGGGAGATATTTTTATTGTTTTCAGAACAGTACGGGTAGGTTGCTGCATCCCTTTTGCCGAATCCACATCCACAACACTGGATATTTCAATGCGCCCGTATTCTGCCGATTGTTTAAGACCGCCTGAAAGATAGAGCAGGTCCTGCAGGGTCATCCCCCCATACTTATACACCTTTCCTTCTTTCCTTACCTCACCGAATATCTCAACGTATTGCCTGTCGGCAAATTGATTTGAATTGAACAGAAGCACCTGGTCGTTGGGGAACAATTCCACATTATAAATACTGGCGGTATCATTGCTTGTAATGCCGGTAAGGTTTACTTCTACTTTACTGGCTTTGATATTCGTACTATCGCCGCCGCCACGGAATATATATGCCCTGGGCAGGTAGGTATTACGGGTGATCCCCCCTGCCCTGTTTATAAGATCGAAGAGTTTGTCGCCCTTGCGTATCTCATATTGGCCGGGATAGGATACTTCGCCTTTCATTTCCACTTTGTTGATAAGGCCGGGGTTAATTGAAATCACTTTTACTATATCCCCGTCATTCAGCTGGAAGTCCTGGTCAGTAAGCAGGGTGCTTCTTGTCGGGTTAATGATGGCAGTAGCATTCACATCCTTGATGATCTGTTTTTCCAGTTCGGTGCGGTATACCTTTACACCGCTGGAAAACGCATCGTTCTGCAGGCCGCCCGTATACCGCAACAGAGCCTTCATACCTTCGTCCTTTTTAAGCTGGTAGAACATCGGCCGCTTAAAACGCCCTTCCGCTTTCACCTTTTTTTCAACAGGAAGCAGGATAACGAAATCGTTGTTCTCAAGGTAGATGTGCTTTCCAAAATCACCGGTAGTGAGGTATTTATATACGTCCAGTACATCGATCACTTTACCGTTCCGTTTTATCTGGATCTCCCGAAGATTAGCCATATCTGTTGGTCCACCGGCAAGAGAGATCACATTAAATGCATTGTTAAAAGCAGAAACGGTAACCGGCCCCTGCTTCCTGATCTCGCCGGCCACATTGATGGATATGGTACGTGGCTGGCCCAGTGAAACGGCAATATTGGTAGAAGGGGGTACATAAGCCTTGAAGCGTTGTGTTAAAAGTGCACGCACATTCTCAAAGGTCAGACCCTGGAGATATATCTTGCCGATACTGGCCGGGAAAATGGAACCATCCCTGGCAACAGTATAATCCAATGTTGCTTCAGCGCCGTTCCAGAGAGATACGATGATCTGGTCGTATACGCCGATGGGGTAATCGAGCGGCGGAGTCGATAATTCTGTAATAGATGCCACCACCCCCGAATGGAAAAGGTTCATACCATACGTTTCTTCGGTAGGATTCATTGATTGGGGGGTTGCTTCTTTCACCAGGCTGTCTTTCTCGATCTTATCTTTCAATGCCCTGTTCATTTCGTCCCCTGTTGCCTTTTTACTGCCATCGGGATTCTTATCTTTCAGCATATCATAAAGCTGGGGAGGCGCCATTTGGGTGGGGGTTGGTAAGATGGGAACGTCTGGATTGTTAGGATCCCTGGTCACCGGGTTCTGAGCAAGTGAAATTTTGGCTGTAAAAAGGAAAAGAACCAAAAAAACCGCAATCACTTTTCTTATATGTATGATGTGCCCTGAGGTTAGTAACATTTTTTGGGGGTTGAGATTACAAATTTTTAATAATGCGCAAATATAGTGATACTTTATTTTAGGGGTTGCTTCAAAGCCGCTTCAAACTCCTCCCAGATCTCTTTCACGATCTCTGCAGCCGGCCTGATCTGCCTGATCAACACACTTACCTGGCCGATCTCCAGTTCACCTTCATCCATTTCACCTTCGAACATTCCTTTTTTTGCCCTTCCTCTTCCCAACAGGTTTTTCAATTCTTCAACAGAGGCCCCTTTTTGTTCCGCTTCCTGTACCCGGGTGAAGAAATTATTTTTAAGCAACCGAACAGGCGTCAATTGTTTTAACATCAGTTGTGTGTCTCCCTCTGAAGAATGGATCACCGCATTCTTAAAATTATCATGCGAAGATGCTTCCGTACTGGCAACGAACCGGCTGCCTACCTGTACTCCTTCGGCACCCAGTACCATGCTGGCCAGCATTTGCCTTCCTGTTGCGATCCCTCCTGCTGCGATCACCGGTATGTTCACTGCTGAACAAACCGCCGGTATCAATACCATCGTAGTGGTTTCTTCCCGCCCGTTATGCCCACCCGCTTCAAAACCTTCGGCAACTATGGCATCACAACCAGCTTCCTGCGATTTCAATGCAAATTTGCTGCTGCTTACCACATGGGCCACTTTAATGCCTTCCTTTTTAAGAACAGGTGTCCAGGTCTTAGGATTGCCTGCCGATGTAAAAACAACGGGCACCTTTTCTTCGACGATGATCTGAATATGTTTGTCAATATCGGGATACAGCAATGGTACGTTCACGCCAAACGGTTTTTTTGTGGCCTCCTTGCATTTGCGGATGTGCTCCCGCAAAACATCCGGGTACATGCTCCCGCTGCCGATCAGACCCAGCCCGCCGGCATTACTGACCGCACTTGCCAACCTCCACCCGCTTGCCCAGATCATACCGGCCTGGACGATCGGATATTCAATTTCAAAAAGTCGAGTTACCCTGTTTTGCATCTTTATCTGATCCTTTTTTCAAATATCGTTAAATAATTAAACAAGGGCCGGAAAGTACTTTGAAACGCAAAGTAAACAAATTTATTTCACATTCTTTAGTGTTTTTGAAGAAAAAAACAAGGGGACCTGGTCAGGAACGGGCACCGCCGCTGAGGTCGATGGCCGTATTATCGCCGATGTTCAGGCTGCGGTTCACCCCTTTCACTTCGGCGTCGCTGCCTATGAGGGAATTGCTGAGTACGATCTCGAAGAGGTTGGAATAGGCGCCAATAATTGAGTCTTTTACGATAGCATGATTCAGTGAAGCATGTTCCCCGATGGCAACATTCGGGCCGATGACAGAGTTCTTTATATCACACCCTTCGGCGATGTTCACGGGCGGGATGATGATCGTATTCTCGTAAGGATTCTGTTCGAATGTATTGCCTCCGAATTTCTTTAAAAGCGTAGCATTCGATTCAAGAAGGGTCTCTTTCCTTCCGCAATCGAACCAATTCTGAACTTTGAATGATTGGAACTTAGCTCCGCTTTCGATCATACACTCCAGCGCATCGGTAAGGTTGAATTCACCATAACTTTTGGCACCTGCGGCCACGATCTTTTCAAGACATGAGAAAAGGAAATCGGTTTCCTTTATCTTATATACGCCCACCAGAGCCATATTGCTTTTGGGTATGGCAGGTTTTTCTACCACCCTACTGATGGCACCATCCTCTTCCACCTCCGCCACGCCAAAATTACGGGGGTCGTCTACCCGCTTAATTCCCAGCATCGAATGCGGGCTATTGATCACTTCTTTCACGTCGTATTCGGCAATGGTATCACCCAGTACGATCAATACCTCATCCTTACCAACGATCTCCTTGGTGAGGTTGATGGCATGGCCGATACCGAAGCGTTCGCTTTGCTGAACAAAATGACAATTCAGGTTTGGGTATTTATTCTTTACATAGTCCTGGATCTTTTCGCCCAGGTACCCAATGATGAAAATGAAATCTTTTATACCTGCTTCATGCAACTGGTCTACAATAATGCTGAGGATCGTTTTTCCAGCAAGCGGGATCAACGCCTTGGGTTGTGTATATGTGTGCGGGCGAAGCTTGGTGCCTGCGCCTGCTACCGGGATGATTGCCTTCATTGTTTTAAACTACTCTGCCAGTGGCAGGATGTTTAGTTCACAATTCTGTTTTTCCTTTGCTTGAACTTGAAACGGCTGTGAAAGTAGTGAATTTTGTGTAAAAACAACACAGCAGCTTTCCATATAATCAGTTAAATAAAATAGCTTATGCTGCCTATATTTGTGCCTCAATTTTTTTTATGCAGAAAGACCGCCTTGTTTTTGACCTCATCAGCAAAGAGCTTGAACGCCAGCGTAACGGGATTGAACTGATCGCTTCGGAGAATTTCACCAGCCTGCAGGTGATGCAGGCCATGGGTACCGTTCCCACCAATAAATATGCAGAAGGCTATCCAGGCAAGAGGTATTACGGCGGTTGTGAGGTGGTGGACGAGATCGAGAACCTTGCCATTGAGCGGCTGAAAAAGATATTCAATTGTTCCTGGGCCAACGTGCAGCCTCACAGCGGCGCATCGGCCAACGCCGCGGTTTTTCTTGCAGTGATGAAGCCCGGAGAAAAATTCCTGGGGCTCGACCTCAGCATGGGCGGCCACTTAACGCATGGGAGCCCTGCAAACTTCAGTGGCAAGACCTATCATGCCATTCATTATGGCGTCACCAAAGAAGGTATTGTCGACTACGAACAACTGGAAGCAAAGGCCCGGGCTGAGAAACCAAAGATGATCATTTGCGGTGCCTCTGCATACAGCCGCGACTGGGACTATAAACGTATCCGTGGTATAGCCGATGAAGCAGGCGCCATCGTTTTTGCCGACATCGCACACCCGGCCGGCTTAATAGCCACCGGCCTATTGAACGATCCCTTCGATCATTGCCATATCATTTCATCCACTACTCATAAAACATTGCGTGGGCCCAGGGGCGGCATCATCATGCTGCGCCACGATTTTGAAAACCCCTGGGGTATCAAAGACCCCAAAGGAAACCTGAGAACAATGAGTTCATTACTCGACCTCGCAGTTTTCCCTGGTTCACAGGGTGGGCCACTGGAACATGTGATCGCTGCAAAAGCCGTCGCTTTCGGTGAGATCCTCTCCGAAGATTTCAGATCGTATGGCAAACAGGTCATCGCCAATGCTCAGGCTATGGCAAAAGCATTTGTTGGTCGCGGCTATAACCTGATCAGTAGTGGTACCGACAACCATTTAATGCTGATCGACCTTCGCAATAAAAACATTACTGGTAAAAAAGCACAGGAAACTCTCGATAAAGCGCATATCACCTTAAACAAGAACGCTGTTCCCTTTGACGATAAATCTCCTTTTGTCACCTCTGGTATCCGGGTAGGCGTTCCGGCGGTAACTACCAGAGGGATGAAAGAAAAAGATATGGAAGCCATCGTGTCTTTCATAGACAGGGTATTAATGAATGCAGATGATGAAAAAACGATTTCGTCGGTAAAGGAAGAAGTGAAAGTATTCATGCAACAGTTCCCGCTTTATCCCGAACTCGGTTGAACCACTCAAACAGGTGATTGAAACACACCCCTGTTCATACTTACCGCTGCAACACAAGAGTCTTTCCAGTTCCTACGGAAAATCCGTTGTGTTGGTATAACCTAAAAGATCATTATATGCTCAACCCGATCCGCATCATTTCGGCATCCTGCCTGTTTTGGCTCGTTGCCCTTTCAGCCACTTCACAATCCCTGAGTATAAATACAGATGGGAGCACCGCGAACGCAAGCGCCCTGCTGGATGTAAAGAGTACCGACAAGGGCATACTGATTCCAAGAATGACAAAGGGGCAACGGAACAGCATCGCTTCCCCCGCGATCGGGTTACTCGTATTCCAGGTTGCACCGGACAGCCTTGGTTTCTATTATTATACAGGAATTAATTGGTTGTGGCTTGCCACGGCTAATTCCACCGTGGCATGGTCTACCACCGGAAACGCCGGTACCGATACCGCCGTAAACTTCCTGGGAACCACCACCAACATGCCGATCCGGTTCAGGCAGAACAATGGGTGGATCGGGCAATTCAACCGGAACCAGCAAAATTATTTCATCGGGAGCGGCGCCGGCCAGGGCACGACTACCGGAACTGGTAATACTGCCTATGGCGACAGCGCACTTGCTGCCAATACAACTTCATCGGACAACAGCGCTTTTGGCGCCAATACGCTCAAAAGAAATACAAGCGGGTTCGGCAACACCGCCTTTGGCAGCCAGGTGCTCCGCTCCAATACCACCGGCATCAGCAACACCGCGATGGGATACGGATCATTGCTTGCCAATACCACCGGATATAACAATGTGGCGATCGGCAATGCCCTGTTTGCGAATAAAACCGGAAATACGAACACAGCCATAGGGAGTAATACGCTGAACAACGATACAACCGGGAGCGGCAACACCGCGATCGGTTTCTTCGCAATGTTCGAACACAGGGCGGGTGACAACAATACGGCTGTGGGAACCAACGCCATGCAGTATAACCGGAACGGCGGCGGCAATGTAGCAATCGGCAACAACGCCATGCAAAACGATACAGCCAGTTCCTTTAATGTAGGCATCGGGGCCAACAGCCTCCAGAACGGGAAACAGACCATCTTCAATGTTGCTGTAGGGTTCGGTACCCTGGCTAATGCCGGCGTGGGAAGATTACTGGTTCCCCCGGGGTCTTTTGATGGCGATTATAATACGGCCGTAGGGTACAATGCCGGCACCAGCATCAAAAGAGGTTACAGCAATACAAGCATCGGGGCCTGGGCCCATGTTGCAGATACCTCCGGCATCGGGAACACCTATGTAGGCACCTTGTCCGGAACCTCGCAGGTGGCACCGGCTGTATCAGGTAATTCAGGGATGGGTTGGTTTTCGTTGTACAGCAACAAGAACGGGTTCCAGAATTCGGCATTGGGTGCGTTCAGCGGGCAGAATAATTTTGACGGTTCGAACAATGTCTACATCGGTACAACTTCAGGCATAGGAAACATTTCTGGCAGCGGCAATACTTTTTTGGGTGCGGCAACGGATGCCACCGCCAATAACCTGTTCAACGCAACTGCGATCGGCTACCAGTCGGAGATCGCACAAAGCAACAGCATGGTGCTCGGCAGTATCGCCGGCATTAACGGCGCCGGTACAACGGTCAGCGTGGGAATTGGTGAGAATTCACCCAATGCACGCCTGCATATAAAACGCAATGGTGCCAGTGGAGGCGGATTTCATGGATCTTCTTCATTGATCATAGAAGACAATGCCAGTTCCTACCTGCAGTTTTCCAACCCGGCTGCGAATGAGACAGGACTTCTGTCGGGATCTGATCTCACGACCATCCGGAGTGCCGTCATATTCAGGGCCGACAGTTCTCTTCAACTCCGTACCGGTGGCAACAGCACCCGGATTACGATCGACAATACAGGTTACACAGGCATCAGAACCATCAACCCGCAAAGTTTCCTGGATGTAAACGGCTCAACCGGTTCACCCATACAAACCACCTCTCTTAATACCACACTCGACGAATTCGATCACACCCTTGTGATCACCAATATTGCCGGTGCCATTACTGTAACCTTACCTGCAGCCAGCACCTGCAGCCGCAGGGAATATGTGATCGTCAACCAGGACAATGGAGCTAAAACGATCACTTCTTACCTGGATTTTACAGGTGTATCCAATACGGCTGTTCCTGCTAACGGAAGCATTACCCTGCAAAGCAATGGTACCAACTGGTACCGGATCCGGTAATCACTGCTTCGCCAGTCAGGAGCACAGCGCCTCCACCAGTAATAACCACTTAATGGTATTTGACCGCATTTCCACAGCCAATAGCTTTGTCTCCGATTACTGAAGCGCATTGTACATTGAATCGTACTTACAGTTATCCAGAATAGTTGATAAGTTATTTATCCACTATTCTACAAGGCTGTAGAAAATTTACTAATATTACGCCCAGTAATTACCCAACCAAATCCCTCCATCAGTAAAGAGGATCTCCAATTCCGCGGAAAACCCCAACGATTTCATTAACTAACCGCATTACCATGACTAAATTGTTCCGTTTAGTGCTTGCAAGTTGCTTTGCAATCACCCTGCATTCCTCTGCAAATTCGCAATCTGTAAGCATCAACACCGACGGCAGTACTGCACATGCCAGTGCCCTGCTGGATGTTAAAAGCCTTGATAAGGGTGTATTGATCCCCCGCATGAGCAAAGCCGAACGAAATGCCATCGCTTCCCCGGCCACAGGCCTGATGGTTTTCCAGAATGCTCCAGACAGTGTGGGCTTTTATTATTATAACGGGACGTCATGGCTTTGGCTGGCAACCGCTAATAGCAGTGTTGGCTGGCTTACTACCGGTAATGCAGGTATTGACCCAACGAATAATTTCCTGGGAACGACAGACGCCAACTCGCTTCGCTTACGATACAACAATATCTTTTCAGGCCAGGTAAACGATACAACAACATACCTTGGTTATAAAGCAGGACTGACCAACCCGGGGCTGGCACATAATATCGGCATCGGTGCCGGTGCACTTCAAAATAATAATACCACCCACAATATTGCCATTGGTGACAGCGCCCTTTATGGCAATACCGCTGGCGGAGTACTGGGCATCGGTTATCGTACACTGATGAGCAATGCAGGATTCGATAATATTGCCATCGGTTACAATGCACTCGACAGTAACACCAGCGGGTACCGGAATGTAGCCATCGGTAATCATGCATTAAGAGCCAATAAAACCGGGGCCCTAAATACAGCCATTGGGTATGTGGCGCTGCTCTATGCCACCGGGTCATTCAATGCCGGTATCGGCGACTATGCGCTTGGTTCAAATACCACCGGCGGCAGTAATACAGCCGTGGGTTCCAATGTACTTGTCTGGAACAATATCGGAAGCGCCAATACCGCAGTAGGTACAAACAGCATGTTCAATAACCTTAACGGTGGTGGTAACACTGCTGTAGGTTACCAGAGCCTTTTCCAGAACGACAGCAGCAGCAATAATACTTCTATTGGTCAATGGACCCTTTATTCGCACAAAAAGAATCATTATAATACAGCGGTTGGATTTGAAACCATGGAGTTCGACTCAGCAGGCGCTTTAAATACTGCTGCCGGCTGGAGAGCTTTGCGTAATAATAAAACGGGGGTGGAAAATGCTGCATTCGGTGTAGGTACCCTGGAATCAAACAGTGCAGGCTCCTACAATGTAGCCGTAGGTAGAAGCGCCGGGTTCTATACCGACACGGTTGATTTTACTACTTCGATCGGATACGGCGCTGCTACATTCAACCTGCGTGAACGCACCACTGCCGTGGGCGCCTATGCCGGTTATTCAAACTCCCGTACCTCCACCAATATTCTGCAAGGGGCCGAAAATACGATGGTGGGATATGCAGCTATGACAGGCAATGCGTTCGGAAGCCAGAACGTAGCTGTTGGTTATAAGGCCGGAGCAATATTTGAACCCGGTAGTTTTTCAGGTACCTCCCCTTCCCGCAACGTAGCCATCGGCGACTCAGCCTACCAGCAGGGACGTGGCAATGATGTGGTAGCCATCGGGTACCGGGCTTTGAGCAAAAGTACCACCAACCATAGTCAGCATGTGGCCGTAGGAAGCAGGGCCCTGCTGAATGCGATTGCAACATATCCCAATACTGCTGTTGGTTATTCGAGCCAGGACAGCCTTACCACCGGGTTTGCCAACACTTCGGTGGGAAGTTATTCACTGGCCAAGAACAAAATCGGCTACAACAATACAGCCATTGGTAACGCTGCTATGTTTGAAGCCTATAGCCCGGCAGGATCAAACTACCCCGCCGAGAATACGGCTGTAGGCAACGATGCCCTTCGCTTCACCCGTTATTATGGACAAACAGCAATGGGCTCGGGCGCTCTGCGCAATGATACATCGGGTGTTTATAATACGGCCCTGGGTTATCTTTCCATGTTCACCAACCTGAGCGGCAGCGTAAACACTGCCGTAGGTACAAGCTCATTACGCTTTAATACCATCTCAGACGGAAACACGGCGCTTGGAACCAATTCAATGTACAATCACAAAACCGGTGACTTCAATACCTCCGTAGGTTATGAATCCATGTTCAGCGATACTGCAGGGGCATTGAATACAGTCGTCGGCTGGCGGTCGCTACGCTATGCACAAGCAGGCGCACAAAACACCGCACTGGGCGTAGGAGCGCTTGAATTTACCGACAGCGCTTACGGAAATACAGCCGTTGGGCGTGGCGCCATGATCGGTACTCTTAACAACACCTCCGATCTTGCATATAACACGGTGATGGGATGGTATGCGGGTGCACAAATGGACAGTGTGAGTTATGCCACGGCTATTGGGTTCCAGGCCGGATATTATAACCGGGGTGCTGAAAATACATTTATCGGTACTAATTCGGGGGGAGGATTTACCGGGAGGCTGACAGGCATAGAAAATACCGGCGTGGGTGCTTATACATTAACATACGACAGCACTGGTATGAGCAATACAGCTGTGGGACTCGGCGCTTTGTATGGAAACAGAACCGGTAACGGAAGTGTGGCGGTGGGCACCCGGGCGCTGGCCAACGGCGGCTCATATAGTTACAATATTGCCATTGGCGACAGCGCTATGTATGGTAATAACGCCAGTGAAAATATGGCCATCGGCACCAAATCGATGTGGTTTAATAATACGGGTACACAGAACTCAGCTGTAGGTAACTATGCCATGCAGGGAAACAGCACCGGCAGCTATAATACAGCCCTGGGATATGAAGCTTTGCTTAATTCCAATGCCCATGGAAATACAGCAGTAGGTTTCCTGGCCGGAAGTGGCAATACCACCGGTACTTATAATGCCCTGTTCGGCTATAATGCCAACGTCGCCTCTTCTGCGCTCACCAATGCAACTGCCATTGGTTCCAATGCATACGTAGCGCAAAGCAACACGATGATACTGGGAAGTATCAATGGAGTAAACGGAGGCACTTCGGACACCAAGGTCGGTATCCGCACCACAACACCAGATTCTACCTTCTCTGTGGCCGACAATTTCCTGGTAGGAAGTTCCGGAACCGTACAATACGATAACAGCGTACCGGTGATGAACTACATGTTCAAATCTGGTACTTCCAATGCCGACAGGATGGTGATTGCACATAGCCCTGCTGCGTCTAACTGGGGATTACAATACCAGGATGCAACAGACCAGTTTAATTTCCTTGGAGTTGGTAACTCCCGTTTGACCATCGAACTGGGAAGTGGCCAGGTTGGAATCGGAACAGCGGCACCC
>CAZYAT010000030.1:0-17785 GCA_964645235.1 uncultured Ferruginibacter sp. | reverse complement strand
AACGACCTGAAGAAACAAAATGAGTTGCTTATCAAGCGTATTGAAAAATTGGAGAATAAGTAATACCTTTCTGGTATCCCCTATTCGGGGGATACCGGCAGTCGGGTATTTCAATTAAATTGGAGTTCATTAAACATCATAAAACAGTTTTCTATGCTGTTACAAAAGATCGTATTGAGTGCCACTTTATTATTTGCCCTGCAGGCACAAGGCCAGCAGCTGGTCCGGGCAACCGATGTACAAATGGTTTCGGAAACCGGTACCAAAGTGGTGATCTCCGGCGGAGGCATCACGTTCAATGGCACTACTAACTGGGTGAACAACGGTGAAACTCATATTTACAAAACCACGGTCCCCTCTCCGGAAGGATGGCTCGATTCAACTGCCACCGGTGCACTCAGTGCCAGCAGTACGGGTAATGTCTTCTTCCGTGGGAACCAACGCCAGAGTTTTTTTGGCAAGACGAGGTTTTACGATCTTACGATCCGCAATACGGCTGGTGACACCCTGCTTTCTTCCTGCGAAGTAAGGAACCTTTTGAATCTCGATACCGGTTTCATTTTTACCCGTAGCGGATATGGTAATGACAGCCTCTGGGTTTCCAACCCGGCCATCAACGCCATTGCTTCTACAAGCAGCTATACAAAAAGCTGGGTGAACGGCCGCTTGAGCCGTTCGGGTAATGTTATTGGAAGTTTACCAACTTTCTACCTGTTCCCTGTAGGAAAGACCGACAGCCTTTTTGCACCGGTTCGTTTAGAAAAAGCTAACACCAACCTGGCGGTATGGACCGTAGAATATTTTATGGGCTTCCCCTTTGATTACCTCAATGTATTCAATCCGCCGATCGATCACATAAGCCGGGTGGAGTACTGGGAAATGACCGGGGTTCCTTCTGCTGATGCCAGTGCAAAAGCCAGTCTATCCTGGAGGGGTTACAGCCGCGTAAGCAGCCTTGCTGCAGTGAGGGACAGCCTCATTGTTGCACAATATATCAACAGGCCTCCATTCGTTTGGGATGTTCCTGGCAACTGGGTTGCCGGTAATGTAACAGGCACCGATAGTTTGTCGGGTTGGGTAAGATCCAACGGCTTCAACGGATTTACGTTCGCCGAAAGAAGGTTTACACTCGGGACCATCAGTAAATTCAACGGGCTGCCTGTAAAACTGCTTTTCTTTAACGCCATGGCCGACGGCAACCGTGTACGTCTCGACTGGGAAGCAGCCAATGAACAGGATACCCGCACCTACGAGATCGAAAAATCCCTCAACGCCATTGACTTTACTTATTTAGGTGCAGTGAGCTCAAGACAATTGCAGCTTTCTGCTTACACCAGTTACGATCCTGCCCCGGTTATGGGATGGAATTATTACAGGTTGAAGATCATCGACAAGTCAGGTACTTATTTCTATTCACCTGTCCGGCCGGTTAAGTTTGAAAAAGGCATGGAATACGTGAAGCTGTTCCCGAACCCGGTAAGAGATGTGCTGAATATATTACTGCCATCTTCGTATGTAAACACAGTTACGTTAAGAGTAGTGGCGGTTGATGGAAAACTCATCTCATCGATGAAGCCATCGGCAAACAGCATCAGGCTGAACGCCCTGCAACTGTCGGCCGGTACTTATATACTACAGGTACTTAAAGCCAACGGGCAAACGGAGAGCTATCAATTTGTAAAACAATAAATCAGATCAAATCACGATACAATGAAAAAATCATTCATTATTTTACTTGTAACCGGCTGTTTTGTTTGCACGGCCGGAAAAGTAACAGCACAACAGGCAGGTCCGGAAAAAAAGCCGCAGGTTGCTCCTTTAAAACAAACTTCTTCAACCAGCGAAACACCACAGGCATTGGCAGCACAAAAGGCTGCTGATGAAGGAGGAACAGCCAAACCGATCATCCCCGGCGGTGAATTCAAACCGATGGATACAAGGGTCAATCTTCCATCATCGACCGTGGCGTCGAAACCGGTAACGGCGTCGCTTCCGGTTAACAGACCAGTCCCGGCTGCAAAAACCGAAGAAAAGAAACCGGCTTCAACCCCGGCCCAGCAATAATAAAAATAATTTCCTCAATACCCTGCCCTGCAAGAATAGATCCGGTTCCTGTGAGTTTTTTATAACAGTAAAATACTTTACACATGAATCATGTCCTTCGGGCAGCCTGTGCATGCATGCTTGCATGCACTATTCATTTCTCGTCTTCTGCTCAATCCGTAAGCATCAACACCGACGGCAGTACTGCACATGCCAGTGCCCTGCTGGATGTTAAAAGCACGAATAAAGGCGTACTGGTACCCCGCATGAGCAAGGCTGAAAAAAATGCCATTGCTTCCCCCGCCAACGGGCTTTTGGTTTACCAAACCGGTCCCGACAGTATCGGTTTTCATTTTTACGATCTGCCTAATGCCCGGTGGACATTCATCAACGCCAGCGGCTTTTCCACAGATTCCACTGCATGGAAAATAACAGGCAATAATAATATTACGGCAGCGAATTTCCTTGGTACGCTGAACGACAGTGCCCTGAATTTCCGGGTAAAGAATCAAAAATCAGGAAGTATCGACAGTATTAATTTTAATACAAGTTTCGGATACGGCACATCCCGGAATTTGAATTACTCAGGCGGATTGAACGGCAAAATAAACAGCGCATTCGGTTATAAGTCGCTCGACAGTACCACCACCGGCTCGGCCAATACAGCTTTTGGAAGCCACACATTAATAGGGAACAAAACAGGCAGCAATAATGCGGTTGTAGGAAATGATGCCGGCAGACTGAACAATGCAGATCAAAATACAGCAATCGGTTCTTCTGCGCTGCGTAATGATTCAACCGGATCAGGCAATATAGCCATTGGCTACCAGGCTTCTATTGAAAGTGATACAGCATCCTATACAATTGCCATCGGCACGCAGGCGATGTATTATAATACGATCGACAGCAATATTGCCGTTGGATATCAATCAGGTTTCTATGCTAACAGCAATCCCAGCTATCCCTCGAGGGAGCAAACCTTAATAGGTACCTATGCCGGGTATGGTAGTTTTGCAAGCAGCAAAAACACAGCCCTTGGCTTTAAAGCCCTGATGCAGATTAACCCGGCTAATGGCCTGGCAACCGACTATATAGTTGGGGGAGGCCGTAATGTAGCGATTGGCGATAGCGCTTTGGCAGGTACCATTGGTATTTCCAATATAGCCATTGGTCCGCTTGCAATAGCAAGAGGAGGAGTAGGTCTTTTCCGGAATGTTGCCATTGGCGACAGCAGTATGAGTGAAGCCACCCTCATAAGTGACAATGTAGCCATCGGTTATCATTCATTGCAGAAAGCGAGTTATGGAGTTTCCACTTCCACCGGTAACACTGCCACCGGTGCATACAGCGCCCGATCACTCACCACCGGTTACTGGAATACCATCAATGGATATTTTGCACTTGAAAATTCAACCACGGCGGCCGGGAATACAGCCATCGGTACCTCTTCCTTCAGATCAAACATAACCGGGTTCGACAATGTGGGTGTGGGCATTAACACAGGTTTTAATGTTACAAGCAGCAATAACACCTTTGTGGGCGGTTATGCCGGTGAGGGTGCCACGGGTTTCAGTACTGGATCGAGCAATACCGGTGTTGGACATTTTGCACTGAACGATGTAAGGTCGGGCAGCAATAATACCGCAGTAGGCTCCGAGGCCCTGATCTCGGATACCAGCGGTACGGGTAATGTGGCCATTGGCCGATTTGCCATGTATTTCAATCTTGCCAGCGATTATAATACGGCAGTAGGCTACAATTCTTTATTTAGCCACAAACGGGTGGGGTTTACATATAACACTGCACTCGGTTCTTTTGCATTGGAACAAGACAGTACTGGCTACCAGAATACAGGTGTGGGTACGTCGGCATTCCGCAATAACAAAACGGGCATCCTGAATACAGGCGTCGGTATCAATGCAGGTTATTACCAAAAAGAATCGTACAACACCTACATCGGTGCTTACTCTGGCGTGGGAGAAAGATCTCCGGGAACAGACTTTGCAGCAGACACGGGTAATTACAATTCCGGTTTGGGCCCATATTCCCTTTATCGTATCGCCAACGGAAGCAGCAATGTGGCAGTGGGGTACAATACACTTTACGCCGATTCAAGTGGAAATTACAATACCGCAATCGGTAACAGTTCCCTTAATTTCACGAATTCAGACGGCAATACAGCTCTTGGCTATGCAGCAGGTACCACCAATACTACGGGCACATACAATACGGTTTTGGGTTATAACGCTGAACTTTCTGCCCCCAACCTGACCAATTCCACTGCTATCGGGGCAAACGCCCAGGTGTTTCAAAGCAACAGTATGGTATTGGGAAGTATCAACGGAATAAACGGCGCTACAGCCACGGTTAGCGTGGGTATCGGCGAAAATTCACCCAATGCACGGCTGCACGTTAAACGAAGCGGCGCCAGTGGTGGTACTTACCATGCCAGTTCATCGGTGATCATTGAAGACAATAACAGTTCCTACCTGCAATTCACGAACCCTAGTGCCAGTGAAACGGGCTTACTTTCGGGCAATGCAGTCACAACCATTCGCAGTGCGCTTATATTCAGGGCCGATAGTTCGATTCAACTAAGAGCGGGTGGAAACAATAACAGGATGCATATTGATAATAACGGGTACATCGGCATCGGTACCACAACACCCCTTACAAAGGTCCATGTATACGAGGGCACAGCAGTTAATGTAAACCTTCGTGTGGCCAGCTTCAGTACCAGTTACGAGCCTGGTATTGAATTGATCAAAACAGGCGGCGGAACAGACTGGCGTATCAAAACAGCCACTACAGGTAATCTTGTATACACAAGAAGTGTGGACGACCTGGTTACTCCCATTGATGAATACGAAATGTCCAGCACCTCCTTTAGGCCTTTCACCGATGGCAGCAATACACTGGGAACAGCTGCCAACAGGTGGTCAACGGTTTATTCAACCGTTGGAGCGATCAATACTTCGGATGCAAGAGATAAAGAAAACATCACTTCACTGAATTATGGACTGAACGAGATCCTGAAACTCAGGCCCGTTTCTTTCACCTGGAAAGAAAATCCGCAATGGGGCAGGAAGATCGGTTTTATCGCCCAGGAGGTTCAGCCCGTTTTGGGCGAAGTGGTGCAAACAGGAGAACTAAAACGAAAAACAGCCGCTAAAGACGATAATGGAAAAGATCTGACAGGCAATAACGACAAGCTGGGCATATATTATTCCGACATCATTCCCGTTACCGTAAAAGCCATACAGGAACAGCAACAGCTTATTATTAAACAACAGAAGACAATCGATGAGCTGATGGAACGGATTAAGAAACTGGAAAACAAACAATAAACGATCGTTAGTAAAACATCATACTATGAAGAAGATACTCGTATTGATCATTTGCAGTTGTTTTGTACTGGCAGCACATGCACAGGGCACGAACAGCAAAACAACAGAATCAAAAAAAGTTAAACCCGCTTCTGCTAACCCCTCCGCCTTAAGAGGGGATGAAAATAATAACCCTGACAAAACCGGGAAAACAGGGACAGAAATCCTGACATATAAACCGCCACAAACACCCGGCGGAGCTGAAGGGGTTAAAACCTTATCAGGCAATACAAAAAAACCAACGCAGGAGGTATCCTCCCCTTCTACGCTTGACCATTCAAAAGTACCGGCACCAGCCGAACAGAAACGTACCGCTAATACTGCCGGGAGCCGCCAGTGATGGATACAGGAATACTGCCGGTCGGCTTCAAAAACGACAGCCGGTTTTAATCGGTTCAGTTATATTTGCGTAAAGCTTCTTATGATACAACGAATACAATCCCTCTGGTTATTACTTGCTGCCGTCAGTGCTTTTGCCAGTTTTAAATTTCCCTATTACAGCGGCACCAATCAAAAAGGTATTGCGGATTATCAACTGAATGCAACTGAGAATTTTTTACTCATGCTGGTCACTGCCCTGGTTGGTTGCCTGGCATTGTTCCTGATCTTCCTGTATAAGAACCGGACACTGCAATTACGGCTTTGTTTACTGGGGATCGTAACAGAGGCATTACTCATCTATTTGTATTACCGCGAAGTGCAGACTTTTTCCACCGGTACCCTTTCTCTCACCAGCATCCTTCAATCGGTGATCGTGATCGCATTCTTCCTTGCAGCGAGAGCTATCAATAAGGATGAAAAAATGGTCAAAGAAAGTGACCGGTTACGCTGAGTGACGTACGCTTACAATAAAAAATGCGGGTTATATAACCCGCATTTTTACCTGAATCCAAATATTTATTGTTTGATGAACTTGATCGTATTTGAATCGCCGTTCCCGAATACCCCCTTAATCATATACACTCCTGACTGCAGTTGGGATACATCCAGGTTTACATAACTGGTGCCCGCCTGCAGTTGAACCGATGACTGTAGCACGATCCTTCCATCCATGGCTATAACTGTTATGCTTACCTGGTCTTTTTTTGGAGACAGTATATTCAGTTGCGCCTGGGTTGATACAGGGTTCGGCAGTACTGCCTTAAGTTTCATTTCAGACTGTTGCCCACTCAGCTTAACGATCGTTGAATAACTGATCACGCCGGTTGCTTCTACTGATTTGATCCTATAGAAGACGTTACCGCTTAATGGAGCATTGTCTGCATATTCAAATGGTTGTGCACACCGTGCCTGGCTTGCATATACGGTATTGATGCTGCTGAAGTTGCTGCCATCTGCTGACCTTTCCACACTGAAGGTAACTTCCGGACTGCTGCACGCAGCTTTCCAGTAAACCATATTATACCCGTTTGCCTTGGCCGCATTCACATAACTGAATTTGATCGGCAATACATAGGGAGTTTTACCAACACTGAATGGAGAGAAAAGTGTAACTCCTGAACGGGTAGCCGTATTGGCACTATTATCACCGGTTCCTACACAATTACCCCATGCCGGGTTGTCCCAATGTGCAATACCGATCTGGTTGGTGGTATAGGTAGTGAATGAAGATCCCTCCAGGGCAGTTGGCCAAGTCAGCGTCATGTCAACTCCCAAGGTTCCTGAGTTCCGGTTGATCGTCCATACAGCATCTACCACTCCCTGTTTTTTCAAGGCTGTAAAAGCTGTACCATTTGGAGCTCCGTTCTCAGTGATCCCATTGAACACACCCACGCTGAAACTGCTGGCATCAACCGGGGTAAGTGTAGCACCCAGGTAATACGTTCCGGTACCTGCGGGTACCACGTAAGGTACACCTGCGGTCATATTATCAATGCGGACAAAAGCCTGGGTGGCTCCCGAAACTTGTGTATTGATATGTTTGGCAGCGCCAAACCCTGAACCACTGATCGCAGCACCGCTGGCTATGGTGAGTATATTCCCGGCAGGAATGGTAAGAATTCCATTTGTCAGGGTCAATGCATCATTGATCGTGATCGAAGTGCCGGAGAACGTTACTCCTGCCGTATTGTTTACCCCGATACCGATATTATTTACAAAGGCGCCGGATTGATTGAATACCTGTGCAATACTTCCATTGAAGTTTACCTGGCCCTTACCATTGCCTGTTTCGGTTATTGCACCAAAGCTGGTAAAGTTACCTCCAACGTTCAGTGTGCCGGTATTACCTGCATTGCCACTGCAAAGGTCCAGGTTACCACCACCTGAAATAAATGCATTGCCGGTAACAGTAAGTGTCCTGTCGGTAGTCCCGGCTATGGTGAAATTTGCGCTGACATCCAGATCCCCACCAACTGTAAACGAACCTGCGGTCATCAGCAAACGGGCCGTGCCTGTATTCGTTATACTAAACCCGTTTGCAACAGCAACACCATTCGTCATGGTCAGGTTAGCGTTCATTCCAGGACAATTGTATGTCAGGTTTCCAAAAGTCTGGTTACCTCCGGTCGGGTGTGAATTAGTAAGGCCTGTGATATTACAGAAAGAGTTAGGATCCCATGTTGCAGTGGGTATATTTCCACCGTTCTGATTATGGATATAAGCGCATCCACTTTGAAAAAGCAATCTTGCTGCATTCGTAGAAGTGATTGAACCCTGGTTATTGATCGTACCAAAAACACTGCTGACTGCCAGGGCAGCGTCTGCGTTATAATTACGCCCGGCAAGAATAAAGAAATCGCCGCTGATGTTTGCGCTGGAGCTCGCAGCCAATGCAATATTGATATTGGTGCTTAATGTGAGAGAAGAACCCCCGCCAGAAATAAGGAAATCGACATCAGGATTACCACCCAAGGTGATCGTAATTGCGGTGGTACCTGCAAAAGTCACTACACTGCCCATGTCTATGGAAATTGAATTGAATGCAATGTTGGCAGCCGGCATGGTTGAGAACGTGATTGCTCCGGCAGTATTGAAAATGATATCATCGCCGGCAACGGGGGCAGTTCCACCCGACCAGTTAGCACCGGTATTCCAGTTTTTACCGGCCCCGGTACCGCCTGCCCATGTTTTGGTTGCAGCAGAAACCGAGGAACTAATTAATAAAAGAAGAACAGTCAGGTAACCGCAAGCGGTAAGAGATCTTTGTGTGGGTAAAGTTTTTTTCATTGTAGTACATTTTTCCATTTTAGTTTTAATGCAGGACAAAGGATGTTTTCTTCCCTTTCACCGCATAAGATGATAGCTCAGTCCGGTGAACCGAAAAATGGTTATTAACAAAGGTATTTGGGTGGGTTAGTTACAGAGGCAACCGGTTTTGAGGCCTGATTACCAGAATTTAATGACTAAAGTTAGATTTATTATTTCAAAATCACAAGTATCCAATAAACTAGCTCATCTTCAATCGTATCAAACTACTTATGTCACTGCGTTTCAAGGATTTGAGCAAATAAAAAAGCGCCCTGGACAGGGGCGCTTTTCGGGTCGAAGATCGATGTTTTGTTTATTGCTTGATGAATTTAACCGTATTTGTTTGTCCGTCGCTAAAGATACCTTTCATCATATAAACACCTGCAGGTAATGTGCTGATGTCCACATTTATGATACTTGAACCGGGTTGCAGTTGGATGTTGCTCCTGTAAACAGCTTTACCGTCGGCTGTTGCTATCACAAGCCCAACCACCTCTTTCTTGGTTGTATTTACCTTCACCTGGGCAACATTCATAACAGGGTTCGGTGCGATACCAGACAATTCGATCGTTTTGATCTGGTTGCTCAGTTTCACGATGGCTGAGTAAGAAACTTTCCCATCCACATCAATGATCTTAATTCGGTAGAACACGGTTCCGGCTGGAGCCGACAGATCGTTGTAGCTGAATGGAGATGCACAACGTGCCTGTGAAGCAGTGATGCTGTTGATGTTGATGAAGTTCACACCATCTTCAGAGCGCTGCAATTCGAATACAGCCTGTGATGAAGAGCAGGATGCCTGCCAGTTCAATGTATTATATCCATTTCCTTTCAATGCATTGAAATAATTCAGTTTGATAGCCAGAATACCTCCACTAGGATCGATGCGGCCAACACCAAATGGCGAGAACTGGGTAATGTTTGAGCGGGAAGCGTTATTATTGGTGTTGTCACCTGAACCCACTACTTGTCCCCAATTTGGTCCATCCCAATGTGCAATACCGATCACCAGGTCACTGTAACCTGTAAAGTTTACGCCTTCCAGAGCCGAAGGCCAGCCAACGGTCATTGCCGTAGAGGCAGCAGTAGGAGTACCGGGGCCATTATAGTTCACCGTCCATACTGCATCAACGCAGTTGTTCTTCTGTGCGGTAGAGAATGGGGTGCCGTTTGGTTCTCCATCGGTTGTAATGCCAGGGAATACGCATACACTGAAGCTGTTGTTCGCATCAAGATCTGTTGGTGTCAGAGTCACAGGAAGGTAATGGGTTCCATTGCTCACCGGGAATGAGTATGCTGCAGAAGCAGGCATATTATTTACCCGAACAAATCCTTTAGCTCCGCTGGTAGTGTTTACCTGTGTAACAATGCCTTTGGTTTCACTAAAGCCACTTCCTGCAATTGCATTGCCATTGTTGATGGTGAGGGTATTGTTTACCGGGATAACGAGGTTACCGTTGTTGATGGTAACAGTTGCATTCACTGCTTCATTGTTACCCAATGTAACGCCTGCAGCATTATCAACAGTAAGGTTATTGAAAGTAGTCGATGAAGTTCCTCCAATGCTCTGACCGGTGGATCCGTTGAAGATCATGGTTGCGGATCCGGTACCTGTGTAACTGCCACCGTTATTCAGCCAGTCGCCAAGAAGCGTTGTATTCTGTGTAGTGGCATCGTATGTACCACCGGTAATCTCAAAATCACTTCCGAGCGTCCAGGCGGTAGTTGTTTTCTGCAACGTTGCAGCACCTGCCTTGGTCAGCTTGAAAGCACCGGTAGCGGTTCCTGTCATAATAAGGTCGGCATTAGTTGTATTAAGCACAGGAGCTCCGGTCATGGTGTAATTACCCACCTGGACAGCAGCGTTACCGCTGGTTGCATTAGCTCCTTTATTGATCGTGAGTGTATTAGCCCCGATGTTCAGGGTACCCAGTACATGCGTGATGCCTGCACCGGCTGTAGCCCTGTTCGATGTAATTGTAACATTACCGGCAACGGTGGTATTGTATGCGTTCACAGTCACATCAGAAGCAAGGTCCAATATGCCACCATTCAAAAGCATTGGCACTGCAGCGGTACCGAGTGCACTAGCAGATCCCAATGACATGGTGCCATTATTTAAAGTAACTGTACCGGAGGTGCGGGCAGAAGCTGAATTCAGCGCCAATACACCACCGCTCTCTTTTGTAAAAGCAAAATTGCCGCTTACTGCTCCAAGTGTGGTAGTCAGTCCAGGGGCAAGTATATCAAATACAGCCGTTCCACCCAGTGTAACGGCACCAAAGGTCAATCCAGCCGTCGGAGGCGTAACATTATCACCGGTTGTTGCGGTTAACGTAGCGCCTGCACCAACAGTGAGTGCACCGAGTGTATGTGTAATGCCAGGTCCTGAAACGGCTACATTAGATACGACGAGAGCATTGCCATTGATGGTTACCGGGTGAGCATTTACTGAACTGCTGATAGCAAGGTTAAGTCCTGCACCATTATTAATTACTACCGGAACCGCAGCAGTACCCAAGGCACTTGCGTTACCCAACCTGATCGAACCTGTATTGATCGTCACTGTTCCACTGGTACGTGCCGAAGCAGAGTTGAGCAGCATCAGGCCATTGTTTTGTTTTGAGAAAGCGAAATTGCCGCTCAAAGCCCCCAGAGTAAGATTAACGTTATTTTCAACGTCAAATACAGGTGCATTTGCACTCAGTGTCGTAGCTCCAAATACTAATCCCGCAGTTCCACTGGTATTATTCGTTCCGTAGCTTGATGTAAGCTGGAAGTTTCCTATGGACAACGTACCCAGTGTATGAGTAATGGCAGCACCGGAAGAAGCCCGGTTTGAAGTTACGCTCGATGAACCTCCTACCGTAACATTATAAGCATTCACTGAAGCATCAGTAGCGAGGTCAAGTGTACCACCATTAAGCTGAAGAGGAACTGCTACAGTACCTAACGCACTCACATTTCCAAGCCTCAAGGTACCACCTGATACCGTTACCGTACCACTGATACGGGCAGAAGCGCTATTCAGGTTCAGCTGGCCGCTGTTTTGTTTTGTGAAGGCGAAGTTACCGCTTACTGCACCCAATGTCATCTCTGCGCCAGTCGCCACATCGAATCTTGGGGTAGCAGCAGATAAAGTTGTGGCACCAAAAGTAAGCCCCGCAGTACCAGCGTTTACATTGGCTCCTACTGTTTCATTCAGTATAAAATTACCGATCGACAAAGTACCAAGGGTGTGGTTGACACCGGCACCTGCAGTAGCTCTGTTAGATACGATCGTTGAAGTAGCGCCCACCACCACATTGTAAGCACTGATGCTTGCATCAGTAGACAGGTTCAGTGTGGCTCCATTCAGGTTCAGTGTGGCTGCAGTTGTACCCAATGCTGTTGTACTGGCAGCAATCAGTGTACCGGCAGTTAATGTTTTTGTACCTGTGAATGTGTTGTTACCAGACATGGTAACTGTCCCCGTTGTTGACTTTGTCAAGGTAGCACCGGCACCGGCCAGGTTCGCAGTAATCGTTCCACTTTGCACTGCATAAGAAGTGCCCGTTAATGTGCCGGTGGTACCTAGTATGTTTCCGCTGGTAAGTGTAACGGCACCCACCGCGTCGGTAAATGTTTTAATATCCAGGGTACCACCGTTTACGTTGATGGCACCTGTTGATAAGGCATTGTTGATCCCGTATTCGAGTGCTCCGGCAGTAACAGTTGTAGTACCAGTAAAACTGTTAGCTGCACCCAGGGTCCATGTACCGGTCCCTGTTTTATCAAGGTTACCGCCTACTGTATTAATGATACTGTTCATAATACCAGTACCTGTTCCCGTAAGAATAAGATTATCGCTTCCGCCTCCCGAGGTCACACCGCCGGTCAACGTTAGTGTTCCTGTTCCGGAAGCATCGATGGAAGATCCATCGGTTGTTGTTTGGATAACACGGTTACTGGCATGTCCTGCGCCTGTATATCTAAGAACGGAAGTTCCGGCGGCAAGATTGATCGTACCGTTGGCTACAGTAGTTGGCGCACCGATTGCACTAGCTCCTCCGCTCACATCCTGAATACTATTGATGCTAAGCGTACCTGCGGTAACGGTCGTTGTACCGGTATAAGTATTCAGCGCTGACAAGGTCACTGTTCCGGTTGTTGTTTTATTGAGTGTTACAGCTCCAGCCAGTATCGCACTGACGTCGCCATTAGATACGGTATAAGAAGTACCGGTTATGATACCTGTTGTACCTGATATTGTCCCGTTGGTCAATGTTACTGCTCCTACAGCATCTGTAAATGTTGCTATATCCCATGTACCCCCATTTACTGTTACTGCCCCACTTGCCAAAGCATTATTGGCCCCATGGCGCAATGTACCAGCAGTAACGGTTGTGGTACCGGTATGGAGGTTGGCTCCTGAAAGCACAAGGGTGCCAGTTCCGCTCTTTGTAAGAGCACCGGTCGTGGCTGTACTTGCACCAGACATGGTGAGCGTCTCCGCTGCCTGTGTTATTTCAATAGTAGACGTAGTTCCGGCAGTAAGAGTGAAGTTGCGGTCGGTTGAAGCAGTAAATCCTGTATAACGCAACGTACCACCACCCAACACGATATTGGCTGCGGCACTGGTAGCCGCACCCATATTACCCGCTACCCCGCCATTCTCGATGGATGGAACAGCCAATACACCGGCATTGATAGTTGTTACCCCTGTGTATGTATTAACACCGGTCAGGTTGAGTGTTCCGGTGCCACTTTTAGTAAGGGAAACCGATGTAGCTGTACCGTTGCTGATAACACCGCTGTAAGCAGCCGGACTTACTGTGCCAGTCACAGATATTGTTCTTGTCCCGGCAGCGCCGCTTGCGTTTGTAATATTGCCGGTTCCCGTTAATCCGCCCACACTCAGGTTCACATTCGCCATATCCAGCGTACCGGCAGTCATGGTTAGTGTACCTGTACCGGTATATGCAGCAGATAAAGCTACTCCATTGGTATTATTAATAGTAATGTCTGCGGTAGTTGGCATGGCATTTCCGGTAACCTGGGCTGCTGTACCATTGTACACTACTTCAGATCCGGCAACATAAGAACGGGTTCCGGTTAAACGAATGTTACCGGTTCCTGCCGTAGTAGAAATACCTTGTACAGATCCAATGCGCAAAATTCCCGTTGCTGCTACGCTGAAGTCAGTGTTGTTAGCACCACCCCCATCTGCAATGACACCAGCACTGCTCACAGTCAGATCTCCATTAAGAGTCAAGGCCGCATTGGTTCCCGAACTGAACACATTCAATGTGCCGTCAACGGTAGAAACTGATGCTGAGCTCAGGGTAAGGTTGAAACGGGTTGCTCCGCTTGTACCCAGTGATGCAGTAATCCCCGCTGAAACACTAATAGAACCAGTAACGGTAAGGGTATTTCCTGCCGCTGAAGGCACCAGGTTACAGTTGCCACTGATTGTAAGATTCGCTAAGCTGATTGTTGGCACTGCAGTAATAGCCGCCGATTGATTGCTGTTGATGATCACGTCATCCCCGGCAACAGGCACACCATTGCTCCAGTTCCCTGCGGTGGTCCAGGCACCGCCCGTGGTTGGTGTCCACGTCGTCGCCTTACCCAACGCTGTATTTGCCATAAGCAAACCCGAAATGATCAGCATAAGCACTGATAATTTCGATTCAAGTAAAAACCTTTTCATGTTGTTCATTTTAATTTAAAATTTATTGAGATAAGCAGAGCTTACATGTTGAAAGGAAATGGACAGAGGCTTGTTCGAGGATAGGCGGATCAGGGTATTATCAAGTAATTAACTTTCTACGAAGGTTATTTCAGGCGTAATGGACGTACGGTTTTGAGTAGGACTGGGACGGATGAAATAGCAGCAATGCGAACTTTCGTTCAATTTGCTCATTCAATAAATTAGATAGGAACCTTGTGGTTATCTAATTGATTTCAGTTGGGGGAGGTAAAAAATTGCGGAAACGGGTAAATTATTTCGCACAATTTGGGTGTAAACATAATCTGTTTTTTTAAAAAAACAAACAAAAGTCCCAGTTTTTTTACAGGAATAATGCCGTCTGGCTGGATTTGGCCTTTCTAAAACCTGCCGGATCACCAGCATAAACAAGGCTTCCTCCATCGCTACCTGCCTCTGGACCAAGGTCGATGATCCAGTCGGAACTGCGGATCACATCCATATTATGTTCAATTACAATAATTGAATGACCTTGTTCGATCAGTGCATTGAAAGATGCCAGTAGTTTCTTTATGTCATGAAAGTGAAGACCGGTTGTGGGCTCATCAAAAATGAATAAAATGTGCCCCTGCCCCTTACCCTTGCCAAGAAAGGAGGCCAATTTGACCCGCTGTGCTTCTCCACCTGATAAAGTATCCGATGACTGGCCGAGCTTAACATACCCAAGGCCCACATCATGCAGCGGCTGGATCTTCTTTGCGACTTCCGGTTCTCCTGCAAAAAAGGCAATAGCATCATCCACGCTCATATCCAGGGCATCGAAAATGCTTTTATCCTTGTACTTGACCTCAAGCACTTCTTCCTTGAAACGCCTTCCTCCACATACATCACAGGTAAGGTGCACATCCGCCAGGAACTGCATCTCCACAATTTGCTCTCCTTCGCCTTTACACGCATCGCACCTTCCTCCGTCGACATTAAATGAAAAATGTTTGGGTTGAAAGCCTCGGAGTTTACTCAGGGGTTGCTTACTGAACAGATCACGTATCTCGTCGTAGGCTTTTATATAGGTAACGGGGTTGCTGCGAGAAGATTTGCCTATCGGGTTCTGATCCACCATCTCCACCTGTGTGATATGATCAATATCGCCCGTGATGGCCTTGTGCAAACCCGCTTTTTCTGTAAATTCTCCTTTTAATTTCAGCAAGGCAGGATACAGGACCTGTTTGACAAGGGTTGTTTTGCCGCTTCCGCTTACACCACTTACTATACACAATGTATTAAGAGGAAATTCCACCGTGATGTTCTTCAGGTTATTTTGACGAGCCCCCTCCAGTTTAATCGACCGGCTCCATTTCCGGTATTGTTTCGGTGGTTCTATTTTCCAGGCACCTGAAAGGTATTTCCCGGTTAAGCTATCCGGATTACCGATGATGGCATCATAATCCCCTTCAGCAACGATCTCTCCACCCAAGTGACTCGCTAATGGCCCCATATCAATGATATGATCGGCTTCCCGCATCATCATCTCGTCGTGTTCAACCACTACAACCGTGTTGCCGAGGTCACGAAGCTCTTTCAGCACACGTATCAGCCTTTCCGTATCCCTGCTGTGTAATCCAATCGAAGGTTCATCCAGTATGTACAATGAATTCGTGAGATTGCTGCCCAGGCTACGTGTCAGTTGTATCCGCTGGCTCTCGCCACCACTCAATGAATTGGCAAGCCGATTCAGGGTAAGATAACCAAGTCCAACATCCAGCAAAGTCTTAATCCGGTGATTGATCTCAAGCAGGATCCGTTTGGCAACCTGTTGGTCGTATTCACTTAGCCTGAGCCGGGCAAACCATTGTTGAAGGTCTTTTACGGGCAACTCGCATAATTCTCCAATATGCTTTCCTCCCACTTTTACATATAATGCCTCTTTGCGTAACCGGTACCCTTTGCAATCTGTACACAAGGTCCTTCCCCTATAGCGGCTGAGTAAGACCCGGTATTGAACCTTATACAGGTTTTGTTCCACCTCTTTGAAGAAATCGTTGATGCCATTCGCAAATTCGTTTCCCTCCCATAGATCTCTTAGTTGTTTGGCAGTAAGGTCAATGATGGGCTTATGAATCGGAAAATCGAATTTCCTGGCTGCTTTAACGAATTGCTCTCTCCACCAGCCAAGCTTTTCGCCTTTCCAGGGAGCAACAGCGCCTTCATATACGCTCAGGTTCTTATCGGGTATGATAAGGTCGGGATCGATACCGAGTATCTGTGAAAAACCTTCACAGGTTGGGCAGGCACCAAAAGGATTATTGAATGAGAACAAATTTGGAACGGGTTCTTCGAACTGCATTCCATCCGCCTCGAATTTGTTGGAGAAGTGCAGTAACCTATTTCCATTCACTTCCAGAAGTAATTCTCCTTCTCCTTCATAGAAAGCGGTATTAACCGAATCGGATATCCGGTGTTTCTCGTCCTCATCAAATTGCTTTACGACCAGGCGATCGATAAGTATATAGGTTTGTTTCGGATCGGTCTTTGGCTTTGCTTCTTCAACCAGGTCTTCTATGCGCTGTACCTCTTTATTAATATATAACCGTGAAAAACCTTTTTGGAGAAGAATATCCAGTTCCTCTTTTATATTGCGTTTAGCGTGTTGCTTAAATGGCACCAGCAGGAGTACTTTATCCCCGGCCGGCAGACCTGTTATTTCATTTATTACATCGGCAACATCATCTTTTTTCACTTCTTTTCCACTGATCGGGGAAATGGTTTTGCCCGCACGTGCAAATAGTAACCTCAGGTAATCGTAGATCTCCGTCATACTGCCCACGGTACTACGAGGCGTACGGGTGATCACCTTTTGTTCTATTGCTATGGCCGGGCAAAGCCCCTTGATGTAATCCACATCCGGTTTGTTCATACGCTGCATGAACTGGCGGGCATACGCACTCAGGCTTTCGGCGTAGCGCCGCTGCCCCTCCGCAAAAAGGGTGTCAATAGTAAGAGAAGATTTGCCCGATCCCGACACGCCTGTAACCACGATCAGCTTATTCCGGGGGATCTCAACACTTATGTTTTTTAAATTATGTACCCGTGCCCCTTTTATATATATACCTGTCAAGCCCGGGGATACTCCTTTCTCAACCCTTGATTTTACCGTAGTCATAACCAAAAATAGCACATTAATTGTGCAGACTTATATATGTGAAACTTTTCTTAAAGAGGCTTCTGCCATTTTGATGCACACCCCCATTTAGTATTTTTACCATGATTTCGTTCTTGAAAAATTGAGGGTTTTTACGCACGGTTTTTCAAAAAGCATCTACTATTTTTACTGTCCAATATCCAAAAAAATGAAAAACCGCTAGAGCCTATCTAAAGACTTCTACGTTCCTTTTCACCTTTTTTGGACCTGTTACTAAAATCCTAACAATCTAAAACTGTAGAAGTTTATGAAATGCCTTAACAACCTTACCGATCAGCA
>CAZYAT010000029.1:0-43920 GCA_964645235.1 uncultured Ferruginibacter sp. | reverse complement strand
TCCGCAACCAACGCCAGCAAAACCAGCGGCCAAGGTTCAGGAGGGGGCAGTAACAGAAATATCATTGAGTGAAAAGCGGGGTGACCCGCTTTATTTTTTTCAATACAGCGGTCCGTGTTTTTTTCCTGTACAAGAAAACGATCACCAGGTCATTACTGGCCACCTTATTTTTTATGCCGGCCGGCATTCGTATGTTATCGATCCTGGAAAGTGCTGACAGTTGAACCACCATACCGCTGGCCGATCTCACCAGGGTATCCCGAAAACTCAATTCTCCGCCGTTTGAATTCTGCAGAACATAAGGAAGTTTTTTTAATGTATCACTTTTAAAAGAAAATGTATTTCTTTTGATCCACAAATCTTTGATAATGACCTGTTCTCCCCTTTTAACCTCTGCAAAAAGAAAATAACGGCTGTTCCCTGCCGCTGGTTTTTCTTCTTTACCGGAAATGAAAACCTGCTCTCTTTCAGCGCCACCTGAAACCGGTTGTTCATACCCATATAGGTGGATGACCTGTGAAAATGCAGGAACAGATACCATCGTAAGTGTAAGAATGAGAAATCGTGTTTTTATAAGTTCTGGCAAGCACATTGGAAAAAGATTAATATTGACATACGTGGAAATCCTTAGTTTGACGGGGCGAAGAATTAATATAATTTTACCATACGCAAATTATACTTTAAACTGGATAACTATGAAGCGATCTTTACTCCCCCTATTTATTGTCAGTCTTACGGCCGCTGCTGTTTTTTTTGCACCCGAACTCTTTAGAACAGTATCCCAGGCTGGCGGAAATGAAAAACCGCTGGTGAAACAAGATGGGGAAGAAAAAGAACAGGAAGAATTGCTGGCAAGAGCCCGGCAGGAATTCCTGATGACCGTCGACCCCCAGCTGGGCTATGTACCCACCGAAAAATTGCCAAAAGGAGAAGTACGTGCTTCTGAGATCATGGCTGGGCTGAACCCTAATAACGGTTCTATTATTTCTGCCGTGACCTGGACAGAACGCGGTCCCAATAATATCGGCGGGCGGACAAGAGGCTTCATATTCGACCAGAACGATGCCACGGGTAACACTGCGCTGGCGGGTGGCGTAGGCGGGGGTATATGGCGCACTACCAATTTCAAAACCGGGTCGCCGGTAACCTGGACAAGAATCGCTTCCATCAGCCAGAATCTGGCCATCACCAGTATTGCACAGGATCCTCAAACCCTGAACACCATGTATGCTGGAACCGGCGAAGGATTTGGTAATATTGACGCAATCAGGGGATTGGGAGTTTACAAAAGTACAGATGCCGGCCTTACCTGGTCACTGCTGGCTTCCACCACAACAGGTGGTGCAAATGCAAACGACTTTTCTTATGTACAAAAAATACTTGTTTATAACAATGCGGCCCATGATGTGTATGTAGCCTGCCGCAGCGCTGTATTCTGTAATGCAGGGGGATTGATGCGTTCTTCAAACGGCGGAACCTCCTGGACGACCGTGATTGGAACCTATACCGGCTGTGGTAACTGTACCTGTGCAACCGATTATAAGATATTTGATATTGAACGTTCATTCAGCGGCGACCTCTGGGTTTCATCCGTTACCGAAAGTTCCGGACTTGGAAAGATCTGGAAATCCAATGCCGGTGCAACCGTTGGTAATGCAGGAACCTGGGTGGACAAAACACCTACCGGAACCTGGCAACGTATTGAACTGGCCTGTTCTCCCTCCAATAATAACCGGGTGTATGCTTTACTGCAGGGAGCGACCAGTGCGGTGGGTGGTATCAGGCGTACCGATGATGGTGCAGCAATACCGGCTACTTCCTGGACAACTATTAATAATGGCACCAACTGGTGTGATCAGGGTTCAGCCACTTCTACAGATTTCTCCAGGGGCCAGGCATGGTACGACCTTACGATGGCTATCAAACCGAACGATGATAATACGGTGTTTGTTGGAGGAGTGGATGTGATGGGTACCACTAATGCCGGTGCCAGCTGGGCACAGATCACCCAATGGGCCTCGGGTTGTGCAGCATTGCCGTATGTGCATGCTGATATTCACAATATTATTTACCTGCCCGGTTCTTCCACGGAGTTTGCGGTCGTTTGCGACGGTGGTATATTCTATACATCAAACGGGGGTACCTCATTTGTTGATAAGAATAACAATTACAATGTCACTCAATATTACAGTTGTGCCATGCATCCTTCATCCGGTTCCAACTATATGCTGGCCGGCGCACAGGACAATGGAACGCATAAATTCACTGCAGCAGGTGTAAACACTGTAACAACACCAACAGGCGGTGACGGCGGTTTCTGCGAGATCGATCAGAAGAACTCTCTTCAGCAGCTTACGAACTACACAGGCACCAACCTGAATATGTCGAATAATGGTGGCGGCAGTTTTACTTACAATGGTGGGTTCACCACCGACAGGTTCATTAACCCTGGTGATTATGATACAGCTTCCAGTACAAGCCCGGCATTGTCTACATCAGCTTTCTATTATTGCGGTGGAGCAGCAAGGGCATTCAGGAGGGTTACCCTTAACTTCAGCGCTCTTACGCTGAGCTCAAGCAGTTTCACCGTTACCGCATCTACCACCAACCATTCTGTATCTGCCGTAAAAGTAGATCCGAATACAGCGAACCGGGTATGGTTTGGTATGTCTACCGCAAATGGAGCAGCTGCATCCGTAGCGCCGCAACTGTTCTATGCTTCCAGCGCCAATGGTACCCCTACATTCAACCAGGTTACATTACCGGCAGCCATCACTACCGGACAATACATTTCCAGTATCGATGTTGAGAAAGGCAATGCTTCACATATACTGATCACGCTTTCCAATTATGGTATCGCCAGTGTATATGAATCAACTGACTTAGGCGCCAACTGGGCGTCACTGGATAACAATGGTGTGAACCTGCCCGACGTTCCGGTGCGCTGGGGTGTATTCATCCAGTCAGGATGGGGGCAGCTTACAGCCGCAGTTGGCGGTGTTTTACTGGCAACCGAATTGGGTGTATGGGGAACCAGTACTGTTTCAGGAACGACCACTCCCTGGGCTCAGAATAATACCAATATGGGTAATGTGCGTGTGGACATGCTCAAAATAAGAGGATCCGACAGGATGGTTGCGGCCGCAACGCACGGACGAGGATTGTTCACGGCCCAGCTGAGTATTGTTCCCATCAACTTTGTGTGGTTCAAAGGATACCCGCAGGATAATAATAACCGTCTTGCCTGGAAGGTCACGAATTCCATCAACAACCGTGGATTTGAAGTTGAGCGTAAATATGAAGGAGAAGCGAACTTCAGTAATATCGGCTTTGTGCCTGCCTCGGGCAACATCACGGCAGAATACGGCTTCACCGACCAGAACCTGAACCTGTCAAAGCAGGTGGCCGTATACCGGTTGAAGCAGGTGGACCTGGATGGTAAGTTCAAATATTCCGATCAGCTGCCGATCAGGAGAAGCCAGCTTGGAAAATTCATCTACTTTGTTTCTGCCAGCGACAACAGCGTTTTTGTAAGGGCGGGAAGCAAGCCGGGGATACAGAATGTGTTAGTTTCCATATATGACGCCCAGGGAAGGGTGCTCAAATCGGGTACTTATAAATACGAGGACATGACCTTCGATATTTCCGGGTATACCAGGGGTGTTTATTTCATTAGGATCCGGAGCACAAACAGCAGCGACGAATCGGTCACAAAATTTGTAAGGTAGTTTGATTGGCCATAGCGGGGGCTTGAAAAATAATGAAAAAGAGGAGGGAACTCCTCTTTTTCATACATGGATCCGCGTATTGCATGAGCCGGTTTATCCCCATTCTATTTTTTCAATTTGCCCGCCCTTTTTTTGCCATTCCGCCCCTGTTCCCCTACCTTTGCAGCCGATTAAAAAAAGGCATTTTCATAAACTTTCAATCAGATAATTATGGTAGAAATTAAGCCAGATGAGATTTCAGCGATTCTACGCCAGCAACTTAGCAATTTCAATGCCGGAGCCAGCCTCGAAGAAGTGGGAACTGTATTACAGGTAGGTGATGGTATCGCCCGCGTTTATGGTCTCAATAACGTTCGTTCGGGCGAACTGGTGGAGTTTGACAATGGTGTTAAAGCAATCGCCCTTAACCTTGAGGAAGACAACGTAGGTGTGGTTTTGATGGGCGACAGCAGCGAGATCAAGGAGGGAGACAAAGTAAAACGTACCGGCCAGATCGCCTCCATCAAGGTTGGCGAAGGAATGAGCGGACGTGTGATCAATACACTGGGAGAACCCATCGACGGTAAGGGTCCTCTCAAAGGTGAGCTGTATGAAATGCCCTTGGAGCGCAAAGCACCGGGTGTTATCTTCCGCGAGCCGGTAAAAGAACCGCTTCAAACGGGTATCAAAGCGATCGATGCCATGATCCCTATCGGTCGCGGACAGCGTGAGTTGATCATCGGTGACCGCCAGACCGGTAAAACGGCCATCGCGGTGGATACCATCATCAATCAAAAAGAATTTTACGCAGCCGGTAAACCGGTGTATTGCATATATGTGGCAATCGGTCAAAAGGCTTCTACCATCGCAGGTATCATGAAAACGCTGGAGGAGAACGGAGCAATGCCTTATACCACCATCGTGGCTGCATCCGCTTCAGATCCTGCTCCGTTGCAATTCTATGCACCATTTGCAGGGGCAGCCATCGGGGAATATTTCCGTGATACCGGCCGCCCTGCCCTGATCATCTATGATGATCTGTCTAAGCAGGCGGTGGCTTACAGGGAGGTTTCACTGCTGCTAAGAAGGCCACCCGGACGTGAAGCTTATCCTGGTGACGTATTCTATCTCCACAGCCGTTTACTTGAAAGGGCCGCTAAAGTGGTTTCCAAAGACGAGATCGCAAAACAAATGAACGATCTGCCTGATTCCATCAGGCACCTGGTAAAAGGGGGTGGCTCTTTGACCGCATTGCCGATCATCGAAACACAAGCGGGTGACGTATCTGCTTATATTCCTACTAACGTGATCTCCATCACCGACGGCCAGATTTTCCTGGAAGGCAACCTGTTCAATGCAGGTATCCGTCCTGCGATCAACGTTGGTATCTCCGTAAGCCGTGTAGGTGGTAACGCACAGATCAAATCAATGAAAAAAGTAGCAGGTACTTTGAAGCTCGACCAGGCGCTTTATCGTGAGCTTGAGGCCTTCTCGAAATTCGGTGGCGACCTTGACGCAGCCACAAAGAATGTAATTGATAAAGGGGCCCGTAACGTGGAAGTACTTAAACAACCTCAGTATACACCATTTACAGTGGAAAAACAGGTGGCTATCATTTACCTGGGTACGCAGGGTTTGCTGAAAGACGTAGCGGTAAAGAATGTAAAAGCATTTGAAGAACACTTCCTGATGGAAATGGAGAACAAGCACCCTGAAATTCTGGCCGAATTCAAAAAAGGAGCACTGCCGGAAGACGGGCTTAAGAAAATGACAGAACTGGCGGCTGGGCTGGTGGCTCAGTACAAAGCCTGAACCGTATAGATTTTCAGAAAAGGAGAGAAGAAAATTCTCTCCTTTTTTATTTTCCTTTGCCGAAATGGCATGAAAATCAGGCTGGCGTGCTGTTTGCAACCTGGTAAGAAAATTTATTCAAATGACCTTTGGAATTATTGCAATATCCGTTCTGTTCATGGTGATAGGGATGGTGGTACAATACCGCCTGAAAAGTAAGTTCTCCCAATACAGCCAGGTTCCCACAAGCAGTGGTATGAGCGGAAAGGAAGTGGCTGAAAAAATGCTGAAAGACAATGGGATCTATGATGTCCAGGTAATGTCAGCCGATGGTTTTCTTTCCGATCATTATAACCCGCTTAATAAAACGGTGAACCTTAGTCCGGATGTTTTTGAAGGAAGGACAGTGGCATCAGCTGCTGTTGCAGCACATGAATGTGGGCATGCGGTACAGCATGCAACGGCCTATTCTATGCTTATGCTCCGAAGCAGGCTGGTTCCGGCGGTTAAGATCAGCAGTACATTATCGCAATGGGTGATCATAGCTGGTCTTGGTATGTTTGGTTTCGGTGGCGGAAATCCTACCGTACTTCTTATTGGCATCATCCTTTTTGCAGTGAGTACTCTTTTTTCGGTGATCACTTTGCCTGTTGAATTCGACGCATCGGCAAGAGCCTTGAAGTGGTTGGATACGGCACGAGTTACGACCACCAATGAACACACCCAGGCTAAAGATGCTTTAAAATGGGCGGCCCTGACCTATGTAGTGGCCGCATTGGCTTCGGTTGCCATGCTTGTTCAATACATCCTCATTTACCAGAGTCGAAGCAGGGACTAGATCAAAACTTGTCTTTCCGGAACCACAATCGACTATATTTGCTAACAGTAATAATAAAATAAAGCAACCTCCCAATATGAACTTTGGAAAAGAATTTGAAAAATATGCGGTAAAACACAAGGGCATCAGCAGTAATAAACTGGATGGTTATATCAAGCATAATGTTACCAGCCTTACCCCTAACATCATTGAGGAAAGGCCAATGAATATTGCCGTAATGGATGTATACAGCCGCCTGATGATGGACCGCATCATCTTTTTGGGTTACCCCATTACCGACGAAGTGGCCAATATTGTAACTGCCCAGTTATTGTTCCTGGAAAGCACCGATCGGAGCCGTGACATACAAATGTACATCAACTGCCCTGGGGGCAGTGTGTATGCGGGATTGGGCATGTATGATACCATGCAGTTCATCACACCTGATATAGCTACCATTTGCACTGGTATGGCGGCGAGCATGGGTGCTGTACTGATGTGTGCGGGTGCCAAGGGGAAAAGAACGGCCTTAAAGCACAGCAGAATCATGATGCACCAGCCCAGCGCCGGAGCCGGAGGGCAGGCAAGTGATATTGAGATCACAGTGAACGAAGTTAAGAAAGTTAAAAAAGAATTGTACGACATCATTGCTTTCCATACCGGACAACCCAGCGATAAGGTGGCGGTAGATTGTGACCGTGATCATTGGTTGACCTCTATGGAAGCAAAAGAATACGGACTCATCGACGAAGTGCTTCTCATCAACCAGAAAAAATTAAAAAAGGACCAGAAATAAAAACAAACAGTATGAATGTCTATAAGAGCAATATTATCCGCCTGGAAGATGAAGACAAGCCAGAAGTTCAGGCAGAGAACCCCATGGAAAAAATGATGAGCAGCTGGCAATTCGACAAGAAATTCATTGAACAGCGCAAGGTCTTTTTATGGGGGGTGGTGGATGACAAAAGTGCAAGGGATATTACGAACCGGTTAATGTACCTCGAAGCAATCGAACCAGGCAAAGAGATCACATTTTATATAAACAGCCCCGGCGGGATCGTTACCAGTGGCATGGTCATTTACGATACCATGCAGATGATCAGCTCGCCCGTGAGCACCGTTTGCATGGGTATGGCTGCCAGCATGGGAAGTATCCTGCTTAGCGGGGGTAAGAAAGGCAAACGCTTTATCTTTCCTAACGGGGAAGTAATGATCCATCAGCCAAGTGGCGGGGGACAAGGTACCAGTGCCGACCTGGAGATCATGGCAGAGCAGATCAAAAAGACCAAACTGATGGGTGCCGAGATTCTTGCAAAGAACTGTGGCCAGTCTGTGGAAAAGGTATTGAAAGACTTCGACAGGGACTACTGGATGGATGCAAACGAGTCAATTGCTTATGGTATTGTGGACGCAGTATTGGAAAAAATCTAGGATGCAAATTTGAAATTCATGTATAAAAGCCTCAAAAAGAGGCTTTTTTGGTAAATAAAGCTAAAGCAACATAATAAACATTCTGCTTGTCTTACTATGGCAATTGGACGCTTTTATTAACTTTGTAACAAATACATCAGCAGCTAAAAGAACCCTCTATGGCAAAGCAACAAACACTTCACTGCTCCTTTTGTGGCCGTAGCCGCGATGAAGTAAAAATACTCATAGCGGGTCAGGATGGGCATATCTGTGAGAATTGCGTGGAGCATGCGGTGGAGATCATAGAACAGGAACTGGGTAATGCTGCTGACAACAAACACCTGAGCGCACAAGGGCATAAGCTAAGTGTTAAAAAACCGATCGAGATAAAGAAATTCCTCGATGACTACGTGATCGGGCAGGATGATGCAAAGAAGATTCTATCCGTTGCCGTATACAATCATTATAAACGCCTGAACCAAAAACAGGAAAATGATGTAGAAATCGAAAAGAGCAACATCATCATGGTGGGGGAAACAGGTACAGGTAAAACCCTGCTTGCCAAAACCATTGCCCGCATGCTGAATGTTCCCTTTGCCATCGTGGATGCGACTGTATTTACTGAGGCAGGCTATGTAGGCGAAGATGTGGAAAGTATGCTGAGCCGCCTGTTGCAGGCCTGTAATTATGATGTTGCAGCCGCTGAGAAGGGCATCGTATTCATCGATGAAATAGATAAAATTGCAAGGAAAAGCGATAACCCTTCCATTACCCGTGACGTGAGCGGTGAAGGGGTACAACAAGGTCTCCTGAAATTACTGGAAGGAACCGAGGTATTGGTTCCGCCGCAGGGTGGCCGTAAGCATCCTGAACAAAAACTTATCAAGGTAAACACACAAAATATCCTCTTTATCTGCGGGGGGGCTTTTGATGGCGTGGATAAGATCATTGCCCGCCGGGTGAATACCAATGCCATAGGCTTCAACGTAAATAAGGAATTACAGGAGTACCAGCACGACAACCTGTTGCATTTTGTGAATGCGGTTGACCTGAAGCATTTTGGACTCATACCGGAACTGCTTGGCCGGTTGCCTGTTGTTACCTATCTTAATCCACTGGATGCCGAAACCCTTCGAAGCATACTCACCGAGCCAAAGAATTCTCTTATCAAACAATTCACCCGCCTTTTCGAGATTGAAGGTATCGAATTAAAGTTTGAACCGGCTGTACTGGACTTTATGGTTGAAAAGGCGCTCGAATATAAGCTAGGGGCTCGTGGTCTGCGCAGTATCTGCGAAAGCATTCTCACTGACGCCATGTACGAATTGCCATCTCAAAAAGTAAAGACATTTGAAGTGACCCTTGAGTATGCCCAACGAAAATTCAGCAGCAGTAAGCTTAGTATGCTGAAAGTGGCATAATCCGGCTCCCGCACATTCATTTCTCCCCAAATTTCAAACAACTCCCTGCCATTTTAGGTGGTTGAGGTATTTCATTTTATTTTTACGCCCGTTCAAAATAATCAGCTAATCAAATAAATGATACAATGGTAGATGTTATCCTGGGCATGCAATGGGGCGATGAAGGCAAGGGCAAGATCGTGGACTATTTTGCAAAAAACTATGATGTGATCGCCCGTTTCCAGGGAGGCCCAAATGCAGGACATACATTATATGTGGATGGCAAAAAAATCGTTCTTCACCAGATACCCAGCGGGATTTTCCATGAATCCAAAACAAACCTCATCGGTAATGGAGTGGTGCTTGATGCCGTAACGTTAAAAAAGGAATGCGGCCACGTGGCAGAGTTAGGGGTTGATTTCAAAAAAAACCTTTATATCAGCGAGCGAACACACCTCATCCTTCCCACTCACCGGGCGCTTGATAAGGCAAGTGAACTTTCTAAAGGCAACCAAAAGATCGGAAGTACGTTAAAAGGTATCGGCCCAGCTTATATGGACAAAACAGGGCGGAATGGTCTAAGGGTCGGGAACTTACTTGACAAAAGTTTTACAACCGAATACATCAAGCTTCGGTTAAAACACCAGCGGTTACTGGATAGCTTTAATTTCCAGGAGGACATTAGTGCGTGGGAGGAGGAGTTTTTCGAGGCAGTAGATTTTTTGAGGAGCTTCAATATTGTTAATGGCGAGTATTTTATTAACGAGCGGATACAAAAAGGGCAGAAGGTACTGGCCGAAGGAGCGCAGGGAAGCATGCTCGATGTTGATTTTGGCACCTTTCCATTCGTGACAAGCAGCAATACGATATCTGCTGGTGTCTGTACCGGTTTGGGAGTTGCTCCCCAGAAGATCAAAGAAGTTTTCGGTGTATCAAAAGCATATTGTACCCGGGTAGGTAGTGGGCCTTTTCCGACAGAATTGAACGATGAAACGGGCGAACTGATCCGTAAAACAGGAAACGAATTCGGTAGTACGACAGGCAGGCCACGCCGTTGTGGGTGGATCGATCTTGTTGCTCTCCAGTTCGCCTGTATGGTAAATGGCGTGACACAGATCATTATGACCAAGGCGGATATCCTGGATAACCTGGCCGAGTTAAAAGTATGTAATGGCTACAAAATAGACGGAGAAGAAAAGAATTTTGTGCCCTTCCAGATGAATAAAGTTGATATTGAACCCGTTTATCAGACATTCAAGGGCTGGATGAAAGATATATCTGCCATAGCTGATTTTAACGAACTCCCGGCTGAGATGAAGACCTATATTCAATATCTGAATAAATACCTCGGAGTTCCCGTAAAATATATCAGTAACGGACCCGGCCGTGACCAGTTATTGATTGCCTGAAAAAACTAAAAAAAAAGTTTGAAATATTTTTGGCTATTTAAAAAACCCGTTGAAATTTTACAGTAATAACCCTTTATTGAATTATGGTCCTGATATCTGACAATGCAAAAATGAAAACGGCAAAAGCGCCTGCCGGCGCAGCAATCACTGCGGCAAAAAAATCATCAAAGCCGAAGAAAAAAAGTGAGGACGACGATGACGAAGACGATTTAGACGATGAGGATATGGATGCAAAACCCACCAAAAAGAAATCGGCCTCCAAAAAGGGGGACGATGATGACGATGATGACGACGATGATGATGTTGACGTGGCAGACGATTGGGATACACCTGAAGACGACGACGATTGGGACCCTGACTTTGATGAGTTTGATATTCCAAAATCGAAGGGCAAAAAGAGCGTCGGAAAAAAATCAGCCGGAGGCAAGGATGAGGACGAAGATTTCAAGATGGACGATGACTTCAAGGACCTTGGTTTCGATGACCTTGACGGTGGTGGTGATTTTGATGATGATGATGACTTCTAATGAAGATTTCTTTAACAGGGAAAAACACTCCTGTGAAAAAATGTATTTTCTTCCCCGTTACTGATCTAAATAGTTTTAAAATAAAGATGCTGAATTGGGTAAACCGGTTCAGCATTTTTTGTTTCCTTGATAACAGGGAATATGATTTTGAAAAGCCGGCTTTTGAATGCCTACTGGCAGCAGGATGCAAAAAAGAGGTGCGTGCAGATGCCGGAGATGCCTTCCGACGGTTAAGGAGTTTTTATGACGATGCGGAAGGAGAGTGGCTTTTTGGACACTTTGGGTATGATCTTAAAAACGAGACTGAAGTCCTGCGATCCGGGCATACTGAACGGACCGGGTTCAGTGACCTTTATTTTTTTGTGCCGGAATGGGTTATCAGGCTAGATACCGGGGGTGTAATTATTTATGGAGAAGATGATATTGAATCTGTATACAGGGAAATATGTGCTTCCTCGGGAAACGTCAGGCAAGAAAAGGTACATGCGGACCTACGCTGCAGGATCAGCAAAGCAGATTACCTGAACACAGTTTCGGAACTGCAACAACACATTTTACGGGGCGATTGTTACGAGATCAATTTCTGCCAGGAATTCTTTGTTGATAATATATTGATCGATCCATTATCAACATATGTCCGTCTGTCTGACCTTTCACCTAACCCATATTCAAGTTATTACCGGGTCAACGATCAATACTGCCTTTGCGCAAGTCCCGAACGTTATTTAAAGAAAACAGGCAGCCGATTGATTTCCCAACCAATCAAAGGAACATCCGGCAGACGGTTCGATGATGCGGCGGCTGACTTAGCAGCGAAGAATTATCTGCTTCAAACCGAAAAGGAAAAAAGTGAGAATGTTATGGTGGTCGATCTTGTGAGGAACGACTTGAGCAGGGTATGCATCCCTGGAACAGTAAAAGTGGATGAATTATTCGGATTATACAGCTTTCCCCAGGTTCACCAAATGATCAGTACGGTGAGTGGGGAGATAGATATAAAGAATGACTGGATAGATTGTGTGAAAGCGACATTTCCTATGGGATCCATGACTGGTGCCCCCAAAATGAAAGTAATGGAGTTGATCGAGCAATACGAAACAACCAGGAGAGGATTGTTTTCCGGTGCGATCGGGTATTTGAATCCAGAAGGTGATTTTGATTTCAATGTTGTTATACGGAGTATTTTTTATAATGCTGCTGACAGGTATCTTTCTTTTCAAACCGGAGGGGGGATCACTTATTATAGCGATCCGGAGCAGGAATATGCGGAAAGCATGCTTAAGGCAAAGGCAATGAGAAAAGTACTTGAATAGCCTGTCAGTTTTTTTTCTTTTTCGAAGGTTTTGGAGCTGGATAGGTGGTTACCTGGCTGGGCGGTGGGGCTTGATGATCTCCCAATAGTAATTGGACGCACTCGTTCAGTATTACATATTTGTTTGCAAGAAAAAGCTGCATTTTATCAGTGGGTAAACGAAGGTCGTAGTTGCCATTCAATGCCATCATGTTATCAAAGTCGGGGTTATAGCGATTGAACTGTATGATATCCATCGACAAATTCTTTGTGATAACCAGCGAATTGTACTTTCCAGAAATACTTTGTGTGGATGTATTTGCCTGCTCTTCTTCGGTAAGTTCCGGCTTGTTTTCATAAGGATTTGCGCCTTTATTGTTTCCATATGCCAGGTTAGGGGTGGTCGTAATTCCACCAGATCCTTCCATAATGTAATGAGTAGCTATAAACTTCTTTACATGGTTTCTGCTTTCGGCCGGGAGGTAGTATTGCAATGACCAAAAATTGCGGCTGCCGCTTCTTTTTATTGCCGAATAAACTTTTCCCGGGCCCCCATTATAGGCAGCTATTACCAATAACCAATCATGTAACTGGCTGTATAAAGTAAGCAGGTACCTGGCAGCGGCATGCGTGCTTTTATAATAATCCCTTCGCTCATCATAATACCCATTCACCACCAGTCCGTAATCCCTTGCTGTATAAGGCATGAACTGCCAGGGGCCACCGGCACCTTTCCAGCTGGTTGCTCCTGTATTGAGATTGCTTTCGATTACGGCCAGGTATTTCAATTCCCTCGGTAAACCGTATTGGGAAAGGATGTTGTCGATAAGACTGAAATAGGGTTGGCCCCAACCCTTCATTTGCATCAGGTGATTACTGTGAGCCTTCAGGTAATCCTGCATATAGCTCTCCGCATTGGGATTTACCTGTGCCGAGTACGGCAGGGCTGGATTGTAATTGTACTGAGCGAATAGGTTTTTGAAACCGTATTTTGTTACCTGGCTGAAATATTGCACTTTTTCTTTCTGAGGCGGGGCTTTTGCTTTCAAAACCTCGGCAATAAGGGAATCTTCCACAGGTTCGTTAATGGTATCGTTTTGAGTGTTTTGATCAAGGGAAAGAGTATACGAGGATTCTCCCTGTACCGACGAAAGGATACATATCATACATGTAAAAAAAAATATCAACCTCATACAACTACTCCTTGGTACATTTTGTGGTGTTCTATTATATGATCAGAAATCTGCAACAAAGTTAATTCATCTGCTTTTTTGGTCATAACCTGTAAGCCGAAAGGCATACCATTACTGTGCTTGAAAAGAGGCAGTGAAATGCCAGGTACCCCGGTCAGGTTGGCAAATACAGTGAAAATATCCGCGAGGTACATGGCTACAGGGTCTTCGTTTTTCTCACCGATCGTAAAGGCCGTCGTAGGACTGGTTGGCATTATAAGTGCATCAAATTCAGCAAAGACAGCATCTGTTTTGTCAAGCAATAATCTCCTTACCTGCTGTGCTTTAGTAAAATAAGCGTCGTAATACCCGCTGCTTAAAACAAATGTCCCCAGCATGATGCGACGCTGTACTTCCTTGCCGAACGCCTCGCTACGGGTCTGTTTATAAAAGTCTGTTAAATCTCTGACCGGAGTTTTAGTTTGATATCCGAAACGGATCCCGTCATACCTGCTCAGGTTGCTGCTGGCTTCTGCAGTAGTCAGCACATAATAGGCTGGCACAACGTAGTCGAGAAGGTCAAAACCAATTTCTGTTACCGTGTGGCCGTCGATTTTCATGGATTCGATCAATCCAAGGATATTATCCCTGATCTCATGGTCTAAAGAGGGATGGTGAAGCGCTTCTTTGAAATATGCAAACCGATATTTTTTATTCACTTTTTGTAAAGGGAAAAATTGATCGTTGGTTTGTTGTAAAGCGGTACTATCGAAGTCATCGGGTCCGGAAATTGTTTCCAGCAAAGATGCCACATCTGAAATATGATTACCAAAAATCCCAATCTGATCAAAGGACGATGCATAAGCTATTAGCCCGTGCCTGGATATTCTCCCATAGGAAGGTTTTAATCCAATTATACCGCAAAAATCTGCTGGCTGTCTTACAGAGCCACCAGTATCGCTTCCAAGGCTTACCATGCATAGCCCGGCCTGAACAGCTACAGCACTACCACCCGATGACCCTCCCGGCACTTTTGTGTTATCAAGGGCATTTAAAACGACCCCGTAGGCAGAATTCTCATTTGAACTTCCCATGGCAAACTCGTCGCAGTTGCAGGTACCAATTATGATCGCATCCTCATCCAGAAGCCGCTGAACAACCGTTGCATTGTACAAACTGGTGAAACCGGTCAATATTCGGGAAGCCGCTGTTGATGTATGGTGTTTATAAGAGATCACGTCTTTAAGTGCAATAATCACTCCGTGTAATTTCTTGGTAGGCGATCCGTTTTTTCTTTTCTCATCCAGCTTAGCTGCCTGCTGCAAGGCCTCTGAGGCGTATACTTCTGTAAAAGCATTGAGGTGTTTGTTCTTCTTAATTCTATCCAGGTAAAACTGAACAGCGTCGGTGCAGCTGGTGTAGTTGCCCTGCAGGTCGGATTGGTAGTTTATTATGTTTGTGAAAGAAAACATTAAGATGAAATGTAGCTATAAAAAACCGGCTGAAGTGTGTCCCAGAAAGGATCCACTTCAGCCGTAATAAGGTTATTCCTCTAGTGTTTACTTGTTGTCTTTTTCTTTCATGCCCTCTTCGATCTCGCTCTTCACATTGTTTTTAGCATCATTGAACTCCCGCATACCGCGGCCGATGCCCCTCATCAGTTCAGGTATTTTTTTACCTCCAAACATCAGTAATACAACAATAATGATCAGTATCCACTCACTGCCACCCGGCATAGATAACAGAAAGATGCTGTTCAAAAATGATAGTGTCATAATCTCAATTTAGACAGCAAAGATAACTCAAATAATCACTTACACTCCAACAAACAGGGAGAAAGTTAACCATGATTGACCAGTAATGCAAATAGTGAAAGCTATCGAATGTAAGTCCTGCCGCACCTGGCTTTTCCATTGGCAGCCTGTTCCGGAGAGATACCTCTCATGCAAGAAAACAATAAAGTAATGGCAAATACTGCAACTAGTGCAAGAACAATCCTTCTCATGTGGTCTACGGTTTAAAAGTTAGAATTTAAGATTCAGATTAACCTTGGGTAAAAGTCTTTTCGAAGGATTGAATTTGCTGTAAACATAACAACTATAATACCAATCTCATAACTTTTTTAAAAGAAAATGGGAAAATCATTGATTTTCCCATTAAAAAAATATAGAAATTTTGATTAATCTTTAGAAATTGCCATCCTTTTTTCACGAATACGGGCACTTTTACCGCTTCTGTCACGAAGGAAAAACAGCTTAGACCTCTTTACCTTACCAACCTTATTCAATACTACGCTTTCGATATTCGGTGAGAATAAAGGGAATAGACGTTCAACGCCTACACCATCACTCATTTTACGAACTGTAAATGAGGCAGTTGCACCAGTTCCCTGGCGCTTAATCACATCACCCTTGAAACTTTGGATACGCTCTTTATTTCCTTCAATGATCTTATAGTTAACGGTTACATTGTCTCCGGCCTTGAAGTTTGGAAGCGACGTTTTGGCTTTTGTGCCTAATTGTTCGTGAACAAATGATACTGCGTTCATACACTTTTATTTTATCGGACGGCAAAGGTAGGGGAAAGTTGCGAGTTCTGAGAGAAGAAACCCGAGTTTTTTCAACTTCCCACGGAAATATTCTCCAAAAGCGGTAGGAGATAATAAAAAGGGCCGATAATTCAGTAATTATCGACCCTTCATCCCATAATAATAAGGCGATTATCTTGCTACGTTAACAGATCTCTTTTCACGGATCACGGTGACCTTGATCTGGCCGGGGAAGGTCATTTCTGTCTGGATCTTTTGGGCTATTTCAAAACTGAGTTTATCACTGTCACCATCCGTAACCTTGTCTGCCTCAACAATAACCCTTAGTTCCCGCCCAGCCTGGATAGCATAGGCTTTTTCGACGCCGGTATAGGCCATGGCCAGGTTTTCTAGGTCTTTGATACGCTGAATATACTGCTGCATGATCTCACGCCTTGCACCCGGCCTTGCACCGCTGATGGCATCACAGGCCTGGATGATGGGGGAGATCACATATTGCATTTCTATTTCGTCGTGGTGGGCACCGATGGCATTTACAACTGCAGGGTTCTCGCCATATTTCTCAGCGAGTTTGGCGCCTAATAATGCATGGCTTAGTTCCGTTTCTTCATCAGGCACTTTTCCAATATCATGGAGAAGGCCCGCTCTTTTTGCCAGTTTAGGGTTCAAACCCAGCTCTGAAGCCATGATGGCACAAAGATTAGCCGTTTCCCGGCTGTGCATGAGCAAGTTCTGGCCATAAGAAGAACGGAAGCGCATCCGGCCAACCATCCTGATCAATTCTTTATGAAGACCATGAACACCTAATTCCATGGCAGTACGTTCCCCTATCTCCATCACCTGGTCTTCGATCTGCTTCTTTGTTTTTTCAACCACTTCTTCAATCCGTGCCGGATGGATACGTCCATCAGCAACCAAACGTTGAAGCGATAAGCGGGCTATTTCCCTTCTTAATGGATCGAACGAGGACAGCACGATAGCCTCTGGAGTATCGTCTACGATCAGGTCCACGCCTGTGGCAGCTTCAATTGCACGGATATTCCTTCCTTCCCGGCCAATGATCGAACCTTTGATCTCGTCGCTTTCAAGGTTAAAAACAGTAATGGCATTTTCAATTGCCTGTTCGGCTGCAGTACGCTGAATGGTCTGGATAACAATTTTCCGGGCTTCTTTATTGGCTTTTTGCTTCGCTTCTTCAATGATCTCCTGTTGTAAGGCAACCGCTTTTGTTTGGGCTTCCTGTTTCAGGCTTTCGACTAACTGTGCTTTAGCATCTTCTGCAGAAAGGCCCGCCACTCTTTCCAGGCGGCGGATATGCTCCTCCTGGTGTTTCTCCAACTCCGTACGCTTGATATTTACGATCTCAATCTGGCGGTTGAGGTTTTCCTTGATGGCCTCGCTTTCCTTGATGTGCTTTTCTAAGTTCTGGTCTTTTTGGTTAAGCGATTGCTCTTTCTGCTTGATACGGTTCTCTGATTCGGAAAGCTTTTGGTTGCGCTGCATTACCTCCCTGTCATGGTCTGCCTTAAGCTGAACGAACTTCTCCTTTGCTTCGAGAAGTCTTTCCTTTTTGAGGGTTTCGGCTTTTAATTCACCGTCGGAGATGATCTTTTTTGCTAGTTGCTCCGCCTCTTCAATCTTCTTTTGGGTATTCTTTGCAAATACCAGTTTACCCAGTATTAAGCCCAAAATGAGTGCGGCTGCGCCAATGATAATGTATAATATTATCGGTTCCATTGATTGTTTCTGTTTTAAAACGGTTCAAAATCATATAATTACTCTCTTTTCCACCCGGATAATACCGGAATTCTCAGTGAGTTGTTTAGCTTACGAAGATAGGTAATTTGTTTGGAGAAACCCCTACGGACTTTTGCCCGGGCAAGATAGGAGATGAAATGGCCTATTTGACCTTATCCAGTTGCTGTTCGATCTTTTTTAATGTTTCGGCCATCTCTTTTTCTAGGGCGGGGTTGTTGCCGGATTTTGTCTGTGTGGCATACCAGATAAGCACCATGGCGATATAGTCCTGCATATCCTTGCCTGCAAACTGGGTTTTGAATTCGATGATCTTGTCGTTGATCGTTTTCAACGTACGACGGATGGTTTCTTCATCCGCGGGGCTCGCTTTGATCCGGTAGTTCCGGTCGCCGATCACAATATTAATAGGAATAAGCTCAGACATAATTATTCACTAAGGATGCCGATACATTTGTCAATATCACGGATATAACGGTTGATGTTCTTTTCAAATTCTTTTTTATCCGTTTCGTTCATTTTACCCGCTGCTGCCTTTAATATAGCTACCTGTTCTTTCAGTGTTTCAATCTGTTGTGCATTGACCTCCTTGCTTTTCTTCAATTCCTCTATCAGTGCACTTTGGCGAAGATTGTCTTTTTGCAGCTGCTGATAGTTTTTCAGCAACTGTTGAAGTTTATCATATACCCGTTTTATATGTTGTTCCAGTTCGCTCATGCGTTCTACTTCCGTATCTCAGCATTTAGTTCTTTTTGAAAAGAGGCGATGATCCGGTTCATCATCCCATCGATTTCTTTGTCGGTAAGTGTTTTTTCCTCATCCTGGAAAGTAAAACTTACCGCCATAGACTTTTTACCGGCTCCTATCTTTTCGCTCTCAAATATATCAAACAAACTGATGGACTTCAGTTTCTTTATCCCCGCCGCCCTGGTAGCTTTTTCCACCAATTCATATGGAAGTTCTTTGTTTACCACAATGGCCAGGTCCCGGTTCACGACCGGGTATTTGGGAATATCCCGGTGTTCAAGGGTCAGTTTTCTGTTCAATTCCAGCAACGTATCCCAGTCAAGGTCGGCATAGTATACAGCCTGCTTGATGTCGAATCGCTGCAGTTTTTTAGTGGTTACCATCCCAATATGGGCAATGGATTTATTTTTTATTGTCGCTTGCAGGCAGGATGAGAGATCAGCGTTTTCGGTTTGGCTATATGAGTCGATCCTCAGACCAAGCATTGCAATGATCTTTTCAAAAACCGCTTTCAGGAAATAAAAATCCACCCTTGCGGCCTTTTCTTTCCAACCTTCTCCTGTGGTATTGCCGGTGATATATACTGCAAGGTGGTTGCTTTCAGAATACCTGCCTGTTTCAGAAGTTGAATAGGTCTTGCCGAATTCGAAGAATTTAAGGTCGGTATTCTTCCGGTTCAGGTTGTAAACGATCGACTCTAAGCCGGTTTCCATCATTCCGGGACGCATGATGTTTAACTCTTCACTCAGGTTATTGATCATTTTAACCGTGCTTTTCAAAACTGCATCGGTATAGTAATCGGAGTTGGTAATTGAATTGGTAAAGATCTCCCTGAAACCAGAGCCGGCCAGGTAATCCGATACCTTTTCGGCATAAGCAACATGGTGTGCCATGGTTTCAACAGACGGTGCAATGGTGATTACAGCCGGGATATCCACGTTATCAAGTCCGTCAATACGCATGATCTCTTCAACGATATCAGCCGGTAAAGAAATATCCGGTTTGCTGTATGGAACGGCAAACCGCATTTCATCCACTCCTTCTTTGCAAAGTTCGAAACCCAGGCTGCCAAGAATGTCTTTGATCGTATCCGGGTGATAGTTCTTGCCGCTCAGTTTCTTCAGGTAATGGAATTTGATCGCTACTTCAGTCTTTGGTTTTGGGGCAGGATATATATCCACTACATCACTGGCAATTTCACCTCCTGCGATCTCCTTGATGAGCATGGCGGCTCTTTTGAGTACGTTCACCGTATTACTGATATCAACCCCTTTTTCAAACCGGGTTGCTGCATCGGTACGCAACCCATGTCTGAGGGATGTTTTCCGTATATCAACCGGGTTGAACCAGGCGCTTTCGAGAAAGATATTTTTTGTGTTGGCAGACACACCACTGCTCAGACCTCCATATACGCCGCCGATGCACATAGGTTCTCCATTACCGTTGCAGATCATCAGGTCTTCAGCAGAAAGTTTTCTTTCCTTTTCATCGAGGGTAATAAAGGGGGCTCCTTCCGGCAGGTTCTTTACGATTACTTTCTTTCCTTTGATCGCATCGGCATCGAAAGCATGCAACGGCTGACCGGTTTCGTGCAGGATAAAGTTTGTGATATCAACAATATTACTGATCGGCCGTAGCCCGATGCTTTTCAATTTCTGTTTCAGCCATTCAGGACTTTCGGCGATTGTAATGCCTTCAATACTTACGCCCGCATACCGCTGACATGCATCGGTATTTTCAATCACTACCTGCATTTGAAGGCCCTGGTTATCGGGTTTAAAATTATTCCTGAAAGGAGAGATAACGGCCGTATCTTTTTTGGTATGGTGGGTTAGGTAAGCGCATACGTCCCTGGCAACTCCCAAATGACTCATCGCATCCATCCGGTTGGGGGTAAGCCCAATCTCGATGATGTGGTCTTCGTACGGTTTGAAGTATTCGGCGGCAGGGGTCCCCACTTTGCTGCCCGGAGGCAATATAATGATCCCTGCATGGCTTTCACCAATGCCGATCTCATCTTCGGCACAGATCATGCCCTGGCTTTCCACGCCACGTATCTTTGCTTTTTTCATTGTCACGGGGTCACTGTTTACAGGATAGATCGTTGTGCCGATAGTGGCTACAACGACTTTTTGCCCGGTAGCCACATTCGGCGCACCGCAAACGATCTGTAAATTTTCAGAAGCTCCGATGGTCACGGTAGTGAGTTTTAATTTATCGGCATCTGGATGCTTCTCGCAAGAGATCACTTCTCCGATCACCAGACCCTGTAAACCGCCCCTAATGGATTCGTATTTCTCCATGCTCTCCACTTCCAGCCCGATTGCGGTCAGGATCTTGCTTAACCGTTCCGGGTCTATTTTCACGGGCAGGTATTCGCAAAGCCAGTTATAACTAATGGTCATCTGATAAAATCTAATTTGTTGTTGACTGGCAAAGATAGTTTTTTGGGAAGGAACGGCGATCAGCAATGCATATAAGCTAAGTACCGGTATTCAAAAATGCAAATCGTATTAATGTGTATGGGGTGCAGAAAAAGAAATTTTGGCATTTCCCGATTGTTAATAAAATCGGGGTTCTTTCCCCCGCTACTGGTTTTTTATTTGTTAGTTTTATGTGGATAAGGCCTTGATAAGTTAACTTTGTAGTGAATGAGCGGTGGAAAACAGATGCAAAACTATTTCAACCGGGGTTGTGGATAAAAATGAAACCATTCAGAATCTCCTTTTGCCGTTACCTTAGCCGCCCTACATACCATTAACCCTAACAGGACCAGGATTCAAGCATATGGAACTTACTAACTTCAATAAAGATAAAAAGCTACGCCGCAAAGCCCCCATCGACCTTGGGAATATGATGTTCGGCAAAGTGCCCCCGCAGGCAAAGGAATTGGAAGAAGCCGTATTGGGTGCCATCATGCTTGAGAAAAGTGCATTCGATACAGTGGTTGAGATATTAAAACCCGAATGCTTTTACGTAGATGCGCATCAGCGGATTTACAGGGCTATGCAGGGCCTGGCCATTAAAAGCTTACCGATTGACCTCCTTACAGTAGTGGAAGAACTCAAGTTCAGGGAAGAACTGGATGTGGTTGGCGGGCCCTATTATGTTACCAAACTTACCAATGCAGTTGTTTCTTCTGCCAACATTGAGGCTCACTCAAGGATCATCCTTCAGAAATTCATCCAGCGTGAATTGATCCGCATCAGTGGCGAGATCATTGGTGATGCCTATGAAGACAGCACCGATGTATTTGACATGCTTGATGAAGCGGAAGGGAAACTTTTCGAAATAACTAATAACCACCTGCGCAAGAATTTCGACAGCATCGATACAGTGCTCGTGAAGACGATACAGCGTATTGAAGACATGCGTAACCGGCAGGAAGACATTACCGGCGTACCTACCGGTTTCTCGGCATTGGATAAGATCACATATGGTTGGCAGTCCACCGACCTGATTATCCTTGCCGCACGTCCGTCTGTTGGTAAAACGGCCTTTGCACTGAACCTTGCCCGGAGCGCCGCCATGCACCCCACCAAACCAACAGGTGTTGGTTTCTTCAGCCTGGAGATGAGCAGCAGCCAGTTGGTTCAAAGGATATTGAGTGCCGAAAGTGAGATATGGCTTGAAAAGATCGCCAGGGGCAAACTGGAAGAGCACGAAATGAAGCAACTGTACAAACGGGGAATCGAACGCTTATCCAAAGCACCCATATTCATCGACGACACTGCTGCCCTGAATATATTCGAACTGCGTGCAAAATGCCGCCGCTTGAAGAATAAGCACAATGTTGGACTTATTATTATCGATTACCTCCAGCTGATGAGTGGCAGCGGCGAAAACCGCAACAGCAACCGGGAGCAGGAGATCAGCCGAATATCCAGGGACCTGAAAGGCCTTGCAAAAGAATTGCAGGTGCCGATCATTGCGCTTTCGCAATTGAGCCGTGAAGTGGAGAAAAGAAAAGAAGGCGCGAAGATCCCCCAACTAAGCGATCTCCGTGAATCGGGCGCCATCGAACAGGATGCTGACATGGTTATGTTCCTGTACCGGCCTGAATACTACGACATCACCGCCAATGAATTCGGTGAAAGCAATAAAGGCGAAACCTATGTAAAGATCGCCAAGCACCGTAATGGTAGTCTGGATACGGTGAAACTGAAGGCATTGCTTCACATCCAGAAATTCATAGAAGACGAAGGTGGAGGTGATTTTGGTTCGGGCCTGCCGGGTGGCAGCTGGCGACCCATCAAAACAGATGACGGGGACGACGGTGGAGCCAAACTCTATATCCAGAAAGGGAGCAAGATGAATGACGGGGAATTCGACGACGATGCGCCTTTTTAAATTGACAATTAAGAATTAAAATTGATAATGAAGAGTGAAGGACGATTTTACTCTTCATTTTAGTTTATGGCATTACCTTTTTTTTATAAAGAAGATATTGATGCATCCCCGAGCAGCATTGTATTGGATGAAGATACCAGCAAGCACATCGTACAGGTGCTTCGCATGCAACCAGGTGAGCAGATTCAGCTTACCGACGGGATGGGAAACTTACTCACTTGTGAAATTGTGAATGACAACCGTAAGAAATGTGAAGTCAAGACAATAAAACGGTCCAGTATCCCCGGTCATGATTCAAAGGTTTCCATCGCTATCTCGCTCCTGAAAAATACCAGCCGGTTTGAATGGTTCCTGGAAAAGGCTGTCGAGATCGGTGTTAGGGAGATCATTCCGCTGGTATGCAGCCGTACGGAAAAAATCACGTTCAAAGCCGACCGGATGAAAAGCATCCTGGTGAGTGCCATGCTGCAGAGTCAGCAAACGCATCTGCTGCATCTTCATGAACCCATAAAGTTTGAGAAGTTTGTACCCACAGCAACGCAGCAGCAAAAATTCATTGCACATTGCATGGATGAAACAAAAAGAAGCCTGGTTGACCTGAACAACCGGTCGCTCAGCAGTAAGATCATACTCATCGGCCCCGAAGGAGATTTCACCAAAGAAGAGGTGAACCTGGCCTTGCAGCATCATTTCAGCGCAGCGGCACTGGGAGATACCCGGTTGCGGACAGAAACAGCAGGGGTGGTGGCGGCAACCTTACTTTGCCTGGTCTGAGTAGTTTTCTTCTTCTTCCTTCAATACCGGTTCATTCAGTTCCACCACCCGTTTGTTCATTCGTTTGCGCATGGCCATATTCAGCATTTCCACGCAGAAGGAAAATGCCATGCCGAAGTAAATATAATTTTTCAGCCCCAGCTTTTCGGATGTCTCGTGATCCCAGCCGCCGATGACCAGGCTTAACCCGATCATCACCAAAAAAGAAAGAGCCAGCATCTTAATGGTCGGATGCTTATGTACAAAAGCCGCGATGACGGGACTGAAAAGGAACATAACGATCATGGCCACTACTACAGCGGCGATCATGATCTCCACATGTTTGGCAGTACCGCCGGCTGTTATCACGCTGTCGAAAGAGAATACCGCGTCGATCAGCATGATTTGAGCAATCGCCTGTGATAACGTAAGGCCCTTCCCTTTTTTGGAACCCACATTGGGATCTTCTCCCTCCAGCTTGGCGTGGATCTCTTTTACGGTTTTATAGATAAGGAACAGCCCGCCCGCTATTTCCACGATGCTTGCCAGGTCGAATCCTTTATCGCCGATCGTGAAGATGGCCTTCCCTTTCTGCGACAGCAACCAGCCCAGCGCCATCAGCAGCAGGCTACGGGAAAGGATGCCGGTGATCATCCAGATGCGCCGTGCCCGTTTACCCTGCGTGGCATCTTTCAGCCTGCTCATGATGATGCTTACGAAGATCACATTGTCGATCCCCAGTACGATCTCAAGGATCACAAGGATGATAAAACTGATAATGCTTTCTGATGTAAAGAGATGCTCCATGCTTTATGAAAGTTGCTATTGGTTATTGCTCAGTTGCCGGCATATGTTCTTAACAATGGCCGGGCCTTCGTAGATAAAACCTGTCCATACCTGCACCAGTGATGCCCCGGCACTTATTTTTTCAGCCGCATCCGGCCCGGAAAAAATACCGCCGCTGGCAATGATGGGGATGCACCCGTTTGTTTTTTGGTGAATGTATCTCACCACTTCGGTACTTTTTTCTTTCACGGGTGCTCCGCTCAGGCCCCCGGCGCCGATGGCTTGAAGCCTGCTGCCGGAAGTCAGAAGCTTTTCCCGGCTGATGGTGGTATTGGTGGCAACCAGCCCATCCAGCTTTATTTCTAGCGCCAGGTCGATCACATCGTCCAACTGGTCCTGACTAAGATCGGGCGCTATTTTCAGCAGAATCGGTTTGTTGATCTTTAATTCTTCGTTCTTCTTTTTTAATTGACCCAGTATCTTCCCCAGCGAATCCTTTTCCTGCAATTCACGAAGTCCCGGAGTATTGGGCGAACTCACATTCACCACGAAATAATCTACATAAGGATACAGGGCAAGGAAACATTTTTCATAATCCTTCCAGGCATCCTCATTTGGGGTAATCTTGTTCTTACCAATATTGCCTCCAATAACAAGTTCTCTCTTCTTTTCTCGCCATACTTCTAGTCGCCGTACGATGGCTTCTGCTCCGGCGTTATTGAAACCCATGCGGTTGATAAGTGCTTTATCCTTTGGCAGGCGAAACAGTCTTGGTTCATCATTCCCCGGCTGCGGCAAAGGAGTGACTGTCCCGATCTCCACGAATCCGAAACCAAGGGCTTCCAGTTCATTTAAGTACCGGGCATTTTTGTCGAAGCCGGCTCCCAACCCCACCCGGTTCGGGAATTGGATATTGAATAGTGAGAATTGAGTATTCCCCTGCGGCCTGAAGCCAGCGGCCAGTAAAGCCCTGGTTCCGGGTATTTTACAGATCAACTTAAGGCAGTTCATCGAAAAATAATGCACCCATTCCGGGTCGAAACAAAAAAGGAATGAACGGAGCAGTTTGTACATCGGCGCAAAATTAAGTGATGGTGCCCGGTTTTTTGGTTTCGGTCAGAAATTCTAACTTTGGTATAAAGTTGCATAAACAACTAAATGGGGGATAGCAAATGGTTCATAGTTCATAAAGAAACTATTTATTGCTATCAACCATGAACTATGAACCATCAGCCATTAACTATTTCTCATGCAGGAAGCATACATAGTAGCCGGGTTCAGAACCGCTGTAACCAAAAGTAAAAAAGGAGGATTCCGCTTCACCAGGCCAGACGACTTGGCAGTAGATGTGATCAAAGGATTACTGGCCAGTGTACCGCAACTGGATCCCAAACGGGTGGATGATGTGATCGTAGGCAATGCGGTACCCGAAGCAGAACAGGGCTTGCAGGTAGGGCGTATGATCTCCGCAAAGGCCGTGGGTATCCATGCACCTGGTATTACCATCAATCGCTATTGTGCAAGCGGATTGGAGAGCATTGCTGTGGCCACGGCAAAGATCAGAACCGGGATGGCCGAGTGCATCATTGCTGGTGGAACCGAAAGCATGAGCCTGGTGCCGACAGCCGGTTGGAAAACTGTTCCATCTTATGCCATTGCAGAAAAAGAGCCGGATTATTATTTGAGCATGGGCTTAACGGCTGAAGCCGTCGCAAAAGAGTATAATATAAGCCGTGAAGACCAGGATGCATTTAGTTACGACAGCCATCTAAAAGCAGGCAATGCGATCAAAGAAGGGTATTTCAAACCGGGAATATTGCCGATCACCGTGGAGGAAGTGTACCTCGATGCAAAAGGCAAAAAACAAAAAAGAAATTTTGTCGTCGATACCGATGAAGGCGTACGGGCCGATACATCAATTGAAGGCCTAGCAAAACTGAAGCCTGCTTTTGCGGCCGGTGGATGCGTGACAGCAGGGAATTCTTCCCAGACAAGCGACGGAGCTGCATTCGTGATCGTGATGAGCGAGAAAATGGTGAATGAACTCGGCCTGAAACCCATTGCACGCCTGGTCAATTGCGTAAGTGCCGGCGTACATCCGCGTATCATGGGTATCGGCCCTGTGGAGGCAGTGCCCAAAGTACTGAAACAGGCCGGTATGAATATTTCCCAGATCGATCTCATTGAACTGAACGAAGCCTTTGCTTCACAAGCGCTGGCGGTTATCAGAACCCTCGAGCTCAATCCCGGAATTGTTAACATTAACGGTGGCGCCATTGCATTAGGTCACCCGCTCGGATGCACCGGCTGCAAGCTCACCATCCAATTGGTGAACGATATGAAACGCCTCAATAAAAAATTCGGCATCGTTACAGCTTGTGTGGGGGGAGGGCAAGGGATCGCCGGGATCATTGAAAATATTCAGTAGCCCGGCTTTCATATATTTGCTGCTTTATTTCAAGCAATGCACATCATTCCCGTTACAGACAGAACCACGGCCAATGAATTCTTACAGGTGCCGGTGCTGTTGCATGGCAGCGATCCAAACTGGATCCGTCCGCTCGATAAAGACATCAACGATGTTTTTGACAAAGAGAAGAACAAGGCCTTCCGCTTTGGTGATGTGATCCGATGGGTGCTGAAAGACGATGCCGGTAAACTCATTGGGCGCATCGCTGCTTTCACAAACAAAAAATACAAAAACAAAGGCGACGACCTACCAGTAGGGGGGATAGGTTTTTTTGCCTGCATCAACAACCTGGATGCTGCAGACCTGCTGTTCGATAATTCAAAGCACTGGTTGATACAACAGGGTATGGAGGCCATGGACGGCCCGATAAACTTCGGAGAACGGGACCGCTGGTGGGGACTGATCACGGAAGGTTTTTACCCGCCCGTTTACGGAATGAACTACACCCCGCCTTATTACATCAACCTGTTTGAAAATTATGGTTTCAGGGTTTTCTTCAACCAGTATTGTTTTGGCCTCGACCCCACAAAGCCACTCGCTGCCAAAACCATGGAAAGACATAAAATGCACGAGGCCAATCCGGAGATCAGTCTTGAAACCATCAAAAAAACCAATCTGGATAAATATGCCGGCGATTTTGTGGAAGTGTACAATAAAGCCTGGGCAGGTCATGGCGGCCTGAAACAAATGAGCAAGGAACAGGTTATGATTATGTTCAGGAAAATGAAGCCGGTTATGGACGAGGATATCGTGTATTTCGCGTATCATAAAGGAACGGCCATTGCCATGTTCCTGAACCTGCCCGACCTGAACCAGTATTTCAAACATTTCAACGGAAAACTGGGATGGTGGCAAAAACTTCAATTCGTATGGAGGCAAAAATTCAGGCCTGCCAGGAAATTCGTAGGGCTGGTATTCGGCGTGGTGCCTGAATGGCAGGGTAAGGGCATCGATTCATACATCATCGGCGAATGCCGGAAAATTGTTCAGAAACCCAACCAGTTGTACCTCGACTATGAGATGCAATGGATCGGCGATTTCAATCCCAAAATGATCAACGTGGTTGAAAGCTTTGGAGATACTTATCGCTGCAGAAGCCTGGCAACGTACCGTTATCTCTTCGACCGGACCCGGGAGTTCAGGCGCCACCCGATGGTATAAAAACAAATTCGCTTTTAAATATAGAATTCCGAAATTGCGGCGTATGGACAAGTTTATTGTTTCGGCCAGGAAATACAGGCCCCAGAATTTCTCCACGGTTGTTGGGCAGGCGCATATTACTACTACGTTAAAGAATGCCATTAAGAACAACCAACTGGCGCATGCCTTCCTGTTCTGCGGCCCCAGGGGTGTTGGTAAAACCACCTGTGCCCGGATTCTGGCCAAAACGATCAACTGTGAGAACCAGACACCCGATGGGGAAGCCTGCAATACCTGCAACAGCTGCCAATCATTCGATGCGGGCACTTCTCTCAACATCCATGAACTTGATGCTGCCAGTAATAACTCGGTAGACGATATCCGAACCCTTGTGGAGCAGGTACGCTTTGCACCACAGGCCGGCAAATACAAAGTGTATATTGTGGATGAGGTACACATGCTCAGCTCTTCGGCTTTCAACGCCTTCCTGAAAACACTGGAGGAACCACCACCATACGCCATTTTCATCCTGGCAACAACCGAAAAGCACAAGATATTGCCCACGATCCTCAGCCGGTGCCAGATATTCGATTTCAAACGCATCACAAACAGCGATACGATCGAGCACCTGCAGGAGATCTGTGATAAGGAAGACATAAAAGCTGAAAAAGCCGCCTTGCATGTGATCGCCCAGAAAAGCGAAGGGTGCATGCGGGATGCCCTGAGCATCCTCGATAAGATCGTCAGCTTCACCAATGGGGAACTGAACTATTCAAACACACTGGAACACCTGAACATCCTCGATGAGGATTATTACTTCAAGATGCTCGGGCATATGGATCAGCAGCAATTGAGCGATGCCATGCTGTTGTACGATGAGATCAACCGCAAAGGGTTTGAAGGAGATACCCTGCTGGAAGGATTCAGTGAGTTCATCCGTAACCTGCTGGTATGCAAGGATGCTAAAGCCGCCGTATTACTGGAAGTAGCCGACGACTTCAAACAGAAATACCTCCAGGCCTCCAAACAGATACCCACTAGTTGGTTACTGGCTGCACTGAACCTTCTCAACGAGGCCGAGATCAATTATAAACAAGCCAGGAATAAACGGCTTCACGTTGAGCTCGTCATCATCAAACTTTGTTATCTGATGCAGGCCATCGAGTTGGTAGACAACAACGGCGCTGTTTCAAAAAAAAAATTGACTGAGGGAGCCAGGCCGGTAGCTTTTAAAAACCTGCAGGTGATCGGGTACAGGGAACCAGGTAACACACCTGATGCCGGCAGAAAAAAAGATACAAAAGCTAAACTGATCATCGAACATCCTGCAGGCGTCCAGCAAAAAAAGAACGATAAAGAACCCGAAACCATACAGGCCGGACCCAAAAAGTCTTTGGGCTCATTGGATGCCATCCGGAAAAAAATAACCTCTCAGAATAAAACGAATGGGACAAAGGAACTGACGGAAGAAGAATTGAAGTCATGCTGGAACGGATTCATTGACAAACTGAACGAACGTAAGAACCATTCGGCCGTTACCAACTTTAAACAGGCCGTGCTGAAGATCATAGATAATAATTCCATCGAGATCGTCACCGATAGTAATATCCAGCAAAAGTTCATCGAACAGGAAAGAGCAGAACTGATACACTGTTTGCAAGATCATTTCTGCAACCGCCAGCTTACCTATAATGTAATTATCGTTGAGAGGGAAGACAATACCGGGCCTCGGGAGAAACCCCTTAATACCAAGGAGCAATTCCAGAAAATCATCGAAGAATATCCGTTGGTAAAAGAACTGAAAGACAGGCTCCGGCTCGAGCTGGATTATTAAGGCCAGCTGCCCCTATTTCGGCATTTTGCCTTAATTTCGAACCTCAATTAAAATCAGATATTAAATACTATGGCTGAAGTGATACGTATGCCGCTGTTGAGTGATACCATGACGGAGGGCAAGATCATTGCCTGGAATAAAAAAGTGGGCGATAAAGTGAAAAGTGATGATGTGCTGGCCGAAGTGGAAACAGATAAGGCAACGATGGAAGTGGTGGGTTATGCTGATGGAACCCTTCTCTATATAGGGGTGCCTGCAGGGAATGCAGCCAAGGTGAATGATATCATCGCTATCGTAGGTAAAGAGGGAGAGGATTATAAATCATTGATCGGAAGCAGTCCTTCCCCTGTAAAATCGGCCGGTACGCCTGCAGAAACCTCACAACCTCAAAACACAAACTCTAATCCTCAAACCGTTTCACTGCCTGCCGGCGCCAAAGAGATCCGAATGCCGTTGCTGAGCGATACAATGACCGAAGGAAAGATCGTGGCATGGAATAAGAAAGTAGGAGATAAGGTTAAAAGCGATGATGTGCTGGCTGAAGTGGAGACCGATAAGGCCACCATGGAAGTGGTGGGTTATGAAGAAGGAACATTATTGTATATAGGAGTGGAAGCAGGCAATGCGGCTAAAGTCAACGACATTATTGCGATCGTAGGTAAAGCGGGTACGGACGTAAGCGCCTATGTGGCAGCCGAGAAGTCTGGTGCAAATAAAACGCAACCCGCAACTGCTGCTTCTGCCGCAGAAGTAATCACGGCAGCAGCCACCACACAGTCGGCTGCCATGCAGGAAATGGCTGATTCAAACGGCCGTGTGAAAGCATCTCCATTAGCAAAGAAACTGGCCGCCGATAAGGGAATTGACATCAACAAAGTAAGCGGAAGCGGCGACGGAGGAAGGATTGTCAGAAGAGATATCGACAATTACGTTCCTTCCGCAGCACCGGCGGCTACAGCACCTGCTGCCAAGCCGGCTGCACCGGTGCCCGTATTCACCGCCTCTGGGCAAGAGGGGCATACGGACATTCCACTCACCCAGATGCGGAAGACCATTGCACGCAGGTTGGGAGAAAGCAAATTCAGCGCCCCGCATTTTTATCTGACCATGGAGTTGAATATGGACAATGCGATCAATGCCCGTAACCAGATCAATGAATTAAGCCCGGTAAAAATCTCTTTCAACGATTTCATCATAAAAGCGGTGGCTTTGTCCCTTCGCCAGCATCCGTATGTGAACAGCAGCTGGATGGGTGATTTCATACGCCAGAACCATCATATCCATATCGGAAGCGCTGTAGCAACTCCTGAGGGGTTGATCGTTCCGGTGATCCGCTTCGCCGATCAGAAATCACTTTCACAGATCGCCTCCGAAACCAAAGAACTCAACGGCAAGGCAAGGGATAAGAAACTTCAGCCGCATGAGTTCAGCGGGAATACGTTTACCATCTCCAACCTGGGAATGATGGATATCGAGGAATTCACTGCCATCATCAACCCTCCAGATAGTGCCATACTGGCTGTTGGAAGGATAAAGGAAGTCGTGGTGAAAAAAGGCGATGGGTTTGCTGTGACCAATATAATGAAGATCACTCTTAGCTGCGATCATCGCACTGTCGACGGAGCAGTGGGAGCGGCCTTCCTTCAAACCCTGAAGAAATATATTGAAAATCCTGTCAACATGCTGTTATAATACCCAGGAGGAAAGATATTTTAAAGACCGGTTCAGCGACCGGTTTTTTTGTTCGGAAAATTATTTTCAAAAATTTTTGAAAATTCGAAAATAGCATTAACTTTATGCCGTAAACAGGCCATCATGAAACTTTCGGAAGCAAAAGCACAGTTCATCAGCAGTTGGGGGGCTTTTGGCACTCACTGGGGGATCAACCGCACTATGGCGCAGATACACGCTTTGCTGCTCATCAGCCCTGACCCGCTGACACAGGATGACATCATGGAGCAACTGAACATCAGCCGGGGCAATGTGAACATGAACACAAGGGACCTTATATCCTGGGGATTGGTAGAACGGGTTTTGTTGCCGGGTGAACGGAAGGAGTTTTTTACAGCTGAAAAAGACATCTGGAAGGTGGCTACGCAGATCATCAAGGAGCGTAAGAAACGGGAACTGGATCCAATGCTTAAACTGCTGGCTCAGCTGGAACAGGTGGAGGGGGATAAAAAGGGCAAGGAAGCAAAACAATTTATCGACACAGTAAGCGGCATACGGCATTTTGGGGGCCAGGCCGACAAGATACTGGAAGTGATGATCAAGGCCGATGAAAGCTGGTTCCTGGGTACCTTGCTGAAGTTCTTCAAATAAGAAATGGCATCAGCAACACCATAAGCCGCAAAGCGGCTTTTATTTGAAAAATATATTTCAAAACTTTCTGAAAATAAAAAATGATTTTATGAGAACATTCAAACTCATCGATGTCAGGATCAGCATCCTGCTGATCTGCGGGTTTGCGGTTGTCTGTTCGATCCGGCAGGACCTTACGATTATAACCGCGTATTTCGTTGTAGGAGGCTGGCAGGTGGTCAGCATGATCGTTCACGCCGTTACGCAGGTGTTCGTTCGGCCGGTGGGTATGAGGCTTGTCTACCATTGGATCAGTTTCATCCTGCTGGTTACCATGCCGCACGGTTCAATATGGATACTTGTATTTGCTGCACCATTCATGGCGGTATTCTATACCTGGTTATGTTACAGCGAACTCAGGAAAATGAGCAAACGGCCACTGGACATTTTGAAATAATTCTAAAACCTAAAATTTAATTTATGAATTACATTATCATAACCTATAGCTTTTATCTTATTATAACCATCGCTTTAACTATATGGGTTGCTCGCACATTGTTCAAGAATGGTAAAATATTCCTCATAGATATTTTTCACGGGAATAAGGAACTAGCTGATAGTGTGAACAATTTATTGTTGGTTGGCTTTTATCTGATCAATATCGGCTATGCTGTTTATACCTTGCAGGTAACCAGTATCATTAGTAATGTGCAGGAGGTTATAGAAAGCCTTAGTCTCAAAATTGGATTGATCATTCTGATCTTGGGAGCCATGCATTTCTTTAATCTCTATATCTTCTTTGCGTTGAGGAAAAAAGCAACCATGGATAAAACAATTAAAAAGGAGTCATCGACTCAATAAAAAATGAATAAGAAGAAAATTATAATCGCTGGTGGGTCTGGTTTTATTGGACAGGGTATTTGCAATTATTTTGGGGGGCATAATGAGATCATCGTTCTTACGCGGCAACTGCCTGGCCAGCAAACAAACGCATTCGGCCAGCATTCGGTGCGTCAGGAATTGAAGCATAATATCCGTTATGTTACCTGGGATGGTAGTATAGTTGGTGATTGGGCCGGAGAATTGGAAGATGCTGACATCATCATTAACCTGGCTGGCAAAACAGTTAATTGCCGTTACACAAAGAAAAACAGGCGGGAAATATTCGATAGCAGAACAAACTCAGTTAAAGCAATCGGTCAGGGAATCCGGGGAACTGTCCATCCGCCCAAACTTTGGATCAACGCGGCATCCGCAACGATATACCCGCATGCGGTCAATTCGCCAAGAGATGAGTACTTCACTGATTTCGCCAATGACTTCAGCGTGCAGGTATGTAAATTATGGGAACAAACCTTTTATGAACAACACACCCCTTTTACACGTAAGGTTGCATTGCGTATGGCCATCACACTGGGTGCTGGTGGCGTAATGACACCCTATTTTAACCTTTTGAAAATTGGTCTTGGGGGCAAGCAGGGTTCTGGCAAACAGATGTATAGTTGGGTACATATCGAAGATACCTGCCGCATGATTGAATGGATCGCAGAACATAAGGAAATGGAGGGGACTTATAATTGTGTCAGTCCGAATGCTGTTACTAATAATGAATTTATGACCAGTTTACGCAAAACGACAGGTCATGTATTTGGCCTGCCGGCTTATGAATGGATGCTAAAGATCGGTGCAAAGATCATCGGTACGGAGCCAGAGCTGGTGCTGAAAAGCCGTTGGGTGCTGCCCACCAAGATCCTTCAATCGGGATTCAGCTTTAAATACCCGGACCTGGAGGACGCATTTAAAGAGATCATTCATCAAACACCACGAAGGCGTTATCATTTATTCTAACTTTGCAGCGATGCAGCAGCAACCGGTCATACTATTCGATGGGATCTGCAATTTCTGCAACAGCAGCGTGCACTTCATTATTAAACGGAACCCAAAGGGAAACATCCATTTTGCTGCCTTGCAATCCGATGCAGGGCTAAGGCTCCTGAATGAATACAAGCTGCCTGCCAGGGAGATGGAATCCATCGTATTCATTGAAAATAACCGGGCTTATACACAATCAACAGCAGCACTACGGATCAGCAGGCAGCTGCGTGGCCTTTGGCCTCTTTGTTATGTGTTCATCCTTGTTCCTAAATTCATCCGGGACGGCGTCTATAACTGGATAGCAAGGAACCGCTATAAGTGGTTCGGCGTTCGGCAACAGTGTATGATACCTACCCCCGCCATTAAAGAACGATTCCTGACCTGATATGGAAAAGAAAAAAACACTGGTATTGGGCGCTTCTGAAAACCCTGCACGCTACAGCAACATGGCTATCCAGCGTTTGCTAAGCCAGCAGCAACCTGTTGTGGCGATCGGCAGCCGGAAGGGCAAGGTTGCTACTGTTGAGATCAGTACGGATAAGCTGCCTTTTGAAAACATAGATACGGTGACCCTCTACCTCAACCCACTTAGGCAGCAACAGTATTACGATTATATACTCTCCTTACATCCCCGCCGCATCATTTTCAACCCCGGCGCTGAAAATGAAGAACTGGCAGACCTGGCCCGGGAAAACAATATCCAACCTGTGGAAGCCTGTACCCTCGTTATGCTCAATACCGGGCAGTACTAGGCGGGTATGATATTTCAATGTACTGTTTATCACTGATTTTTTTTGGTTTGTATACTAAAAGGACAACCCCTGCGTTTGAAACCATAGAACGTTATCCATATATCCAAAAACAAAGACCATGAAACATATTGCAATCCTTGCAATCATGTTGCTGTTTTCATCTATTGTAATTACCGGCTACGCCCAAACCGGGAACAAACCAAAGCAATTCAGCAATTTCCCCGATGTAATCACCTGCTCTGAAGCCCAGCTCAGCGATGTCTTTAACTTATCACCCGGCCAGGCAGTCAGCCTTTCTTTTTCCGATAATTTCAGTTTTGCCGGTGATGTGGTGAACAATGTTGCCAAGTACGATAACCTGCGTTCGGCCGTTATCAAATCTCCTGCTTTTCATAATTCCATTTTCAGTATCTCCCGAATCACAAACAAAGACAACAGCATCACCTACGTTGGAAGGATCATCAATAAGGATTATTTCGACGGATACGAATTAAAAAAAGACGCATCAGGAATCTACCGCCTTACAAAAGTGGAGACCGACCGGGTCATCCAGGACTGCAGGCAGGAATAGATCATACTACTTCATGTAAATCCCCCAAATCCATGAATCATGAAAAAGCCTTTTACCCTACTACTGATATCAATACTGATTGCTTTTAAATTGTTAGCTGTTCCAAAACTGAACAGTTATCCATCTGCAACGGCAACCATATTCCTGGACTTCGACGGGCACTTTGTGCAAAGCACCGTATGGAACGGAGGAAATTCTCTTAGCTGCAGTCCATCCGGTATGACGGATCCACAGATCACCGAAGCATTTTACCGGGTGGCCGAGGATTACCGGCCTTTTGAGATCAATATCACCACCGACTCGCTGGTGTTCCTTGCGGCACCATTGACCAAACGGATAAGAGTGATCATCACAACCACCAGTTATTGGTACCCCGGAGTGGGTGGCATTGCTTATGTGGGCTCTTTCACCTGGGGCGACGATACGCCTGCTTTTGTCTTTAGTGATATGCTGGGGCCTTACAGTCCGAAGATGGTAGGGGAATGCTGTTCGCATGAAAGCGGGCATACCCTGGGACTATCTCACCAATCTAAATATGGATCGGACTGCATCAACCCCATCGAGCCATACAATAGTGGAACAGGCGCCGGCGAGATCGGCTGGTCGCCGATCATGGGCAACAGTTATTACAAGAACATCAGTAACTGGAACAACGGACCTACGCCATATGGATGTAACTCAGTGCAGGATAATCTTTCTATTATTGCAACACAGAACGGGTTTGCTTACCGGGCTGATGATTTTACCGAAGTCCTTAACAGTAATACTTATTCGTTCCCTTCCTCTAATTTTTCAGTGAACGGGATAATAACCACCAATTCAGATAAGGACGCATTCAGGTTCTCGGCAGGTCAGAATACAAACATTCATTTAACGGCCATCCCTTTCAATGTAGCCAACAATTACATCGGCGCCAACCTGGATATCAAGCTTGAATTATATAATGCGTCAGCCACGCTGATACGTACCTATGATCCCGGCAGCACTGTCAGCGTGACCATTGATACCATATTAAGTGCAGGTACCTATTACATCAAGATAGACGGTACCGGCAATGCCAATATCGGAGAATACGGAAGCCTTGGTGCTTATACCATCACCAATGTTTCTACTGCACTTCCTGTAAAAGTAGTGGAACTGATAGGAGCGTCGGATAAGAATAAGCACAACCTCAGCTGGAATATCGTTGCCGATGAACCGGTCAAAAATATATACGTTGAAGCCTCAGATGATGGTACTAATTTCAGTACGTTGACCGGCATTGTGCCTTCCGCCACCAGGTTCAGTTACCAGCCTTATAAGATGAGCACGGTTTATTACAGGTTGAAAGTAACCTCTGTGCTGGACCAAACCGTTTATTCGAATATCGTTGCACTGCGGTCCATAGGCAACGGCGAAAAATTATTCAATGTATCCACCCTGGTGCAGAATGAAATCGTTATCAATGCTTCCCGGAACTATCAATACCAGGTGTTGGACCTCAACGGCAGACTGATCGGTAGCGGCGTCGGACTTAAAGGCATTAACCGGCTGGATTTCTCTGGCCGTGCCAAAGGCATGTATATCATCCGGTTTTTCAGTGACATGGAAAAACAAACAGAAAGAATTATAAAACAGTAACAAGGCAGATTCATGTGTAATCGGGGGGCAGCGGGGGCTGCCCCCTTTTTTATTCTTTGTTACCCTACACTCATATCGAAACAGTTCTACTGCAATGGTAGAAGGCTGTTTAGAATTTCATTCGTTTGAAATATCGTGATTTAGCCTGCGTTTGGATTGCAGAACCAGTTATCCGAAAGAACCTAAATCCATTACCATGAAACGACCTGCATCGGCGGCATTGGTGTTGCTGTTTGTGCTGATCTCGGTTTCCGCTGAAGCCCAAAATGGCATCAAGCCCAGCCAGTTCAGTAATTATCCTTCTTCCATCAACTGCCCTGCCAACATATTAAGCAGCCTGTTCGATAAGCAGCCGGGAGAAAACATCAATCTCTCTTTTTCAGATAATTTTTCATTCGACGGAACAGTGGTGAACAATGTTGTCAAATACGTCAACCTGCAAAGTGTGACGATCCGTTCCCCGTATTTCAACAATACCGTCTTCAGTATCTCGAAGATTACCAATAATGACAATACGGTCCTTTATACTGGGCGCATCATCAATAAACTTTTTTTTGATGGATATGAACTGAGAAAAGAAACCAACGGTAATTACCTATTGATAAAAGTGGAGACGGACCAGGTCATCCAGGATTGTAACCAGCAATAGCTTACCAAAATCCAACTTATGAAACTAATTTTTACGCTTTTGACTTTTGTCATTATTTCAGCATTCGGTTACGGTGTTCCGAAGCTAAGCAGTTTTCCATCTGCCACAGCCACGATCTATCTTGATTTCGATGGCCACACTGTGCAAAGCACTGTTTGGAACGGGGGCAACTCTTTTTATTGCAGTGAATCGGGCATGACCGATCCGCAGATCATTGAAGCATTTAACCGGGTTGCCGAGGATTACCGCCCATTCAATGTGAACATCACTACCGATTCGACGGTTTTTCTGGCAGCGCCCCTGAACCGGCGGATACGCATCATTATTACAACAACCAGCGCCTGGTGTCAGGGAGTAGGCGGTGTATCTTATGTAGGATCATTCACCTGGGGTGACGATACTCCCGGATTTGTTTTCAGTGATCGCCTCGGGCCTTATAGCCCCAAGCAGGTAGGTGAATGTTGTTCGCATGAAAGCGGACACACAGTTGGATTGGCACATCAATCAAGATACGGAACCGTGTGCAGTGTACCAGAAGAGCAATATAACAGCGGAAGCGGGAGCGGCGAAACCGGGTGGGCTCCGATCATGGGTAACAGTTATTATAAGAATATGAGTAACTGGAATAATGGCCCTACTCCGTATGGCTGTACCAATATGCAGGATAATCTTTCTATCATCACCACGCAGAACGGATTTACCTACAGGACCGATGATTATACAGAAGCACTTAACACCGGCACATACAGTCTGCCTTCAGGTAACTTTGCCGTGACCGGCATCATTACTACTAATTCGGATAAGGATGCATTCCAGTTCACCTTATCGCAGAACTCGAATGCACATATAACAGCCATCCCGTTCAACGTGGCCAATAATTATATCGGGGCCGACCTCGATATCAAACTTGAGTTGTACAACTCATCTGCTACATTGATCAGAACCTACGACCCTGCCTCCTCCATGAGTGTAACCATCGATACTGTTTTAAACGCCGGCACCTACTTCCTGAAGATCGACGGAACCGGCAATGTGAACGCAGGAGAATACGGCAGCCTTGGATCATATACCATCAGTGGTACATCGGGAGCACTGCCTGTTCATTCGGTTGAATTGAGGGGTTCTGCCTATAACGGCAAACATAACCTCAGCTGGAAAGTGATCGCCGATGAACCTGTCAAAACGGTTTTAATAGAACTCTCCGAAGACGGCACCCATTTCGACCAATTAACAACCATACCTGCCTACTTTACTGTTTTTTCTTATGCCTGTAATAAACCCGGAACCGTTTATTACCGCCTGAGACTGACCTCAGTATCTGGGCAAACCGTATATTCCAACAGCATTGCACTAAAGCCAGCAGGCAATATAAACAGGGCGTTTTACGTTTCTACAGTAGTCAGCGGTGAGATCACCGTCGATGCCGCATATAATTACCAATACCGGTTGGCGGATATAAGTGGAAGGGTGATTGAAGCGGGTTCCGGGACAAAAGGTATCAACAAGATCAATGTATCAAACAAGCCGGATGGTATGTATATCATTCAGCTTATCACAAATAATGAACGACAAACAGAACGAATCTTAAAACAGTAAGGTAGATTCATGTGTAAGTCAGGGGGTAGCGTTAGGGGCTATCCCCTTTTTATTTACCCACAGGTGTGAGTTACTTTAGGGTTAGGTACACCTGAATGTTCATTATTCCGTAACTTTAAAAAACCCATTTTTATGTTATGGAGAAAATTTAATGGAGACCCCATCCAGCTTCCCATCAAAAATGCTGTTGAACAGGCCATCAAAAAAGAAACGGGAGACGGTTATCATCTGAAAGTTTGTATCGGGACCGACAGCCAGGTAAAAGGGCGGGAAACGGAATTCGCCACCGTGATTGTTTTTTTGCGTGAGGGCCACGGCGGCTTCATGTTCATTCACAATGAAAAGACCCTTCAGAGCTACAGCATCAAAGAGCGGATGCTGGTTGAAGTAGCAAAAAGCATTGAGATCGCTTATGAACTCTGTGACCTGTTCACCCAGTACGATGTGGATATGGAGGTGCATGCCGACATCAACACCAATCCTCACTTCAAAAGCAACGAGGCGCTGCGGGAAGCCATGGGTTATATCCTGGGAATGGGCTTTGCCTTTAAAGCCAAACCCGAAGCATTCGCCAGCAGCAGTTGTGCCAATAAAGTGGTGAACTGACACAATTGAAGACCATTCTTTCTGAAGCATGTGTTTTCAACACAGGCCCCGAACCTAACTCCTTTATTCTCCCGAATTCATCTCTTCAATAAAAGCAAGTAACTTATTCCTTCCGGTCTTTTTCACAGCGCTCGTTGAAAAATATTGCGGCAGGAATTGGCGTGTTTTTTTCAAAGCTTCCGAAAAGGCATTGATATTCTTACTGACCGTACTTTGATTTTCCTTATCGGTTTTGGTAAAGATGATGCTGCAGGGGACCTCCCATTTTTTTAACTGTTCCAGGAATGTAAGATCTATCTTCTGAGGAGAATGCCGGCTGTCGATCAGAACAAACACCATGACAAGATTTTCCCTTTTCCGGAGATAATTCTCGATCATCTGTTCCCAGCGCCGGCGGCTGCTTTGGCTCACGCCGGCAAAGCCATACCCCGGCAGGTCGACCATATACCATTTTGTTTCAACGCCATGCCCGGGGGATACCGTTGAAACGATCTCAAAATGATTGATCAACTGGGTCTTGCCGGGTGATGCAGATGTCTTAGCCAGTTTTTCGTTATTGCAGAGCATATTGATGAGCGATGACTTGCCCACATTGCTCCGGCCGATGAATGCATATTCAGGCCTGTCGGGCTTAGGGCATTTATCATACGAGGGACTGCTGATGAGATATTTTGCCGATTTGATCTGCATGGGACAAAGATACAGGATACGAGGTGCAAGACAGAAGATAAGGGAACAGGGATCTGTTAGCTTGGGCCCTGCAGCTAGGGCTGCTCTTCCTCCCCAAACCCTTATCTTTGCAATCCATGTCAAATTACGCACACGATACCGTTGTACCTTATAAAGACTCGGGTTTGGCAAAGAAACAGCAGGTGGCGGGTATGTTCAACGACATCGCCTTCCGTTACGATTTCCTCAACCGGTTCCTTAGTGCAGGCATCGATGTATCGTGGCGAAAGAAAGCCATTGCTCAACTGGCTCCCATCCGGCCGGAAACACTGCTAGATGTGGCGACCGGTACAGCAGATATGGCCATTATGGCATCTGGCATATTAAAGCCCGGTAAAATAACCGGTATCGATATCAGCGATGGTATGCTTAAGATCGGCAGGGAAAAGATAAAGAAGCTGGGACTGGAGAACAGTATCGAACTGTTAAATGGCGACAGCGAAACAATAAACTTTGAAAACGATTCGTTTGAGGCGGTGACCGTAGCTTTTGGGGTACGTAATTTCGAGAACCTCGAGAAAGGATTGAGTGAGATCAGGCGGGTGCTCAAGCCAGGTGGCAAACTTGTGGTGCTCGAATTCAGTAAACCAAAAACCCCGGTTGTAAAAGGATTTTATAACCTGTACATGAAATTTATTTGCCCGGTCATGGGCAAATTATTCTCAAAAAACCGCAGCGCATACCAATACCTCGACGAATCGATCAAACAGTTTCCTGAAGGAAAAAAATTTACCGCTATCCTGGACAAACTGGGATACAGGAATACTTATTCTAAACCACTGAGCTTAGGAATATGCAGCATTTATTGCGGAGAAAAATAAGAACCTTAGGTATTGTTTTATTATGTCTTCCCCTGGCAGGCATCTCTCAGTTAAGAGAGCGCATCAACCTGCCTGATCATGATGATAAACGCATACATTTCGGGATTAACCTGGGCACCAACCGTTCACATTTCAGTTTCACCCACCATGTGCCTGTTTTCCTTCAGCAGGACAGTATCATGGCCATTGAAAGTATCAACAGTACCGGTATCAACCTGGCCTGGCTGGTGGATCTAAAGCTGAGTGAACATTTTTCGTTTCGTACCTACCCGGTCAACCTGACCTTCACCGAAAAGGCATTTGAATACAGCCTCCCCAAGCCGGACTTTACCGAAGGAGAGGATTATAAGACGATCAAAAAAGTACAGTCCATCACCCTTACGCTTCCGGTCCAGTTGAAATTCCAAAGCGATCGCATTGATAATTTCAGGGTGTACATGATGGCTGGTGTGAAAGGGGAGTATGACCTTGCTTCCAATGCGGGTGCGACAAAAGCCGAGAACCTGATCAAGCTGAGGCGTTTCGATTACGGTGCAGAGGCAGGACTGGGATTCCACTTCTACTTTCCCATGTTTGTGCTTACTCCCGAGATAAAAATGGGCTGGGGTATCGGCAACCTGCATAGCCGGGATGCAAACCTGAAATTCTCCAACACGATCGATAAGATCAACTCGAGAACCATCTCTTTTTCGCTCACGGTCGAGTGATCCTGTCAGAAATCGTATCGCCTGCTGAACATATTCAGCCTTATACCCCCCATGATGATGGTACTGTTTGATGAAGCAGGGTTGAGCAGGGTCTTATATTGACGGTACTGCCCCGATACTTCGAGGAAAAGGTTTTCTCTCAGCTCATAAGACACCTGCAGGTACCCGTTGAAACAGGTGGCTTTGTTCCCGCTGCCGATCCCGAAGCCATCGTTCATGGAACGGGTGGTATAGTCCCTGAAGATATTCCCTCCATAGTTTTTCCCTGTGCTGTCCAGTCCCTGGTAATAATAGATGGCCTGTAGATATACATTCCATTTAGGAGCAGGCTGATAACGGATGATGCACAGCGCTTCCTGGAAGTTGGCGCCAAGGGGATGCGCCAGCGGCTGATTGTAATGTGTATAATTTGAAACAGTATCGTTGTGAGAATAAGTGAAAGGCCGTACCCGGTTCGCTTCGAGCTGAACATCCAGGTTTTTAACCCCGAATGCATCCAGGTATTTTATACCCAGTTGAATGCCCCATTTATTCACCCAGCTTTTAGGATGGTTTTTGATCTCGGAAAGAATGAATTCATCCAGTAATAATTGCCCGTACAATTGGGCACGGTGTGCAATATTGGCTTTGAAATCAAAACCGGCCAGGGCGTTATCGGGGCTACCCACGGTTCCTTCGATGTGCCGGTAGAAGATGATAGGGTTCAGGTATTGAAAATCGAAACGGTTCTTCCTTCCAAAGATCACCCCTTCAAAAAAGCCAATGTTCAGCCATTTGGTTACGTTCATGCTCAGGTGGTGCATCGCAGCATATTTCCGGTCGAGCAAAGTGTCGCCTGCTTTTTTGAATTGCGGCATCAATTCCATGAAGAGGTTCTGGTAGTTGATCTTCCAGATACGCGTATTCAGTTTCAGGAAAAGGTAACTGTTGCCCCAATCGCTCAGGAACAGGCTGCGGTAACCGTTGCCGATAAAATTCTTGTCGTACCCGAATTGTATATCGATGGCCTTGGCTGCATTGAAGGTGATATACCCCCTGGCATCAAAATAATCGGTACCGGTGGTTTTAAAGGGTTTATAAAAACCTACACCCGGAACCGCTTTAAATGTATTAATATTATCCTGGAAAAATTGGGGCCCCCGTTCCTGGTTATCGGTAAGGTAAGTGGAGAAACCAACCTTTTTTCCGATCATGCCCCGGGCAGTGATCCCCCGGCTGTTCATATATATGTACTGGTTCTTTACACCGGTCTCGTACCCGGCGCTGAACTGAATGACCGGGTTGAGGGCAAGAAAGAAATTATTGGTTTTTACTTCCAGCAGATTCGGCTTGGTAACATAAAATGTCTTGAAAACAGGGCGGCGGCTTTTGAATTCGTCGGTTTTCCCGGTCACCCATTCGGTGTTATTCATCAGCAGGCGCTGTAAATTATATTCATCGATGCTGGTCAATCCCTGGTCCATCCATTCGGGGTACTTATCACGCCCTGTTGCCGAATCCACATAACCCAGTCTTGCACTGTCGATGAATTCAGCCTGTTCAACAATATACCTGCGGTTGAAAGGTTTAAGCGTTGAAAAATTCAGGTGTGTATTCCGCTGCTGCTTGATCTCCATCCGCTCTACAAAGTGATAATCTTTTGATCCCTGTTGAAGATAGGTGCCTTGGGCTGCGGCAAATAAGGGGCAAACAAAAATGAGCAGGTTGATTAAGCTTTTAATAATTTGCATTGGATAGTTTTAGTTTTTACAGGTATCTTCAATTCAAGATATGCAAAAATACCTTT
>CAZYAT010000028.1:0-46004 GCA_964645235.1 uncultured Ferruginibacter sp. | reverse complement strand
AGAAATACGGCCTCTTTTTTATCCGCACACTTTTGCAAATGCCAGCAAAAGGGTTGGATAATTTTATTTGTTCCTCACCTTGTCGTATACATCATCATAAAAACATAAGGTTCCTTTTCCGTCTACCCAGGCGGTCTGGTATACTACGAAAACAGGGATTTGTTCTGTGGCAGTAACTGTGATGGGTGACTGGTTCTTTAAACAGCCTTTCTCGCTGAGTGTATCAAGGGAAATGGTGTTGCCTTGCATGATGTACCGACCAAGTTCCATTGCTTTTTCCAGCCGCATACAGCCGTGACTGAAGTACCGTTTGTTCAGGCTGAACAGGTATTTGTTAGGCGTGTCGTGCAGGTAAACACTGAAGGGGTTGTAAAAATTAAGTTTTATCAGTCCGAGGGCATTGTCGCAACCGGTTGATTGCCGGATGGTATACGGGAAATTACCCGGGCCAAGAGATCCCCAGTTCACTTTAAACGGGTCTACCACTTTGCCGCTGCTGTTCAATACCTGGTAGTTGTTGGCATTGATGTAACCGGGATTACGTTTAATGGCAGGCAGTAGTTCCTTTGTGGCAATTTTGTAAGGTACGTTCCAGTACGGGTAGAGTATGACTTCGGAGATGGTGGAAGACAGTGTAGGAGTAGGGGTTGACCTTTTACCAACGATCACCCTCGATTCCATTACCAGTTCCCCATGTTCATACAGAAGTAGGTTGCCCGAGGGTATATTCACGATCACTACATGCCGTTCTTTTTTTATGCAATCCAGCCAGCGCAGCGTGTTGAGAGTTAGTTTCAGCTCCTTTGCTCTTTTTTCCAACGGTACGTTCAATGCCTGCAGGGTGGTACTTCGCAATTCACCATCGCTCAAAACATTGAACATCTGTTGGGCCTCTTTCAATTTTGAACGAAGTGATTTTTCAGTAAGAGTTAATGTGTCCGATGGGATGAATCCCAGTTGATATAACCGGGTTTTGAGTGAGCCGTTGACGACCCCGGGCTTTGACGGGCCGACAACCTGGTCTTTGAAACCGGCGCTTGATAGTTTTTTCCGGAATAGTTCAAGTTTTGACTTTGCGGCAATGTATTCAGGCCGTTTTGATTCATTGTCGGCCAGCAGCATGGAAAACCTCCCTGCAGAAAGATAATTGTTGAGCAGGGTGGCAGGATCGTAACAGGAGGGATCATATTTTAATCCATTGTAACCCAGGGATGGGGCCTTGTTTCCCATCAGTACGTCGTGAATCCAATGTATGGCAGCATCTGTAAACTGTAACTCTGCAGATAAGGAATCAGGAACCGGTTTTGTGGATATATATGTCCTGAATAATCCCGGTTGATAATCTTCACTGTTCAACCCAAGCGCATCAGAACCGATGATGTAACCGGAAAGCAGGTCGATCTCACCCGTATGTTGCCTGGAAAGCCAGGAATAAGTAAAGTTATTCAACTCATAAAAAGCCTTGACCTCTTTGGGATATTGAAGGGAGGGAGGAGAGGAAGCAAGATGGACCTTCAATCTTTCAGGGAAAGATTGTGCAGATACATGAATTGACCCGGCCATGAGTACCAGAACAACATACAGCTTTGACCTCCGAATCATCACACTACCTCTTTACGCCATCTTTTTAAACGGGGTAATGCGTGGAGCGAATTCTGGATGATGTTCTCCGGAAGGTGCATCTTGTGCATTTGTTTGGTAATGAGGTCCTGCATTTGTTCAAGTGTCATGTCGGGCTCTACGAGAGTGCCTTCTTTGTAACAATACTTGCAATATTCGGAACTTCTGGACCCATCCTTTTCGGTTCCCCGGTCGGCCTCATGGTCTATCGGCATAGTGCAACTCTGGCAAAATAATTTCGGGATCATAAAATTGATTTTAATTGATAGGCTTATTTCTTAAACCATTTGCCGATTTTGTCTTTCAGCCTGTCCTCGGCCTTACCAGCTAATTTTGAGGCAAACTTGGCAGCCATCTCCGACAGTATCCCCGTCTCTGTGCCGCTTTCGCCTGATCTCTCATTTGCTGTTCCTGAAAAGACCCGCCCGGCAATATTTTTAGGATTCAGGCTGTCCTTCACATCCCGCCAGTCGTACTTGATCGCTTTTTCCAGCTCTGCCCGCCGCATTTTCAGGCGTTTCTTTTCTTCATTCAGTTCCCTTGCATTCTTAAACTTTTTCATCGTCGTCCTCCTCTTCTTTGAATAACTGTTTCAAAATGGAATTCATGATCGGCATCCGCAGCAATTTCTCCCGGGTGGCCCAAACGAGTATCCCGATCAGCAGATAAATGCCCGCAACGATCAAAAATCCCCAATAATACTCACCGGTCAGTTTTGCAAACACAAAGGCCAGCGCCACACTGCTGAAGATGATAAAGAACAGGAACACAGTCAATGCTACTGCCAGGGCTATGATGTTAGCCAGCATCCCGGATGTTTTTTCAGCCACGCTGATCTTCGCTGAACTGATATGATTGTTCACATACTCTTTGACATGTTCGGCCATCTCTTCCACTTTAGCGAATGTTTTTTCCATTGCTGATGTTTTGTTTGGTATACATTATGCGAACTCTTCCATTCGTTCTTTCAGCCCTTCCTTTACTTCATTCAGTTTTTCCATACCCTTGTTGAATTTTTCCTTTACATCATCGGCCATCTTCCTGCCTCCGTCTTTGATCTTCTTCCTTGTTTCGGACCCTTTGTCCGGGGCAAAGAGTACGCCCAATACAGCACCTGCAGCCACCCCGGCTGCCAATGCCAGCAATAACTTACTATTCTTGTTCATAACAACCGGCTTTTATTACCGGTATACAAAAGTTACAAATTTTACGGGCAAAAGCAATGATAAGCGTCATTGGCTGTTTTGATGGCCATCATTGCCTTCGGGACGGTACCGATGATAAGTTTGTAAAAAATAACGATGAAACGGATCATTGCTGCCTTCGACGGACTTAAATACTCGGCCAGCACCCGTGATTATGCCATTGACCTGACAAAAGTGACCAATATGCACCTGACCGCGGTTTTCCTGGACGACTTTTCTTATACCAGTTATAAAGTGTATGAACTCATAACCAAGGATGGCGTTTCGGAAAAAAAACTCAGGCAACTGACCCAGAAAGATAATAATACCCGGAAAAGGGCGGCTGCCGACATGGAGGCTGCCTGCCAGAAGGCGGGCATTTCATTCAATATTCATCACGACAGGAGAATTGCCCTGAAAGAGCTCCTGCACGAAAGCATCTATGCCGATCTGCTCATCATCGATAGCAAAGAGACACTCACCCATTATGAAGAAGAACCACCCACAAGGTTCATTCGCGACCTGTTGGCAGAAGTGCAATGCCCCGTTCTTTTGGTTCCGAAGAAGTACCGGCCGGTTGAACGCGTTGCTTTATTGTTCGATGGAGGCCCTTCCTCTGTTCACGCCATCCGCATGTTCAGCTATATGTACCCCGTTGCCGAAGGAGTTCCGGTAGAAGTACTTTCGGTAAAAGGGATGAGCCGGGATAGGCACCTGCCTGACAATGACCTTATGCGGGAGTTCATTCAATATCATTTCCCGAAAGCTACATTCAAGGTATTGAAAGGATTACCTGAGATCGAGATCGTCCGGTACCTGCACCGGGCGAATAAGAACCTGCTGGTTGTACTGGGTGCTTACCGCCGGGGAACGGTCTCCAGGTGGTTCAAGGCAAGCATGGCAGATGAATTGATGATCGAATTGGATGCCCCCTTGTTCATAGCACACAGTAAATGACGATAAATCATGAGTACCCATTTAAAACTTGTCTTTATAAAGATTATACACAGTGTAGTATGGCTTTTTTTCAATGCAGTGCTTTTTTACCTGTTCTATGCAGTCATATCAAATCGTATAGACCAATGGGTTTGGATAGGGTTGGGGTGTTTCCTGGTTGAAGGGGTTGTGTTGCTTTTGTTCAGGAACTTTTGCCCATTAACCCTGGTTGCCCGCAGGTATTCCGATTCGACAAAGGATAATTTCGATATTTACCTGCCGGAATGGCTGGCGAAATACAATAAAAAGATATATACCGGCCTGCTGGGAGTTGTAATTTTGATCCTGGTATACAGGTTGATGACCAATCAATAACCCATTGGATTCACTTACACATATTGCACTCGGCGCCTGTGTTGGCGAAGCGTTTTTTGAACGTGGTTTTGGAAAGAAGGCCATGGTTTGGGGCGCACTGGCTCAAAGCATACCCGATATTGACTTTATTGCCGGATTATGGACAAGCCCGGCGGGGGATCTGCTGGCACACCGCGGATTCACCCATTCCATTCTTTTTGCGTTGCTGATCATTCCTGCTTTTGCTTTGTCGGCCGATAAGATTCACCGGCCGCATAACATTTCCTTCCGGACATGGATATTGTTTTTTTCTGCCGAAGTGTTCATGCACCTCTTCATTGATGCATTCAATAATTATGGCATCGGCTGGCTCGAGCCATTCAGCCATGCACGGTTTTCGTTCAATACCATCTACGTAGCCGATCTGTTCTTTTCATTATGGCCCGGTTTCGCCCTGGTGGCACTGATCTTATTGAACAGGTACCATCCAAAAAGGCGCTTCTGGTGGAGGTTCGGACTGATCCTTCCATTCGCCTACCTGGGCTATTGCAGCATCAACAAGGTAAAGATCAAAAGCGACGTGACAGAGGTTTTTGAGAAACAGCATATACCTCATGAACGTTATTTCACTACTCCCGCACCCCTGCAGAACTGGCTTTGGTACGTGGTGGCTGGTAACGACAGTGGTTATCATATTGGGTTCCGTTCCTTGCTGGACAGTAAGAAAGAGATCGACTTCACATTCTTTCCACGGAACGATTCCCTGCTGAAACCGGTGAGGGGCGATGAAGAGCTGAGTAAACTCATCCGCTTCTCACAGGGGTTTTACACGGTGGAGAAATGGAACGATACACTTGTGTTCAATGATCTCCGTTTCGGGCAGATCATCGGTTGGGAAAAACCTAAGGAACGCTTCGTATTTCACTTCTTCCTTCAGTATCCTGGTGAAAATAAAATGGTGGTGCAACGTGGCCGTTTTGCTGGTTGGGACTGGAATGTCGTCAAGAATTTCCTGCGGAGGATAAAGGGCAATTAGAGCAGGAAGACTCAGGCCCGGCGTTTGAAGTAAAACGTGAACAGGTAGAATACCAACCGTATGAATTCGTAGGAAAGCCACCTGCCGAACTGTTTGAGAATATTCTTTGTGCGGAGGTGCTCTTCCATGCTGATGCGGATACAATCCTTATCTATGATCTGCTGCAGTGTATCCCTCACATCCGAAACGAAAACAGGGTTGCGTACGTCCAGGTTCAATTCGATGCTTGCATAAGCGCTGATGTTATTGATATTATAAGAGCCGATCGTCATCCACTCGTTATCACTCAATGCCATCTTCCCATGCAGCACATTCTGCTGGTATTCGTAAAGCTGTATGCCGTTGCGCAGCAGCCAGTCGTACAGCCAGCGTTCGGCGTTTTTGGCGATCTTTACATCCGAAGCCCCGGCCGCGATCACCCGGATGCTTACCCCCCTTTTTATGGCTGCGATCATCTGCCCCCTGATAAACCCGCTTGGTAAAAAATAGCTGCAGAGTATGGTCACTTCTTTTTTGGAACTGCGCAGGATATCCACATAGGTGGAGGATATCTGGTTCTTTCGCCTTACCCAATCGTTTCGGCGCATGCGTAACTCACTTGTTTCTCCGGGCGGGAAATCAAAACTCAGTTCTTTTTGTTCGCAGGGAGTAAGTCCCATATTAATCGGATAGCTGTTCCATGATTTCCAGCATAAGATGCATAGTTCCTTTGCTATCTCCCCTTCGGCATATAAAGCAAAATCAAGCCACGCAGGTTCGTTGGGCATATCGTTGTACCGGTTACCGATGTTGATGCCACCCACCAGGGCATACCTAGTATCAACCACCGTTACCTTATGGTGCATGCGCCTGCCGAAGTAAAAATCCTTGCTCCTGAAAACGGGTTCGAAGAAACGCATGCGGACCCCGCTGTTTTTTAAATCAGTAATGAATGGCTGCGATAATTTCTGAGAAGCATATCCATCGGCCATGAGGTGAACTTCAACGTTTCTTGCTGCTGCTTGCTGTAATGCGTTCGCTATCTGCCTTCCGGTCTCGTCCTCCTCATAGATATATGTTTGCAGGTGAATGCTTTCCGCAGCCTTATTGATCATGCCGAGTAAGGTATTGAAGTATCCGGCGCCGCTGCGGATGAGTCTTACCTTATTTTGTGTACTGAATTTGTTTTTATCGGAACTCATGAGGGTTACTTTTTCATGACAGCATTTTCCAGTTCATTGCCGCCAAGCCGTTTCTCAGGCGGGATATAAGATAAGCCAAAGAGTTTATAAATGCCTTGTTCCGTTTCGCCTGCCAGGCGGTGTCCGGTTTTGATATCAAATACCCCATATTCGTTCATTTTCCAGCCCCGTTTCTTTGCAACCTGCCTTAACTTGATATTATGTTCCTTGCTTCCGGTAAAATAAAAAAGGGCAGAGCCGTATTGCGCCGCTTCAACTATCCGTATGTCCACCTGCACCTCATGGTTATACAATAATACACTGGCTTTAGTGCTTCCGGCTGCCATCACTTTTTTTACCAATGCCGACCGGATGAACTGATCGACGATGCGGCGTTGATCTTTTTTTTGTGCGAGCACAATGATATCGATGTCGCCGATGGTCGGTTTCTTCCGCCGGATGCTGCCAGCGACGACGGCTTTTTCAACAAACGGGCTCTTATTAATTTCCCTGATGACGGTTTTGGCGATCCGTTCTGCATCCAATAAAGGGATCCTTTTCTTTTCTTTATCGGGTTTAAGCACTTCTTTCAGTTTCTCTATTTTCTTTACCGAAAACCCTTTGAGGGTATTCAGTTTCCCCTCTTCGATTGCCTTGGCCAATTGAACCGGGGTGTTCACCTGTAACCCGTCGTGGAGTTGCCGTACCGTTGCCGGCCCGATCCCTTCCACCTCAGTGAGCTCAAGTAATTGCACCGGAACCTGTGCTTTCAGTTTTTCGAATGCAGTGATCTTCCCGGTATGAAGGTATTCGACGATCTTCTGTGCAATACTTTCACCAACACCCTTCAACGCATCCAGCGCTTTTATATCATCGTGGTATACATCCACCGGCTCTTTCATATTAGCCAGTACAGAAGCGGCCGCCTCATAGGCCCTTGCCCGGAAACGTTCGTCGGGGCCAAGATACCCATAGCAAGCAGCCATCCGCCGGAAAATATCTGCCAGCTCAGCATTGTGCTGAAGGGATACCGCCTTTTGAATGACCTTTTTCATTTGCCCTGATAAAATTATCCAGTGCTTGCCCGGCTATTGCTGAGTAAAATCATAGTTAACTCTGATAGCCGTTATATAAAAGGCCTGTATATGAAAATAACTTTATTACACAACCTTAATATTATGACACATGTATTCTCCCCCGACGAAAAAGCCGTATTGAGTGCAGTAAAATACCTACCTGCGGTTTCCCTGATACTCCCGTTTGAACCAAAGCTCAGTCCAAGGCCTGAACTGGAATACCGCCTGAAAATGGCGGTGAATAAAACGGAGAAAGAACTCATGGCCAATTATCCTCCCGAAAAAGTGCAGCCTCTTATGGACAAGCTGCGGAAGTTGGTAGGCGGTATCAATTTCAGTACCCACAAGAAAAGCCTTGGCATATTCATCTCACCGGTAGTGGAAAAAATGTTTTACCTGGATATACCGGTGGAAGAGAAGCTGATCGTGGATGAATCCTTCGAGATCCGTGACCTCGTTTACCAGAAAAAACAGGAAATAGAATACCTGGTACTGATGCTGAGCGCAAAAAAATCACTGATGTTCCTTGCCAATAACTCCGATATGAAGCTGGTTAAATCAAACCTGGCCGAACATCTCTATATCGCTGAAAAAGACCTGGCCGAACGGGTGGCCAATTTTTCTGATCCTGAGGCAAGGGCCGAGATCATACTCGACAAATTCCTGCACCAGATGGATGAGGACCTGAGCCTGATGCTGAAGGCATATCCATTGCCTGTATTTGTTTTGGGGGCTGAAAGGGTGATCGGGCATTTCAGGAAACTCAGCAAGCATAAACACGATATCACCGAATATATTGTCGGTAATTACGAAGAAATGCCTGTGCCGGAAATATTCAATATGGTGCTGCCGTATGTAAGTAATTGGCGCCATGTTAAACAGGTAGGCTTATTGCAGCAACTGGAAAAGGCAATGAATGCCAGGAAACTGGCCTATGGAATGGATGAGGTATGGCAGGCTGCTACCAATAAGAACTCCCGTTTGCTGCTGGTGGAGAAAGGGTTTGTATATGCGGCCAGGCAGGGTGCCGATCCGGATATTATTTATAAAGAAGAACTACCGAGCGACTACCCGTTCTATATCAAAGATGCTGTTGACGATGTGATACAGAAAGTACTTGAGAACGGGGGTGATGTGGAATTCATGGACGATGGCAGCCTTGCCGGTTATGGGCGTATAGTTTTAATACAATATTACTGATACTCTGATCAACTTTAAAAATCAGGTTATGAAGAACATTCTTGTTGCAGTGGATTTTTCTGCAGCGTCACGCAGGGCAATGGATTATGCAGCCGCATTGGCCAGTTCGTTCAATGCCGCCGTCAAATTGGTACATGCCTATTATATGCCCGTGCCTGTGGGCGATGCACCGGGTTATTTGCCACTCTCCATGGAAGAAGTACAGCAGGAGAATGAAGCGATGATGCAACGGGAGATCGAATACCTGGCAGCTAATTACACCATACGGGCCCTTGGTTTTACCCGGAACGGAACTGCCGTTGGTGTAATCAAGGAGCTGGCAAAAGAAATAAAGCCCGATTTGCTCATAATGGGAATGAAAGGCGCCGGCAATACTGGGGGGATCTTCGGCAGCACGGTTGTATCAGCTATCCGGAAGACAAAGATACCCCTGCTGGTCATCCCCGAAGATTCCGGGTTCAGTTTTATCAAACATATTACGTTTGCCGCCGACTTTGTGGAAAAGGCAGGTCAAAAGCCATCTGCGTTACTGGAAGAATTCATAGATCATTTCAATGCCGATCTGCAGGTGCTGCATGTGCAAAAAGAAGAAACCGCTATGAAAGCGGCAGAAGTCGCCGGGAAGGTAGCAACGGAAGTAAATTTCAGCAGGTTCAGGCACAGCTTCCACACCATGGTTGATGTCAATGTGGAAAGGGGTATCAATGATTTTATCAGTACCAACCCGACCGACCTGCTTGTTATGGTTGCACACCACCATAACGTTTTAGAACGGTTGTTTGGAAAAGAACACAGCCGTGACATGGTTTACCAGGTAAAACTGCCGCTGCTGATCCTGCACGATGAATGATCAAACCCCTTTTGCTGATAACGGTCATTTTTTTGATTGACGGCCGTCGTTGTTTTTTGGCAAATCGTGATAGTAGCTTTAAATCGTTAAAAGAATTATTAACAAAAAAACAAAGGAGGTGGTTATGTCAACTAAGACTTTGATCAGAACCGGTGACCTGATGCCATCTGTCTTTAATGATTTCTTCAAACCGTGGAATAACTGGTTTGATATGAACAACGGCGGAAGTTTATGGGGCAATATGCTCACGATCCCTGCAGTGAACATTGTGGAAGAGAAAGGTGAATTCAAAATTTCGCTGGCTGTGCCTGGGATGAAGAAGGAAGATTTCAAGATCGATGTGGAAGGTGACATGCTTACTATCAGCGCCGAGACCAAGGAAGAAAAAGAAGAGAAAGAGAAAAAGTATACCCGCAAGGAGTATAGCTACACTACTTTCAGCCGGACTTTCACCATTCCGGAAGGCACAAGGACCGATAAGATCGACGCCCGTTATGAAGACGGTGTATTGAAACTGTTGATCCCAAAGACCGAAGAAACCAAGAAGCTTGAGGCTAAACACATAGCCGTTAAGTAAGTAGGCTTTTGTCCTGCTTGAACATACCCTGCCGTACAGGGCGGCAGGGTTTCTTATTTTTTGTATTGAACACTGATTAAAATTCCGGTCATGAAAACCAAGATCATATTTGCGGCGATTGCCTTGTTGCTGCTTTCAGCTTGCTCCAGCAGCCGCATTACAAATTCGTGGAGCGTCGCCAGCAGTTCACCAAAGAAATACAATAAGATACTTGTACTAGGCTTGATACCCGACCAGGACCGAAGTATCCGAGGGTTCATGGAGCAGCATTTTGTGGACGACCTTAAAGGATTAGGATACAACGCCGCCTCTGCAATGGCAGAGTTGGGGCCTAAGGCCTTCGAGAACATGTGTGAGAAAGATGCTGTGGACAAGATCAGGAACAGCGGTGCCGATGCGGTGCTTACGATTGTGTTGCTTGATAAAACAAAAGAACAGTACTATGTACCGCCACAACGGCAGAACCTGCCCCGGGCAGTTTATTACCGGCGTTTTGGAGGTTATTATACAACGATATACGACCGGATCTATACACCGGGCTACTATGTCACGGATACCAAGTATTTCTGGGAGAGCAACCTGTACGAGATGAACAGTAAAGACCTTGTTTATTCGGTACAGACCGAGTCGTTCGACCCTGCTTCATCTGAAAGCCTGGGCCACGAATACGGAAAACTGATCTTGGAAGATATGGTCAAAAAGAATGTCCTGGCCAAACAATAGCAAGTAATAAAGGCAGGGAGATGCATTCTTTTCAAGAAATTCAATGCTATTCCAACCATAAATAGCAAAAACAATAAAGCAGCCAAAAGGCTGCTTTATTTTAAGGATCATGCTTCATGCTTTTGCCCGCAGCAGCGGGCACACAACCCTACGTACGTTCAAAACGACCGGTGCATTTCTTTATTTTAATCCGGTACATCACGTGTTTTACACGGTTACTGTCGTCGATCCCTCCCATTACCTCGTGTTCATGGGCATGAACCGTACTGCTGGTCATGAGGGGGAATACCTTATTGAATAATTCCTGCTGGGCTTTCTCAGCTTCTTCGGCATTAAGTTCCTGGAAGTCGCCGTAGACCAGCACCGACTTCCAGTTGGTCATATCGGTCATCATATCCACTTCAAAGCAGACATGAGGGTTCTTGCGAAGCAGCTTCAGCTTCTTGCCTTCGTTCGTTTGACCAATGATGTTTTCGCCATCGTAAGTATACGTAAGCGGAACAATATATGGTTGCTTTCCATCACAACAGGCAAGTCGCCCAAGCACCTGGCTCGATAATACATTCTTTATTTCCATATCATTCAACTCGCCGAGCATAATTAAGACCTTTGCAACAAATGTATCGTGGGCCGGCAGCCGTTAAAATGACAAGCATCAGTTTTGGCAGTAATTTCCCTCATTGAAAGCCACAGTGGGCCCGGTTTAGCTTTGTTCTATAAATAAATCATCATGTATGACGATCCTAAAAAGAAGCCCGCAGAGATACCCCCGGTAAAAGACCCGGAGATACATCCTGATGCGGTCCCCGACCTGCCGGCCTTACCTGAGGAAGACCCAGATGTGATCCCCGACGAGGACCCATTTGAAACACCCCCTTACGAAGTACCGGAACCCGGTGAGGGGCCTTAAGAAATTAAAGTGGCTATAAAATGAGAATGCTATTAACGATACTCTTATTTTTTGTCGCGGTGACTTCGTTGATATCGGGAGTGATCATTATGCTTTATCCGGACGGGAGCGTGATGCAGATGTCGACAGAATTGCTGAAAACATCACCTTTTAAAACATTTCTTATACCCGGCATTGTACTCACCTTATTTGTTGGAGGAAGCAGCGTCATTGCCTTTGTCTTGAATATCAGGAAACACATCCGCAGGTACGAATGGGCGATCGTAGCCGGACTGATGACCTGCGGGTGGGTACTTGTTCAGATGTTACTAATCAATGCCCTGTTCTGGCTTCAATTTGTGTACCTCGGGATCGGTATTGTGATGATGCTTATTGCATACCAGCTGAAAGGCAAGGCCTTGTTCTGAGCGACTGCGGTCATCTTTTCTTCTCTTCCCTTCTTCTTATCAATGTATTTATTGCTTCCCACTCGGGGATATTGTCGGTGACCAGTTTAAGCATGCCCAGGAAGGGGATAAAGAGGATCATGCCGCTTACACCCCACAAAATTCCGCCGGCGATGATAGCTACCAGTGTAGCCCACGTACTGATATTGAGTTGAGTTGCCACTACTTTGGGAAAGATAACATTCGCTTCCAGGTATTGAACAAATACAAACACGCCTACGACGCCGATGGGATACCAGATACTGTCTTTTGTGATCCAGGCGATCGTTATTGGTAGCAGGGCGCTTATGATGATACCCAGATAGGGTATGATGGTCATGATTGCTGTGAGGAAGCCAAAAAGGATGGCATGGCGGATGCCCAAGGCCAGTAAGCCGATGCTGTTGAGTACCCCCACGATGAAATAAACAAATACCATCCCCTTGATAAAGTGAAAATAGGTAAGGATCGTTTGCCCGAGTACCTGGTGCAGCCGGTCTTTGTATTTTTCCCCCAGCAATTTTTCCAAAAAAAGAACAAAGTCCTTACGGTTGTATAAAAAAAGTGCCGCAAATACCGGGGTAATGAAAAGGGTGAAGAGCCCGGAAAGAGTCTGGCTGAATAAGCCACCGATCAAGCCGGGCGCATTACCGGACAATTGGTTCGATTCGTTCTGCCACCATTCATTTTGCGAGGCAATGGAGATATTGAAATTTCTTTCCAGCCATTGCTGCAGTTCCGTGAGTGCCGGCTGAAGTTTGGCTTTTAGTTCGGGCAGGTCGTTCAAAAAAGCATTTAATTGAGCAATAAGCAACCAAACCAGTGCGGCGAAGAGGAGAAATACCACCAATAAGCCTGTTGCTATAGCAAGGCTTCTCGGAAAGCCGTGCTTTTCCATCCAGCGGCATACAGGGTACAATACAATGGCAATGAACAGCCCATAGAACATCGGAACAAAAAGGGTGCGGCCAAAATAAAGCAGTAAAATTGAGATGGCCGACACAAACAACCATTCAATCGTCCTTCCCCCAAAGATCCCGTGTTTTTCCATGGTACAAATCTTTGATTTTTATTCCGGATTTCAAATGAGTACAGTGGGGCGGCGGAGTGACGGATATCAGCCGGATGGTATAAGACATGGGTACCGAAAAATGACGGTTTTTTAACAAATCCAAAACATAATGCGGGCGACCTTTGCCATGTTCAAATCTAGCATGAAGAAAAGCACCGGAATGAAAAAATCCGTCATTATCCTTTCATTGTCTTTTATAGCTGTGTTCACAGGTTTCCAGTTGCTGCCGCTGGACAGCGAAGCAGCCATTTCACGAAAGCATGTGCATGCCATAAGTAAGGATTCACTTTCAGGCAATAACGAAGAAAAAAACAGCCGGTTTATCTTGTTGTACGATGACCTGGATTTGGGAAGCAAAGGTCTCAGCCGCCGTGCGTTTGAGTATGCCATGCAGGGCTTTGAATACCTTCGCCAGAATGGGCAAATTCAAAACGATGATGTTATTTCTATCGTTGATTTCAGCCTGCCGTCTTCTTCAAAGAGATTGTTTGTGATCGACCTTGTCAATAACAGGTTGCTGTATTGTACTTATGTGGCGCATGGACATAATTCCGGGCTGGGTTATGCCAGCCAGTTCTCCAACAAACCCGAAAGCAATAAAAGCAGTCTTGGGTTCTACCGTACCGGGAGCACCTACCAGGGAACACATGGTTATTCACTGAAACTGGAAGGGCTGGAAAGGGGGATCAATGACAATGCCGACCGACGCGATATTGTTGTCCATGGGGCCGCTTATGTCAGCGAAGCACTAATCCAGGCACAGGGATATATCGGCCGCAGCCTTGGTTGCCCGGCTTTACCCGAGAGGCTGCATAAACCCATCATCGACAAAATAAAGAACGGGACCTGTTTATTCATCTACGGGAAGGACAGAAATTATCCCGTCAAATCAAAGATACTGCGTACTGTATAATTGACTAATTCCCGACTTCAAATCTGCTAAGGAAACAGAAACCAGATAACGCGGATAGCCGGTTGTTTACCCGGATATCCTGTTTTCATTATTTCCCCGCTTCTCAATACCTTCACCTAAAATTTTTGTTTATGAGTTTGCGTACAAAACTACAGGGCACCGGCGTTGCCATCGTTACTCCGTTCAAACCATCCATGGAAGTGGATTTTGAAGCCCTGGGTAAGTTGATCGACTTTATCATAGCAGGAGGAATAGAATATATAGTATCGCTGGGTACAACAGGTGAAACACCTACGCTGGACTCAGAGGAAAAGGCAGATATCATCAACTATACCTATGAACGTGTGAACGGCCGGGTCCCGGTAGTGGTGGGCATCGGCGGCAATAATACGAGGGAAGTGATGGAGAACCTGCAGAGCTATCCGCTGGATAAAACCATTGCGGTATTAAGTGCCAGCCCTTATTATAACAAACCTTCCCAGGAAGGTATCTTTCAGCATTATAAGAACCTGGCTGAGGCCAGCCCGAAACCATTGCTGTTATATAATGTACCAGGCCGGACGGGAAGTAATATCACGGCAGAAACCACACTCCGCCTGGCAAGGGAAGTAAAGAATATTGCAGGGATCAAGGAAGCCAGTGGCAATATGGTGCAATGCATGCACATCCTGCGTGACAGGCCCGACGATTTCCTGGTAGTGAGCGGGGATGATCACATCACTTTGCCATTGATCGCATGCGGTATGGATGGGGTGATCAGCGTAGCAGCGAATTGTTTTCCGAAAGATTTTTCGGAAATGGTTCGTTTTTGCCTGAGGGGCGATTTTGCTTCTGCAAGGCCATTGCATTATGCATGTCTTGAAGGTAATGATCTGTTGTTTGCCGAGAACAATCCCGCAGGCGCCAAAGCGTTCCTTTCTGAAATGGGGATAATAAAAAATGTACTGAGGTTACCTTTGGTACCATTAAGTGCATCTATTCACCAGCGGGTAAAGAATTACCTTGGTAAATAAAAGCAAATGAAGAACATCCTGTGTTTTGTTGCATTGGTTCTGGCGTATGCAGGAAGTGAGGCACAATACCGTGTTGTGTTCCGTCTGGTGCAGCAACCAGGTTCTCACCAGAACGACAGCGTCTTTGTTGCCGGATCATTCAACCGGTGGAAAGCCGTTCCTGAATTTCTTTTGGTAAAGTCATCCGATGGAGTTGTACAATGCAGCGTAAGCCTGGCGGCAGACGATTATGAATTTAAATGCATCCGCAGTAGTTGGGATAAGGTTGAATCATTGGGTGGCGGTAAGTTCATGCCCAACCGTTTCCTGCGGTTGCAGTCCGACACCACGATCGATCTTGTCATTGAAGCGTGGAAGGATGATTTTCCGCCCGAACCACCGAGGCACACTGCCAGTAATTCGGTCCATGTGATTGATACGGCCTTCTTCATTCCCCAACTCAACCGTAGCCGGAAGATATGGGCCTATTTACCGGATGGATATGAAAAAGGTAATAAGCATTACCCTGTTTTGTATATGCATGATGGCCAGAATCTTTTCGATGAATTCTATTCGGGGTTTGGAGAATGGGGCGTGGATGAATGCCTTGATTCACTGATCGCAAAAGGAAGACCCGCATGTATTGTTGTGGGGATTGAAAACGGGCCCCGCCGTTTCAATGAATATAATCCGTTTTACTTTGAACGTTTTGGTGAAGGGGAGGGGAATGCCTATGTTGATTTTCTTGCACTCACATTGAAACCCTTCATAGATAAACGTTACCGGACACTGAGGGATAAGGATCATACCATTGTGGCCGGAAGTTCAATGGGTGGACTGATCTCTTATTATGCCATGCTCAGGAAACCGGATGTGTTTGGAAGAGGAGGTATTTTTTCACCTGCATTCTGGACCGCTTCTGCCATCAAACCACTCACCGATTCACTGGCCTCCCGGATGAACAGCAAGTTCTTTTTTTATATGGGTGGGAAAGAAGGAGGTTCTTATATACAGGATATGCTGGATGTACAGGAACAGTTGGGTGCTAATTCTTCAGCAATGATCTATTCACTGATCGATCCACAGAGCGGGCACAATGAACAGGCATGGCGGAAATGGTTTCCCGAATTTTATAATTGGATCATGGCAGATGGATTTAATTATGTGGTCAGGACGAGGGAGTGATCATATCATATAACAGCTTCCCTGCAGGGCAAGCTCTGTATTCGGAAAAACAGCAATAGCTTCTATCAGGAAATCATCCAGCTTTTCATACTTGGATGAAAAATGCCCGATAAGGAGTTTTTTCACTTCCGCCTTTTTAGCGATCTCTGCTGCCTGGATGGTAGTGCTATGGTACCGTGCTGCGGCCCTTTCATGCAGGTCTTTGAGGTAAGTTGCTTCATGATAAAGCAGATCAACTTCTTTCACTTTTGAGGCAAGCGTTTCGTCGAATATCGTATCGGCGCAATACGCATACGACCTTGACCTCGGCCCGGGAACAGTAACTTCCTCATTGGGAACGATGCTGCCTTTTTTGTTTGCATAGTCGAAGCCCTGCTGAAGCTTTTCATAAAAAGAGGCTGGGATCTCGTATATCCTTGCACGTTCAGCATTCACTTTCCGGAGGTTTCTTTTTTCCCTGAACAAAAACCCCCAGCAATCGATCCGGTGCTGGACCCTGAAGCATTCAATGATGATCTTGCTGCCCTGTACGATCACGCCTTCTTTGGTGAGCGGGTGAAAGTGCAAAGGGTAGGAAAGATGTGTTGCAGCCAGTTCGAGTTGCAGGTCGATCACCTGTTTTAATTCGGGTGGTGCATGCAGGTGCAGGTCTTGAGTGCGGTTAAGCAGGCTCATACTGGTGAGCAGGCCGATGAGTCCGAAATAATGATCGCCATGAAGGTGAGAGATGAAGATATGGTTGATGCGGCTGCGTTTTATTTTGTATTTCGATAGTTGCATCTGGGTGCCCTCGCCGCAGTCGATAAGGAAGCTTTCTTCCATGGTTTGGAGCAGCTGTGCGGTCGGGTTACGATCGAAAGCCGGTATGGCAGAGTTATTTCCTAAGATTGTCAGCGCAAACAAAATATGTAATTTATGGGTTGAAGGTTGGGTCAGGCTTATGGTTGAAGGCTAACAGCAAACTTCAAGGGGTTTATTCATCTCCTAATAATTCTCTTTCAATCTCCTCCATCTGGATGATGTCCCATGCTTCACTCTCTGATGGTGTGATGTTCATGGCATCAAACTGTTCCAGGGTCGACAGCTTTTGCTGCACACCTGGTTGCAGGCAGCATATCACAAAAGAGCAATTCCTGGCGTAGAACTGTTGCTGTATGTCGGGGAACTTTTCTGTCGCTTCCTCGCTTATTTCATTAACACTCTGCATATTAAGAACAACATGCGGTATGTCTTTTTGCAGGTATAAAAGCAACAAATTGCAGAGTTCCTCTGTCATATTAACAGATAAATCGGCTTCGAGGGGTGTAATTACAGTAAATTTCTCTTTGGTATCTATTTTGACATTCATACTTCGGTAGTTTTACTCCGGGTGTTCTTTGTAAAGTAAAGCAAATTTTGGTAATGTATTTCCGGAAACGGATCCCCATTTTCCATCCAGTGAATAACCCGTCGCCAATAGCGGTTTTAACTTTTTAACATATTAACATTTACCGGGTTGTGTAAACTATATCTTTAAAATAATCGTTATTATTGTACACATAAATTCAATATAAAATGGATAATAACTTTTCAGCCCAGGTAAAAGAGATCATCTCTTACAGCCGGGAAGAAGCCCTCAGGTTGGGAAATGACTTCATCGGAACGGAGCATTTGGTTTTGGGATTGATCAGGGATGGCGAGAATACTGCAGTTAAGATCCTGAAATCACTCAACATTGACCTCTTTGAACTTCGCAAAGAAATAGAGATAGCCGTTAAGGACAAGACTGGTAAAAACATTGCAAATATTAATTCTCTTCCTTTAACCAAGCAGGCCGAAAAAGTAATTCGCATCACCGTGCTGGAGGCGAAAGCGCAAAAAAGTGCACAGGTGGAAAGTGAACATCTGATGCTTTCCATACTTAAGAATAAGGAGAACATAGCCACCCAGATACTGAACCAATTCGATGTTGACTATGATGTATTCAAGAATGAGTTGGGGTTTGTAACGAGCAATCCTCCTTCCGCCGAATTCAGTGATGAAGGTGAGGAGGATTTTGAGGACGAAAAGAAATACAGCCAGCAAAAATCTCAGCGGGCCGGAGGCGGTAATCAGCCTAAAACAAAAACACCGGTACTGGATAATTTCGGGAGGGACATTACCAGGTTGGCCGAGAATGGAACGCTGGATCCGATCGTTGGCAGGGAAAATGAGATAGAGAGAGTATCACAGATACTTTCCCGCCGTAAAAAGAACAATCCCATCCTGATCGGTGAACCCGGCGTAGGGAAGACCGCCATCGTAGAGGGTTTGGCCCTGCGTATCGTCCAGCGGAAAGTTTCACGCGTTTTGTTTGATAAACGTGTAGTAAGCCTCGACCTTGCAGCACTGGTGGCTGGCACCAAGTACCGCGGCCAGTTTGAAGAAAGGATGAAGGCGATCATGAATGAACTGGAGAAGAACAGGGATGTGATCCTTTTCATCGATGAAATACATACTATTGTAGGTGCCGGGGGCGCCAGTGGTTCTCTGGATGCTTCCAATATATTCAAACCGGCATTGGCCCGTGGCGAACTGCAGTGCATCGGCGCCTCTACATTGGACGAATACCGTATGCACATTGAAAAAGATGGTGCATTGGACAGAAGATTCCAGAAAGTGATCGTTGATCAGCCCTCAGTAGAAGAAACCATTGAGATACTGAACAACATCAAGAATAAGTACGAGGATTATCACAATGTTTCTTATAGTAAAGATGCAATTGAAGCCTGTGTGAAATTAAGTGACAGGTACATGACAGATCGGTTGCTTCCGGATAAGGCGATCGATGTACTGGATGAAGTAGGAGCCAGGAAGCATATCAAGAACATAAACGTTCCTAAGGAGATCATTGATCTTGAGAAGAAGATCGAGGATATCAAGCTCGAAAAGAATAAAGTAGTAAAGAGCCAGCGTTTTGAAGAAGCGGCCTCACTTCGTGATACTGAGAAACGTTTGCAGGAAGAATTGGAGGCAGCAAAGAATGCGTGGGAAGAAGAAAGCAAACATAAACGTTACCCGATCGAAGAAGAAGATATTGCTGAAGTGGTTTCAATGATGACCGGGATACCGGTGAAGCGGATGGTACAGGCGGAAACAGAAAAACTCCGTCGTATGGCAACTGACCTGCAAGGAGCTGTGATCGGACAGGATGATGCAATCTCTAAAGTAGTGAAAGCTATCCAGCGCAACCGTGTTGGTCTTAAGGATCCCAAAAAACCGATAGGCACATTCATCTTCCTGGGCCCAACCGGTGTTGGTAAAACAGAATTGGCCCGGGCACTGGCTAAACATATGTTCGATAGTGAAGATGCACTCATCCGCATCGACATGAGTGAGTACATGGAAAAATTTACTGTAAGCCGCCTGATCGGAGCACCTCCAGGCTATGTTGGCTATGAAGAGGGTGGGCAACTTACTGAAAGGGTACGTCGTAAACCGTATTCAGTGATCCTGCTCGATGAGATCGAAAAAGCACATCCGGACATCTATAATATACTATTACAGGTTCTTGATGATGGTCAATTGACCGACGGGATGGGACGGAAGGTGGATTTTAAGAATACCCTGATTATCATGACATCTAATATCGGGGCCCGGCAATTAAAAGATTTTGGCGACGGAGTAGGCTTTGCAACTGCAAGTCGCATGGAAAATGCCGAGGAAAATAATAAAGCGGTGATTGAAAAGGCCCTGAAACGTACTTTCAGCCCTGAATTTCTGAACAGGATAGACGATGTGGTGGTATTCAACTCTTTAAGCAAGGAGAATATCTTCGCCATTATTGATATATTGATGAAGGGTGTAATGAAAAGGCTTTCTAATCTCGGCTTCACAATGGAGCTTACCGACAAGGCCAAGGATTTTATTGCCGACAGGGGTTATGATTCCCAGTTTGGGGCCCGCCCATTGCACCGTGCAATCCAGAAATACCTGGAAGACCCCCTTGCCGAGGAGATACTCAATATGAATATCAAAGCCGGGGATGTGATGATCGCCGAGTTGGACGATTCCGGGGAAAAGATCAAGTTCTCACTGAAACCAGAAGAAAAGAAAAAGGAAAAGAAATCTGAGGTATAATCAGAAACTACCATATTTCTGGAAAGCCACCCGGGAGCCGGGTGGCTTTCTTATTTTGTGGATAAAATAAAAATTTTTAAATCATTGACAATGTGATCATTACTGGGAATTAGAACTTTTTCTATAAAAAAGTCATTCAATTGCTTGGAAAAATGGGAAACGTTTAGATATCTTTGCTTCCCCTAACAGAAATAGTAATTTTACTGTCTTTCACGTGTTTTCTCCCTTACATCGCTAAGTGGTTTTTTCTATCATCCTAGATAATGGACTTAGCAAACATTCACAAGAAATAAACTAAGTTTTCACCATCCAGTATTCTTTTTTGAAAGGCCAGATGCTTACAAAAATCTGGAATCATGAAAAGAATTGTACCCCTTCTGATCACAACTGTACTCTTATGTGTGGTAACCAATGCACAGATTGTACGTTCATTCGCCACACGGTATTATAACCCTTCTGTGAAGGGAAATATCGTATACGTTTCCAACAGTATCATTTCCACATCCGGAGTTGGATCCGGAAACCCGGGAACTGGTGAAGTACCGCCTGCAGGAACATCTATGGACAACAATGGCAACGGTATAAATATCGATGTCGACAATCCTGCGCCAACCACAAAACTCGCTTTTGGAAGTGTATGGAACTACCATTCAACCGGCGCAGCCCCGGGAAACGACCTGCTTGGTAATAACTGGAAGCAGTCCAATTATACCCTTACAGCTTTGTGGAACGTAGGTGCAAGCCCATTAAACGGTCCGGGTAAATACGGATATGCTAATCCGGCACAACCTTCAATAGTTACCTGTATCCCCAGTGGCCGAACACCCATCTGTACGCCGACTGCAGGAACAAAATATACGACCTACTATTTCAGAAGGTCTGTTTCCTTTACCGCAACCGAACTTTCAACCACATTTGCTTCGATACAACTGGATATGAAGCGTAACGACGGCATCGTGGTATATATCAATGGTACGGAACGAATCCGGGATAACATGCCGGGTGGAGCTGTTGGTAATGCAACACTGGCCTCATCAAATATTGCTCCTGGCGCTGCCGAGTCGGTATCATATAACCTGAGCCCGGCTTTCTTCACAGCCGGCAGCAACACCATAGCAGTAGAGGTGCATCTTTCAAACACATCAAATGCAGATATGTCTTTTGATATGCAGGTGCTTGGTATTGATAATAACGGCACATTCAACTCATCTACTGCTGACCTCAACCTGCCATCTTGTTCTAACGTATTATTTGCAGGTCTGTACTGGGGTGCCGGTGAAGGGGTGAATGGTGGAAGTACAGCCTGGATCACCAATGAAACAACTTGCAAATTAAAACTCCCTGGTGCGGCTTCTTATACAACTGTTGCTTCAACCCAGACAGATTATTATAACTCCGGTGCTCCGGTCGGGTTTAACTATACCGGCTTCCAGTGTTTTGCTGATATTACGGCATTAGTGAATGCTTCTAGCCCCAATGGTACGTATTCAATAGCAAATGTTTGTCCGCCTATTGGCAAGAACAACGCCTATGGAGGTTGGACACTCGTTATTGCCTATGCGAACCCCTCACTTATTTCCCGTAACCTCACCGTGTTCGACGGATGTGCAGTAGTACAAAAAGGAAATGCGCCTGTTGATTTTACCCTAAGTGGGTTCTTAACTCCTCCAACCGGTCCTGTAAGTTGTGAATTGGGTGGTGTGGTTTATGATGGCGACCGCAGCTGGAAAGATTCATTTGCCTTTAAACAAAGCGGTGCGGCTTCGTTCTTTAACCTTACACCGAACGGAACAGCCAATACCGACGATATGTGGAACAGTACGATCGGTTATAAGGGTTCCGTGGTAATGACCCGTAACCCTGCTTTCTACAATACTCTTGGTTATGATGCCAACATCATTGACATGCCGAACGTAGGAAACGCCAACCTTGGGAATAATAAATCCTCGGCAACGGTCAGGCTGGCCTCACCGGATGAAATGGTGATCGCTCATGTATTGACCACTGCCATTTCACAGTATAACCCTACGTTCGCTTTTGATAAAACTGCTTCTGACCTGAACGGGGGATCTTTGTTGCCTGGTGACAGTATGCGTTACCAGATCAATTATGCTAATTCTGGTAACGACTCCAGTACCAATACTATAATTACCGACAACTTACCTTCCGGTACCACTTATATGCCTGGGTCGATCAAGATCAACGGAGTGCTGAAAACAGACGCCCCGGGTGATGATGAAGCCGAATACGACCTCGTAACAAACAAAATACTGTTCCGCATAGGTGTTGGTGCCTCTGCTGCTGCAGGTGGCAAGATCGGCCCTGGTGTGAACGGTAATGTTGAATTCAAAGTAGTGACAGCGTCAGCCTGCAAAATTGTAAGCTGTGTGGGATCATTACGCAACAGTGCCCGCATCAACTATGCTGGAAGGTTATCAGGTAATGCCTTATTCGATTCAAGTGGTGTAATGAACTCCGGATGTATCATTAAGGGGCCGGTAATTCATCCCTTGTCTGGCCCATGCTTCACTCCTAAAGATACCGTATTGGTTAACAAATGTGCTAACCTGACCGTTACCCTTCCCTGGATGAAGTATGCAGGTTATACATTCTATTCGGCTATGCCGTTTGTGCCTGCTAATCTTTACAATCCTTATACTCCGGTAACTTCTTCAGGCATCTATTGGGCATATTTTACTAATGGGGCCGGATGTTCAGATACAGCCAGGATCACAGTGATCATTACAGTATGTGTTGATATTGATGATGACGACGATGGTATTCCCGACTATGTTGAATTCAATAACCCTGTTGCTTTACAGGATCATAACTCCAATGGAATACCAAACTGGAAAGATCCGGCCTATCCCGGTTATGTTGATACCAACTTTGATGGTGTGAACGATAATTTCGATTTTGGTGCCGACTCTGACAATGATGGAATCCCTAACTTTTACGATACAGACTTCCCTGGCTTCATTGACTCTAACGGCGACGGTGTAAATGACAACGCCGACAAAGACCTCGACGGCATCCCTAACCAGTACGACCTCGACAGTGACAACGACGGTATTCCCGATGTGGTTGAATCGTACGGGGTGGATACGAACGGTGACGGTATCATCGATAATTATACCGATACGGATGCCGATGGGTTCTCTCAAAACGTGGATGGCAACAGCACCGGTGTGCAGGGTTCAGGTAATGGACTCGGCCCACAGGATTTCGACGGCGATGGTATCCCTAACTATCTCGACACAGATAGCGATAATGATGGCATTCCCGATGTAAAGGAAGCGCTTGCTGCCGATAGCAACAATGATGGCAAACTGGATGGTTTTGCCGATGCTGACAGGAATGGAATCTCAGACAATTTTGTGCTTGCTACGGCTCTACTGAAAACCGGGCCGGATGCCAGCCCGGTAGATGGACGTGCTGACAATTACCCTAATAAAAACCTAGACCAGGATTTCAGACCGAATGCTTATGATCTCGACAGCGATGGTGATGGCATTACAGATGTGGTTGAAGCCGGTTTGACCGATGCCAACTTCAACGGTATCGTAGATGGTGTGATCGGAACCAATGGATGGTCAACTTCTGTCTCCGGCCTTCCTTCTCTAAATCTTCTCAATACCGACGGAGTTGCTAGTCCTGATTTCCTCGATATCGACGCAGACGATGACGGAATACCTGATAATATCGAAGGCATGTCAACAGCCAGCTATAAATTGCCTGTTACGACGGATACCGACGGAGATGGCCTGATCAACACATATGATAACCTGGTAGGATTTGGCGGTTCAGGCATTATCCCTTACGATCATGATGCAGACGGTACTCCCGATTATCGAGACCTCGATACCGATGGTGATGGTCAGCCCGATATCATCGAAGGAAACGATTTTAATCTGAATGGTAAAGCCGATGACCTGGTTACACTGACCGGTTTGGATACGGATATGGATGGTTTGGATAACCGTTTTGATTCCCTCAATTCAGTGATCAATATTAAAGGAACATCTTACCGGATGGGTACCGGAGGTACATTCGCCGGCGACCCTAATCCCGGTTCCAGGACTACGGTACAGAAAAAATATCCTGCCAACAGTGATCGTGACTGGAGGTTTGTGGGAATGGTTCTGGCCAATGAATCACTTGTGCTGAGTGCGGTATTGCAGGGCAATGAAGCCACCCTGAACTGGGTGATCATCACTAACAACCCCGTAGATCATTTCGAAATTGAACGCAGTATTGATAACATCCGTTTCGGTAAGGTCGGCGTTGTAAACCAGTTAGTGAAAATGAATGAGCAGCAGACTTTCAATCTGAAGGATGACATCAGCAGGGTTGGCGAAGATGTGATCTATTACCGTGTGAAAGTAATTGCTGCGACCGGTGAGTATACATACAGCAATATTGCCGCACTGCGTAAACCCCGGATGAACATCCCGTTGACCTTGATGCCGAACCCGGCAGGTGCCGAGATAGCAATGAGCTTCACGGCCGATAATGCCGAAGAGATCAGCATACGCATGGTAGACAATAACGGAAGGATCGTTTACACGCAGAAGAATAAAGTGGTGAAAGGAAGTAATGTGATCCGCCTTACAAACCTGGCAAGGTTCGGCAACGGCACATATACCATGCAGGTGCAAATGAATAACAGGATACTTAGCCAAAAATTCATTCTTTTTAATTAATACCAAGCACTAATACACCCTCATTCAAGCAAAAATGGTTCTTAATTTCATTTTGATTTCGTGTTTTTTTGAGCCATTTTTGCCCTCGAATGAAAAAGAAAATCATCATTACCATCGATGGCTGGTCTTCATGCGGGAAGAGCACACTTGCAAAACAGTTGGCAAAGGCACTTGGTTATGTGTATATCGACAGCGGGGCCATGTACCGGGCGATCACTTTGTATTTCCTGCGTAACCATACCGACTGGACGGATACAACCGAAGTGGAAGAGGCGTTGAGGAACATTACCATCGAATTTCATTACAATGATGTGTCACAACAATCGGAGATCTTCCTGAACGGTGAGAATGTAGAGTATGTGATACGGGATCTCGTGGTGGCGGAAAAAGTAAGTGAGGTAGCAGCTATTGAGGAAGTACGGACTTTTGCCGTAGCCCAGCAGCAACAATTGGGAAAGAAAAAGGGGATCGTGATGGATGGAAGGGATATCGGGACCACGGTATTCCCTAATGCAGAACTAAAAATATTCATGACCGCCGACACGGCAGTAAGGGTGGAACGGCGATTCAAGGAACTTTTTAGTAAGAATCCGAATATCACTATCGATGAGGTGAAAAACAATCTTGAGATGAGGGATTACATCGATTCTAACCGTAAGATCAGCCCTTTACGGAAGGCTGAAGATGCAATAGAAATTGATAATACGAATCTCACGATGGATGAACAATTGCGTATCGCACTTGAACTGGCAGAAAAAAAGCTGAAAACGCTTGCATAAATGGATCGCAATATATACTTTTACATCACCTCAAAGAAACCCTGATGTCTCAGGTAAATTTCCAGTTTTAATATCCGCTTGAAGAATTTAAGTATAACAAAAAAATGTTATCGGCCTCCCTTTATGGCCTGAATATAAAGTACATATCCTTCAAAAAGCTTCTGAACCAGTTCCTGCAAAGACCCACCCGGCCTTTTTAAAGCCTTGTTCTGTCCAATTCTTTTGAAAGTTTCCCAAGTAAGCTTATTAATGAAATTATGACCCGTAATATGAAAATATTTACCCTTACACAAGAGCATTTTTTGGTAAACCGGTTTATTAAATTAATTCCGGTACTAACCCTGATGGTAACCCAGTTATTTGCTTTTGGCTCAGTTAAAAGCGACTCCAAAAATGCAAAAGCTCTTTTACCTATAGTATGGACTCCTTTGAAGGGATATTATTCCCAGGGAGTCACTTACTTATCGTGGAGTAGTTTGCAGGAAAGCAACAGCAGCCATTTTGATATACAACGAAGCACCGACGGAGTTAATTTTTATAGTGCTGGCAAGCTTGCTGCACAAGCGGTCAGTGATAAAGTAACTTCGTATGCTTTTAGTGATCTGAAAGCAGAGGATGGGATGAACTATTACCGGATTCAGTATTTTGATAATGATGGGCATTATCAATATAGTAACACCATCCTGGTTAATGTACTCATTAAAGGAGTGAATATCACAGCCATTTACCCAGGTCCTTTTACAGACAGGGTAAATATTAATGTAGCCAGTGAATTGAAAACGAATGCCAGTATTCAGCTGTTCGACAATTCGGGTAAAGCTGTGATTGGACGCAACTATGTTATCGGCAAGGGAGTTTCAACATTGTGTATGGATAACCTGGGCTCTCTTTCAAAGGGTGTTTATATTATGCGTATCAAAGCAGGGGAATCGGTACTCACAAAAACACTGATAAAATAATTTAAGATATAGATAACCAAGCACAAACAAAGATGTCCCCCGCCCCAGGCGGGGGCTCTTTATTTTAATCTAGAGAAACGGGCAGTTTTTATGAATAAAATCGTAGCAGGTATTCAATAAAAACCCCTACATTTGCGGCCCATTTTCTTATTAAAGACCCCCTCGTTCCCTCGAAACAACAAAATTGTTCAAACCTGTCCGGCAATCAATTGGCCTGTTTGAAGTTTAATTCCCCAATACCTCTGATATTCCGGTAATATTTATGCCGATCCAACCTTACAAAAGCTGATTTACCAGACTGACGATTTTTTTGAAACCTTAACATAATTCAAAAATGAAGATGAATTCTGCCACAGGAAAAGGCATCCATAAACTTTTTGGTTCACTCTTCCTGGCCACATTATTGCTAAGTCTCAGCACTAATTCCTATGCACATAAAGTTGAGCGGTATACTGTATCCTGTTTTTTTCAGGGCGGAACCGTTACCATTAACACCAAGGTAGGTTCCACCGGCTACAACTCTTATATACACTGGCAATACAGGGTAAGCCCCGGTAGCCCCTGGGTGTACCTGGCAAATGGTAATAACATGATCAATGGTCATGTCTTCTCTGTCGCAGGTGCTTCGCAACCTACCTTTATTCAGGACTCGATCGACAACCTGGTTATAAATGATGCAGGCAGCCCCGCTTATACCTCACAACTTGATAACATTGAGCTCAGGATATTGATGACCGATTTCGGTCTTGATCCGGAAACTCATCCCTGGCCAAGCATCCCTGTCTATGGTGCAGAAGAGTATGGTGATAAGGATGCTAAATATATCCGTATCCGCACAAGACCGGCAGGGGAGAACTGCTATTCCTCCTGCACGAATAATATGCTCGTGATCAATCCCGGGTTGGTGCCGCCACCCATTACCGATTATTTCGGCGGCTTTGAAGTATCTGGTACAGGAAATTTTTCTGCGCCAGGGACAAACGGCGTTACTACAAGAGCGTATACAGACATCGCTCAATGGACAAGCGGTACATTGGGGACCAATGCCCGTTATCGTATCATTAACAACCCGGATTCAATGAATACGACGTTCTCCGCATTTGCACCGCATTCGGGGATGAATATGATGGTGGTCAATGCAAACAACTCCTGCATAAACCGTATTTGGTACCGCACCATTGCTGTTTCAAATGCCAACGAATTCTTCCAGGGCACAATGATATTCAGGGCGTGGTTCTCCAAGCCTGATATTGCTTCCACGAACCCAACTGTCATGCTTGAGTTGAAGGGTGCTGCAACCGTTGCTGCTGCCAGCCTGGTGTCATTAGGAACAGTTACACAAACAATTTCTGGTACGCCCGGGACCTGGGTGCAACTGGCATTGGTAGTGAACATACCTGTGAACAGCTACAAAAAACTGGAGATCAGTATCAAGACTCCGAATGCCTGCGGTGGTAATCCTGCCTACCTGGCCATCGACGACCTTTGCCTGCTTGAACCCATAAGTGGATTGCTGCCAATAGTGATGACTCCATTGAAGGCTTCTTATTCAAATGGGATAGCTCAGCTATCGTGGAGCAGCATGCAGGAGTTGAACAGCAACTATTATGAGATACAAAAAAGCACAGATGGTGCAAACTTTATCAGTATCGGGAACGTGGTTGCAAAAGGACATAGTGAAATAAAAACCGATTACCGGTTCAACGATATTCACGCATCATCGGGTGTTAATTATTACAGGCTGAAACAGGTTGATAAGGATGGAACATCCCAGTACAGTAATATCGCCGCACTGAATGTGAACATTAAAGGGGTGAATATTGTGGGTGTTTACCCGGCGCCATTTACCGATAAAATTAACGTGACATTATCGAGTGAAACCGCCGGTACCGCAGTAATGTACCTGTATGATAACATGGGTAAGCGATTGGCTGCCGGCGAACGCAACCTTACAAAGGGAGTGAATAACCTTGTGTTGGATGGGTTGGCTACTTTGCCCAAAGGGTTTTATATATTTAAAGTGCAGGTGGGGGATGAGTTCCTGGTGAAAAAGCTTACAAAGTAAGCATAATGGCAAAATAGATGCCCTCGCAATAGCGGGGGCATTTTTATTCGCCGCCTTGTAAAAAAGATTCTGTCAACGTTTCAATACTCGTAGTGACCGGGAAGAATGAAACGATCTTACTGATCACTTCCTCAACCAGGGCATCAGGACAACTGGCGCCACTGGTGATCAATATCCTTGTCTCCGCCCCGGCAGGGAGAAATCCTTCGGTAACCAATTCCTCCCTGGTATGCAGGTTGTAATGACGGATGGTTTTTGCTGAAAGGATCTTTTCTTCGGAATTGATAAAGTAGGTAGGTAATTTCTGTTCGCACAACTCAACCAGGTGAGAGGTATTGCTGCTGTTGTATCCACCCACTACGATGGCAAGATCTGCATCTGTCTCAAGTAGTCCATAAACGGCAGACTGGTTGTCGTTGGTGGCATAACATAAGGTATCTCTCGTATCTGCGAACCGGTCTTCGATCGTACCCGTATCCAGCCCGTACTTTTTCATCATAACCTGTTTCAGGAATTCCGAAATCGCTTGCGTATCACTGGCCAGCATGGTGGTCTGGTTCACTACACCGATCCTTTCGAAGTGCCTGTTCACGTCAAACCCTTCAGAAAATTTCCCTGCGAATTCTGCTGCAAAGCCGGAAGCATCTTTTTCCCCTGTGATGTACCTGCTCAATTCTATTGCTTCACTCATGTCGTTCACTATCACGGTAGGTGTATGAACCGAAGCATGGGAGAAAGTAGCACGGGTTTCTTCATGTTTGGGTTTACCGTGTACAACTACGGTGTAATTTCTTTTAGCGATCTGTTCGCTGCGGTTCCATACCTTTTCAACAAAAGGACAGGTGGTATTGTATCTTTCCGTGGCGATGCCGATGTCATTTAGTTTTTCCTCGATTGCCAGGGTGGTGCCGAAGGCGGGTATGATCACAATATCATCCTTTGTCAATTCGTCAAAAGGGAACAATTGTTTGCCATAAGTATCCTGTAAAAAAAGAATCCCTCTCTCTTTCAGATCGGCGTTTACCTGCTGGTTATGGATCATTTCGCTCAGTAAGAAAATACGTTTGCCGGGGTTTTCTTCAATGGTGCGGAAGGCTATGTCGATCGCATTCTCCACCCCATAGCAAAAACCGAAATGGCGTGCCAGGTGGATCTTCACGGGGCCAAAATCGAGGAGGGTAGGACTGAAATCCTTCTTCATCTTATCCTGTTGTTTTCGCCTGTTTTTCACGGCGCTGATCAACGGGCTTCGGTAAATAATGGGAACATTGAACTGCTTCATACTGATAACGGTTGCAAAGTTACAGGGTGAAGGGGATAATGGCTTCAGTATTTTCTTACATTTGGGCTCTCGATTTTCCACCTTAAACAATTCCACCCATGGGGGATTTAACTTATAAAAGAGCCGACTGGCTTCCTGGGACCAGTATTTATGAGGTCAATATCCGCCAATTTACAGAGGAAGGAACGTTCAATGCCTTTGCCGGACATTTGCCCCGGCTTAAAGAGATGGGAGTAGAAGTACTATGGTTTATGCCCATCCATCCCATAGGTGAAAAGAACCGGAAAGGTTCGCTGGGAAGCTATTATTCCATCCGTGATTTCAAAGCCGTGAATCCTGAATTCGGCACGGCTGAGGATCTCAATGCATTAATCAGGAACATACACGACCTTGGTATGAAACTGATCCTGGATTGGGTAGCCAATCATGCTGCCTGGGACAATGTCTGGGTAGAAGACCATCCTGACTATTTTGAACGGGATCCTGCGGGGAATTTCAAAGCGCCATACGATTGGACGGATGTCATCCAGATCGATCATACCTCAACAGCAGAACAGCATGCAATGATCGACGCAATGAAATTCTGGGTAACGGATTTTGACATCGATGGTTTCAGGGCCGACCTTGCACACCTGACGCCGCTTTCTTTTTGGAAGAAGGCAAGGACTGCGGTAGAGCCATTGAAAAAAAACCTTTTCTGGCTGGCTGAAACGGAGGATTTTAATTACCACGAGGTGTTTGATGCCTCGTTTACCTGGGAGTGGATGCATAAAACGGAAGAGTACTGCAGGGGCATCACCAATCTGGAAGGTCTGAAAATGATCCTTCATCGTTACTATGGTACTTTCCCTTCTTCGGCTTACCGCATGTATTTTACAAGTAATCACGATGAGAATTCCTGGAACGGTACCGAGTACGAGAAATATGGTGATTTGGCCAGGCCACTTGCAGTATTCAGTTTTACCTGGAACGGGATACCACTTATTTACAGCGGGCAGGAATTGCCGAATAAAAAACGACTGAAGTTCTTCGATAAAGATGCGATCGGATGGAAACCGGAATGCGGATTACAGGAATTTTATATGGTGCTGCTCCAGCTAAAGAAAAGGAACCCGGCACTGCGTGCGTGTGATCCGGCAGTGAGCAGCTTTATTCTCGAAACCTCCGGTAACCACTCTGTTCTGGCTTATCTCCGTAAGAACGGCGACGACAGTGTGCTGGTGATCCTGAACCTGGCCAATGAATCCGCACCATGCCTGATCGGGGAGAGTATGATCGACGGGGATTACATAGATGTATTTTCCGGGCGCAGAACAACATTGAAATCTGGAGAGGTGTTGGTATTGAATGCCGGTGCTTACCTTGTCTACGAACGAATTCAATAAAAAAGCGGCCATCGAAGTGACCGCTTTTTTATTTTTGTATTATTCTGTTTTATTCGCCTCCAAGAGAAAGAGGGTATTCATAAATCCCATCATAACCAGGATAGAACCCACTGATGGTAATATCTTTCTGGGAGCCGATAATGGCCTTCAATTCATCCACTGACTTTATAGCTTTGTCGTTTACCTTTAGGATGATAAAACCATCTTTCATTCTCGTTTGGTCGTTCAATGCACCGCCGTTTATTTTCTTTACTACAACCCCGCCTGCGATCCCGTATTCTTTAGCTTTTTTGGAGTCAAGGGTTACCAGGTCGGCACCCAGTGATTCCATCATGTCGTCCGCCTTAACAATGTCGTAATTGCCGGCTTTATTCTTGAGGGTAACGGTAACGGTACTTTCTTTGCCATTGCGTACGTAGGTCACCGGTATCTTATCTCCCGGTTTGAAACGGCTGATAAGCCCCTGCATCTCTGCCCCGGTGGCTACCTCTTTATTGTCTACTTTTTTAAGCACATCACCCTTACGGATACCTGCTTCATAGGCGCCTCCATCGGTAGGTACATCTGAAACGTAAATCCCTTCGGCGTTAACAGGTATACCTGCTTTCTTTTTATCGTCTTCTGTAAGATCACTGGCGTTAAGGAAGCTCACACCCAGATAACCTCTTTGAACACTGCCGAAACGGATCAGGTCGTCCACTACTTTCTTCACAATGTTTACCGGTATTGCATAAGAATAGCCGGAATAATATCCGGTCGGGGAAGCGATGGCAGAGTTCACGCCGATCAGCTTTCCGTCGGTATTGATGAGAGCACCGCCGCTGTTACCCATATTCACCGCAGCATCTGTCTGGATGAAAGATTCCACACCGGCCTTTGTATCGCCGTTCTTGTCTTTATTCAGACCCAGCGACCTGGCTTTGGCACTGATGATACCTGCAGTAACGGTGGCTTCCAGGTTCAACGGGTAGCCGATGGCCAATACCCATTGCCCGATCTTCAGGTCATCCGAATTGCCATACAGCAGGAAGGGAAGGTCTTTTGCATCGATCTTGATTACTGAAAGATCATACGAAGGATCGGTTCCGATCACTTTTGCCTTGAATGTTTTCTTGCTATTGAGGGTAACGGTGATCTCATCCGCATTTTCAACTACGTGGTTGTTCGTCACAATGTAGCCGTCCTCGCTGATGATCACACCCGATCCGCTGGCCCGCTGTTCAGGTATGATGTTGCGGCCACGGCCGAACAATTGATTGAACATATCATCGTCGAAAAGATCGCTGAAAGGATTATTCGGTGAGCGGCGTGGAAGGTTATTGTTCACCTGCTTGGCATTTGTCTTTGTTTTTATATGCACTACGGCAGGCGTGGCCACTTCAGATGGCACGGTGAAATCAAGGTTGGTTCCTGGTCCGTTGTTGCCATCCAGCAGGCCGGCATATTTATAATTGGCAGGTACTGCACCAGCCTGTTGACCGGCATAGCTGTTATTGCCCATTGTAAATTTAGAATAACCCCAGATCACGGCCAGGGTAGTAACAGCACTAATGGTAACGGTAGCGAGGATTTGTTTCCATTTCATTTTTCTCAGGTTTTATTTAGTTCAACAAATTTAATGAGGTTTTGTTTCTTGTGCCCTGCATAGTATCAAGTCCTGTGCCTGACCCCACAAAATAACGGTGCCCTGACAAAATGCGATTTACCCACTGTCATGTTTAACAATTAATTAGGAAGGGTTTCGTAGATCGGTCAGAGAGACAACAGGAACTCCATGGTATCGGCCCCGTCCGCGTAATCCATCAACCGGGGCTTTTGTGATTCGCCGAAAGGAGTACCATCCTTACCTGTGATGCATTGTATCTCCTCGTGGCCTTTCAACCCCCCGGCAACAATTTCCCCTTCTTTATAAAAACTGTAATTAACGCGGCTGATTGCTGAAAAATTGTCACCGCTCTCTACCAGTAAGGTGGTTCCGTTGGTCATGTAATAGACGTTGTTCATGAGCAGGATAGAGAGCTGGTAATCGTAATTGTTCTTGTATTTGTGGTGGTCACAGAAATACCTGTACTTGTCAAATGCTTTCAGCAGGGGGATAAAATCATACCCTTCCGGAACGAGGATGCGTGTAACATTCCGGCAACCCAACCCGAAATACTGGTGAACATCGTCCGACAGAGCATTTAATTCCTCTCCAGATTCGGCGCCCGATAAGATGGCTACTGATGTTCGGTTACGGCGGATGATGTTGGGATACCTGGAAAAGTACTGTTCAAAATACCGGGCCGAATTATTACTGCCCGTAGCGATATACCCATCGCAACTTTTCAGCATGTCGGCAAAAACCACCCGGGACTTTAGGGAAGGTTCCCATTCGGTCATTTTTTCAACCAGGTGCTTTAATAATACATCATCTTTTGAAGAAAGTTTTATGGTTTGCTTATGGCCGCTGATGAATACGGCAAGGAAGTCATGAAATCCTACCAGCGGGATATTGCCTGCCATCACGATCCCAATGTTTTTGCCACCGATATTATCATCGAGGTGGTAATGTACTGCCCATTGCTCGAGTTTTTCCTTTTGAAGGAATTGTTCACAGATATTCTTTACGGCAAGGTCAATGAATTCGGGCGTGAACCAACCATTCTGCGCCGTTGCTCTTTTTCGGGCTACCTGCCAATCTTCCGTATCGCTGAGTAAATATTTTTGTAAACGATCTGATAATTGAATACGGTTTTGTAAATTCATCTTGTAATTGTTAAATTGCAGCGGACTTCCATATTGAAGTTTGAAACCCAAAATTACGATAGATGGCTATAAAGATCACAGAAGAATGTATCAACTGCGGAGCCTGCGAGCCCGAATGTCCAAACAATGCGATTTACGAAGGTGGTGTGGAGTGGGCCATTTCTGATGGGACCACAGTAAAAGGTATGTTTACTTTAATGGATGGAACCCAGGTGGATGCCGACCAACGGCATGCACCCATTAGCAGCGACATTTATTACATTGTACCCAACAAATGCACCGAGTGCCAGGGATTTCATGAAGAACCGCAATGTGCGGCTGTTTGCCCGGTAGATTGTTGCGTACCCGACGAGATGTATAAAGAAACCGTGGACGACCTGATGGCTAAAAAGGCCAAAATGCATATCTAAGTGCACGAACTTTTTTTGTAGATCCGCCCAGGCGGACCATACCAGGCAGGTGATATTTCCCGCCGCAGGCGAGGGTATTTTTAAATACTTTCGCCTTTTTTATTTTTACGCCAGTTTTATTAATTAATTTGTTGCATGAAAAGAATTTTACCGCTTGGCTTGCTAATCGTCTTCTCATCCTGTCTTTTTCCCAAGGATAAAAAGCCGGCCGATACAGCTGCCCAGGCCAAAATTGAATTGATGGATGCAGACCGGGCTTTTTCCCGCCTAAGTGAGCAAAAGGGAATGAAAGCCGCTTTCCTGGAATACATCGACAGCAATGGGGTGCTTCTCCGCCCGGGCCAGGCACCGATCGTGGGTGCCGACGCAGTCGATTTCCTGATTCAACAAAACGACACCACGTATACGTTGAAATGGGAACCAAAGGATGGCGCAGTGGCCAGATCCGGCGAACTCGGTTATACCTATGGCATATATGCTTTGATGCCCAGCTCCAAGGATACAATCATCTACGGAACTTATGTAAGTATCTGGAAAAAGGAAAAAGGTGGCCGCTGGAAATATGTACTCGATTCCGGTAATGAAGGCATCGGCGACGCAAATGCTGCCAAAGAAGAATAGGGGGTGGAATGTTAAATTGCTAAAATTTCCATAGCGCAGTAGGATAAGACAACAACCATAGGTGATATTTCGTTTCTTTGCTTAAACAACCCCCTCCAAACCGAATGAATAAAAAGATCGCACTTATTACCGGCGGTTATTCAGGCGAGGCCGTGATTTCCTACAAAAGTGCTCAATCCATTGAAAAGAATATTGATACCAGTAAATGGGATTGTTACAAAATTGATATCAATCCGGGTGGTTGGAACTACCTCTCACCGGATGGGAAGACATACCCGGTAGACAAAAACGACTTCAGCATCACTGTAAACGGGAATAAAATTACTTTCGATGCAGTGCTGGTAGGCCTGCATGGTACCCCGGGTGAGGACGGCAAACTGCAGGGTTATTTCGATACACTGAATATTCCCTACACTTCCTGCGATACAGCAACATCTGCACTTACATTCAACAAGAGATATACAGTGGCGGTTGCTTCTTTTGCCGGTATGCATGTGGCAAAATCGGTACATCTTTTTAAATATATACCAGTAACCACCGAACAGATATTGAAGGAACTGAAATTGCCTGTGTTTGTGAAACCAAATAACGGCGGCAGCAGCATCGGCATGAGCAAAGTGAAAAAACCCGAGGAATTACAGGCTGCCCTGGACAAGGCATTCAAAGAAGACGACCAGGTGCTGGTAGAAGAATTCATCAGTGGCAGGGAATTGACGATCGGTGTGTTCAGGTCGAAAGGGAAAATAATCACGCTGCCCATCACAGAAATCATCGCCAAAAACGAATTCTTCGATTTTGAAGCGAAATACGAAGGAGCCAGTGAAGAGATCACACCAGCCCGGGTAGATGAATCCATTGCCGAGAAAATTAGGGAAGCTGCAAAAAAAGCTTATGCCGTTTTCAATTGTCGTGGCGTGGTGAGGATCGATTTTATCTACAATGCCGAATCGGGACAGCCTTATATGCTGGAGATAAATACCGTACCGGGGCAAAGCGAAGCGAGCATTGTTCCGCAGCAGGTAAGGGCCATGGGATGGACATTGATGGAATTCTATTCTGCCCTGATCGAAGAATGTTTTCAATAAACTTAAATAACCAACGTGTTTAAATTCATAACCAACCGGCCTTTCTGGGTAAACCTGCTTGCAGCCATCGTACTTGCCTTGTTGCTGTTGTTTCTTTTCCTGAAGATGCTTGGCTGGATGACGAGGCACGGCGAATATCTCAAAGTGCCTGCGGTTACCGGGATGAAGACCACCGAAGCGATCAAATTACTCGAAAAACAAGGGTTCGAAGTGTATATCCAGGATTCCGTATTTACCGATACGGCCGCCAAGGGAATTGTATTAAAGCAATTGCCCGATCCCAATGCAACGGTAAAGATCAACCGGACCGTTTTCATTACCGTGAACAGGATGGTTCCTCCTATGATCGAAATGCCGAACCTGGAAGGGCAGAACCTGTCTTTTGCCTTGTCAATACTTGAACGTAACCATCTTAAATTGCGGGATACCATCTTTCGCCCTGATTTTATGGCAGGATCTGTTTTGGAACAGCAATACAACGGTGTCCGTATAAAGCCAAAATCAAAAATACAATGGGGCAGCAGCATCACACTGGTGGTGGGCAGCAGGCCCGAAGATGAACAAATGCTTGTTCCGTCATTGGTGGGAATGAGCTTTGCAGAAGCAAAAGCGCAACTCGATGCAAATAATATCGGCCTCGGTGCATTGGTGGTTGATGGAAAGATCACCGATACAGCCACGGCTTTTGTATTCAAACAAAACCCCGAAACGAGGGATGCCGATGGTGCACCGAGGTTTATCCAATCGGGCCAGGTGATCGACCTTTGGATATCCCAGGCAATGAAATACCCGGTTGATAGTGCAACCGTGGAAAATAAAAAACAAATACCATGACGATAATAACGGTCGAAGAGTTAAAAGCACGGATGGATGAAGGAGAACAACTGAACCTGCTGGATGTGCGTGAGCCCGATGAACGTGCCGAGTTCAACATCGGCGGAACTTTTTTACCTCTTGGGCAGATCATGGGCATGCAAACCGATGACATCGTTGAATGGCAGAACAAAGAGGTCATCTGTTATTGCCGCAGCGGAAACCGGAGTATGCAGGCCTGTATGATGCTCGAAACGTTCGGCTTCACCAATGTAAAGAACCTGCAGGGCGGCATGAACGGGTGGAGAGAGAAGTATCCGTAAAGCCGATGACTGTCACTGAAAACTAGTACAAGTAAAAGCAAACTCCAGCAAAAGAACTGTCCATTTGCCGGCATTGCGGATCAGAAACGGAGGTTCACCCCCAGCATAAAATTGAATCCAGCCATCGGGTAATAATAGTTCTCCGTAGTTAGGTCACCGCCATAGATATAGCTGAAACTGTATCCGTTCGGTTCATACTTTTTGTTGAACACATTGTTCAGTTGAAGAATGATATTGGCTTCTTTTACCAGTTTGCCCTTCCACGAGTAGCTCATCCGCACATCCTGTAAATAATAGGGGCTCAAGCTTCTCGACCGTTGTGATGTATTATCGAGGTATTGCCTGCCCACATACTTGCCGGTCAAACTCACTTCTGCATTCTTTAATGGAATGAAATTGACACCGGCACCGCCGGTCACTGAAGGAGAAAAAGCGATATTGGTCTTGCTATAGGTTTTCATTTGCTGGCCGCCGTTGTCGTAATCGTCGAGGTACTCGGTAAAATCCCTGATCTTGTTTTCGCTGAAACTGATATTGGCCGCCAGGTTCATCCATTGGGTTATAATAGTCCGGCCCTGCAGCTCGATTCCTGCCCGGTAACTGACGGGTATATTGATGCGTGTGTAAGCGCCTACGTCATTGATTTTGCCGGTAAGTACCAATTGGTCTTTATAATGCATGTAATAAATGTTGGCTCCCACCGAATAATTGGCTGCTTTTCTCTCCGCTCCTAATTCCAGGTCATGCAGGCGTTCGGGTTTGGGTTGTTGATTGGACCCTGCCTCAAAATCATCCCGGTTGGGTTCTTTACCCGCGAGTGCATAGGAAACATAGGTTTGCCAGTTCTTGTTTGAATAAGTAATACCGAATTTGGGATTTAAGAATGTATAGTTGTTGCCGACCTCCAGGGTTGGGTTATCGCGGAAGCCGTGTATACGATAGCTGATATTTCTCACCTGCATATCGGCAAAGCTTTGCCAGTTGCTGCCCAGTTGTTGTGTCCATTTCATGTAAACCGACAGGTCGTTCTTATGAGCAGTAAGGTTGTACCATCGATGGTCTTTTGGTACAGCTGCCTGCACGGCCGCCCATTTGATCTCGCCATAATGTTTACCGTCGTATATGTTGTATCCTCCACCGGCAATGAGTTTTGTTTTTCCCTTCTGATATTGTAAAGAGAAAATGCTGCCATAAAAATAGTTGTCGAGCCAGAGCCGGCGTACGAGGTCGGTACGGTTGATGATATTGGTTCCGTCGAAATAGCCGGGCAGGCCGTAATCCGATAGTTTTTTGTCGGCTTTGTATTGCTCATAATAGCCTTTGCCCCTGGTCAGGAACAGGGCAATATTTCCTTTGAGCTGATCGCTGAACTTGTGGTTATAGAACAGCTGGTAATGTGTCTGAACATAATTATCTGTTTCATTGTCGTAAGGTTCGCCGGACCTTTCTGTTCCGGCAGAGTTATAGGTCCTGTCAGTCTTCAAGAGGTATTCGGGAACTCCATTCCATGCCTGGTATGTTTTTTCTTTACCTGAAAAGATATTCAGCCGCAGCGAATTCCTGTTGTTTATATAGGCGGCGCTTGAATAAAAAGATTTCAGGTCGCTTTTTGCCCGGTCGATATAGCCATTGCTGGTGATACTGCTCAGTCTTCCTTCAATGCTGAAGTGGTTCCCGAGTAAGCCACTCCCGAACTGGATGTTGTTCTTATTGGTATTGAAAGAGCCATAACTGCAGTTGGTGGACAGGTACCCTTCTTTATTCAGTTCATTCGTGGAAAGGTTGATGGTGGCTCCAAAGGTACCGGCCCCGTTGGAGGAAGTACCTACACCCCGTTGGATCTGAATGCTGTTGACAGAGGAACTGAAATCGGGCAGGTCGACAAAGAAAGTCCCCTGGCTTTCGGCATCGTTGTACGGTATGCCGTTGAGGGTGACGTTAATCCGGGTTGCGTCGGTGCCGCGGATGCGGATCCCGGTGTAACCTATGCCATTGCCTGCGTCGGAACTGACTACTACCGAGGGGGTTTGGTTCAGCAGGAAGGGGAGGTCTTGTCCCAGGTTAGTCTTCCCTATTTCTTTTTTTGAGAGGTCGGTCTTTGCAAAAGGAGCTTTTTCACCTGCCCTGACTGCCTGCACTTCTACCGGTTGCAGCAGGGTGGTATCATTGAATTTTTTATCCTTCTGTGCATACGAGGCAAAGTATGCCAGGACCAGGAAAAACCCGGTAAACAATTTTTTCATTTTGTAAAATTTGGCCGAAAGGCCGGGGAAGATCTGCGTAACTAAGTCCCCTCTTGGGTAAAGAGGAAACATTCTCCCTTCGCAGGCATTATCCTGTTCAGGTCATACGGGTATCATCTCAGCCTTTCCGCCAGCTGGCAGAAAAGCACCCCGGAAATTCAGACGGTTAAAAGAGCTATTGACTGCAAAGGTAGGGTAGAGTTTGCGATTTTTTTCATTTTCCTGTAACAAAAGCTCCCTGCCGTACGTACCAGTAAAAAATATAGCCATGGATCTTCCTTTCTGAAGCAACCAGATCGATCCGGTCAGGTTGCTTTGGTTCGGGGTTTCATCTTCCTTTAAAAAACAAAAACAACAAAGATGAAAAAACTATTTATCGCAATTGCCTGTTTAACAACACTGGCAGTATCTGCACAAGATGCAAAGACCTTTTCCGACCCGAATGCAACCACCCGCAGCCTGAATGGCAGCTTTACAGGGATCTCTGTTTCGAGCGGGGTCGACCTGTACATTACCCAGGGAAATGAAGAGTCGCTGGCCGTGAGTGCCTCCGAGGAAAAATACCTGGCCCGTTTCAAGACCGAAGTGGTGAACGGAGTGCTTAAGATCTATTACGACAACAACGGTATCACCTGGACCGATCACGGCAACCGGAAACTGAAAGCATGGGTTTCTTTCAAAACATTGGAGAAACTACAGGGTTCAGCCGGAGCTTCGGTTACGGTCAGGGGCGGTCTTACAGCCGATAATCTGAGTATGAAATTCTCCAGCGGTTCTGAGTTCGAAGGTAAGGTAACGGCAAAGCAGCTCACTGTTGATCAGAACAGCGGTTCTGAACTCAATATTTCAGGCAGCGCCGATAAGATCACTATTGAAACGAGCAGCGGCGCAAGTTTCAAAGGGTACGACCTGGCGGTGGATTTCTGTGATGCACAGGCCAGCAGCGGCGGCGAAGTGAAGATCACCATCAACAAGGAACTGAGTGCAAAGGCAAACAGCGGCGGCGGTATCCGTTATAAAGGGGCTGCGCTGATCCGTGACGTGAACATCAACAGCGGCGGAATCGTTAAAAAGCATAACTCATAAACAACCCAGATATGAAAAATATATTATTGTCGATCCTGTTTGTTGCTTCCGCATTTACCCTCGGGGCGCAGAATACCCTGGTGGTGGATGCCAATGCATCGGTGAGGCAGATAAGCGGCGATTTCAACTCGATCAAAGTATCGGGCGGCATCGACCTGTATCTTTCACAGGCGAATGAAGTGGCCCTGGCTGTAAGCGCTTCCGAGGAACGTTTCAAGGACGACATTAAAACAGAAGTGGAGAACGGCGTGCTGAAGATCTATTATGAATGGAACAAGGCCCTGAACTGGAGAGACCGTAAACTGAAAGTGTATGTATCCTTCAAAACACTGCAGAAGCTGGCAGCCTCCGGAGCCAGTGACGTGATCGTTACCGGAACAATCGAGGCCCCGTCTCTCGATATGCAATTATCCGGCGCCAGCGATTTTAAAGGAGCCGTAAAAGTAGAGAACCTGAAGATCGACCTCAGCGGCGCCTCCGACGTACGCATTTCCGGAACTGCCAGTAATGTAGCAATTGAATGTACCGGTGCCAGCGATGTGAAAGGGTACGACCTGGTTACCGATTATTGCAAAGCATCTGCATCGGGGGCATCGGATATAAATATTACGGTCAACAAGGAATTAAGCGCCCATGCCAGTGGTGCAAGCGGCGTTTATTTCAAAGGAGAAGGGTTGATCAAAGACCTTACTACCAGCGGTGCAAGCAATGTAAGCAGGAAGAAAGGTTAGTAGTAAATAGCAGTGGTTCATAGGTCATGGTTCAACGTTCATAGCCTGTACTTCCATGATCTATGAGCCATATACTATATACTTATTTGCCGAATGCCCAGATCAAAAAAGCCGGCAGTTGGTTGCTCCATGAACCATAGTCGTGCCTTCCGTTGGCACCCTCTGTAAAAACAACCTCATCGGGCAATGCAATGTTCCTGCCTTTCAAAACTGTGATGAGATCCCTGGTATCGTCGATCACGTCAATGATGCCGTCTTTGTCCCGGTCGCCGTCTTCTTCCTTATTGCCGGCATAGAACCAGTATTTCAATGCAGGTTTTTTACGTGATGTATTCAGTTTGCTGATCATGATACGGTTCTTCTCATCCAGGTAATCCGGTGCTTTATCGTCTTTGTCGCGCCACCAGAAAGACCCGGAGAATACGCCTACTTTGTCGATCTTATCGGCATGGTTCCAGGCGATATCGAAGGCCGATAAGCCCCCAAGCGAACAACCTGCCATGACCACCGAACTGAACTTACGCACGGTGGCCTTCTTCTTTACAAAGGGATAAAGTTCGTTATTGATGAATGCATCGTAATAACCCGCCTTGTCGCCACGGTTCATGAAATCGGGATGATCGGCCACCCCGTATTCTTTCATACGGTCGCCCGCTTCGATACCAACGACAAGCAGTGGTTTGAGCATTTTTTTTCTGTACAGGCTGTCTACGATCTCCTTCACCCTGAACTGCCCCATGTCCTGCCCATCATTGAGTAATAAAAGATTCAGTTCACTCTTGTCATCAGGCAATGGCGTGGCAATGATATGCAGCTTTACCTGTCTTTGAAGATGACGGCTGTAGAGCTGGTCTTCCGATTCTTTGATCTTGCTTTTGCAGGAAAAAAGCGCAGCCGCCAGGGCGATACTGCTGATCAGGTTAATGGTGTTGGTACTCATTCGGTTGCTTTAGGGGATGAATTTAGTGAATTTGTTGGTGGGCGGCCAATAAGCTGATGGAGCTACTACATTGTTAACAATGATGCTGTGTTTTATGTAAGTTATTTTTGCACCCGCCATCAATTTACAGCCCCTTACCGTCGGCCAAGAACCGGAACAGGAAGAAACCTGGTTTGAAACCAGCCATTTTATTTCGGGGTTATACTTTTGCAATTATTATTTGATTTGGCGGCGAAGCTCTTAACGCTTATCTTTGCGCCGCGAAGTAGAGCAGCGGTAGCTCGTCGGGCTCATAACCCGAAGGTCACTGGTTCGATCCCAGTCTTCGCAACCAAATCAAATCCTCAACTCATTAAGATTTGAGGATTTTTTATTCTCAGCAAAAGATTGCTGATTGTATGATTACCTTCTCCTTTCTGACCAGGCGGCGTGTGGTAATCATTGTATTCAATCTCACATACAATGAAATCAGGTTTTGTAAACATATTCGGTAAGCCCAATGCGGGCAAAAGCACCCTGCTCAATGCACTGGTGGGCGAGAAGATGGCTATTGTTTCACATAAAGTGCAAACAACCCGGCACCGTATCAAAGCCATCCTTACCGAAAAGGATTACCAGATCATCTTTTCCGATACACCCGGCATCATCGAACCCAAATACAAACTGCACGAGAAAATGATGGAAGCAGTGAGGGGCAGCCTGGAAGATGCGGACGTGGCGTTACTGATTACCGACGTGAGGGAGAATACGGATGAAAGCCATGCTGTTTTTTCTTCACTGAAACTGAAGGTGCCCGCCATCGTTATCCTCAACAAAGCGGATACGGTGAACAACGAGCAACTGAAGACCACCGCAAAATTCTTTGAGCAGCAGCCTTACTGCAAAGAAGTGATCGCCGTTTCGGCATTAAGGAAAACAGGTATCAGCGAACTGATCGGCCGTATACTTCATTACCTGCCTGAAGGCGAACCCTTCTATTCGGGTGACGATATGAGCGACATGCCCACCAAATTTTTCGTGGGAGAAATGATAAGGGAAAAGATATTTCACCTGTTCAGCGATGAGATACCTTATCATGCCACCGTATTGGTGCAGGAATTCAAAGAAAAAGCGACGCTCGTTAAGATCGGTGCCGATATCATCGTGCAAAGGGAAACACAAAAGGGCATTATCCTTGGCGAAAAGGGAAGCATGATCAAAAAGCTGGGAACAGAAGCAAGAAAAGACATCGAAGCATTCCTCGGCCAAAAGGTTTTCCTGGAACTCTTTGTAAAAGTGCGGCCGAAATGGAGGGACAATGAGATGCAGTTAAAGGAATACGGGTACTAGTTCATAGGCATCGTTCATGGATAATAGTAAAGAAACAACGATGAGCCACTAATCAACAACAATTATGAGTTTTACATTAGCAATAACAGGAAGGCCCAATGTGGGCAAGAGCACTTTCTTCAACCGCCTGCTGGAGCAGCGCAAAGCAATTGTGGACGATGTGAGCGGGGTTACCCGCGACCGCCAGTACGGCGTGGCCGAATGGGCAGGCAAGACATTTAATGTGATCGATACCGGTGGTTTCGTAGCCGGCAGCGACGATGTGTTTGAAAGGGAGATACGCAAACAGGTGCACATTGCCATCGAAGAGGCCAACGCCATCATCTTCATGGTGGATGCAGCAACCGGGATCACCGAACTGGATAATGCCATGGCCGACATGCTCCGCCGCAGTACCAAACCGGTATTCCTGGTAGTGAACAAAGTGGACAATAACGAACGGTTACTGGAAGCCAGTGAATTTTATAGCCTCGGTTTCGAACATATCTATTTCATTTCGGCCATCAGCGGGAGCGGCACCGGGGAAATACTGGATGCCGTAACAGCATTGATCACCGACGAGCACCAGGCAGAGGCGGAGAAGGAGTCCGGGTTGCCTAAATTCGCCATTATTGGCCAGCCGAATGTGGGCAAATCGTCTTTACTGAATGCACTGATCGGGCAGGAGCGGACCATTGTGAGTGATATTGCCGGAACGACCAGGGATACCATTCACACCCATTATAATCTTTTTAACAAGGAGTTCATACTGATCGACACGGCCGGTATCCGCCGTAAAACAAAAGTGCATGAAGACCTCGAGTTCTATTCCGTGATCCGGGCCATCAAGGCAATGGATGAGGCCGATGTATGTTTGCTGATGCTCGATGCCGGCAAGGGGATCACCGCCCAGGACCTTTCGATCTTTTCACTGGCCGTCAAAAAAGCTAAAGGCATCGTGATACTGGTGAATAAATGGGACCTGGTCGAAGAAAAGAAGACCAATACGGCCCGTGATTACGAAAATGAGCTGAAAAACCGCCTGGCGCCTTTTTCAGATGTGCCCATCATCTTCATCTCTGTCAAGGATAAGCAACGTATCTTTAAGAGCATTGAAACGGCCCTGCAGGTATACGAGGCCCGCCAGCAGAAAATACCTACCAACCAGCTGAACGAAGTAATGCTGAAAGCCATCGAGGCTTACCGTCCGCCGGTGGTGCGGGGGCACGCCATCAAGATCAAGTACATCACCCAATTACCAACGCATACCCCTGCATTCGCCTTTTTTACCAATTTCCCCGACGATATAAAGGCACCTTACCGGAACTACCTCGAAAACCAGCTAAGGGATAAATTCAACTTTACGGGGGTTCCCGTGAGGATCTATTTCAGGAAGAAGTAGGAAGGGTTTACCGACTGGCTACTATAATAGGGCGGCCGCCCGGTAAAAAGGGGATTCCCCGTTCAAAATTCCTTGCCAAAAAACTTGCATACCTAAAAAACGCCTATTATATTTGCGGCCAATATTTACAAAAACCAAAAAAAACAACAAATGAAAAAAGTATTTGCAATCCTGGCCCTTGCCACCGCAATGACTGCCTGCAACAACGACAGCGAAAAAACTGAAGCTCCGGCAGGTGATACTACAAAAACTGAAGCTCCTGCTGCTCCGGCCGTGGTTGATTCAGCTGCTAACGCTATGAAAGCTGTAACCGACAGCGCTGCTGCCGCTGCTGCAAAAGTAGTTGACACTGTAAAAGCTGGTGCTGAGAAAGTGGTTGAAAAAGCGAAAGAAGCTGTAAAACACTAAGAAAAGCCTTTTGGCTCCAGATAAAAGCCTCTCCAACGGGAGGTTTTTTTGTGCATGTTATTCTGCAACAGGTAAATGGGAAAAACAAGTCTAACACCCGCAGGCATACCAAAAGCAGCGGCAAAGCACGTCAGTATACCAAATCAAACACGATTGAAAGCCTCTTATAGCCGCAGGGGACTCTTTTAAGGTACTTTTCCTCGCCGGCAGAGTGAAAATACCCTGATAAATGTCAGTATCTTCTGGGTTATAAAATTATGAATTTAGTATTCGGCATGACATTTTTCAATATCTTGCAGCCTGTCCTTTTCCTACCAAAGACCCCCAAAGAACCTCCCTATAAACACTTTCAGGCAGCATTGAGAAAGTTGGCTGTGTCATTATTGCTTAAATACAAACAAA
>CAZYAT010000027.1:0-46857 GCA_964645235.1 uncultured Ferruginibacter sp. | reverse complement strand
AGATTATGTTAGGTTATTGTGGCGGCGGCCGGTTGTGGACAGGATGGGGATAAGCGGATTGCAGTTAAAACAATAACAGCAGTGCCGGGTACACAAGTGCGGAGTGGTTTTTTCCGGCCTAGCCGCCGTCCCTGGAAAAACTGTGAACGATTTCTGTGGACGATTTAATCGTACACAAAAAAAGTTCACAACTTTTACCTTTGACAGATAAAATCCCGTTGTATGAGCAGCATCCGCGAAATACGTGAACTCACGGGCCTGAGCCATAAGCAACTGGCTGAATGGCTGGGCGTTTCCAAGAGCCTTATCTGGTACGCCGAAACCGGTGAACGAAGCCTGCCGCAGGCCGCCCTGCTTAAGCTGAGCGCCTTGGTAGCGCTGGCGGAGGGGTTGAAGAAAGAGGTGAAGGCGGTTGCCCGGCCCGGCGAAAAGCTGGTGAGCAACCCGGCAAAACTCGCGGCTCTTCATAAGAAGAAGGAGGCGGTTCACCTGGGGAGTGCCCAATCCCTGCAGGCGCAACTGCAGAAATTGAAAGTGAGGCACCCGCAGCTTGATACCCGGCTGGCCCTGTTCGATGCACTCCGCAATGATGCCCCGGAATGGTACGCTGCTACCGATGCGGATATTACCTGGATGGAACTCACCGAATGGTTCAGCCGCGACCGCATGCCCCTTACCGGCCTCGAGCAGCAGGAACTGCTGCAGGACAAGATCGACATGCACCTGGCCTATGCCCGGCTGCACCGGCTGCAGAAAGAACGGTATGAGGGAATGGAACAGAAGAGGATTGAGTGAGGGGACATTGTTGGTTGTTGGTCAGGCGACCAACAACGGCGGGACAAAAAATTCCGAATAACAGGCGGATAGTTTTTTCTAACTTTCTTAGAATAAATGAAGATTAATATAAGTATATGAGTAAACTAAAAATCAGAGATGTTTTTAGATATGCAAGACCGTATAGTGCAAAAAATGAGGAGATAGACGGATATAAAAACCATTTTTTTAGTACTAATCTAAAAGGAGGAAAGTTAGTATTACTTGATAAAGGAATAAATCAAATAGCAAGAGTTAACTGTAATAATGAATATAGGACACCAGCCATACTAATAAGAAGTAGTCCGCATAAAATCGGGAGTGAAGATACCCCTTGCAGGATTTCTTTGATGTTGATAATGGACATATTCGATACTACGGTGATAATAAAACACCAGGGAAAGATCCGGCATTAGCTGAAGGAAATAAAATACTATTGGAGGCATTTAAGACATACAATGATATTGATAAGAGACATTTATCTGTCCCGTTAATATTTTATAAAGCAGTAAGTCGAAATAATAAGCCCAAAGGATTTGTCGAATTTAATGGATTCGGTATTATTAAGGGAGTTGAATTGGTAACACAGTATGATAGAAAACTTAATAGAACTTTTTCAAACTTTGTTTTCAATTTTCATGTCTTCAGTTTAGCAGCTGAAAATGAAGAATTTAACTGGAATTGGATTAATGATAGACGGGATAACATATTAAAGATTGATCAAACTTTGGGATTTGCTCCAGTTTCTTGGAAAGAATGGATAAGGCAAGGAAATAATGTTTTAGAAAAAAACAGAAGGAGGGTATCTAAATTACTCACTGTGACGAAAGCTGAACAAATTCCTCTTAGCGGTAGTAGAGAAGAAAAAATTCTGAAAGAAATATATAAATATTATCAAAATAAAAAAGCAAGGTTTGAAGGTCTCGCAGCTTCTGTAGCAACTAAAATATTCTCTGAAATGGCAGGCAAATATCATGAAGGTTGGATTACTCCAGCTTCTTCGGATGGAGGCGCTGATTTTTATGGCAGACTGGAAATAGGACAAGAGTTCGGGAAAGCCAAATTGATAGTTCTTGGCCAGGCCAAATGTGAAGCTCTTAATAACCCTACCGGTGGGAATCATATTGCCAGAACTGTTGCTCGCTTAAAAAGAGGATGGATTGGTATATATGTTACAACCAGTTTCTTTTCTGAAGCAGTTCAAAGAGAAATAATTGAGGACGAATATCCAATTATGCTTATTAATGGGAGAAAATTAGCTGAAACAGTATTAAAAATTATTCACGACGATGGATTTTTAAACTTGACAGTCTTCCTGGACATTTTAGATGAGCGATATAAAAAAATGATTCAAATAAGGAGGCCTGACGAATTACTTTTCGAATGATTGCCAAATACGGTGACTTCGATGCCTCCTTGTACGTACGTCTGCCATCACTTCGTTTTATACACCACCCCATCCTTCATCACCCACTGCACATTGTTCAGGGCCTTGATGTCTTTGGCAGGGTCGCCGCTTACGGCAATGATGTCGGCAAGGTTGCCCACCTTCAGTTCACCCAGCCTGGACTGGCCCAGCAGTTCGGCGGCATTGATGGTGGAGGTTTGTATGGCCTGTAAGGGAGTATACCCGTATTGCACCATGAATTCGAAGTCCTTGGTTTGCGGTTCATTCCAGTCGTACCCGCCGATATCGGTGCCATAGGCGATCTTCACCCCGGCGGCCATGGCTTTCTTAAAGAGCGCCGGCTCTGTTTCGGTGAAATATTTATTGATGGGGCTGCCGGCCTTTGCTCTTCCTTCGGCCACATAATCGTTCACATAAATCGTCGGGCACCAGTACACATTCTTCTGAACCATCAGCCGCATGCATTCATCATCCATTCCAAAACCATGTTCTATCGACAAGGCCCCGGCATTGACGGCGGCGATGATACCATCACGGGTAACGGCGTGGGCAGCCAGCTTTCTCCGGCTGCGGATGGTCTCATCCCCGATGGCCATGATCTCGTCGGTGGTGAAATTGGGAAGTCCGCGGTAACTGCCGTCGGCCAGTTTATAATAACCACGGTCGGCATAGATCTTTATCCAGTCGGCCCCGTGTGCGATCTGCTCACGCACCACTCTTCTGCCTTCATCGGCGCCGGTGAACTCGGCCAGGCCCTTGGGCATGGTAAGCTCCCAGGCATAATCGCTTTCCCGCAGGGGATAATGGCCGGTGGTATTGATGGCGAGCGTGGATACGAACATCCGCGGACCGGGTATCACCCCTTTGTTGATCGCTTTTTTGATGTCCACATCGGCATAGCCTGCACCTTCAGTGCCCAGGTCGCGGAGGGTGGTGAAACCATTCTGCAGGGCAATGCGGCAGCTGTTGGTGGCTCTCAAAGCCCGGTAAGGAGCCGATTCTTTTAATACCTGCACATCATAGTCCTCGCTGGTGATATCGCCCTGCAGCAATACATGCGTATGACAATCGATAAGACCGGGCATAACGGTGTATGCCGAAAGGTCGATGGCAGTATCTGCTTTTATCTTGATCATAGCGCCCGGCTGGGAGATCATATCAATGGTATTTCCTTTCACAACGATGGTTACATCCTTCGCCAATTGCCCTGTACGTACGTCGAGCAGCCGACCGCATTTAATGGCGGTGATGCGCTGGGCGGAAATATTCAAGGCGATACAGGAGCAGAGAAGCAACAGGAGCGTTCGCATGGAAAATGTTTTGGTGGAACAAAGTACAAAATACCGCAGTTCTTTTTAACGGCATTTCCAGGTACCGGTATCCTGGCCAGGAACCCGCCCGTAATGCTGACCATAATCAGCACCCCAACCCGTAATTCTCATGAGCGGATGGTAAAATGACGGGTTCCTTTGTATCATGAAAACCTGTATTATTACCAGGATGCTGCTTGCCGGCGCACTGGTATTGCTGGCCTCCGCAGCAGGGGCGCAACGGGCCGTCAGCATCGATCTTGCTTCGGTGCGTAATGTAAACCACCAGCTCAACGGGCTTAATGTAAGCGCCTTTTATCATTTTAATAACCGCCTTGTCGGCGGTATAGAAATGAACCGCTTTTTTCCTGCCAGTCATAAAGACGAGGAAAAGACGATTGAACGCTCTGCCTGGGACTTCGATCTCAACTTTCATTACCTGCTCCCCCTGGGTAAGAGAATAAAGATCTACCCGCTTACAGGTATAAGCCATACTTCGGAAAGGGAAGACATCAAAGGATCGGGCGAAAGAATGTACGAACGGTTCTGGTCATTCAATACCGGGGCGGGCATCCTGTTTTCGGTACGCCATTGGTCGCCACATGCCGAATACATGTTTACCTGGGGCCACCTGGACCAGCAATTCCTGCTGGTGGGCATCAGTTATGAAATAGAATGGGGACATACGGAAAAGAAATAAAACGACTAGTCTTCTTCTTTCCTCCTGAACCCGATCCTTCTGCGTGTTTGCTGCGGGCTGTTCAATACACTGGAAAGCCTGCCTGCCGACAGGCAGGAATTACCTCTTGATTGCCGGTGGAGCCCTGATCAAACTTCAATGCTACTGTAGCTTCAATAATTCTATTCTTAGGATTAAGGTTCCTGCGAATCCGGAAGTTGCATTTATTTTAACGCATACCCATCCTTCCATAACAGCTTAGAGACCTGCCAATCATGGTGCTTTTCTATTATACTCTCCTGGTATAGTTGGAAGGTGAGTTTTTAAAACCATGATAACCTGCTTTGTTGAAAGCGGCAGCAGGAATGGTATGTATTTGAAAGAGGTATCCTGAAAAAGTATACCGGCCCTTGTGGGTTAGCCGGACAAACGGGCGGAGCCATTTGTTTGTCCTTGATTTTTTTTGTTCCTTTTTTGTATCAAGACAAAAAAGGAAGGGTAACTTGCTGTAATGAAATTATTTTTAACAGCTATAGTTACACTGCTTCCGGCGATGGCCTTCTCCCAATCCGATAAGCCCTTCATCAAACTGGTGGAGCCAACAAATGAACAGAATAATGTGAGATCCTCCCGCCAGTTCGTGGTGGGCAGCACCTGTAAAAGCTGCGGCCTCAGCATCAATGACCAGCCGGTGAAAGTATACTCCAGCGGGGGCTTTGCGTATGAATTGAACCTGAAACCGGGCGATACCGCTTTTAACCTTGTTGCCTTCTTCCCGCCCGACCGTACCAGCGTGAAACGGATCACCTATAATTATACATTGCCCCCTCCACCCGATACGGTGAAGACGCTCGATATTGCAGCTATTGAAATGTTTCCGGAAGGAAACCTGTTTGTTCAGCCCGGCGACCGTATAAAATTCCGGGTGAAGGCGCTGAGCGGCTGTAAGGTAACAGCCAATAAAAATATTCCGCTGTATGAAATGCCCGACAGTAAAATGCCGGGTATCTACCAGGGCGAATACCTGGTGAAGGAAACCGACAGCTTTCTGGTTTCGAAGATACCCGTCAGCATTACCGATTCCGCCGGTAAAACAGTTACCAGGGAAACCAAAAACTGGATCAGCATGTTCAGCCCGATGGCCCCGGATATTGCTGTTACCAAAGGGCGGCTTGCCTTTTTATTATTCGGTTTGGGCGACGACCGGCTTGGCGGCGCCAAGATCGGATACCTCGATTCGAACGTGGTACTGAAAGTGACGGGCAAAGTGGGTAACAAATACAAAGTGCAGCTTTCGAAATACAGAACCGCGTTCATTGAGGAAGATGCAGTTGAGTTTCTGCCCAAGGGAACCTATACACCCGAATCGCTCACAAGCCGCTGGAGCGTATACGGCGATGATAAATACGATTATGTGCAGCTGGCGCTTTTTGCACGCCTTCCTTACCAGAGTGTACAGGTGCTGAACCCTTCGAAAATAGTGGTGGATGTTTTCGGCGCCACCAATAATACCAACTGGATCACCCAGCTGGAGAATACAAAGGAGATAAAGAATGTTTCGTACGAACAGGTGGAAGAGGAAGTATTCCGCATCAACATCGAACTGAAGCACGCACAGCACTGGGGCCACCAGGTGTACTACAGGGGAAATACGCTGACAATAAAGGTGAGGCGCCAACCGCAGAACCCGGAGTTGAATAACCTGGTGATCGGGGTGGATGCAGGACATGGCGGCAGCAATGTGGGCGCAGGCGGGCCAACCGGCTCTTCTGAAAAAATGCTGGCACTGGCTGTTTCGCTGAAACTGCAGGAGGCGCTGGAAAGAGAAGGGGCCAAAGTGATCATGAGCCGGACCACGGAAAAATTCTTCGATAACCGGGAGCGCATTTTGTTTTACCGCGACAGCACACCCGACCTGCTGGTAAGTATCCATCTCAACTCTGCTGCCGACCCCATACGGGTGAGCGGCACCAGTACCTTCTACCGTTATCCCGGTTTCCGCAACCTGAGCAACTTCATCTATAAGCGGATGCTGGAACTGGGCCTGGAAGAGCACGGCAATAACAGCAGCTTCAATTTCATGCTCAACAGCCCCACCGAATACCCCAATGCACTGGTGGAAACACTGTTCATCAGCAACCCGGCCGATGAAGCAAAGATCCTCGATGAGAAATTCCAGCAGCAGATCGCAGACAAGGTAGTGCTGGGAATAAAAGACTTCCTCGACAGTTGCAAAAAATGACCGTTAGCGGTAGGTGTCTTTCTGTTTGTTATAGAAAGTATCGTCGTGCAGCCGGTTGGTAATGGTGGTGACCACAATTACCAGGAAGAAAAGCGAGAGCATGATCTGCAGCAATACCAGCTTGATCAGTATGGGGGCAACCGGGGCAATGTCGCCATAGCCGATGGTGGCAGAAGTGACAAAACTGAAATAAATGGTCTGCACATCGCTGAGATGATGGCCGCTAGAGAATACCATCTGGCTGGCTATTTGATTCGTATCGTCTATATAGGAATAAATAAAACCGAAACAAAGGATCACTTCCAGGATATTGATGAGGGTCATGAGCAGGGTCCGTTTAAAACTGATGGGCTGCTTGTGTATGTCGTTCAGGAAAATTTTACTGAACATGAAATGAATCGTATCAATGGTAAGTACAAGCGAGATGACCAGTGCGATGGTGGAGGTGGTGAGGTCGGCCTGGAAGAGAAAAAAATACCAGCTTATTTTGAACAGGCTGTATGCCTCGATCACCACTTTCCTTATCAGTAATTGTTTTCTTCCGCAAAGCTGCCGGATAAGCGTTCCGGGCATGATAAACGACAACAGCATAAGCGTCAGCCTGAGGATACGTTCGAGCCCGAAATCGTTGTAGGATTTATTCTGCCAGATCTGCCGGAGGGCAATGGTTTCCTTGAGATATACACTGCGTGGTTTGCTTTCGGGCCTGTTTGTTCCTAAAATGAGTTTATTAAAAAAATTCATTGCCGGTTCATTTTTTTTGAGACGTATATTTTTTCCAGGTGGCAGTAAAAGTCTTTTCAGCTTCCTTTGCTGCCGCAATGGTTTGGGTGGTGGGAGGCATATCGCTGTCCTGTAAAATGTTTTGTATGCTGCTGAAGTTCCGCAAGCTGCTGTTCAGTTCTTTCCTCAGTTCTGCTGCATTCTCCGCATCGGCTTCTGTTGCTTTCAATGCGTCCATGCATTTCTGCATGTTATTATAGCACATCAGGCTCAGGTCGTGCTGGGTGGTAAGGTCTTTAACACCTGTTTTCACCCGGGGGTCCATCTTAACGGTGAATGCCTGCTGGTAGATCTTCCCATCCACGGTAAGCCATGCTTTATAGGTTCCCGGCATCACCCAGGGCGAAGTTGGTTCGGGGGCGGTATTCATATAGATGGCAGAAATGGAATAGGTGGCAGGGAGGTTCAGCGGCTGGTAATGCAAGTCCCAGGCAAAGCGGTGGGAGCCCGCTTTGGTGGAAAGCAACTGCTGCGGCCGGATCCAGTAAGGGGGTACGTTGTTCTTTGGAACAATATAAAGGGTATCATCGGATGAATACCTGCGTATGATCTTCCCTTTGCTGTCGAGGATCTCGAGTTGTACATTGGCAACATCTTTATCCAGGTAGTAATTGATGATGGCCCCATCGGGAGGATTTTGCCCCGCAGCTTCTTCCTGCGGAACCGGGGTGTCGGGGTAAGTGCACCAGCGTACCCGGTAGCTGTTCTGTGGTTTGAAGAGGACGGCAGAGGCGGAACCCGGCAGTTGATTGTTTAGCTGCCTTAATGGAGTGATGTCATCCAGTATCCAGAAACTTCTTCCGTGAGTTCCTATCACAAGGTCATCGTCTTTTATCACCAGGTCCCTGATGGAGGTTGCAGGCATATTCAGCCTGAGCGATTGCCAATGGGCGCCATCATCAAAAGAAACATACACCGCTCTTTCACTGCCTGCGAATAACAAACCTTTCCGTACCGGGTCTTCCTTCACCACGTTGATCGGGTCGTCGGGAAGTCCGTTCACTATCTCTGTCCACGATCTGCCGCCATCGGTTGTTTTGTAAATATGCGGTTTCATATCATTGCAGCGTATTCGATTTACGGCAGCGTAAGCAGTATTTTTATCGGTATGGCCGGCGTCCATCAACGAAACCTTGCTCCAGCTGGTAATGGCGGCGGGTGTAACATTCTTCCATGTCTTGCCGCCGTCCCTTGTTATATGAATAAGGCCATCATCGGTACCGCACCAGATGGTGTTCACATCAACATACGAAGGAGCAACAGTGTAGATCACGCCGCGTCGTGGCATGGTCTTCATATCGTCCTTGGTGTAGATACCCACGCTCTCGGGGATATCCCATGTTTCTCTTGAAAGGTCGGGACTGATGATGCTCCATTTATTTCCGCCGTCCATTGTTTTAAACAATACATTGCCGGCATAGTAAAGTGTTTTTTTGTCTACCGGGTTGAATACAACAGGCGCTGTTCGTAAAAAACGGTATTTACCGCTTCGTATCGCTTCGGGCGCAATGTTCTGCGATTGGCCGTTGCGTTTGTCGTAACGGGTAAGTTTGCCGCCATAAACCAAATCCGGGTTCAGCGGATCGGCAACTACGTAACCGTATTCTTCCGCTGCCACAGGCCTCCATTCACGGTAGCCGATCTGCCCGTCGTTGCTGCGGGATGCGATGCACACGCTGCCGCTTTCCTGCTGGCCGCTGTAAACATTGTACGGGAAATCATTGTCGGCGCTTACGTGATAGAACTGGGCCGTGGGTTGGTTGTACCAGGATGAAAATGTTTCGCCGCCATTCACCGTGATGATGGCGCCCTGGTCGGTGGCGATGAGCATAATGTCCGGGTCGTTCGGGTTGATCCAGATGCGGTGGTAATCGTCGCCACCGGGTGCACCCCGGAAGGCAGACCATGTTTTTCCTCCATCCACACTCTTCCAGGTAACCACATCGGCTGTGTAAACAATATCTGCATTCTTCGGATCGGCCTTCACTTCGGCAAAGTCATTTCCTCTTCCCCAAAGCCGTTCATCGGGGTTCATCAGTTGCCAGTGCTCACCGGCGTCGTCGCTGCGGTAGATGCCGCCGTATCTGCCTGCTTCCACCGTAGCATACAAACGGTTGCTGTTGGAGGGGGCAATGCAGAAGCCGATCCTTGCCAGCCCCTGTTCGGTTGTTGGTAAACCGGCAGTGAGTTTCTTCCAGGAATTTCCACCATCGGTACTTTTGAAAAGCCCGCTTTCTTTACCATTCCATGCGCCGTTTTCCCAGGGACCTTGTCTTCCTGCCCACAGGTCGGCATAAATGATGTTGCTGTTATTTGGGTCGATGGTTACCTGTATGGCACCGGTGTTCTCATCTTTATATAAAACCTTTTCCCATGTCTTTCCACCATCGAGGGTTCTGTAAATACCTCTTTCTGTATTGGGGCCATAGGGACGGCCCAGTACGGCAGCAAATACCCGGTTTTCATTTTTTGGGTCAATGGCAAGCCCGCCGATCTGCTGACCTTCTTTCAAACCGGTATTGATCCATGTCTTACCCCCGTCTGTTGATTTGTAAATCCCATCGCCTATGCTCAGGTCGGGACGTTGTAACCCTTCGCCGCTGCCAACATAAATAACATTGGGGTTGGAGGGGGAGACAACGATATCGCCGATGCTGCCGGTGGGCTGGTCGTCGAAAATGGGTTTCCAGGTACGGCCATAGTCGTTTGTTTTCCAGACGCCGCCGTTATTCACGCCGATGTAAAATACATTGGGTTGCGAAGGAACACCTGCTGCCCCTACGGTTCTTCCGCCTCGATGAGGGCCAATGCAGCGCCAACGCATGCTGTTGAAATATTTTGCATCGAAAGACTGGGCGGTTGATGAAACAGATTGCAGCAATAAAGCTGCAATAAGGAGTTTTGGCTGTAGATGGATCCTCATAGCTGCTTGTTTGGGGATACTGAAATTACAAAGAAAGGAGCAGATAGTTTTATGTTGTTCTTTTTTGCTTCTCCAAAAAAGAACCAAAAAAGGAGCCCCGCAATCCCTGCCTGTCGGCAGACAGGGATTACGTCCTGATTGCGGGAGGGTCCCCTGATTTAACTCTTGTACTACTGTAACTTCAACTTCAGTAATTCTGTTCTTTGGTTTAATGTTCTAGCTGATTCCGGAATTTCTATTTAATTTAATGAATACCCACACATTCAGCAGGCTTAGGGATTTACCGGTCACGGTAGTTTTCCATTATATCCTTTTATACAGATGAGTTGCCAACTTTCAAAACCAGGATCATTTACTTTAATGAAGACAGCTGCAGGTATAGCAGGTATTTGGAAGCCGCTTCTAAAAACATATACCGATTCTTGCGGGATGGCCGGACAAGCGGGCGGAATCATCCGGTTGTCCATGATTTTTTTTGTTTCTTTTTTGTATCAAGACAAAAAAGAAAAGAATCAATTAAAAATCAGGAACAATCAATGGCAATAACAACCAGCTGAACAGGGTGATCAGGATGACGCAGATGATGTTCAGGACGAAACCGGTTTTGATCATCTGGCCAAGCCTGATATGTCCGCTGGCAAAAACGATGGCGTTGGGCGGGGTACCCATGGGCATCATACTGGCGCAGCTGGCGCCAAGGGTCATCGGGATGCCGAGTAAGAGGGGGTTAATATGCAGTGCATCGGCAACGGCTGATATGACCGGTGCCATTACGATCACCTGGGCGATATTACTCATTACTTCACTTAAGAAAACAGAAATAAGCGTTACCACAAAGATCAGTACGAGGATATTTGTGGTGGCGAAGCCGGCAATATATTCACCCAGGCTCTGGATCAGCCTGGCATCTTCCAGTGCTTTGGCCAGGGCGATCCCGCCGCCGAAGAGCAGCAATATCCCCCAGGCCATGTTTTTGGTATCGCCCCATTCCAGCAGGCGCTCTTCGGGTTCATCCTTACTTCGCCCGCTGGGTACAATGAAGAGGCTGACGGCGCCTAACAGGGCGATCAGGCTGTCGTCGAGTTGAAAGAGCTTTTGTGAAGCATTGATGATGTCTTTGGTGATCCACAAAAAAGCAGTGAAGCCGAATACGAGTAACACTCTTTTTTCCTGGCGGGAAAGCCTGCCCATTTCTTTCAGCTCGCTTTCTATGAATAATTTCCCCTCCATGCTGTGCGAAAGATGATTGGGGTAGAGCCATTTCACCATGACCAGGTACAAGGCAAAAAGCAGTACGATGGCCAGGGGCATACAAAGCAGCATCCAGTTGATAAAATCGATGCCGTGTTTATAATGTGCATTCAGGTGCGATACATAGGCAACATTTGGCGGGGTACCGATGATGGTTGCGATGCCACCGAAATTACTGGCATAGGCAAGTGACATCATCAGGGTAAGTGAAAAATTCTTGATGTTGGCATGGGGGTGAGCATGTTTACCGATCACGTGGATCACCGAGGCGCCGATCGGGTACATCATCATTGTGGTGGCCGTATTGCTGAGCCACATGCTCAGGAAACCAGTTGACAAGATGAAGCCGAGAATGATGTTATTGCCGTTGGTTCCGGTGAGTTTGATGATGCTGAGGGCGATCCGCTTGTGCAGGTTCCATTTTTCGATGGCCATGCCCAGGAAAAAACCGCCCATAAAAAGATAAATCACCGAATCTGAATAAGCCTTCGATGTTTCCTTGATGGAATTAATGTTCAGCAGCGGGAACACGACCAGGGGAACCAGTGCCACAACTGCCAATGGCATGGCATCCAGCACCCACCAGCAGATCATCAGCACGGCAATGGATAGTACAAGTTTCGCTTTTGGGTCCAGTCCTAGCGGGTTTACAAGGAAGAAGAAGAGGCAGAGCAGCAATCCCCCCGCAAGGGCGGCTTCTTTTTTATATCTGGTGAAGAACTCCTTCATGCAGCTGGTAATACCTCCCAATTTATAACAGTTTCATCAATATATTCCGGGCCGGGTTAATTTTGTGGTACATTAAAACAACACACATGAGTAACCTGGTAAAAGAATTCAACGACTACCGTACAAAAATGAACGAAGTCATTTTGAGTAAAGACAATCTTGTGATAAAACGCTTATGGAACCTCGATACAAATACCTATGCTGCCGGAGCGCTGGATGTAAAGACCAAGGAATTACTGGGACTGGTTGCCAGTATGGTACTGCGCTGCGACGATTGCATCAGGTATCATCTTGGCAAAGCGCATGAGCTGGGAGTAAATACCCAGGAAATGTATGAGGTATTCGCGGTGGCAAACATCGTGGGTGGAACGATCGTGGTGCCGCACACCAGGAGGGCGGCCGAGTACTGGGAAACTCTGTTGAATAACGAATAAAGAACAGAGAACAAAGAGTAAAGAAGTGATGATTCCGGTATTTTTTACTGTGAGAAAGAAGAAGGACAGGATAGTTTAGTGTTTATGAAACATCCTGCCGCTCTCGATGAAAGACTCGTTGACTTTGCTGTTACTGTGATTGATATTTCAGAAGGGCTCCCTAAGACCTTTGCCGGAAATCATTTGGCTGGTCAACTGGTAAGGAGTGGTACAGCTCCTTCTTTAAATTATGGGGAAGCACGGGCTGCTGAATCGAGAAATGACTTTATTCATAAAATGAAGGTTTCGCTTAAAGAACTGAGAGAAACCATTAATTGTTTAAAAATAATCAAAAAGAAAAACTGGTATGCAGGAGAACGCCTGGAACCGGCATTAGACGAAAATAACCAGTTGATATCCATCTTTGTTAAAAGTATTGAAACAGCCAAAAAGAACAATACTGCCAAATAACTTCCTTATTCCTTGTTCTTTACTTAGTATCATTACACTTATTTCTTGCCCGCATTCTTACTTACTTCCTCATTCCTTATTCCTTATTCTCTGTTCGTTATTCATAGGATATTCCTTAACTTTATAGCCTAATCATCAGAACTATGAGTGATACAGTAACAACAGCGGCCCCGCTTACTTCAAAGGATTTTGTGACCGACCAGGAGGTGCGCTGGTGCCCGGGTTGCGGAGATTATTCCATCCTTGCCCAGGTACAGAAAGTAATGCCCACGTTGGGCATTCCCCGCGAAAACATTGTGATCGTCTCGGGTATCGGCTGCAGCAGCCGGTTTCCCTATTATATGAATACCTATGGCATGCACAGCATCCATGGCCGGGCAACAGCCGTGGCCAGCGGGTTGAAAGCAGCGAGGCCTGAACTGAGTGTGTGGGTGGTTACAGGAGACGGAGACGGACTGAGCATTGGTGGTAACCATACCATTCACCTGCTCCGCCGCAATTTCGATATCAACATCCTGCTTTTCAATAACCAGATATATGGTTTGACAAAGGGACAGTATTCACCCACATCAGAGGAACATAAGATCACCAAGTCAACTCCATTCGGAAGCATTGATCATCCTTTCAATCCATTGGCCCTTGCAATGGGCGCCGATGCCGGTTTTATTGCCCGTACGATGGACCGTGATCCAAAACACCTGCAGGCCATGCTGATGCGTGCCCAGCAGCATAAGGGAGCTTCCTTCCTTGAGATCTACCAGAACTGCAACATCTTCAATGATGGTGCATTCGAAATATTTACCGAAAAAGCAACGAAGGCCGATGAGGTGCTGTTCCTTGAACAAGGCAAACCACTGATCTTTGGTGCTGGTCAAAACAAGGGCATCAAACTGGACGGATTTAAACCTGTCATCGTGGATATTGCTGCAGAAGGAGCAGATGGTCTTTGGGTGCACGATGAAAAGGATTTTTATAAAGCCCAGATATTGATCCGCATGTTTGATGATCCCAAACTGGAAGGCCACCTTCCCAGGCCATTCGGTGTGTTCTATGAAACAGAAAGGGCTTGTTACGAAGAGAGCATGCAATTGCAGATCGACGAGATCATTGCCAAGAAAGGAAAGGGCGACCTGGATAAATTATTAAAAGGAAACGAGACATGGGTAATTAATTAAGAATTAATAATTCTTTCTGGATGATGCAGCACTTATAATACGTGATTCAGTCCTCTTAATTCTTAACCCCTGCAAAGTCTTTTGATTATTTCCCCGTATTGAGGATATTGTTTGATCAGTTGATCGGCATTTGCCATTTCAAAATCCGTAAAGTCAAAACCCGGGGCAACGGTGCATCCCACGAAACAAAAAACGGAACCGGGTGTCGGCTCGCTGGCAAACCAGCAACCTGCCGGGACAACGTACTGAAAACAATGCCCCTTATCAATATCATTTCCCAGCCTTACCGTTTCCAATGACCCGTTCAGGTGAATAACATGCACGAGTAACGGATCACCTGCATAGAAATGCCAGCATTCATCCGACTTTATCCTGTGAAAAGCAGAAAAATCACCTTCTTCCAGTAAAAAATAGATAGCTGTTGAAAAATTGCGGTCGCCGGCGAAACGAGCGGGTAAAGCCGCTGCATCTATCAGTTCACCCGATCGGTAGGTCTCTTTATAATAACCACCTTCCGGGTGAGGCAGCAGGCCAAACTCTTTTATCAGCAGTTGAGCAGTTACCGGAGACATACACAAATATAAAAGAGCCGTCACAATTGACAGCTCTTCGCTTAAAAGTAATCCTTTTACATCTGTAAAGAGAATAAACCCCTTCAGGAGTTTGAGCCCAGCATGCCTTTGCTCAACAGGTATTCTGCGATCTGCACAGCATTGGTGGCAGCGCCTTTACGCAGGTTGTCGCTGACGATCCAGCAATTGAGTGTTTTCGGCCGGGTCTCATCACGGCGGATGCGTCCAACAAAGGTATCGTCCTTATCGTGTGCCGTCAATGGCATGGGATAGATGAAATTGGCTACATCATCTTTTACCACTACGCCCGGCGCGCTGGACAGTATATTCCTTACTTCCCCCAGGTCAAAATCGTTTTCGAATTCGATGTTCACGCTTTCACTGTGTCCGCCAACGGTAGGGATACGGACGCAGGTTGCTGTAACCTGGATCGAATCATCACCCATTATCTTTTTGGTTTCGTTCACCATCTTCATTTCTTCCTTGGTATAACCATTTTCAAGGAACACATCGATATGCGGTATGGCATTCAGGTCGATGGGATATTTATAGGCCATTTCACCTTCGATGCCTTTCCGTTCGTTCATCAGTTGGGTAACCGCTTTCACGCCGGTGCCCGTTACACTTTGATAGGTGCTTACCACCACTCTTTTGATCTTGTACTTTTCGTGCAGGGGTTTTAATACCACCACCATCTGGATGGTGGAACAGTTCGGATTGGCAATGATCTTATCATCTTTTGTAAGAACGGGGGCATTCACCTCAGGCACCACCAGCTTTTTTGTGGGGTCCATTCGCCAGGCGCTGGAATTGTCGATCACGGTGATACCTGCTTCGGCGAATTTAGGAGCCAGTTCAAGGGAAGTACTTCCCCCGGCAGAGAAAATGGCCACATTTGGTTTGGCTGCAATGGCGTCGGCTGCACTCACGATCTTATACTGTTTACCCTTAAAACTCACTTCCTTACCGATGCTTTTCTCAGATGCAACGGGTACCAGTTCATCAACAGGGAAATTCCGTTCGGCCAGCACCTGGAGCATTTTGCTTCCTACCAGCCCGGTGGCGCCTACAACAGCAACTTTCATTTTTTAATCAGATTTATCGGGGTTAAACATCATGGACGCCCATTCGGGGCTTATTATTTTGAAGTTGCGAATGTACCAACTAATCGGAGCCCTTCCAAACCAAGAATCCTTTGAAAGACCTGTGTTCAGCAGTTGATCGGTAAAATCCTCATGCATGACAATATTCAAACAAATATCGCAGGTCATCTGCTTTATCCTGATCCAGCAGCTAACATATGCACAGGTAGCAGATCGCTACCAGGTGGTGATCGACGAATTGATGGCCGATCCCAGCCCCCAGGTAGGTTTGCCCAATAATGAATGGATCGAACTTAGGAACACGTCGGCTATTGCCTTCAACCTTTCAGGCTGGCGGATCGGCGATGCGTCCGGCCAGAGCGGCCCGATGCCCCCGTTTGTTTTGCAACCGGATAGTTTTGTGATCGTTTGTACTTCTGGTGCTGCAGCGGCAATGAGCGCATTCGGACCAACCATCTCCATTACCAGCTTTCCTTCACTTGACAATACAGGCGATGTTATTTATTTAAAAAGTCCGCAAAACAGGATCATTCATTCAGTGAACTACACCGATGCCTGGTATGCAAATGAATTAAAAAAAGAAGGGGGCTGGACCCTCGAAATGGTGGATACCAACAACCCCTGTACCGGTTCCGGGAACTGGAGAGCCAGTACCGACGCCAGGGGAGGAACACCCGGAAAGAAAAACGCCGTGGATGCCCTCAATAAGGATACCGGTGCACCGAAACTTGTAAGGGCATTTGCAACAGACAGTATGAACATCAGCCTGGCGTTTGATGAACCATTGGATAGTTTGAAAGCCGGGTCTGTTAACAGTTACAGCATCAGCGACGGCGTGGGCACACCTCAATCGGCTGTGGTGGTGGCACCGGTCTTTGATAAGGTAAACCTGAAACTTAACAACCCCCTTGCCCGAAACAGGATTTATCTGATTTCTGTATCGGCCATTACCGATTGTGCAGGTAATATCATTGATATAAAAAAAACAATAAGGATTGGTTTAAGTGAAATGGCCGACAGCATGGATATCGTGATCAATGAAATACTGTTCGATCCAAAACCAAATGGAACCGATTATGTGGAATTGTACAACCGCAGCAACAGGGTCATCGATCTTAAACAGGTTTCCATTGCCAATCGCAGCAATGCCGGGGTAATAAGTAATATTAAACAGGTTAGTGCTGACAATTATTTATTTTTTCCGGGAGATTTTATGGTTCTGACGGAAAACCCTTCGATCATCAAACGCGACTTCATTACAATGAACCCGGATGCATTTGCTGCGGTTGCATCCATGCCTTCTTATAACGATGACCAGGGAGATGTGGTTATCCTGAATGCACAGGGAATGATCGTGGATGAACTGAAATATGATGCGAAATGGCATTTCAAACTGATCAACGACCCGGAAGGAATTGCGTTGGAGCGGATCGGGTATCATACAGCCACGCAAAACCCGGATAACTGGCACAGTGCGGCTACCAGCTCAGGCTATGGCACCCCAACATATAAGAACTCGCAGTACCGGACCGGCCTGCAGCCACTGGGCGAAGTGACCATACAACCCGAGATCGTATCCCCGGATAATGACGGCATGGATGACTTTGCCAATATTATCTGTTCGTTCCCGGCCCCTGGTTATATAGCAAATATCACCATCTTTGATGCTGCCGGCAGAGTTGTCCGTTACTTACAGCGCAATGCATTGTGCGGAATAAAAGCTACCTTTCGGTGGGATGGGATCGGTGAGAAAGGGCAAGCATTGCCGGCGGGGATCTATATCATTTATACGGCGGTGTTCAACCTTGAGGGTAAGAAGCGGGAGTTCAGGAATGTGATCGTACTGGCACGCCGGAATAATTAACTTTCATAATAACAGAAACATGAAGACCCGAATTTTACCGGCAATAATTATTGCTGCTATCTTAACTTCATCCTGCAATAACAATGCAGAGATGGAACGTACTGCCTATAAATGGCCCGACAGTATCAAAGCCCCGGTAGCTGAAAAGAAACCAAAAGAACTGGTTGCACATGGAGATACCCGCATCGACGATTATTACTGGATGAACGACTATTTCAAAAAGGGACCGGACAGTACCAAAGTAGTAGCATATCTCGAAGCAGAGAATAAGTATTACGATACCATGATGAGTAATACAAAGGCCTTCCAGGAAAAACTGTACACAGAAATGAAAGGAAGGATAAAGGAAAAGGATGAAAGTGTACCGGTATTTAAGAACGGTTATTATTATTATAACAGGGTGGAAGAAGGCAAGGATTATTTTGTTTACTGCCGTAAAAAAGGCAGCCTGGAAGCAAAGGAAGAAGTATTGCTTGATGTGAACAGGATGGCCGAGGGCCATACTTATTTTGCCGCAACAGGTTTTGATGTGAGCCTGGATAATAAACTCCTGGCTTATTCAATAGACACCCTTTCCCGCCGGCAGTATAAAATATATGTGAAGAACCTGGAAACGGGGGAAACCCTGAAAGATGTTGTTTCGAACACAGAAGGCGATCCGGTCTGGGCCAACGACAACCAGACATTCTTCTATACATCAAAGAACCTGGTTACCCTGTTATCTGAAAAGATCAACCGGCACAAACTGGGGACAGAAGAATCTGCCGATGTAACCGTATATACCGAAAAAGACCAGAGCAATTATATCGGCGTCGGCAGGACAAAATCAGATAAGTATATCTTCATCAGCTCCGGCGGTACACTTTCTTCGGAGAGCAGGTATATTGATGCCGGTAAGCCTACCGATGTATTTACAGTGTTCCAGCCACGGATGAAAGAAATACTCTACGACGTGGATCACGCCAATGGAAAATTTTATATCCGCACCAACCTGAACGCAAAGAATTTCAGGGTGGTTACCTGCGATGAATCCAAAACCGATACCAGCAACTGGAAAGACATCATTCCTCACAACAATGATATCCTCGTGCAGGGGATCGACGTTTTCAAAAATTACCTCGCAGTTTCGGAAAGGAAGAATGGACTGACACAGGTACATATCGTCAACCTGCAGAACAATGCCGGGCATTACCTGGCTTTCGACGAACCGGTTTACCTGGCTAACCTGATGGCTACGCCGGATTATAACTCGGAAGTGATCCGCTTCAATTATACATCCCTTATCACCCCTTCCACCGTGTATGATTATAATATGGGCACCAAGGAGAAGAAAATGATGAAGCAGCAGGAAGTGGTGGGCGGATATGATAAAACCCGGTATGAAACAGAGAGGCTATTTGCTACTGCAAAAGACGGAACAAAAGTGCCTGTATCGGTCGTATATAAAAAAGGGTTTAAAAAAGATGGTAATGCGCCCCTGATGCTCTATGGGTATGGCTCTTATGGGGCCAGCATGGAAGCAACATTCAGCAGCGTGCGGTTGAGTCTGCTTGACCGTGGTTTTGCCTATGCAATCGCTCATATCAGGGGCGGGCAGGAAATGGGCCGCTATTGGTATGAGGACGGAAAGATGATGAAGAAGGTGAACACATTCACGGATTTCATCGATTGTGCTGAATTTCTGATCAACAGCAAGTATACCTCTAAAGAACATTTATATACCAGCGGCGGCAGCGCCGGGGGGTTGCTGATGGGAGCCGTGGTCAATATGCGGCCTGACCTCTGGCACGGGGTGATTGCAGCGGTGCCGTTTGTTGATGTGGTTACAACTATGAGCGACCCTTCGATACCACTTACCACCAATGAATACGATGAATGGGGCAATCCGGCAAATAAGGAACAGTACTTTTATATGAAATCCTATTCACCGGTTGATAATGTAGGGAATAAGGCCTATCCGAACATGCTGGTAACAACCGGCCTGCACGACAGCCAGGTCCAGTATTTTGAGCCGGCCAAGTGGGTGGCCAAAATAAGAGCGATGAGAACGAATAACAATGTGTTGCTTTTATATACGAATATGGAAGCAGGGCATGGCGGGGCTTCGGGAAGATTTAAAGCGCTTAAAGACCGGGCAAGGGAATATGCATTCCTCTTTGCACTGGAAGGAATAACTAAATAAAAAAGGCCCCGGAAATCTCCGGGGCCTTTCATTTATGGTATGATCTAAACAAGGTCGATATCAAAATTCACCAACTGCACGAATTCATTCAGCCGCTCGTCAATATCTTCTTTGCCGATCTCTTTTAACCTTTCGGGCCCGAACTTTTCCACACAGAAACTGGCCATCGCACTGCCAACTATGATGGCGGTCTTCATATTCTCAAAACTAACATCCTTGGTCTTCGCCAAATGACCGATAAAGCCCCCGGCAAAAGTGTCGCCGGCGCCGGTCGGGTCGAACACTTCTTCCAGAGGAAGCGCAGGAGCAAAGAATACATGATTTTCATGGAACAACAAAGCGCCGTGCTCTCCTTTTTTAATGATAAGGAACTGTGGCCCCATCTTCATGATCTCCCTGGCTGCCTTCACCAGCGAAAGCTCGCCACTCAATTGCCGGGCCTCTCCATCATTTACCAGCAATACGTCCACTTTTTTTAATACCTCTTTCAGGTCATCCATGGCGGTGTCCATCCAGAAATTCATCGTATCCATTACGATCAGTTTAGGGCGTGTCTTCAACTGGCCGATCACACTCATCTGCAGTTTCGGCATCAGGTTGCCAAGCATTAAAAAATCTGCGCCCTGGTACGAATCGGGGACAATGGGATTGAAATCGGCCAGTACATTCAGGTCGGTCACCAGCGTATCACGGCTGTTCATATCCATATGATACTTACCGCTCCAGAAAAACGATTTTTTATCTTTCACGATCTCAACGCCGTCCAGCTGAACCCCTCTTCTTTTTAATTCATCCATCTCTTCTTTGGGGAAATCGTACCCGACAATGGATATCTGCTGGACGGGGGTTAGAAAATTGCTGGCAGCATAAGCTACATAAGTGGCCGATCCGCCCACGATCCTGTCTGTCTTTCCAAAAGGTGTTTCAATAGCATCGAATGCCATGGTGCCAACACAAATAACTGACATAGTCTGGTTTTAAAATAGTTGTAAAGCAGCCTGAAATTGACTACGGCGGCAAAAGTAAATGATTAAAATGATTTTAGTAAGTTGTGAGATAATTAAAAAGACACGTGCTGATAAGGATCCATCCAAAAGACCCGCAACCGAGGCTGGTTAACCAGGTGGCCGATTGCCTGCGCAAAGGGGGCGTGATCGTTTATCCTACCGACACGATCTATGGCCTGGGTTGCGACATCAATCAGCAAAAGGCCGTTGAACGGATATGCCGGATCAAAAAGATAGACCCCCATAAGGCACAACTCTCATTCATCTGCCGCGACCTTAGTCATCTCAGCGACTATACCAAAAGTATCGGCACCCCTTTGTACCGCATGCTTAAAAAGTACTTACCGGGGCCATATACGTTCATCTTACCGGCCAGCAAGCTTGTACCGAAGATCCTCCAAAATAAAAAATCAACGATCGGGCTCCGGGTACCGGATAACACCATCTGCCGGCATATATTAGAAGAGCTGGGCAACCCGATCTTAAGCGCATCGCTGCCCGGGGAGGTGATAGAAGAATATACCGATCCGGAGATCATCTATGACAGCATCGGCCGGGAGGTGGATTTGGTGATCGATGGAGGTATCGGCGGAACAACACCCTCTACGATTGTGGATTGTACCGACAGTGAGTGGGTTATAACAAGACAAGGCCTTGGAGAAATTCTTTTAGACTAATTGCAGCATCATGAAATTAACCAGCCTGAATCCCATACTTGAAACAAAAGATATACAGGCTACCATCAGGTTTTATACAACGATACTTGGTTTTACGGTAAGAGGAACATTCGAAAATGCGGAAAGGGAAATTGTATGGGCCGACCTGGTGCGTGACGAAGTGTCTATTATGTTCAGCGTGCCCAATGAGCACATGAATTACGGGACCATTTTGCTTACGGGCAGTTTGTATATTAATGTTCAGGATGTAGATGCCGTATGGGAACAGCTGAAAGATAAATGCGAGGTGGTTTATCCCCCTGAGAATTTTGTATATGAGATGCGTGAGTTCGCTGTCAAAGACAATAATGGCTATGTGCTGAACTTTGCCGAATCATTATTGAAATAAAAAACCCGTCCGGCCGAAGCTGAACGGGGGGTCTCTGAACTGCGAGGTAATACTGGTTTAAATCCGGTGCCGGCGGTTATGTTTGAAACGATAGATCGTCCGGTTGTTCATTCTTTTTTCCCTGCGTAATTCCCTTCTTTCCCTGTGAGTGATCACACCATCCCTTTTTGCCCTGAGCAAATGGCGACGGGTATGATTCTCCCTCATCACAAGGCTCCTTGTTTCAGAACGGGTAAGCTCGCCGCTTCGCACCCCTTCCCGGATACGGTGGCGTTGCATGCGCTGGCCGTATTGTGCTTCGGCACTATTAATGCCCAGCGCCAATACAATTGCAGTGGTAAATAATAATTTCAGTTTCATGACTTTTGTTTTAATGATTGGTATGGCCATATAGACCATACCCGGAAGGGAAGGTTTAACCGGGGAGTTAAAATAAAAGCCCTGAAGAAGGAAGGATATCAAAACTGCGGCGGTGGTAGATACATAGTCCATGCTCTTCAATGGCCTGGCGATGAGCCGGGGTGCCATATCCCTTATTATCGTTCCACCCATACCACGGGAACTCATTATGTATCTTTTGCATGAATTCATCCCGGTAGGTTTTCGCCAGGATGCTGGCTGCGGCGATGGAAGCATATTGCCCATCTCCCTTTATGATACACTGGTGGGGGATCTTCGGGTAAGGCTTGAAACGGTTTCCGTCAATGAGCAGGAATTGTGGTATTGTAGCCAAAGCGGAGATGGCCTGGTGCATGGCCCGGTAACTGGCCTGGAGTATATTGATTTTGTCGATGATTAAGCTATCGATACTGGCCACGGCGAACGATGTACTTTCTTTTTCAATGACGGGCCGGAGCAGGTTGCGTTGCTTTTCATTCAATAGCTTACTGTCGTTCAATAACGGGTGCCGAAAGTCCTTTGGGAGGATAACAGCTGCGGCAAATACCGGCCCGGCAAAAGAGCCGCGGCCTGCTTCATCGGCGCCGGCTTCAATAAGATCTTTGTGTAGAAAAGGGCTCAGCATGTTCGGGGACAAATATCCGTCAAATGAAATAAAAAACAATTCTATGCGTCTTCGCAGCCGTTGCTTCAGTACATTTGCGGCGCAATGGATAATTTGACCCGGAAACGTTCGCAAAAGCAAATTGCAACCTGGTTAATGATCGGGGTGGGAATGATCATCATACAGGTGCTGCTGGGCGGCATTACCCGGCTTACGGAATCGGGGCTCTCAATCACCGAGTGGAAACCCATCACCGGCACATTACCCCCCATGAATGAGGCTGCGTGGCAGGAGGAATTCGATAAGTATAAAGTAACCGACCAGTTCAAATACGTTCACCAGAACTTTACCCTGGGGGAATTCAAATACATCTTTTTCTGGGAATGGTTTCACCGCAGCTGGGCAAGGCTGATGGGCCTGGTTTTCCTGGCAGGGTTCATTTACTTCCTGGCAAAAAAGAAATTCAATAAGGGCATGATCAGGCCGATGGTCATTTTATTTGTGCTCGGAGGAGTGCAGGGGTTCATTGGTTGGTTCATGGTGAAAAGCGGGCTGGTTCCAGAGAAATATTTTGTTGGCCATATTGAACTGACCACCCATTTTATTGCTGCACTTGGCCTGCTGTGTTATACTTTATGGTTTGCCCTGAGCCTGTCAGTCAATGAAGGACAAAAGATCGTTCACTCTTCGTTAAGGAACTTTCTTTTTTTTATACTGGCTGTTCTTTTTTTGCAGCTCATCTACGGAGGGTTCATGGCGGGCCTTCGGGCTGCGGTATCGGCCCCAACATGGCCTGATATCAACGGGCAGGCCCTTCCTGCATCGTATAATGAACTAACACCGTTTGCCCGCAACCTCGTTGCCAACCCGGTCACGATTCATTTTATACATCGGGGACTTGCTTATCTTCTATTCCTGTTGATAATCCTTTGGTGGTTCCGGGCAAGAACAATTGCATCGGGCAAATTATTCTCCCGCCTGCGATCGATGCTGATGTGGCTCGTTTTTCTGCAAGTCATACTTGGGATATCGACTGTACTGAACGCCACCTACCCGGGGCGGCTCGTATTGCTTGGTGTTTCGCACCAGGCTGTTGCCATGTTCTTGCTTATGGCAGTGGTATCACTGCTTTTTATAGTGAGAAAAAGGCAATAAGCTCCTCCCTGTTGCTGTTTATTTAAGTAGTAATTTTAAGTAACGCTGTTCTGATGAAACAGGCATTGAAAAATATCTACTATTCTTTTCCGGTGCAGCTTTTTGTACTGCATTTCCGAAAAGTGCAGGTACTGCTTCTGTTCTGGTACCTGCTGGGCAGTACCATCAACAGCGGCTTTATGAAAACCTATGGAGCCGATGGATTATTTTTTTCACCAGAATACATGGGCAATGTAAATATCTGGAGCGGATTGATCGTTGGTGTGGCCATGGGCGTGTTCATCATGAGCTGGAACATCACGACTTTCATCTTACACAGCAAACGCTGCCGTTTCCTGGCAACGACCACGCAACCTTTTTTGAAGTATTGCATTAACAATGCCATATTACCCTTGCTTTTCATCGGCTTTTATTTTTATAAACTGTATGTATTCGATAAAACGAAAGAGCTCATGAGCGTGCAGGATATCGTGGTGCTGATGTCGGGGATACTTGCCGGTTTTATTTTGCTGCTCGTTGTTTCCTTTCTTTATTTTTTTGGTGCTGAGAAAACGATCCAGCGTACGATCACGCCGATCATTGAAATGGATAAGCATTTCAGCCAGGCTTACAGCGATTCTTCACAACACAACGATTTTGGCTTAAAAGTGCATACTTATCTCGGGAAAGGTTTCCGGTTCAGGCATGCAAGGAACATTGCACACTACGACCGGAACTTCCTGGATATGGTATTTACCCGGCATCATTTCTCCGGTATCATCAGCATAGCATTGGCCTTCATTTTCCTGATCCTCGTCGGGTTCTTTATGGACTACCCGGTGTTTGAAGTGCCTGCTGCGGCCAGCATCTTTATTTTCTTTGCCGCCATGACGGCTGTGATCGGCGCCCTGTCGTATTTTTTACAGAGCTGGAGCATGGTTGTATTCATTGGCATACTGTTTTTGCTGGATGTACTGTACCAGAACGACGTTATTGATTTCAGAAATAAGGCCTATGGGCTTAATTATATCAATAAAGGAGAACGACCGGGGTACGATAAAAGATCATTACAGGCACTCTGTTTGCCCGGAAAGATCATGTCCGACAAAAGAAGTATGGTATCTGTCCTCGAGAGCTGGAAGAAAAGGCAAAAAGAAGAAAAACCGGTGATGGTATTCATTAACGTAAGTGGCGGGGGATTGCGCAGCGGCACTTTTGTGATGAATACACTTCAGCACCTTGACAGCACGACCGGTGGAAGGCTGATGTCACACACCATGCTGATGAGCGGGGCGAGCGGCGGAATGCTGGCAGCCACCTATTACAGGGAATTGTACAGGCTTGAGCTAAAAAGCAGTTCGGTAGAACGGTTCCATCCTTCCTATACCAACAACATCGCCACTGACCTGCTGAACCCTTTGTTCTCTTCCATGGTGGCAAGGGATATTTTTTCACCCGCACAAAAATTCTCTGTTGGCAATTTCAAGTATGTGAAGGACCGGGGTTATGCGTTTGAACAAAAACTAAATAAAAACAGCCGGGGTATCCTGAATGGACAACTCAAGGAATATGCAGATGAGGAAAGAGAAGGCCGTATACCTTTGATGATCTTTAATTCCACCATTGCACAGGACGGGCGCAGAATGATGATCAGCACGCAGCCGATCAGTTTCATGATGAAACCGGTTAGTGTGGCAACTGATACATCGACCAGTCCGGATGCTGTTGATTTCACTGCCCTTTTTGCCAGGCAAGATCCTTTGAATGTACGTCTGCTTACCGCATTGCGCATGAATGCCACGTTCCCTTATGTGTTGCCCAATGTGTGGCTGCCAAGCAACCCGGTTATAGATGTGATGGATGCGGGTTTGCGGGATAATTTCGGGCAGGAAACGGCATTGCGTTTCATTGATAATTTCAAAGACTGGCTGAAAGAGAATACAAGCGCTGTTGTGATCATCCAGATGCGTGACCGCATGATCGATAATTGGCAGGAGCCTTTTGAGACGGGGTCGATCACTGATTTTATTATCAAACCTGCCACGATGCTCCAGCACAACTGGCAGAAACTCCAGGATTATTCTGCTTCCGATCAGCTCACCTACCTGCAGGCCGATACTGCATTGAACCTGCATCACATTGTGTTCATGTATGTTCCGCAAAGCGGTGAAAAGGGAGCGGCCCTCAACTTTCATTTAACCGCAACAGAAAAAAGGGATGTTAAAGCGTCGTTCAACAACCCATTTAACCAGGCTTCATTGAAAAAGGTGGTCGAAATGTTGAAATAATTCAGGGCATCAGCAGCCTGAACGCTCTTTCAATTACCTCGATACTGAACAAGCCGGCTGTTTCGGCTGGATCACCATCGATATGCAGGGGAGCGAGGGAAGGGTTTTTAATACTGAGTTTTTTCGCCTGGAAATAGTGAATATCGTTTCGATGATATTTTTTGTCTTCGTACATGCGCACCTGTCCGTTACGTATTTGTTTTAAAATGGCCCAGACCATACGCAGTTTACTCATTTTATTCACGACAACGATATCAAGCAATCCATCATGCAAACTTGCCTGGGGAGCTATGGTAAAGTTATTGCCGAACTGGTTGCTGTTGGCAATACTTATAAAAAAGGCTTCGGTATCGAAAGTTGTACCATCCATTTCAATTTTGAAAGGATAAGGCCTGGCTGTAAAGAAATTCCTGGTTGATTGTTTCACATAAGTTGGCAGCCCCCGCTTCTTTTGCCGGGCAAAGTCGTGTGCTACCTGGGCGTCGAAGCCTAGTCCGCACAGCATACAACTGAATCTACGGTTGATATAGAAGCCGTCTACATATTCTGAATTTCCTTTAAAGATTATTTCAAGGGCTTTTTCGGGCTTCTTTGGAATTTTGGCTGCAAAGGCTAACCCGTTGCCGCTTCCCATCGGGATGATGCCGATGTTAATATCAACATTACGCAAGGCGTTGGCGATTTGATTGACGGTTCCGTCGCCCCCGCAAATGATCACGTCAGTAATTTTTTCAATAAGGATCTTGTCAACCAAATAATGATAATCTCCTTCTGCGTTGGTGTGAAGGATCTCGTACGGTATATTTTGAAGGGCCGTTTTTTGTTTAATGGCTGCGAGCAGCAGGGTCTTTCCGCCTGTTCCTGATATGGGGTTAATGAAATAAATGAATTTTCGGTTCATGCATTATCGTTCGGCACTAAATTACCAATACTTATCCGATTACCACCGGATCAGCGCACCTGCCCATGTGAAACCGCTTCCAAAGGCGGCAAGGCAGACAAGATCTCCTTCTTTTATTTTCCCTTGCTCCCATGCTTCACAAAGGGCAATAGGTACGGATGCCGCTGTAGTGTTACCGTATTTCTGAATGTTATTATAAACCCTTTCGTCGCTAAGGCCTAATTTATGTTGTACAAACTGGGCAATGCGAAGATTGGCCTGGTGGGGGATGAGCATATCGATATCAGCTCTTGTCAATCCATTTTGATTGAGCGCTTCTTCCACTACTTCAGGGATCTTAACCACAGCTTTTTTAAAAACTGCGGGGCCATCCATATAAGGAAAATTCTGGGCTTCATCAATCATGGCATGGCTCATGAATAACTCGCCGATCTCTGCATTGTCGAACTTTGACTGCCACTGCGGGGTCCAGTGATTGGCATGTGTACCAGGGTTGTACATGGCCAATATCTCCGCACTTTCCCCATCGCTGTGTAAATGGGTACTCAGGATTCCCTGTCCATCTTTGGTTGCAGGTTGTAAGACAACGGCTCCGGCGCCATCGCCAAATATTACGCTCACATTCCTTCCCCTGGTGCTGAAGTCGAGGCCAAAAGAGTGCTTTTCGCTTCCAACAACCAATATATTCCTGTACATCCCCGTTTTGATGAATTGGTCGGCCACGGAAAGGGCGTATACAAAGCCACTGCACTGATTACGTACATCCAGGGCGCCGATCTCTTTCATTTTCATGGCACGCTGTAAAAGGACACCGCAGCCGGGAAAATAGTAGTCGGGGCTTAGGGTGGCAAAGACAATAAAATCGATATCCTGTGGAGTGATACCTGCCCTTTCAATAGCGATCTTGGCTGCTTCCACCCCCATTGTGGTGGTCGTTTCTCCCAACCGGTCGGCATAACGGCGCTCCTTGATGCCTGTTCGTTCCTGGATCCATTCATCCGACGTATCCATGTATTTTTTCAGATCGTTATTGGTAAAAACATTCCTGGGAACATAATAGCCTATACCGGCAATTTTGCTTCGTTGCATGCAATCGGTTTTAAAGAGGGCAATTTACAAAATTGCAAAGATTTGCAACCGTTTCAGATGCAACCATGGGCGGGCCCATTAATGAGGGGAAAAATCAATTGGCTTTGATCATGTCTTTGAGGGCAAAATCTTCATCAAGCATGGGGTGCACCCTTGTTTTGTAATGAAAGTCTACTGAATTGCGTAAGGCTGCACTGCTTTTGATCATTTTGGAAGTAAAATGTTCCATCAGCGGCAGCAGAGACAGCCTGTCGTCTTTCAATCTTAATTCGGCAATGTATACACGGGAATTGATGTTGATGTTTAAGAATTGTCTTTCACCGATGGTAGACATAAATGCGGTACCGTTAACAGAATCGGACCTGATCAGCCGTTGGCGGCGAAGGTCATCGAGGTTTCCGGAAAAAGAGATATCATACTCCGTGTCCGACCTTTTGCCAAAGGTCAGGTAGAGGGGTTCTTGCCTGTTACTGCTTTGTTTACTCACGAAAGCCATCCATTTACCCAATAAAGCATCTTCAACATAAATATTGGGTTGCTCATCTAATGTGTAAGGAGAACTGTAAGGGCAGGAGCAAAGTATAACAGGAAGAAGAAAGAGTAACGATATTTCGAATACTTTTCTCATTTCATTACATAAAAATAGTCAGGAATCGTTAGAAATACAATAGTAAAATCCCTTTTTATACAGGGTTATATTACGTGTAAGACCCCATTTAACTGCGCTCTGCTGCCTTTGTTGGATTGTTCGCAGGTTGTGATCGCTTAGCACTTTCTCCATTGCCACCTTCATTCAGCCATGCTGCAAGAAGGAAGTTGCCGCAGTTATCGCCATCGCAACAGGGCTGGGTATTTGTTTTGCATACAGGACACTGGTAATGCCCATGTACATAAACAAGCGATACCGGATGCCCGCAAAAAACACATCTTTTATACATCAGTGATACTTGATCAACGAACCCAGCCAACCACCCAGTTCCATACACCACGCGATCCCAAGGTGAACCAACAGGCCGCCCCAGATGCTCCTGGTATTATAACTTACTATCCCCAGCAGCAAACCGCCCCAGAAACTACTGATTGCTTCTCCCATAGGCTTACCGAAATGAATGGTACAATAAAAGCAGGCCATTGGTACGATGCAATGTTCCCCGCAGATCTTCCATAAAGCAAGAATGAGAAAACCGCGGAAGAAGAACTCGATGCTTATGAAATCGAAACCATAACAAAGTTCGAACAGGATATACCTTCCAGCTCCTGAAGGTACATTTAATTGATTGATAAGTTTGGCCCGTGGATACATACGCAGGAAATCATCCTGGGTGCTTGCCAGAGCGATCAACGGGATCATGATCAGTACCAGCAGCAGGTAGGCCCTGATATTAACAGTTGACCCGCTTCCATAAAAAGGCTGATCCTTCCTGTCTTTTATAAGCCATAGAAGGAACACAGGCAGAAGAACGACAAACACCCTCACCACCCAGTTGCTGCAGTGGATCCAGTAGCGGCGTTCATCTTCACTCAGCGATCCGCTGACCAATGAATGATGAAAACTGAAAGTAACACGGAAAGCGAAAAAGGCCGGAGCCAGCAGCAAGATGACCCAGAACCAGTGATTGCGTGTATAACGGATATCCCTGAAAAAAAAGAGCTGCAGAAAAAAGGCAATGGCAAAAGGGATAAAGTAAAGAAGGTAATAACCGCTGAAACTTCTCATCATGGTTTGACCGGCTACATAATTCTTTTCCAGTCCGTGGCCATAGTTAAGCCAGATCAGCAGGCCAACCATCAGCAGGATGATCAAAAAATAAAAGGCATTGAACTCTTTCTGGTAATATTCCCTGATATATCTGAAAAATGGGAACAAGTTTTTTGCTAAAGATAACGGATAGCAATAATAAAAAGGCCCCTGGGAACAGGGGCAGACATGCAAGAGATCTTTTACAGGTTATTTATAACCCACCCATTTTCTCTCCTCAATATTGAATAACCAGTATATACCGTTCGTGTAAGCGAAATTGAAGGAGGTTTCTGCCACTGCATCAGAAGGCAGTTTCAATTTCTGTGTCATGAAACCGGTCTTTATGTTATATAATTCTATTTGCCTGTCGTTGGTATTCAGAACACCCACTTCAGCTCCGGCAATGCCGCTGAAAATAATAGCAGTATTATTATAGCCATCGGGCGGGCCGGTCATTTCCTCTTCCCCTTCTTCTTTTTGTGCCAGGCCCTGGGTTTTGGTTCGCCCCCAATGCAGGGTGATACTTCCGCTTGTTTTTTCCTGTGCATTGGCTGCGTCATATACAACGATGTTATCGCCATTCAGGAAAAGCACCTCATTCTTTACAGGGTTGAATGCGCCTACACATTGTTCATTTGGTTGATTGGTTCCTTCGAAATCGACGTTATATTCTGTAGGGATGCCTGTCTTGAGATCGAGTTTATAGCTGAACCATCCGTTATCTGCATACCCGTTCCCGCGGATTTTTTTTGCTTTAGGATCGTACCATAGCCCACGTGTATCCACCTGGGTATTGAGCGCATCATCAGAAAGCCTTTTACCGGTTGCACTGAATACAGCATGCGGGTATCCGGCATTACCGGCAAAGGAAGCATAGTATTTTTTTTGGACCGGATGCCAAACCACACTTGCTCCCCGGGTTCCGGGCATATCATCGTCTGCGGTTTTAGGCATTTTAAGTTCCATTACTTTTTTAAGCGAGCGGCCGCCAACCTGTGCCCCTGTGAATAAGGCGCCGGCGGCAAATAGAAGTGTTAGAAAAAAGACCTTTTTCATTTCAGTAAAATTTGACACAAGAAACAACGAAATTGAATGAAGTACAATACCGTGTAGAGGGTATTTTAATTCCTTATTGCCCGGCATTCAGGGTATTCCAGAGAAGGTCCTTCAGGTCCTGCAAACCGTATCCGGTCACCGAGGAGATAAAAATATGAGGTATTTTCTTTGGCAATTCTTTTTTTATGGCAGCCTTCAATTCATCATCAAGCATATCACTTTTGCTTATAGCGATCACAAAATCCTTTTGAAGCATCTCGGGGTTGTATTGCTCCAGTTCATTAAGCAGAATTTCAAATTCTTCCTTATGATTCCTGCTGTCTGCCGGTATCAAAAAAAGCAGGATCGAATTACGTTCAATATGGCGAAGAAAACGATGCCCCAGTCCTTTGCCTTCTGCTGCGCCTTCAATGATACCGGGCAGGTCGGCTATACAAAAACTCTTTCCACCGCGGTATTCCACCATTCCCAATTGAGGCACCAGGGTAGTGAATGCATAATCGGCGATCTTAGGCCTGGCTGCGGTAATACTTGATAGCAAAGTCGATTTGCCCGCATTGGGAAATCCAACCAAGCCAACATCGGCCAGGACTTTCAGTTCAAGGATCTTCCATCCTTCCACACCCGGTTCGCCTGGTTGTGCATATTCAGGAGTTTGATTGGTGGCGGTTTTGAAATTGCTGTTTCCCAAACCACCCCTTCCTCCTTTCATTAAAATAACTTCCTGCCCATCTTCCAGTATCTCCGCCTCCTTTTCTCCTGTTTCTTCGTCGCGGGCAATTGTCCCTAAAGGAACTTCAATGATGATGTCCTTGCCGTTCCGCCCCGTGGAATTGTTCTTGCTTCCGCTTTCTCCATTCTCAGCGAGGATATTTTTATAATAACGCAGATGCAGGAGGGTCCATAATTGAGAGTTACCTTTTAAAATGATATGTGCACCACGGCCACCGTCGCCCCCATCAGGCCCCCCCTTCGCCGTCAATTTATTGCGAAGGAAATGTTTGCTGCCGGCCCCGCCATGACCGCTGCGGCAAAATATCCTTATCTGGTCAACAAAATTCGATTTTTCCATACCGGCGCAAAGGTCTTAAAAAAGGAGCATTAATGAGTACTTAACTTCATTTATGATTTTGTACAGTTGTTGGCATACAAATCGTAGTACATTTGCCTGAATAAATTACAATACGATGATCCGACTGTTTTTAGTTCCCATTATTATCGTCCTCAGCTGCGGTTCGGCAAAGAAAAATCAATCTGCCTCAAACAATGAACAGCAGACAGAAGCAACTTCTGTAGAAAAGCCCGGAAAGGACTCCATTCCTTCCTGCATCAGGGAAAAGATCAACAAGTTCAAAGGAATGCAGCAGCACGAACAGCCTCAGCGTGTGACCGAATACACCTACAAGGGTAAGAAAGTATATTATGTTACCATGCCTTGCTGTGATTTCTTCAATGAGGTATATGATGATAAATGTAACCTGATGGGAGCGCCGGATGGAGGTTTTACCGGAAAGGGCGATGGCAAGCTGCCGGATTTTGCGCAGGAGGCAAAAAATGAAAAGATCATCTGGGAAGCAAAAAAGCACTGATCACTTACTCTCCTTCCATGTCTTATACCCTGCCGATTGGATTTTCCGATCAGCCGGAATGTTCCTGAGCGGCTCACATTCTTTCCAGGTATCAAACAGTTGTTTTGGCAATTGCTGATATAAGGCAGTGCCGGCAGACTTCCACTGTATCATTTCGTCGCTCACTTCTCTTATTCTTTTTGCCGGGTTGCCAACGATCAGGCTCCTTCTTTCAAAGATTTCGCCGGCCTTGATGAAACTTAATGCGCCCACAATACATTCGTCGCCCAGGTGTACGTTGTCCATGATGACCGTATTCATACCCACCAGGCAGTTGCTGCCAATGGTAGCGCCATGGATAACGGCTCCATGGCCGATATGAGCGGATTGCTTCAGCAGAACCGTTACACCGGGGAACATGTGGATGATACAATTCTCCTGCACATTGCAACCATCCTCAATAATGACCTGGCCCCAATCACCCCGGATTGCAGCCCCCGGGCCTACATAACAATCACGACCAATGATCGCATTGCCCGTAACCGTAGCATTCGGATGGATGAATGACGATTCATGAATAACCGGTATAAATTCATTGAAGGAGCAGATCATAAATGTTTCTTATCCGTTCTGAAACAGGTTCCTTTGAAGATAGCAACTATATGGTCTTTCTGGTTGCTGATGGAAATATGGTACAGGCCGGTGCTTTTCCCGTTGTGCACCTCTTTAGCTTCGGCCGTCAGAATGTCGCCCACATGAACGGGTTTCAGAAAATTAATGGCTGTATCCAGTGCGACCGACAGGATGTTCCTGTTGTTACAGGCAAATGCAAAAGCACTGTCGGCAAGCGAAAAGGCAATTCCGCCGTGCACAATGCCAAAGCCGTTGAGCATTTCGTTGCGGACGGTCATCCGGATCCTGCTGTACCCTTCCCTTATCTCCAGCACTTCCACACCCAACCATTGGCTGAACAGGTCTTTCTTCATCATGTGGGCTACCACATCCTTAGCTAATTTATCTTTTTCCGGGTTCATTATTTTCCTTTAAAGCTTGGATTCCTTTTTTCTAAAAAGGCATTGATGCCTTCCTGGTAATCTTCTGTGGCCGCAGATTTCTGCTGGTATTTATCTTCCAGTTCAAGTTGCTCTTCCCAAGTACTGTGAAAGGAGCTATTCAATGCATGCTTGGTATAGGCAAGCCCCTTGGTCGGCATTTGTGAAAGGGTTGCTGCAATCTTTTTACTTTCTTCTTCAAACAGGTCGTCCGCAAAGACCTTGTAAAGCATTCCCATTTTTTCTGCATCCGCGGCAGATACTTTATCTCCATTCATCATAAGGGCACTCGCTTTTTGCCAGCCAATAAGTCGCGGTAACGTATACGTACCGCCGCTATCGGGGATCAGGCCAATTTTACTGAATGCCTGGATAAAGGATGCAGAAGAATTAGCCACCACCACATCACAACACAGGGCAATGTTGGCACCAGCCCCGGCGGCCACGCCGTTCACGGCAGCAACTACCGGCTTGGGAAGATTCCTTATCCGTCTGACAATAGGGTTATAATGTTCGGAAAGGATCTGTTTGATCTCGATCTTGTTTTCGCCTACGAGTTCACCAATATCCTGCCCGGCCGAGAACGCCTTACCGGAACCGGTAATGTACACGCAACGTACCTCATGCAGGGATGCGGCCTCATCGAGCTTTGCCTGCATAAGCAAAGCCATCTCACGGTTGAACGAATTGAACTTTTCAGGCCGGTTAAGGGTAATGAACGCAATTCCTTTTTTTATTTCAAATAAAATGGAGGACATAAGAACAATTTTATTATTCGGTCAAACATCAAAACTTTTTACTTCTTTGTGATTCAGCAGAAACTGATTTACCAGGTCATAGTTCCTGTCTGGTGAGCTGATGCGGTACAGGTAAACGGCGTCGTTGTTCTCCTTCAGCAATTTCATGCAACGGAAAGAAAGGTCGTGTGAATGAAAGAACTCTTCCAGTTCGGCCTGGAAACTGTTTCCCAGTTGTTCGGTTCTGATCTTGTAATCCTTCACCCGGTGGAGGTTGTTGATGAACCGTTGTACCGGTTCCAGTACAAACAGGGCGATCACCACCATGCCTGCCACCACGAATGCAACGGGGTAGTTATGGTACCCGATGGCCATGCCCAGTGCAGCCGTGATCCAGATCAGGGCGGCAGTGGTGAGTCCATTGACCGAGATGCCTTCCTTGAAGATCACACCGGCGCCGATAAAACCGATGCCGGTAACGATATTGCTGGCAATGCGATCGGTGCTGCCGATGGCGGCTTCTTTGGAAAGAATGGTATACAAGCATGATCCGACACAAATAAGAATCATGGTGCGGAAGCCTGCCGGTTTGCTCCTGAACTCCCGTTCCAAACCAATAATTGCCCCGATCACAAAGGCAACCGATACTTGTGCGGCTTCTTCAAAATAAATGCTGATGTCCATGGCAGGATGAATTGAACAGGAATAAAGTTAAGAAGTTTAATGGCACTTAAAATAATCAAAAGGCTCTTTGCAATCGTTGCACTGGTATAAGGCCTTGCAGGCAGTACTCCCGAATTCGCTGACGACCCTGGTATTGGTAGAATGACATTGCGGGCACTCCACACCATCTCTTGCATTGATGAACCGCTTGTCCGGTGAGGCTATGCCATACTCACGAAGCTTATGTTTCCCTTCCTCACTCATCCAGTCGGTGGTCCAGGGCGGACTGAGGACAGAGGTTACTTTTACTTTTTGATAGCCATGTTCCAGCAATGCAAGCCGGATATTCATCGCGATCATATCCATGGCAGGGCAGCCATTATAAGTAGGTGTGATGGTCACATTGACCTCATCGGCATTGACCTCTACATTTCTTAATATACCCAGGTCGGCAATGGTAAGAACGGGGATCTCAGGATCGGTCACCGCTTCCAGTATACCGAGTATCGCTGATTTATCTATGGTGGAACCGGTTACCATTCGCAATTGGGGTAGGTCCGTTGCATATATTGGAGTTCAGTAAGCATAAATCCTAAATGTTCGGTATGCGTACCTGTTTTACCTCCGCTTTGCATAAATATTTTACCGGGAAAGGGTAACCCTGCTTCATCAAATAACAGCTTAACTTTTCTCTCCCAATCATTCTTTAGTACCGCATGGTCAATGCCAGGATTGTTTTCATAATCCACAGGCAGGAACATCTCCCCGGAGTAGGGCCATAATTCTTCAATGGCTTTTAACATGCGTTGATGGCTTTCTTCTGTACCATCGCCCAACCGCAACACCCACTCGCTGCTCCAGCGAAGATGGTATTTGGTTTCTTTGAGGGATTTGGCAGCAATAGCCGCCAACTGTTCATCGTGGCAATGTTGTAATTGTTCGAACAACAGGTATTGGAATTGGCTGAAGAGATATTGACGCAGGATCGTCTGTCCCCAATCTCCATTCGGCAGTTCGACCAGCAACAGGTTCTTGAACTCTCTTTCCTTGCGTAAATAAGCTAATGAATCTTCTGTAGCGCCGTTGCCGATCAACGAAGCTGCGTATTGATAAAAATTCCTGGATTGACCCAGCAAGTCGAGCGAGATGTTGGTAATAGCAATATCCTGTTCCAGAACGGGACCATGACCACACCATTCACTGTTACGCTGGGAAAGTATCAGTGTGGTATCTGCCAGGTGGAGAATGTAATCGAGTGAAGTATGCATAAAATTGAGTTCAAAAGTCAAAAGCACAAAGCCTTCAGACTCTTACTTTTTAATTATTACATGTGATTTACTTCGTCGGGCAATTGATAAAAAGTCGGGTGACGATAAATTTTATCTACTGCCGGTTCATATAACTCACCCGCTTCTTCCGGGTTAGAAGCCGTGATGTACTTACTTTCCACCACCCAGATGCTGATGCCTTCCTGCCGGCGGGTATATACGTCCCTGGCATTTTCGATGGCCATAGCGGCATCGGCGGCGTGCAGGCTTCCTACATGCTTGTGGTCGAGGCCCTGTTTACTGCGGATGAATATTTCCCATAAGGGCCATTCATTTTGCGGGGTGGTTTTACCGGCTTGAGAACCACTTCCGGTATTGCCTTCCGGGATATCGCCGTAATAGAATTTTTTTACAAATGTGTTGAACATAACGTGTATTTATTTTTTTACTTCAACTGTGTAAGCAACGAATCTCGATGAATCGTCTTTAGCCGTCTCCGGGGCAAGTATCTTATAGAGTTTAAAGGTTGTGTTGCCGGGCTTAACCGCCTTCAGCAGAATATCCTTGCTCGCGCTTCCCCCGGTTGATTCGGGACTATTGTTATCGGTTGTGATCACATCCAGCAACTCGACGATCCCAAGGCTGTCGCTGACACCGAACTGAACCGTCCCTTCAAAAGCACAGCCACGGCAGACGCTTTCATAAATAACAAGCGTGTCCGCCAGCGTAACAACATTGATACTGTCTGCCCGAAGAGGGACCCATTTATTTTTACCTGCCTCACTGGTATTTCCGGTATTACAGGAAGAAAAACCAATAAGGGCAAGAATCCAACAGACTGGTTGTTTCATTGCTAGGCGGCTTTGTTTTGTCCTGCTTTCTTTTTGTTTGCATACGATGTTGCTGCCTCTCTTACCCAGGCTCCTTCGTCGTGTGCTTTTCTTCTCGCTTCCAGCCGTTGTTTGTTACAGGGGCCATTCCCCTTTACCACGGCCCAAAACTCATCCCAGTTTATCTCACCAAAATCATAATGCTTTCTTTGCTCATTCCATTTCAGGTTGTCATCGGGTAATTTCATACCCAGCACTTTTATCTGCTCAGCGATCATATCCACGAAATTCTGACGCAGCTCATCATTGCTTTTCCGCTTGATCTTCCATTTCATACTCTGGTCACTATTGGCGCTTTCGCTGTCTTTTGGTCCAAACATCATCAGGCTTGGCCACCACCACCGGTTGATGGCGTCCTGGCACATAGCTTTTTGTTCTTCTGTTCCCCGGCTCAGCACCAGCAGTATCTCGAAGCCCTGGCGTTGGTGAAAACTTTCTTCTTTGCAAATTCTTACCATGGCCCTTGCATACGGCCCGTAAGATGTCCTGCACAGCATTACCTGGTTCAGGATAGCGGCGCCGTCGACCAGCCACCCGATAGCGCCCATATCGGCCCAGGTGAGTGACGGGTAATTAAATATGGAAGAATATTTTGCTTTACCGCTGTGCAGGTCTGCGATCATTTCGTCGCGGCTCATTCCCAGGGTTTCGGCTGCCGAATACAGGTACAAACCATGGCCTCCTTCATCCTGCACCTTTGCAAGGAGGATGGCTTTTCTTTTTAGCGAAGGCGCTCTTGATATCCAGTTACCTTCTGGCAACATGCCCACTACTTCACTATGGGCATGCTGACTGATCTGCCGCAAGTTCGTTTTTCGATATGCGTCGGGCATCCAATCTTTGGGTTCGATCTTGATCTCGTTGTCGATCTTCTCCTGGAAAATCTTTTCAAAATCCTGAACAGTCATGGTAATCTTTTTAGGAAGTAAAGATAATAAAAACTAACACTCGTTAGTATTGCTACTTGATATCAAAATCCACTACTACTTTTTCTGTTTTTGGGTGCGACTGGCAGGTGAGGATATAACCCTGTTCTATCTCTTCATGTTCGAGGCCCCAGTTCACATCCATTTCCACTTTGCCTTCCAACAATTTTGCTTTACATGTACAGCAGACACCCCCCTTGCAGGCAAAGGGAAGGTCGGCACCTTGTTTCAGGGCGCCATCAAGGATGCTGTCGTTATTAAAACCAAGGTTGAAATCAAAGGTTCTTCCGTCGAGCCTGATGGTGACCTTGCTATTGGGCGCATTGTCCGTTTCGGCAGCCGTCTTTTTTATTGTTCCTGTTTTCTGTCCCGGAGTTGTGAAGAGCTCAAAGTGGACCTTCTTTTTATCGATACCGGTTTCCTCCAGGAAATCCTTTACACAGAAGATCATCTCTTCGGGCCCACAAATGAAAATCTCATCAGCATTCTTATAGGAAATAAGTTTATTCAGTTCAGAAAGCTTTTGCCTGTTGATCCTACCGGAGTTGATGGGGGCATCTGTTTTTTCACGACTCAGGATATTGATAAAATTGAACCGGTTAAGGTATTTGTTCTTAAGCCCTTCCAGCTCTTCAAAAAAGATGATCGACTGGCGGCCCTTGTTGCCAAAGACAAGTGTAAAACTGCTGGCAGGTTCAGCCTGCAAGGTGGTTTTAATAATGGAGATAACGGGAGTAATGCCGCTTCCTGCTGCAAATGCAAGGTAGCCCTTCACATTTGACCTGTTCAGCTTTGTGTTAAACCTGCCAGTAGGAGGGAGCACTTCCAATTCATCATTTACTTTCAATAAATCATTCGCAAAAGAGGAGAATTTCCCGCCGTCCACTTTTTTGATAGCAATACGCAATTCATTCTCGAACGGAGCTGAACAAATGGAATAAGACCGGCGTAGTTCTTCTCCACCGATCGTTTTCCGGATGGTAATGTTTTGACCTTGTTCAAAGGCAAATTCGTCGCTTAAGTTCGAAGGGATTTCGAACGATACGGAGATGCATTCGGGAGTTTCTTTTTTAATGTCTTTGACCTTTAAGTGGTGAAAATGAACCGCCATAAAAATTATTTAATAATTCCGTTTAGTAAATGGGTTACCATGTCTTCTTCAAGGGTATAGGCGCTAATGCTTTTTTTATGTTGCCAAAACTCAAGCCCCCTGACAGCGGAAAGAATTGTGAGAACTGCCACATAGGGGTCTGTATTCTTGATTTCTCCTGCCCGGATTCCCTCCTCGAGTAATTGAACGAACCTTTTTTCATATCCTCTTCGCTTGTCAAGAAAAAAACTCAATTGAGGGTCTTTCAGGTGCCTCCATTCATGATGGGCGACATATACTTCAGCAAACTCGTTCAGCATCATTCTTATGTGGAACCGGATGATGTTTTCTATTTTTTTCCTGCTGTTTTTATCCTCTTTTATCGTTTCATCCAGGTTGCTTATAAATGCCTCGGCTACTTTAAAGCAGATAGCCTGCAGTATCTCGCTTTTCGATCCAATGTGATTATATAAGCTAGGCGCTTCAACCCCGATCGAATCGGCCAATTCCCTCATGGAAGTGGCAGCATAGCCTTTGTTTTTAAAAAGATCAGCCGCTTTTTGAATAATGACCTCTTTTTTAGTGCTGTTCTTCCCTGGGATAATCTTCGCCATCCACTTTTTAAACAAAACTAACGCTTATTAGTATTTTGGCAGATTTTTTGTTATATATTTCTTGAATACATAAAATGGATCAAGTATGGGGATAAGATCAATTTGTTGATTACCAGTAAATTAAATACCAACTTTTCCCTCGACAACATTCCGGTTCTGGTTAGGGAAAAATGGATAATAAGTTAATAATTGCCAGTAATATGAAAAAGACAAGCAGATTCCTGAAAATAAATTATGATAATATTTTAAAAATACTAATTTTACGGTCTGCTCAGTTATCTAACTCTCTCCAATCCTTATTTAAAAACCGTTCCATAATATCATGTAAGGCAGCCAATTACCTAAACTTTTAAACAATAGTTTAAGCTATATATTATTTTTTACCTTTTTTCTTGTGGTTTCAGAGGTAAGCAAGGCCGGAGATTTTTATCTCTGGCCATCTTTTTTAAATAACCCTTGTTTTAAGCATAAGTGCCCTAGTTGGATGTGAGGACACACAGTGTTGCCCGGCATAAGAATTGTTAAATAGACTATAGCAAACAAGGAATCGTCCAATATTCAAAACCACAAATCATGATAACCAAGACATTTAATTCAACCCTATTGATCGCCATGCCTGGGGGGAGTGAATGGATGCTCATATTGCTGGCTGTGCTGTTACTCTTCGGGGGTAAAAAAATACCAGAGTTAATGCGAGGCATTGGCCGTGGCATCAGGGAGTTCAAAGATGCAAAGGGAAGTGTAAAAAAGGAGTGCTAATAAGGCCTGATAGTTTGTGTAAACCTGCTGGTCAGAAAAGCTGATCTGGCTTGATCTTGTAAGGTAAAGCATTATCCGGTGGCCAGATTTATAAAATCTACCAATGGCTTCATAGCCTGGAAGGTTTTCGATACTTTTTTCACAAAATCTTTGGCCTGTACCTCTGTATCGGTGAACGAACAGGTTACAACAAAACTTTTCCTCTTGATATAGTCAATAGCGGGGTTGTTATCATCGTAGTTCTTGGGAGGCCTTGATAAGGATTCTCCTTCGAGCCCTTTTGGAAACATCTTTTTGAAAGCGCTCCCTTCCACGATCTTCTTCCAGTCGTTAAAATTATAGTCGATCTCCTGCCTTATGCCTGCCAATACCGGTGGTTCCGGCATCCAGATGCCACCGGCCACAAAACTTTTTCCCGGCTCGATGTGCATATAGTATCCCGCCCCAAGGCCTTTCTTGCCATCTTTATTAAAATACGCAGCCATATTATTCTTATAAGGATCCTTGTTCTTGCTGAAACGGACATCGCGGTTGATACGGAAAATACAGTTCTTTGCCTCCAGGCCTGCAATAGACCGGTCAAAACTGCCGATCCCCTTGATCACCAGTGCTACATGAACCAGAAAATCGTCTTTCGCAGCATCATAGATCTTCCGGTTCTTATCGAACCATGGTTTATTGTTATTCTTCCTGAGGTCTTTCAGGAATTTGAGGGTTGAAGTCTGTAACATGTTATGATGATTTCGGGAAACGAATGTACATAAAATCGGAAACGGCATTATATGCCATCAGGAGATCATTTTTAAGAACTCATCTTCAGTAATGATCTTTATCGTGGCAAGTTTTTTTGCCTTTTCCAGTTTACTGCCGGCATCTTCTCCCACCACTAAGTAATTCAGTTTGGCGCTCACGCCCGACAGGATCGAACCACCGTTCTTTTCCACCAGCGCTTCCGCTTCGCTTCTCTTTAGTTTGGAAAGGGTCCCTGTAAAAAGGAACGATTGCCCGCTTAAATTGCCGCCTGTGACCAGGTCCTTCTTTTCATTCTTTAGTTGTACGCCCAGCTTTTCCAGTTGCCTGAGCAGATGAAGATTGCTTTTATTATGGAAGAACTCGTAAACGGTTTGGGCAACTTTTACCCCCACATCCTCAAGTTGCTGCAGGTGCTCTTCACTGTAATCGGCAAACTGTAACAGGTGTTCAACCGCGTTGGCCAGCGTTTTGGCGGTCGTTTCTCCAACATACCGAATACCAAGTGCATAGATGATCCGGTGCAGTGGTTGTTTTTTCGACTCCTCAATAGCCTGCTGCAACTTTGCAATCGACTTCTCCCCGAAGCCGTCGAGTTTCCTTATTTCATCAAATGGAAGCGTATATACGCCGGGGATGTCTTTCAATAAACCCAATTCATAGAACTTGCGCACATTGGCTTCACCAAAGCTGCGGATGTCCATCGCATCCTTGCTCACGAAATGAATAATGCCTTCTACGATCTGTGCCGGGCATGCCCGGTTGATACAACGCCATACGGCTTCGTCTTCAGGTTTAAACAATTCACTGTTACAAACAGGACAATGGGTCGGGAATTTTATTTTCTTTTCAGAGCCCTTTCTCAGTTCAGCGAACGACCTTACGATCTGCGGGATCACATCGCCGCTGCGCTCTATTAAAATGGTATCGCCCAGTTTAAGGTCTTTCTCTTTGATATAATCTTCGTTGTGGATCGAAATGCTGCTTACCGTAACTCCTCCCACCTGCACCGGTTCGATCTTTGCCACCGGAGTCACGGCCCCTGTTCTTCCAACCTGGAATTCCACGGAAAGCAGTTTACTGGTGCCTTGTCTTGCTTTGAACTTGAAAGCGACCGCCCATCGGGGGTGATGAGAGGTCATACCTAGTTTATCCTGAAGCTTAAGGTCATTCACCTTTATCACCATCCCGTCGATCTCATAACCAAGGTCGTCCCGTTGCTTTTCAAATTCATGAACATGCCTGATCACCGCATCGATCCCTTTCATCACTTTCATTTCTTTTTTAGGACTTCTGAACCCGGCATCCCATAACATCTCAAGCATTCCCGAGTGGGTTGAGGGGACTGATTGTTTTTTGCCAACAGAGGTATAACTGACATGGTATAAAAACGCTTCCAGGTTACGGCGGCTTACTTCGGCAGTGTCTTTTATCCGGAGCGAGCCGGCTGCCGCATTGCGTGGATTGGCCAGCGGAGGTAACCCTTCTTCCATCAATGAATCGTTGTATGCCTTGAAATTGTTTTTATTCATAAGGACCTCTCCCCTGATCTCTATCTGTTCAATACCGTAATCGCTGAACCTGGCCGAAAGCGGGACCGATTTGATTTGTTTGATGTTCATCGTTATCTCATCTCCCACTTCACCATCGCCCCGGGTAGCTCCACGGGAAAGCAGGTCATCCTCGTATATAAGCGAAATGCTGGCCCCATCGAATTTAGGTTCAACACAATATTCTATTACGCTGAGGCCTGACAGTTCTCTTGCTTTCCGGTCAAAATCAATAAGGTCATCGGCATTATAGGAATTATCGAGCGACAGCATGGGTACCAGGTGCTGTACTTTCGGAAAATCCTTGATCAATCCTTTTCCAACACGTTGGGTAGGGGAGTCTTTAGTAATGGATTCCGGGTGCTCTTTCTCATAATGTTCAAGCAGTTTGTACAACGTGTCGTATTCATAATCGCTGATCAGCGGGTCATTCTGTACGTAATACCGGTATTCATGAAAGCGGAGGATGTTACGCAACGCTTCCACGTTGCCATGCATTTTCTTTGCGGCCAGCCATTGATTTGTTTCTTGCTGTAATTTCTTTACAAGGTCGGGGGTATACATATGGATAGAATAGCCATTAAAGGTAACTGATCCCGTGGTAATGGAAAAGGCTAAGCCGGCTTGATCTGGAGAAGGTGATCCTTCAGTACTAGTTTCAACTGGCGTTTTACAATGGAACCCATGGTCTGGCAACGTGAGAAATAATGAGTATTGAAATGAGCATTCAGCTCTTCCCGCAGCATTTTTATTTTGTGGGTGTCGGAGATCTCGTCTTTTGCCATAATGTTAAGCAACTCCAGCAGCTGCTTGCGGCTGGCAAATGCACGATGCGCCATGGCGGTCCGTTCTTCAGCCTGGTATTGTTCGATCACTTCCGGGCTGAGGGTCTTTAATACCAGTTCCACGTACTCATAATTCTCTTTATAGAATTGAGGCAGGTAAAGATTCTTCCTGCCCTCATAACATTGCTGATCGAAGTCAATGGAGCGGATCCGGTACTGGTAATCTTCTATGTCGGGGGTGATGTCTATTACAAAGTTGTAACTGCGCATATCGCCGAGCAAGCGTGCAAAGCAACGTTCATTGAATTTCACAAACTCCTTGGCAATGCGGATCTTGTTTGTTTCGGGTTCATCCAGGTACTCTTCCAGGAAGATATCCCCCGGTATTCCGGGAATATGTTCTTCCACCAGGGTATTTTTATGGTAGAGAAAAGTAATACGGTTCGGGCTCAGCAGGTGCTCCAGTTCCAGGCCGTAGATCCGGGAGGCGTCGGAAGCTTTGATATAATAATGATCGTAGTTATCATTGATCCGGTTGATGATGCGGATCCGGAAGGGCATGCTGTTACCGAATTCGCAGAAGTCGATCCGCTCCACGTCAAGGTGCTTGATGAAACTCAGGTTGCCCTCTGTTTTCAGCGCCGCATAGGTCTTGATCAGGCCTTCTTTCAGAAACTCCATCTCTTTCAGGTCATAGATGGCCGTTTCCCAATGAGTGAGTTTCCCTTTTTTATTCCTCAGGGCAGTGGTATGCCGGTAATTGAGCAGGTCTTTGTAGGCAACAGGCAATGCGATATCGCGGCCATATTGATGCAGGTATTTCTGCAGGCGCTCACCAACGGGGAAGAGGTCCTTCTTCATGAGCGGCCTGTCCGATTCGTTCTTTATTTTGGCGTTGATGATCTTATCAAACTGCATGCTGTAAAGATACGCTCAAATGGTTGCTGAAGATGGCCTATTTTTGATCAACAATCAATTGCCATGCTGTCAAAAAAACTGTACAACATTACTCTTTCTCTTATTCCCTGTTCCCTGTTCATTATCCTCCTTTCTTCCTGCAAGTTCAGGCAAAAGGCCGACCTGATTGTTCACCATGCGAAGATCTATACCGTAGACGATAAATTCTCTGTTGCGGAAGCCATGGTGATACGGGATGGAAAGATCATTGCGGTGGGCAGGAACGAAGATATTCTGAAAGGATACGAATCAGATAAGATGGAAGACGCCGGGGGCAAGACCATATTCCCGGGGTTTATCGATGCGCATGCACATTTTGTCGGATATGGATTCAGTTTGCTCCGGGTGAACCTGGTCGGCACCAATAGCTGGGAAGAGGTGCTGAACCGTTGTACCGATTTTGTAAAAGGATTGCAACCCGGCCAATGGCTTACCGGACGAGGCTGGGACCAGAACGATTGGGCAGTGAAGGATTTCCCAACGAACGATAAACTTAATGAAATGTTTCCCGATCGCCCTGTACTCATAACAAGGATCGACGGGCATGCTGCCATCGCCAATCAAAAAGCTTTGGAGATGGCCGGTATCAAGCCGGGCGATAAGATAGAAGGAGGAGAGATAGAAGTAAAAGATGGAAAACTTACCGGCATACTGGTCGATAATGCGATCGACCTCGTTTCTGCAAAAATACCAGGCCCTACAGATGAGGAAGGAAAGGAAACCCTGATGGATGCACAGCAGAATTGTTTTGCAGTTGGACTGACCGGGGTGCACGATTGCGGGCTTGATTATGATGCGGTGGAAAAAATACTGAAGTTGCAGCAAAGTGGGGATCTGAAGATGCGCATGTATGTTATGCTGAGCGATGCGAAAAAGAATTTCGACTGGGCTTTTAAGAACGGGAAGATCAGGACCGACCGGCTGACAGTAAGCGGTTTTAAAGTATATGCTGATGGCGCATTGGGATCGAGGGGAGCTTGCTTATTGCAACCCTACAGCGATAAGCCTGGCTGGGGCGGATTCCTGCTGAGCTCACCCGCACATTTTGATTCGGTAGCCAATATCATTTACCAGAAAGGATGGCAGATGTGTACGCACGCCATCGGCGACAGTGGTAACCGCACCATTTTGAACATCTATGCAAAATACCTGAAAGGAAAGAACGACCTGCGCTGGCGCATCGAACATGCCCAGGTGGTTAACCAGGATGATTTTAAATTATTCGGTGAGAACAGCATAATCCCGTCCGTGCAGCCAACGCACGGCACTTCTGATATGTACTGGGCCGGCGACCGCCTCGGCAGCGAACGGGTGAAGGGCGCCTATGCCTACCAGCAACTTTTGAAAGAGAATAACTGGATTCCATTAGGAACAGATTTCCCGGTGGAAGACATCAGCACCTTCAAAACATTTTTTGCTGCCGTGGCCAGGCAGGATGCAAAGGGGTTTCCTGCCGGAGGGTTTCAAATGGAAAATGCATTGACAAGGGAGCAGACCATCCGCGGCATGACGACCTGGGCCGCAAAGGCTGCCTTTGAAGAAAAACAAAAAGGAAGCCTGGAGAAAGGAAAGTTAGCCGACTTTATCATCCTGGATACCGACCTTATGAACTGCCCCAATGATGCCATCCTGAAAACAAAAGTATTGGCAACCTACGTGAATGGGGAAAAGGTTTATGGGAAATAAGAGAAAAGTCCTCGAGTTAAATAGCTCCCACTGACCTGATCAGCAGAATGATCTGAAGTGTGGGCCTCGGAAAAAATTGCGTCAGGAAAATTTAATGACTGGCGTTAAGAAATGAAATAGATGTTACCAATGCCTGCTGATATTCCTGATCGGTAAGTCGTATTGAAGCCGGGATTTATTCAACTGTTGTGACTTATTTCATTTTAGCCAGGCTTTAAATTTTCAGCTTTTTTTCCGCAGCCCTTGATTTTTGTTTCTTTTCATCAAGGAAAAGAAACATGCCTACACAGTCACGATCCCGTTTTTGATCGCATACATCACCAGTCCGACCCTTGTTTTCACATTCAGCTTCTCAAACAA
>CAZYAT010000026.1:37211-48930 GCA_964645235.1 uncultured Ferruginibacter sp. | reverse complement strand
GAGCATCTGCCTTACAAGCAGAGGGTCCGCGGTTCGAGCCCGTGTGCTCCCACAAAGCCTCACAGGAATGTGAGGCTTTTATTTTTATGCATTTTTATGTTTACATATTATGTTCACCTGGTAAGAACCGCTATTATATAGGCTATGCAGGTGACAATCTTGAAGAACGAGTAAGAAAACACAATTCCAAACAGAAAGGCTTTACAGGCTCAAATAATGATTGGAATCTTGTATATCAAGAATCCTTTCTAACGAAAGAAGATGCCATGTATAGGGAGAAGAAGATCAAAAACTGGAAAAGCAGAAAAATGATCGAAAAACTCATTGGAACAGAGCATCCCGATTTATAATCGGGAGTGGTCCGCGGTTCGAGCCCGTGTGCTCCCACAAAGCCTCACAGGAATGCGAGGCCATTTTTTTATGCACTGAACTGTGTTAAGCTGTCTTACGGCTGAGTTCTTCCAGGTAGTTTTTAAGGGATCCCTCGATAAGGTCATATTCTTTTGTTACCCGGGCAAGCATAAACTCAAGTTCCTCAACAGTTACCCCACTCTTTCCCTTAACCTCCAATTCCTGCAACAAGATTCTTAAATTCTCCGCCTGTATCACCCCAGCGCTGCTTTTCAGTTTATGTGCTTTTTTGCAAACAATGTCAATCCTGTTTTCCAGCAGGGCAGTCTTCATATCGCTGATATCCTTCGGCGATTCCATCAGCCAGATGGTAAGCACTTCCAGCATGTATTCATTGTCATCCAATTCTTCCAGCATGCTAAGGTCATAAGAACCTGCAGGCCTAAGTTGTGTGTGTGGTTCCATAGTTTTGTGCTTTATAATGGTATCTCAATCATTTTTCAGGCTCTTTTCTCACTGGCAGCTTTCTCTTTTGAGATGACTGACCATTTGGCAAGCATGCTCACGAGCTCTTCCAGTTTTACGGGCTTACTGAGGAAATCATCCATCCCTGCCTTCAGGCATTCATCACGATCTTCTTTCATGGCATTGGCTGTCATGGCAATGATCACCGGCGCAGGCTGTATGGTCTGCTTAATGACACGTGTTGCTTCCAGCCCATCCATCTCCGGCATCTGTACGTCCATCAGAATAATGTCGTAATGCTGTTTCTTAACCATATCAATTGCTAATCTCCCATTTTCTGCGAGGGAAGCATTCAGCCCCAGTTTGCTCAATATCTTTAGGGTCAGTTTCTGGTTCACCAGGTTGTCTTCTGCCACCAGCATCTTCAATGGATGTTCCCTGGCAAAATCCTCAGAAAGTTTTTGTTTTGTTTCGTGGGCATCGCCTGCTTGTTTCGTTTTCCCCCTCAGCTCATTCAATATTACTTTACACAACATTTCCTGCTTGATAGGCTTTGTCAGGACCGATTCAAAAAGACTTTCGTACTTTTTATTACGTTCATCCCCTACCGAACTGAGCAGGATGATCGGTAATTCCGGGTATAATTTCTTCACGTGCTTTGCCAATTCACATCCGTCCATATCGGGCATTTGCATGTCGGTGAGCAACAGATCGAACCTTTCGCCCTTGGCAAGTACTTCGAGCGCCTCGTCGGCATTGCAGGCCAGCGTTGGAACCAGTTTCCATAATTCCAGCTGATTTTTGAGGATGCACCGGTTGGTAAGGTTGTCGTCCACCACCAATACCTGTTTTCCCTCTATCCCGGTTATATGATTGGTCACATAGGTTCGTAACGACTGTGAACTTGCAGAGGACAATATGGTAAAACTGAAAGTGGTCCCTTCGTTCTCTTTACTTTCCGCTTCGATCCTCCCACCCATCAGACCGATCAGTTTATCGCAGATTACCAATCCAAGTCCGGTGCCTCCATATTTGCGGCTTGTTGATGAATCCACCTGCGAAAAGGCCCTGAACAGCCTTTCCATTTTATCAGCAGGGATACCGATACCGGTGTCACGAATTTTAAATTGCAGCTCAACCTGTCCGTTTGAATTTGCCTTGTTCAGGTGCACGCTTACAAAGATCTCTCCCTGTTCGGTAAACTTGATGGCATTGCTGACCAGGTTCATCAGTACCTGGCGCAACCGCATATTGTCGCCCACGATCTGGGCAGGTACATTATGATCGATCTGGTAAACAAGGTCAACACCCAATTTTCCAGCCTTGCCTGCAAATACATCCAGCACTTCCTCGATACAGGTGCGCAGGTCAAAATCACGTTCCTCCAGCTCCATGTTACCGGATTCTATTTTAGAGAAATCAAGGATATCATTGATCACCGTAAGTAAGGCTTCGGCACAGGTACTGATCGTTTTTGCGTACTCCTGCTGTTCGGCATTCAGCTTTGTCTCGTTGAGCAGAGATGCCATGCCGATCACCCCATTCATGGGTGTGCGGATCTCGTGGCTCATCGTTGCCAGGAAAACACTTTTTGCCTTATTAGCCTCATCGGCTTCCTGCCTTGCTTTTTCGGCTTTCTGGTAAGCAACTTTCAATGCTTCTTCATTGATCACTCGCTCTTTATGCAATTGTGTTTCCCTTTCCAGCTTTTCCATTTCACGGGCCTGCACCACCTGTATCTTACTGTACTTCTTCAGCAGGTAACCCCAAAGGCCACAGGTAAAAAAAATGATCCCGGCCAGGATGATGTGAATGATGAAAGTACGTAGCTCCAGTTTGTCCAGCTCTGTGAAGTAAACTCCCTTTACACCCGCTTCCTGCAGGTAACCCAGTACGGAGTGATGTACCAGCACAAAGAGAACAAGGGGTATCTGCAGTTTCCAGTTCTGGTATGTAATGAGTATGGCACTGGCAATGAAAGCTGCAAAATGCATTTCAAAAAGCCCGTGCATCTGGTAAATACCCTGCGCCATGAATATCCCGAGCACCAGGCTCAGCACAAACTGGTAAAGGTTTGAATGGGGAAATGCAAATTTTGTATAGTAATATGCAAAAAGGCAGAAACCACCTACTCCGAAAGCAATGAGCCAGGTGTCATAGAACGGGGCGATGATAAGTCCGCAAAGAAAGAAACAGATGAGGAAGTAGTTCATCAGTTTATCGGACCTTTCCTTTATCTGCTGGGCAAAGGAAATAACCCCGGGTGATTTTACAGATTGCTGGTCTTTCATTATGATTGTTTATGGATTTATCTTTTGCAACCTGCCGGCAAGGAACATCCATAAGCCGTGAGTGCATAGTTGCTGAATACGGGGTTTATCTTCCTTGATAATAAAGAATCGATGGCTGATTGTGCATAATTGCTCTTCTTATCGGTACAGTAACGGTTGCGGTTATAGTTTCCCCGGTAATACAGTTCCCTGCCTGCTGTGAGCAACACAGCCTGGGGGGTGGAATATACCCCGCAGGCAGCTGCAATGGATGAATCAAACAATACCGGGATGTTCAATCCGAATTTTTCTTTTATATCAGATGCTGTATACCCTTTATCTTTTGTCAGCACGACAACGGCAAAACTTACTTCGTCTCCGTAGGTGATCGCCAGCTTACTGAAATGGGGCATATTGAACCTTGAACAGGGGCAATCCGGATTAAAGAAATGCAGGAATAGTGGTTTACCGGCAGGAGCGTTTATTTTTCCGGCGATGTCTATATGATTGCCGGTACGTACCTGGTGATACTGTACAGGTACAGGGGTTGGTAAACTGTACCTCCATTCATGATACCAGAACAAAGCCGCGATGCAACCGAACGTTGCTACAAGGATGAGGATCGATATCGGTTTTCGCATGGTGGTTCCTGTAAGGATGAAAGGAGGATGTTTGATTGCCGGATATGGTCCGGTTGGTTTTTATTAACTGGTTTTAAAGGATAACTGTGTTCAATATAAAAACTGAGCAGGCACTTTTTTAGTGTGCGAAGAATTCATCAAAATGATGTAGAAAGCTTTCTATTTAATTCCGCCTGCAGGTGATTTCCTGCATCCCTGTGCAATAGTAACAGGCATTTTGAGTTGTACTACCGTCCATGCTGTTTTGCGAAACAGTTATTCAGGCTTAACTCAACCAGCAGGATCACAAGTCGTTCCAATATCAAGCAAATGAAAACTGTCTTACCCGAGAAGATCGATATTTTCCTTGTTGTAAATGCAGAAGCGATCGAGGAGCATTTCAACAAGAACGACCCCTCCCCCTACTATAAAAGGCAATTAAGCCACGAATTCGAGGAATACATCAACCGTGTCAAAGCTCCTGCCCGCAGGCATACCGCTATTGAATATAAGATAACCTGCCCCGCAGAAAGCGATAAACAGTATACCGAACCGCTGATGTACGCCATCAGGCGGCATTTTGCCAATGTGATGCTGGCGAAACAGGGTGAGTTCGAACGCTTCAAACGCCGCAACTATATCGTATTGTTCATCGGATTGGCCATCATCTTATTATCGCACCTGGTAATCCCGATTGTTATAAAAGCAGAGGGAGGGATTGAATCGGCCATACTTACTGGCATCGACATTTTCAGCTGGGTGATGATGTGGCAGCCGATCGACAACCTGCTTTTCCGCTGGAACGGACACCTGAAAGAAATAAGCACCATAAAAAAACTTACTGAGGCTCCTGTGGTCTATACCGAAGAGCCATAAAACTCATCCGAACGCCCGATAAAAATATCCTATGCCAACTACATTTTTGATACAGTTCTATTCCCTGGTAACCTTATCTGCATTCAGTGCTGTTATCCTGCTGGCAGCCATCGTATCCATGGTACTGCTGTTATTTGGTTTTTGCAGGTCAAAGATCAATGGTTATCATAATAAGATGAGTGCAATGGCTGAACAGATCGAAGCTATGCAGAAACACCTCGATTATGCGAGCCGGGAAGAAATAAAAGCAAGGGCAGATGCAAAAAGAGCAGCCGCAGCAAGGGATAAACTGCTTACTTCACTAAGTCACGAGATACGTACTCCCATGAACGGTATCCTGGGCATGACCATACTGCTGGAAGAAACGAATCTCGATCCCGAACAGAGGGATTATGTAAACACTATCATTAATTCAGGAAGGATATTATTGCACAAGGTCGATGAAGCAATGGCCGATGAAATGGTTGAACAGTCAAAGATCGATCATAGTGCAAACCCCGCACAGCTGAAAAATACCGACCTCAGGAACTGCGTGGAAGAAGTGATCGAGGCATTTGCCGTAAAAGCATCCAAAGAATCGACAGAACTCCTCTACCAGGCGGATGAAGAAGTGCCTATGCAGGTACTCACCGATATCAAACGCCTGAAACAGGTTTTAACCAACCTTATCGAGAAGATGATGGAAAAAGAGAAAGAGCAGGTCCATATCGGGGTACATATACTAAAACACGACAGTACTGGCCTGGTGCCTGCCATTGGCTTTACCGTAGGGAAATATCCCAAAGGGAATTCAATAAAAGTGGCTGAAATGCTCAGGAAAGGAATAGGATTGCCGGGCGAAACAACCGAAGAAGGACAGTCGGAAAAGATGCTTGGAATTTCCATCAGCAAGAAACTCGTGGAGGAAATGGGGGGAAACATACGTTTATCGGTTGACGATGGTTTTATCTTCAGCATCCCACTGAACCCGGTTACCATGCATACTGCAAAAGAAGGATACAACCTCAAGGATTTCGAAGGGAAGGAAGTGCTGATCGTTCACCGCAACAAAACCGCCGCCACTATCCTGAAGGACCAGTTGCAGCAGTGGAAATTAAGGCCCATGATTGCCATTGATGCAGGCCAGGCACTGATGATGCTGCAGGAAAGGACATTCAGCCTGGTTCTCGCCGATATGAACCTGCCCGGTATGAACGGGCTGCAACTCGCCGCACAATCAAAGACCGGTTTCCCTGATCTGCCATTTATCCTCATGAACCCGGTCAACGATGAACGGTATAAAAAGGAAAACATCAGCAACGAGATCATCCTGCTTAAAAAGCCAATTAAACAGCATATCCTATTCGACAATATATTGGGATGCCTGCGCAGCCATAAAAACGCTGCAACGAATATGTCTTTGAAACAACTATCCCCCGATTTTGCAAGACAATATCCCATGAGCATACTGATGGCGGAAGATAACCTGGTTAACCAGAAATGGGCCGGTAAAATATTGTCTCGGCTTGGTTATGAATGCGATATTGCTGAGAACGGCCATATTGCCCTTGAGATGGTAGACAAAAAAAATTACGACCTGATATTGATGGACGTGCAGATGCCTGAAATGGATGGGTTGGAAGCCACCCGGATGATACGGGTATGCCTGAACAAACAGCCGGTGATCATAGCCATGACGGCCAATGTGATGCATGGGGACCGGATGGCCTGTATGCAGGCAGGAATGGACGATTACATAAGCAAGCCCGTCCAGCTCAACGAACTGGTGAATATGCTGGAGAAATGGGCTCTCGTGATCCAGGAAAAGAAAACAGCCTGATAATCAACGGGCATATGGCAAGCTTGCAGGGCGGTGGCAAAATTTGGTTTTATACCTTATTTTTGTCCTGCTGATATGAACATTCCCGGCCTCGATACGAAATTTAATGAAGACACAGCGGTCCTTACCGCACTCGACGATTGCTGTTCCCTCATCGTGTGGAACGACGATGTGAACACATTCGAGTGGGTGATCGAAACCCTTATCAAAATATGTGGCCATACTTCCGAACAGGCCGAACAATGCGCCATCATCATCGACTCCAAAGGCAAATATGCGGTTAAGGAAGGAAGTTATGATTTCCTTAAACCCCAATGCGATGCCATTACAGACCGGGGTATCAACGCAACCATTGAAGTGATCGCAAACTGATCAACATGTTCCTGCTCAAAAATGAACTGGTGTTTCCGCCCGTGGAAATGGCGGATGAAGACGGATTACTCGCTATTGGCGGTGACCTGAGCATGAAGCGGTTATTACTTTCCTACCACAACGGGATCTTCCCCTGGTATAGTGAAGGCGAACCCATTTGCTGGTGGTGCCCAGATCCACGCTTTGTATTATATCCTGAAGAATTGAAAGTGAGTAAAAGTATGCGTTCAGTCCTGAATGCAGACCGGTTTGTGTTCACCACTAACAGGGCTTTTCAGGAAGTGATACAAAACTGCAAGACCGTCACAAGAAAAGGACAGGATGGAACCTGGATATCGCCTGCAATACAGGAAGCCTATACGCTGCTTCATGAAAAAGGGTATGCCCATAGTGCTGAAGCATGGCTCGGGGAAAAACTGGTCGGCGGGTTGTATGGCATTCGGCTTGGCAAAATATTCTTCGGTGAAAGTATGTTCAGTAAAGAAGCCAATTCAAGCAAGTTCGCCTTTATCAGGTATGTAGAACAATTGAAAGAAGAAGGGGTCGAACTCATCGACTGCCAGGTGTACACGCCACACCTTGAAAGCCTGGGTGCCCGTATGATCAGCCGTGATCAGTTCCATAAAATATTGGCAGAAAATACACGGGCATAAACCCTTATTTTTGCACTCAATTCAAAACATTGCTTATGCTTTTTCAATTATCAGAAGAACAGCAAATGATCAGGCAGGCTGCCCGTGATTTTGCCGTGAACGAATGCCTGCCGGGTGTGATCGAACGTGACGAACATCAGAAATTTCCTAAAGAACAGATAGAAAAACTGGCCGACCTCGGCTTCATGGGCATGATGGTAAAGCAGGAATACGGCGGCAGTGGCATGGATACCGTCAGTTATGTATTGGCCATGGAAGAAATCAGTAAAGTGGATGCCAGCGTGAGCGTATGTATGAGTGTGAATAACAGCCTCGTCTGCTATGGACTGCAGGAATTCGGAACAGAAGAACAAAAGAAAAAATACCTGACCCCGCTTGCGCAGGGAAAGAAGGATGGGCAATTATATATCGGCGCTTTTTTGTTAAGCGAGCCGGAAGCAGGAAGTGATGCCACCTCGCAAAGAACAACCGCGGAAGACAAAGGAGATCATTACCTGTTGAACGGCACCAAGAACTGGATCACCAATGGGAGCAGCGCCAGTGTGTATTTGGTGATCGCACAGACAGACCCTTCAAAAGGGAGCAGAGGTATCAATGCATTCATAGTGGAAAAGAACTGGCCCGGTGTGGTAGTAGGTGCCAAAGAAAACAAACTCGGCATCCGCGGCAGTGACACACACAGCATTTTGTTCAATGACGTAAAAGTGCCGAAGGAGAACCGTATCGGCGAAGACGGATTCGGTTTCAAGTTCGCCATGAAAACCCTCGCCGGCGGGCGCATCGGTATTGCCTCACAGGCGCTCGGCATTGCCAGCGGCGCCTATGAGCTGGCGCTGGCATACAGCAAACAACGTAAGGCCTTCGGTACCGAGATCATGAACCACCAGATCATCCAGTTCAAACTGGCCGATATGGCAACTAGGATCGAAGCGGCAAGATTACTCTGCTTAAAAGCAGCCTGGGAAAAAGATCAACACCTCGATTATACCTTAAGCAGCAGCATGGCCAAAGTATTCTCGAGCGAAACAGCCATGTGGACAGCCACCGAAGCGGTACAGATACACGGCGGTTACGGTTTTGTAAAAGAATACCATGTTGAACGATTGATGAGGGACGCCAAGATCACCCAGATCTATGAAGGCACCAGCGAAGTACAACGTATTGTGATCAGCAGGTCGATATTAAAATGATTTAAATACCCAAAATTCAGAAATGTGCAGATCCAGGTTTGCACATTTTTCGTTTAAACGGCACATGAGCATCAACAAACCAAAATACCAGGAGATCATCAAAGAGCTCAATGACAAAACAGTGTTGGTTGCCGTATCCAAAACCAAACCTGTTGAAGACATTCTTGAACTATATCAGCTGGGCCACCGGGATTTCGGCGAGAATTATGTGCAGGAACTCATTCAAAAGTATGAGCAGCTACCTAAAGACATCCGCTGGCATTTTATCGGGCACCTGCAAAGCAATAAAGTAAAATACATCGCTCCCTTTGTTCATCTTATTCAAGGGATCGACAGTTATAACCTCCTTAAAGAAATAAACAAACAGGCGGCAAAGAACAACCGGGTGATCGATTGCCTGCTGCAGGTCCATATCGCCAGGGAAGAGACAAAGTTCGGGCTGGATGAAAAAGAACTGGAAGAAATGATTGTACGAACCGGAAACGAATCTCAGGAATTAAAGAATGTACGCATCGTGGGATTGATGGGCATGGCCTCCTTCTCTGACGACACGAGCCTGGTAAGAAATGAATTCAGGCATCTAAAAACCCTCTTCAACAAATACACTCAACCAATTGCAGCCATTCATCAATTTTCAACCCTTTCCATGGGTATGAGCGCCGATTACAGGATCGCCCTGGAAGAAGGCAGCAACCTGGTTCGCATCGGCAGCCTCTTATTTGGCGCCCGTTAACCTTTATTTGCTGATCACATCGATATCGAGGCCTGTACCTGGCTTTTTATATCCATCTTCGTTCACGCAATACTTCAGGTGAATGATCGTAAGTGCATGGGTACAGCACATCTTGCTTCCCTTGCAGTAGAAGAAGGCATCCATGCATTGTGTCTTCGCATCGTAAAAACCAATCGCGGATACCAGGCAATAGTCGCACATCTTTTCCGGGAATTCAACTACCTGAATCTCTCCTTTCTTAACTGCATCGGCAATGGCATCGGCAATATCCCCGGCCTTTTCCAGTTTATCGAATTTATCCTTGATCCAGGCCAGTGCACCGCCTGTTTTACCAACCAGCAGGTCAACGTAATGTTCCATTAACATATTCCCGATCTCCCCCACCAGGGCAACCTTTCCTTCGTCCAGCATGCTCTGTATACAAGTCAGGCAACTGCCACAACCGTCCAGCTCTGGGTATTTGCTGGACCGGTTGCCTGTTATTTCAATTACGGCCTTTTTAAAAGCGTCCGACATACCATTCTTCAATCCATCCACCTTGAGAGGGTGAAGTTTTATCCCTCCCACATCTATTCCATTGTTATCAGCATATACTACCGGCGGTTCCACTCCTGTCCGCACACTGGCATAAACCGGGGGCTGTGGCAGATCGAGATCTACATTCACTATAAAACTTCCAGGCTTTATGCTCTGCACATCGAAACTTTGTTCATAATCCCCGTTGACTACGCTATCAGGGATGATTGGTATGGTGAACCTGTTAGAGGGCTGCAACTCCACTATATCTGCACTCATATTCGATAAAGTAAGGCTTACAGTATCCGGCAGATTCTTAAGACCTGTTATTCCCACCTTGATGAAGGTCCTTTCTCCTCTCCGCAGGTTCAGCCGGCCTGTCGTTACCTGCATGTCAACTGCCGACACGATTTTTGAGCAATTCTGCTTTTCATTCTCGTTGACCTTTACATCCCTCAATTGGTTTCCACCCGAAGGAAAGTAAATGATGCATTGCCTTGGTGATTCGGCCAGTATATCCATGGCTTGTCCATCTATTTTACATTGGGTATTGCTGCTGTTCCCGTCGAACGGGCCCGGGATGCGTAGTGGGTCCCCGGTCAAAGCATGCGAAGGGATGCTGCACCCGCCGGGTTCCCTTTTTGGAGGCCCGGTCAGGCAGGGAACACTTACTTCGCCGGCATTCACACCTTCACTGTTGATCAAATTTAAAAAACGCTGCTGCGACCGGTTATTCGTTACGTTATGCTTCAGTTTGGCAGCCGCATCAACCGGGTAACGTTTACCATCGAACTCGATCGAGTAGCTCTTCAGTTGAGCAAGGTTTTTTGCCAGTTGCCTTGCATTTTTGCCGGTGGCCTCCGCTTTGATTGTCCCTGATATCATATCTCCCGGCCGGATATCCTCGGGCAGGTAGACAGTAATAGTACCTGCGGAATAATTAAACCGGGCAGTGGTGAGCCCTTTTTGAGTGGATATCGTTTGCGCCTGGTTGGTGGCAACTGCGATAAAAAGAAGAAGCAGGAGCAGTGAATAATTCAGTTTCATAAAAAATCAATTAGCAGCAGTGAATGCGTAGCAGAATAAGCAGGCAGAGGGTACCTGGTAACTGTTGGAAGAAGGCCCGACAATGATAAAGCCTTCAGAAAATTACGGCGATTATTCGCTATTGTCAAGCAGATTTTTTTTTTGGAGAAAAGCTTCGTAAATCTCAAAATTGTTAAAACCTTAACAATCACCATTAAATACGGCATGGTATTGTATCGTTTGGCGGTAAATAAATACCTTTGAGATGTATACCAGCGCTATGTCAGCATCCTTCGAAGCAGAAAAAAACCGGAAAGCGTTCATTTATACCGTGATCATTTGCGGCACCCTCCTGCTGCTGGCATTCTTCATCTCGTGGACACACCAGCATACTCAGCCACTCATCGCAGAAGACCTTATAGAGATCAACCTCGGCAATAATGCAGAAGGGTATGGAGAAGTTCAGCCATTGATTAAGGGTGAAAAGGCCCCTGGTGACCAGGAAGCCGAGCAACCCAAAACCACCGCTGTGAAAACCCCGGCTGTTGAAGATGTACAGACAGATGACCTGGCCGATAAAGAATCAGCCCCGGTTAAGACGCCGGTAAAAACAACCGTAAAGGTAAAAGAGCCCACACCTGTTGTAACCAAACCTGAACCAAAACCGCAAAAGCCCAAGATCGCAGGTTACGATGGGCCAAAAGGAGGCACTGGCAACGGCGCCGACCAGGATAACGGTTATAAATACCAGGGAAACAATCCAGGTGGAAAAGGCGATGCAGGAAGCCCCTCAGGCAAACCCGATAGTTACGGCAATAACCCAGGTGG
>CAZYAT010000026.1:0-37111 GCA_964645235.1 uncultured Ferruginibacter sp. | reverse complement strand
TATATTTGCCGGGATGAACTACCAGCAAACCCTGGACTATTTATATGCACAACTACCGATGTTCAGCCGCATTGGTGCAGCTGCGTACAAGAAAGACCTTCACAACACCCTTGCCCTTTGCAAGGTGCTGGATGATCCTCATACCAAATTCAAAAGCATTCATATTGCCGGTACCAACGGAAAGGGAAGCACCAGTCATATGCTGGCAGCTATCCTGCAGGAGTCGGGATATAAGACCGGGCTCTACACCTCCCCACACTTAAAAGATTTCAGGGAACGAATAAAAGTAAACGGAGAAATGGTACCTGAAGAATTCGTGATCAACTTTATACAACGCATGAAGCCTTTTGCTGAAGAGATACAACCGTCGTTTTTTGAATTGACGGTAGCGATGGCTTTTGACCACTTCCGGGAAGAACAGGTGGATATTGCCGTTATCGAAACCGGGTTGGGTGGACGATTGGACAGCACCAATGTGGTCACCCCAATTCTTTCCATCATTACCAACATCGGTTATGATCATATGAACCTGCTTGGAAATACCTTATCGGAAATAGCCGCGGAAAAAGCAGGTATAATAAAAAAGGGTGTCCCTGTTGTAATCGGCGAGCACCTGCCTGAAACAAAAGAAATATTCCTGAATAAAGCCCGGGAGATGAATGCACCAATTCACTTTGTACAGGAAGAATATACAGTTTCCAATACCACTTATTCTGCCCGCTCCCTCAACTGCGATGTAACAAATACAGTATGCAACATAACAGAATCGTTCGGGCTCGACCTTAACGGCCTGTACCAGGTAAAAAACCTATGCACCGTACTCTGCGCCGAAGGCATATTAATGCAACAGGGATGGCATATAGGTAATGAACATGAAAAAAAGGCGCTGAAGAATGTAAAGAAGTTGACCGGCCTCCACGGCAGGTGGGAAGTGATCTCGGAAAATCCTCTCCTGGTTCTTGACGTGGCTCATAATGAAGACGGCATCAAACAGTTACTGAACCAATTGTTGCTGATCGGGAAACAGGCTGCACAGGTCCATTTCGTTATGGGCATGGTAAAAGACAAAGACATCAATAAGGTGTTATCTCTGTTACCCGCCGATGCGCATTATTATTTCAGCAATGCGCATATTCCCAGGGCCATTCCGCATGAAGAACTAAAAGAAAAAGCTTCCGGGTTTGGATTGACCGGTATTAGTTACGATGACGTAAATGAAGCGGTACGTACTGCAAGACGTGCGGCGGGCCAGGGTGATATGATCATTGTCTGCGGGAGTGTGTTCCTCGTTGCAGAAACGGATGCGTTACTTTCTTAACGAGTCCAGCTTATTGAATGCATAAAACAGGCAGGTGGCATGCAATGCCTGTTTGAATTCATTATTGAGCAGGCGTTGCCGGGCTTCTTCCACCGGCATTAATTGTATCTCGATCTCCTCGTGATGATCCAGTTGTTGTGTTGCTTTTTTCGCCCCGCCGGTTGCCAGGTACAGGTCGGTGTAATTGTTGAGCACACCTGGGTTGGCCGCCACCCTTCCTACAAAATAGATCTCAGGGAATGCATAACCGGTCTCTTCAAGGAGTTCCCGGGCAATGCCCGTTTCGGAAGTTTCACCAGCATCGACAAATCCACCCGGTATTTCCAGTAAGGTTTCAGAAAGCGGGTGACGATATTGTTTTACCAGGATAACCTCGTTGTTTTCTGTGAGAGCCAGGGCACAAACTGAGGTAGGCATTTCCACTACAAAGTAGGGATCCACAATCGTTCCATCCGGCATTTTGCAACGATCTTGCCTCGCTGTAAAGTAGATATGATTACTTATGTATTCAGAAGAAAGTGTTTCCCATTTCATATGGTCAATGGTTGATGGCCGGTAATTGATGGTTTATATCCCGGAACTATTAACCGATCACAGCCTTACCACCTCATCCGGTCACGTAATGAAGTGATGTGCGCTGTATGGTGCCTTCCATGCCAGGCATAAAGCCCCAGGAATTCCCAAAGAGTGAATTGTTTATTATGTTCCGGATGAACGACAGTGCGGTCAAGATCTTCCCTGCTCATATGCTTAAGCAATTCGTGTAACCGAATATGCAGGGCATGCAGTAATGTAAGCGAAACATTAACCGGAAGATTCTGGGTATCCGCTAATTTCACCCAGGCATTCTCATCGTAGGGCTTGATGGTGGGATTATCTTCCGTCAGGCCCAGTTTGAACCTGATCAGGGAGTTCATATGGCTATCTGCCACATGGTGCACAACCTGTTTTACGGTCCATCCCCCCTCACGGTAAGCAGTATTCAGCTGGGCCTCGTCCAGGTTAAGCACCGCATTTTCCAGATGTTGGGGCAGGTTTTTTATATCGACCAGCCACTCTTCCCGTAGTTTGTCGGAATAAGGCTGCACGGCATATTTGCCAATGGGATACCTAAGATCTTCCATGATTAGTTATTTTTTGGTGCTTCAACAGCGTATCTGACTTTTTCCAGGATGATATCAAACACCAACACCGAGTTTGGTGGTATCACTGTACCATTTCCGGCTGCACCGTAAGCGAGCTCGCTGGGTATATATATTTTCCAATGGTCACCCGGTTTCATGAGCAACAAGACCTCTACCCAGCCTTTGATCACACCCGTGACCTGGAATACGGCAGGCTGTCCGTTCTTATACGAATTCTCGAATTCGTTTCCGTCGATATGCCTTCCTATATAATTCACTTCTACGGTATCAACTAGTTTCGGACTTACTCCGTTGACATCTCCATTCCTCACCACCTCATACTGTAACCCATCGGGCAGAACGATCACCCCTTTCCTTTTTTTGTTGTTCTCAAGGAAAGCAGTACCGGCTGCCTTTGCTTCGGCATCTTTTGCAGCATAAAATATATCCATTTGCTTTTGCATACAGGCATTGTTCTGCTCGGGGGTAAGCAGTTGTTTCTGGTTCCTGAACACATCTTCAATACCCCGCTGCATGGCTGTAGCATTCAGGCTGGTTATCCCCTGTGCCTTCATATTGGTGGCCACGTTCACCCCGGCAGCATAACTGAAACTGTCGATCAGGTTTTTCATAAGTGGCGAGGCCGGCTTTGTTTTTGGGGCCGGTTTTGGTTTTGCACCTCCCTGGGCAAAAACGGATACGGAGGCCACGCATAAAACGATCGTGCTAAGCAGATTTTTTTTCATTGATCTATCTTTTGGTTGAAAATTTCAGATTGCAAATAAACAGCATTTTATTCTTCCCTCATTTCCTTGCCTGTTAAATGTATGAAAACGTCCTCCAGGTTGGCGGCTTTTACCTGCTTGGGCCTTTCGAAACCACTTTGAACAAGGTCATCGATCATTTTATCAGGACTGTCAAGTGAAATGATCTTTCCTTCATCCATGATGGCGATCCGATCGCACAACTGTTCTGCTTCATCCATATAATGCGTGGTTATGATCACCGTAGAACCCTGCGACCGTATCTCCCGTATGAGGTCCCACAGGTTGCGTCTTGCCTGCGGGTCGAGGCCGGTGGTCGGCTCATCCAGGAATATGATCCTGGGCTTATTGATGAGGGTGGTGGCGATGGAGAAGCGTTGCTTTTGTCCGCCGCTCATCTCTTTATATTTATTCTTTGCCTTATCGGCCAGGTTCACTTTTTTGAGTAACTCCATTGCATTCACGGGCTCATTATATAAGCCGCTGAATAATTCAATCAGTTCAAGCAGGGTAAGGCCGGGATAAAACCCGGATGTTTGCAATTGAACACCGATCACCCGCTTGATGCCATCGGGTTCCTTATCAAGGTCCATCCCGCAAACCATTATTTCACCGCTTGTTTTTGTGCGGAGCGTCTCAATGATCTCGAGGGTGGTGGACTTACCGGCGCCGTTTGGTCCGAGCAGGCCGAATATCTCGCCTTCATATACATCAAAGGATATCCCTTTGACCGCCTGGAAGGTTCCATAATTCTTGACGAGGTTCTTTACTGAAATGATCGAAGATGACATCTGGGTTGTTTATATATTGAATCAGCTCAAAGAGATTTCCATTTTAATATCAGCCGTTTCCATAGGGCTGTCTGTTACTGCTACATACACAAAGCCGGCTTCCTCGTACATGTTCAATGCTGTTTTTAAATGACTGCTGGAAAAAAGGGTCATCTTTACAGCTCCCTGCGATCGTGCATGTGCCAGGCAATGTTGGAGCAATCGTTTACCGATCCCTCTCCCCTTGGCAATCGGGTCAACGGCCATTTTAATGAGTTCGTAGTGGTCGTTGGTAATTTTTGCGATGCCTGCGGTGCCCATGACACTATCATTTTCCATTGCCAAAAATATAGTCCCTCCCTTTACAATGATGTTTCCCCGGGGATCATTCAGTATGGCGAGGTCGTATTCCTCTGTCAACTCGTATTTTTCCAGCCACTCAAGATTCAACCTTTTAAAATCAGGTTGATATTGATCCTCATATGGAATTATCACAACCATACCCAGGTCATGCTTTTTTCTGAAGATGGCTCTCCAGTTCCTCCATCATCAGGTTGCTGCCGATGAAAAATGGGGTACGCTGGTGCAATTCGGTAGGCTGGATATCCAGTATCCTTATCTTACCATTGGTAGCTTTACCGCCGGCAATTTCCATGATGAATGCGAATGGGTTGCATTCATACAACAATCTCAGTTTGCCTTTTGGTTTATCGGTGGTACCGGGATACATGAATATCCCTCCTTTGATCAGGTTACGGTGCACATCGGCAACCATGCTTCCGATATAACGTTGGGTATAAGGTCCGCCCGTCGATTTATCCTTTTTCTGGCAAACGGTGATATAGCTTTTAACTTCTTCGTCGTACTGGAAAAAATTGCCATGGTTCACTGAATAGATCTTCCCTTTTTCGGGACACTTGATGTTTGGATGACTGAGTGTGTACTCACCTATGGAAGGATCGAGTGTAAAACCATTCACTCCCCGGCGGGTAGCGTATACAAGCATGGTTGATGACCCGTAGATCACATACCCAGCTGCCACCTGTTTATTTCCAGGCTGAAGGAAATCATCTTTTGTAGCCGGTTTGCCCAATTCGCTCACCCTCCTGAAAACACTGAAGATCGTCCCGATCGATACATTCACATCGATATTGCTGCTGCCATCCAACGGATCAAACAGGCAAACGTATTTGCTGTTGTTGCTCACGGGATCGTCGAACACGACAATATCATCCAGTTCTTCGCTCCCGATGCCTGCACAACTGATGCCGTGCTGCAAGACACCCACGAACTGGTTATTGGCATACACATCCAGTTTTTTCACTTCCTCTCCCTGTACATTGATGCTGCCGGCATCTCCTAATATATCCACCAGGCCGGCTTTATTCACTTCGGTATTCACCCGTTTTGCGGCAAGGCCGATATCTCGAAGCAGCCCTGCCAGCTCGCCGGTGGCATGGGGAAAATCCCTCATTTGCTGGATGGTGAATTCATCGAGGGTTTGTATTCTCCGGTTAACACTCATGACTGATAATTTGATTCAAGCAATTGTTAGTTTATTGGGCAGGAATGACGATTTTTGCTGTCGTTTCACCCGGGGCTAAATTAGCCCAATTTAATCAATCAACACACAACGAATGAAGGTTTTTAAGTTTGGCGGAGCCAGCATCAACACGGCAGAACGGATACAGAACGCAGGCAGGATACTGGGGACGCACAAGGGCGAAAAAATATTCGTCATCATCTCGGCCATGGGTAAGACCACCAATGCACTGGAAAAAGTGGTAGATGCTTTTTTTGAAGGAAGAAAGGAGGATTCACTCAATTTATTCGAAAAGGTAAAACAACAACACCTCAGCTTACTCAAATACCTTATTACCATTAACTGGAAGAATGCCGAAGACCAATTGAAAGATTTTTTTACAGAAGTGGAATGGCTGCTGCATGATAAACCGGTAAGGGAGTACGATTATTATTACGACCAGGTGGTTTGCTGCGGTGAACTGCTGAGTACTGCACTGGTAAGTAATTACTTTAATGAGGCAGGCATCAAAAACAAATGGCTCGATGTGCGTGACATTGTAAGAACAGATGATAATTTCCGGGATGCAACCATTGACTGGGAATATACAAGCCAACGCGTAAAGGCCGAGATCGTACCATTGTTCAACGAATACGATATCATCATCACCCAGGGTTTTATCGGCGCAACGGATGAGAATGAGAGCACTACTTTGGGGAGGGAAGGCAGTGATTTCAGCGCTGCCATCTTTGCGAATATCCTGGATGCAGAAAGTCAGACCATCTGGAAAGATGTAGAGGCTGTGATGAGTGCCGACCCGAAAGAATTCCCCGGTGCACAGCCGATCGATGCATTGAGTTACCGGGAAGTGGTGGAGATGGCCTACTACGGAGCACAGGTGATCCACCCCAAAACGATCAAGCCGCTGGAAAACAAGAACATTCCCCTTCACGTACGTTGCTTCCTGAAACCGGAACTACCCGGTACTGTCATCAGCAACAATCCTGTACGTAACCTGCCTCCGATCATCGTACTCAAGAAGAACCAGGTTCTGATGGAATTGAGTTCAAAGGACTTTTCTTTTGTGGAAGACAAGCCCATTGCACAGCTGCACGAGATGTTCGAACACCTGAAGATACGCCCCAACCTTTCGCAGAATGGGGCGATCAGCTTGTTATGCTGCCTGGATGATAAACCCGATAAGATCGAAAAACTGGCGTTGACTGCTTCTGGGATATTTAATGTACAGCTAGAAAAAAACCTGACCCTACTCACGATACGTCATTACAGCAGGGAAAAATACGAGGAACTTACAAAAGGGAAAACAGTGTTACTGATGCAGCGTACCCCGGAAACCGTGCAGGTACTGATGCGTTAATTGATCAGGTACTCTCCCGATTTGCTTACCATGATCACGGGAAGTTGCTTTCTTTCTTCAAAATAATCGAAGGCTTCTTTAAGCTTGATAGCGAATTTCTGCAAGACCTGGTTACGGATGGTTGTTTCGGCGAGGTATTGAAGCGATTTTTTTACATCGTATTTGACAGGAAATACATGAACGGGAATGAAATCCTGCCCACTGGCTTTAACCCTGCTGGCAATGATGAATAATTCTTCAATGGGAACGTCACTGATGGCGATACAGCCGGTGGAGACGCAATTGCCGTGGATATAAATGGCACCGCCCGGACGTAATGAATCGCTGAGTATCCTGTCGGACGCATTTGGATAATTGAGCCCAAGCGACAAATGGTATTTACTGTTTGGATTGAATTCGTTGATGTAGTAAAACCCCTCTGGTATCTGGTAATCCCCTTCCATTCGTTTTGGCCCTGTTGTTCCGCTTTGCATACAAACCTTATAGGTCTTAAAAAGACGGAACTGATCCCTTTGATCATTCTTCACCCACACTTCCAGCTGACGATCGTATTTGAATGAACGGATATACAGCGCCTGGGGAGGCCATGAAAGGTTTTTCTCTTCAAACTGCCTCTTCAGTGAATCTTCCAGTTTATTGAACGTACCGCCTACCCGGTAACTGTTTTTGATATTATCGTTGAACGCGGTTTGTGAATACGAAAATCCCCCTGCAAAAATTGCAATAAGAGCCGGCAGGCATGATCTTATCAGTAAGCGTTGCATTTGTTGAGGGATTATTTGAGGACAATAAAAATAAAATAATTTGTTTGAAATTACTGCATCCAGTACCAAAATTCTAATTCTGTTGGTGCCTCGAAATAAAAATAACTACATGATAACCATGTAGTTATTTTTATCAAGTTACTCATTACAGGTTTCCTCTGGCCTCCTGCTCTCTTTCGAGGGCCTCGAAAAGGGCCTTAAAATTCCCCTTACCAAAACTCTTGGCGCCTTTTCGCTGAATGATCTCGAAGAAAAGGGTCGGCCTGTCTTCAACCGGTTTAGAGAAAAGTTGTAACAGGTAACCTTCATTATCGCGATCCACCAGGATACCAAGTTCCTTCAGTGGCTCAAGGTCTTCATCGATCTTACCCACCCGGTCGAGCAGGTCATCATAATAAGTGGAGGGAACCCGGAGAAATTCTACGCCGCGGTCTTTCAACTGCCTCACTGTAGAAACAATATCATTGGTAGCGACAGCCACATGCTGAACCCCTTCGCCATTATAAAAATCGAGGTATTCTTCCACCTGGCTTTTCTTTTTTCCTTCAGCCGGTTCATTGATAGGAAATTTGACATACCCATTTCCATTGCTCATTACCTTGCTCATCAGGGCTGAGTATTCGGTAGAGATGTCGTTATCGTCAAAACTGAGGATATTCCTAAATCCCATTACATCCTCATAAAATTTTACCCAGGGATTCATCTGGTTCCATCCAACATTACCAACGCAATGGTCAACATACAACAACCCCGTAGGTGAGGGGTTATAATCACTTTTCCATTCCCTGAACCCTGGCATGAATGGGCCGGTATAGCTGTTACGCTCAACAAAAACATGCACCGTATCTCCGTACGTGTGGATACCGCTCAGTACCACTTCCCCGTATTCATCTTTCAATCTTACAGGCTCCATATATGACTTGGCGCCACGTTTGGTTGTTTCGTTGAAGGCCGAAGTGGCGTCGTCTACTTTCAGCGCCAGCACTTTCACTCCATCCCCGTGCTTATAGATATGATCTGCAATAGAATTACCAGTTTTTAACGGGGTCGTGAGCACGAATGTCAGTTTGTTCTGACGGATCACATAACTTACCTTATCCCTTACACCGGTTTCAGGTCCTGAATAAGCCAGCGATTGAAAGCCGAAAGCGGTTTTATAAAAATGTGCCGCCTGCTTGGCATTTCCCACATAGAATTCCACGTAGTCGGTGCCATGAAGCGGCAGAAAATCGGCTTGTGTATCCGCTGATATCTTAGGTTGTACTGTTGTTGTTTCCATTATAATTAATTTGAAATAAAGAAATGAGTAAACGAAGGGTTCAAATTAATCTGCCGAGTCCATCGCAAGCGTAAGCATCAACAATGAATAATCATTGCGTTTATCAGTAAACAGTTTATGTGGATAATCAGGTACCATTTCTTCTTTCAAAGGTAGCAATTCTTTGCAGGAGTTCAAGTTCCAGACTCTATATTTGCCACATGAAAAAAGTAGGCATTCTGGGCGGGGGCCAGTTGGGGCGTATGTTGCTCCAGGCAGCTGCCAACTACCCTGTCGAGACGTTCGTCATGGAGAATGACCCTGCCTGCCCGGCAGCCCATCTCTGTCATCATTTCATCAAAGGGAACATCACCCAATTTGATGATGTTTATAATTTTGGTAAAGACCTGGATGCTGTAACGATCGAGATCGAATCGGTAAATACTGAGGCGCTCGAAAAATTAGAAGCCGAAGGGGTACGTGTTTATCCAAGACCCTCTGCCCTGAAGACGATAAAAAACAAGATCCTACAAAAAGAGTTTTACCGGCAAAACGAAATACCAACCAGTGAGTTCATCGTAACCAACGATATGGCCGAACTGAAAAAGCAATCCTCTTTCCTCCCGGCCGCACATAAACTCGCCATGGGCGGCTATGACGGAAAAGGGGTCCAACTCATCAAATCCGACGCCGACCTGGATAAAGGCTTTGACGCTCCTGCAGTGCTCGAAAAACTCATCCGCATAAAAAAAGAGATCTCAATGATCATCGCTGTGAATGAGGCGGGTGAGTCGGCTCTTTACCCGCCTGTGGACATGGTCTTCGATAATAAGCTTAATCTCCTCGAATACCAGATCAGTCCGGCCGAACTGCCACAAAAAGTCCTATGGAAAGTAGAGGCAGTGGCCCTGAAAGTGGTGAAAGAACTTAAAAGCCCAGGCATTTTTGCGGTGGAACTATTCATCGATATTGACGATAACGTATTCGTAAATGAAACTGCCCCCCGGGTGCATAACAGTGGCCACCATACCATTGAGGCCAACTACAGCTCACAATTCGACATGCTCTGGAGGATCATGCTTGGATATCCTCTCGGCTGTACCGACCATATCCTGCCCGCTGCCATTGTGAACCTGATCGGTGCCGAAGGTTTTAGCGGTAATGCCTGCTACGAGGGCCTGAACAACATCCTGGCCATAGAAAATGTATTCGTACACATTTATGGTAAGGCCCAAACCAAACCCGGCCGCAAAATGGGGCATGTAACCATTTTGAGTAAAGAAAAGCAGGAACTCATTCACCAGGCCAACCGTATCAAGCACGGTCTTATTATAAAATCATTAGAATAGGATTACCGGCTGAATTGCTGTATAAAATTCTGGTTTAGCAGCTGATTATCCCGTATTTTTAACGCCTGAAAAAAACTCTTAACAGGTGAAATTACTCTTGCGAAACACGTACTTGACCAGCTCTATTTTATTTTCCGGAATATTACTCATTTCCTGCAAGGGCAACGATAAAAAAACCGATGCCGCCGGAGGGGGTACCCAGGCCAGGAATATGCCGATGAAAGTGGAAGGCTATATCGTGAAACCTATGACAATCAGTGATAAGGCCGAATTGCCCGGTTCCATCATTGCCAATGAAGAAACGGAGATACACCCTGAGATCTCTGGAAGGCTTATCTACCTGAATCTGAATGAAGGAAGGACCGTTGCAAAAGGGACCCTTCTGGCTAAGATATTTGATGGAGATCTGCAGGCCCAACTGAAGAAATTGCAGGTTCAGCTGGCAGTTGCAGAGCAAACCGTGAGCCGGATGGGTGAATTGCTGAAGATCAACGGCGTGAGCCAACAGGAATATGATCTCAGCGTATTGCAGGTGAACACGATCAAAGCCGACATGGAGATCGTTCGTACCAATATCAGCCGTACCGAGATCAGGGCTCCCTTTGGCGGAACGCTGGGCTTGAAAAACGTAAGTGCCGGGGCCTATGTGAGTCCTGCCACCACATTGACCACCCTTCGCCAGAACAACCAGCTCAAGCTCGATTTCACCTTACCGGAAAAGTTCACCGGTAGCTTTAAGATCGGGCAATCGGTTGATTTTACTGTAGAGAACAATTCAAAAAAATATACCGCCCGGGTGATCGCTGCCGAATCCGGGGTAGCAGAAAATACGAGAAGCCTCAATGTAAGGGCCCTGGTTACCAATAACGACGGCAAGTTATTGCCGGGTGTTTTTGCCAAAGTGGCTACCGATTTGAATACAGACCCTAATGGACTGATGGTGCCGAGCCAGGCGATCCTTCCGCAGGCAAGGGGAAAGAAAGTGATCATTTACCGGAACGGTGTTGCCAACTTTTCTGATGTGGTTACCGGTTTACGCGATTCTGCATTGGTACAGATCGTAAGCGGGGTGAAAGAAGGCGATACCGTGATCACCACCGGCCTGATGAGTCTTAAACCAGAGGCGAAAGTGTCGATAACCAAAATAAACAAGTAAGAAGCATCGCAGATGAATATATCTGAATTCAGTTTAAGAAGGCCTGTTTTTGCTATCGTACTCAACATCCTCATCGTGGTGTTTGGTGGTATTGGCTTTAATTTCCTTGGTGTACGGGATTACCCTGCATTGGACCCGCCTAATATCAACGTGCGCACCTCTTACCCGGGCGCCAATGCAGAGATCATAGAAACACAGATCACCGAGCCGCTTGAAAAAGCGATCAATGGTATTGCCGGCATCAAGAACATCTCATCACAAAGTTCCCAGGGGAGCAGCAATATCACCGTAGAGTTTGTGTTGGGTTCAAACCTCGAAGAAGCAGCCAACGACGTCAGGGATAAAGTATCGCAGGCCACCCGTTCACTCCCGAGCGACCTGGACGCACCTCCTGTGGTTTCGAAAGCAGATGCCAGTAACGACCCCGTAGTGATCCTGCTTGCACAAAGTAATATCCGGAACTCACTCGAAATAACCGAATTTGCCAACAATAACATTGTAGAACGCTTACAGACCGTTCCGGGCGTAAGCAATGTATTGATATGGGGTGAGAAGAAATACGCCATGCGCATATGGTTCTCCCCTTCCAAGCTCAGCGCCTACTCCCTTACGCCTTCCGACGTACAGGCAGCCCTTCAAAAAGAGAATGTAGAATTACCTTCGGGCAAGATATCGGGCGACGCCACCGAACTTTCCATCCGCACTTTCGGCCGGCTGAATACAGAAGAAGAATTCAACAACCTGATCGTAAAGAATGTCAATGGCGCCGATATCCGCCTGAAAGATATTGGCGAAGCGGTACTGGGTCCCGAAAATGAGGAAAGCGTATTAAAAGAAAGCGGGATCCCGATGATCGCGATCGCTGTTATCCCGCAACCCGGCACCAACTACATCGCTATTGCAGATGAAGTGGGAAAAAGGATCGAACAGATAAAAAAGGACCTGCCTAAGGACATCCGCTTTGAAATGTCTTATGATCAAACCCAGTACATACGTAAATCGATCAATGAAGTGGGTGAAACGCTGGTCGTGGCATTTGCACTGGTGGTATTGATCATCTACCTTTTCTTCCGTGAATGGCTGATCGCCATCCGCCCGCTCATCGACATCCCTGTTTCCCTGATCGGGGCCTTTTTCATCATGTACATATCCGGATTCACCATCAATGTACTTACTTTATTGGCCATCGTACTTGCAACCGGGCTGGTAGTGGATGATGGTATCGTGGTAACGGAAAACATTTATAAAAAGATCGAAGGCGGGATGCCCAAATGGCAAGCTGCCAAGGAAGGCTCAAAAGAAATATATTTTGCGGTGATCGCCACCTCTATTACGCTGGCGATCGTTTTCCTGCCGATCATATTCTTGCAGGGGTTTGTAGGGAGGCTGTTCCGCGAGTTTGGCATCGTGGTGGCTGGTGCGGTATTGATATCCGCATTTGTGTCGCTTACGTTAACACCCGTGCTCAACGTTTATCTTGCCGGTAAATCACATAAACATTCCTGGTTCTATACTATAACGGAACCATTTTTCCGCAGCCTGGAAAATGGTTACCGCCGAATGCTCACAGGGTTCATGAAGGCACGCTGGTTTGCCCTTGTACTGCTGATCGCCTGTTTTGGCCTCATCTATTTAGTAGGCAGCAAATTGCAAAGTGAACTGGCGCCCATGGAAGACCGAAGCGGTTTCCGCCTGCAGGTTACCGCACCCGAAGGCACCTCTTACGATGCCATGGACAAATTCATGGACAAACTGTGTAACTTCCTGCTCGACTCCATACCCGAAAAGAAATATATGGTAAGCATGACAGCCCCCGGCTTTACTGGCTCGGGATCTGCCAATTCAGGTTTTGTTCGTATCGTACTCACCAGCCCATCGGAGCGCAACCGCAGCCAGCAGGACATAGTGAACTGGGCAAACAAAATGGTTCCCCGTTTCAACCAGGGCCGTGCCTTTGCCATCCAGGAGCAAACGATCTCGGTTAACCGACGAGGCGGTCAGCCGGTTCAATTCGTTCTCCAGAATGTAGATCCCGAAAAAATCAAGAAAGTATTACCAAAATTCCTTGAAGAAGCAAATAAGAGCGACGTATTGCAGGGGGTGGATGCCGATCTAAAATTCAACAAGCCTGAGTTGCGTGTCAGCATCAACCGCATGAAAGCAAGTGCACTGGGTGTAAGCGTTGACGACATCTCTCAGACCTTACAACTCGCACTCAGTAACCGGCGGATGGGTTATTTCACAAAAGAAGGGAAACAATACCAGGTGCTGGGACAGGTTGTAAGGTCCGACCGGGACGACCCGGCCGATCTGAAAACAATCTATGTGCGCAACCAAAGCGGCGTAGCAATCCCGCTTGAAAATGTGATCGACTATACCGAAGAAGTGACGCCGCCAACGATCTACCACTTCAACCGCTATCGGTCAGCCACCATTTCATCTGGTTTGCAACCGGGGAAAACGGTTGGCGATGGCATTAAGGAGATGGAAAGGATATCAGGCATGCTGCTCGATGAAACGTTCTCCACGGCCTTATCCGGAACATCGCGGGATTTTGCAGAAAGTTCGGGCAACACCTTCTTTGCATTCATACTTGCGCTGGTTCTGATCTACCTGGTGCTGGCCGCACAATTCGAAAGTTTCATCGATCCGTTCACCATCATGTTCACGGTTCCGCTGGCATTGGCAGGCGCCGTATTATCGTTATGGCTGTTCAACCAAACACTCAATATATTCTCACAGATAGGCATGATCATGCTGATCGGGCTGGTTACCAAAAATGGTATCCTCATTGTAGAGTTCGCCAATAAGAAACAATTGGCCGGCCAGAAGAAAATACCGGCTGTTACCGAAGCTGCGGTGGCAAGGTTCCGCCCCATCATCATGACCAGCCTGGCCATGAGCCTTGGAGCCCTGCCACTGGCATTATCGCTTGGAGATGCATCTACCAGCCGCATTCCCCTGGGTATCGTGATCGTCGGAGGCGTGATGTTCTCACTCATACTTACCCTGTTTGTAATACCGGCCATGTACTCTTATCTTTCTACCAGGAAAAAAAGAAGTGCGCTGGATGATATTGAACAAAATCCCCACCAAGGATAACGAAAACTATTTTTGACTAATGAAGAATCGCTTTCTGGTAACAGCACTATATCTTCTGCTCCTGGCAGGTTGCCGCCAGGCGATGGCCCAGGAGAAGCTCACGGCTGAGCAGGCCGTAGGTGCTGCTTTGCAAAATAACTTTGATATAAAATTACTTCGCAACGATTCCAGTTCGTATGCCCTGGATAATTCCTATGCAAAAGCCGCTTTCCTTCCCCGGGTAAATGCAACCGGTGGCCTGGTGTTCAACAACAATAATCAAAAACAACGATTGGCGGATGGTTCGAAAAGGGAAAGCAAAGGCATCCGCTCCAACACCTTGACCGGTTCCGTACAACTGAACTGGACCCTGTTCGATGGAATGAAAATGTTCGTTACTAAAGATAAACTGGCCGAATTTGTACGACTGGGTGAGCTGAATATTAAAAACCAAATGGTCGCCACGGTTGCGGGGGTGATCAATAACTACTACAATATCGTCAGGCAGAAACAACAACTTAAGGCTATTGAAGAACAGATGGGCATTAACGAAGACCGGGTGAAACTGGCAGAGAAAAAATTAAGCGCCGGCCTGGGTGCCAAACCCGAACTGCTGCAGGGTAAAGTTGACCTGAATGCGCAGAAAGCAGCCAGGATGAAACAACAAACGCTCATTGAACAATTGAAGGAACAACTCAACCAGTTGATGAATGTTGCGCTGAACACCCGGTATGAGGTATCGGATACCATTACTTTCCAGGCCGATATCATACTGGGTGACCTGTTGGGGTCGGTTGAAAAAACAAATCCCCAATTGATGGCCATTAAAAAGAACATCGATATTGGAAAGCTTACATTAAAAGAAAGAAAAGCAGAACGGTGGCCGACACTTTCGTTTAATTCGTCTTATAATTATTCCAAGACGGATAATAAAACAGTGATCAATCCCTTTACACCTTTGTATAGCCGTAACAACGGTTTTAACTACGGGATAGGCATCAGCATCCCGATACTGAATGGATTCAATACCCGCCGCCAGATACAGCAGGCACAACTGGATATCGATTATCTTAACATCACCTACCAAAGCCAGAAATCCCGGATCGACCTGGATATTACCAATGCATTCAAAGATTACGAGCTGCAGAAGAAAACATTGGCCCTGGAAGAAGAGAACATCCTGCTGGCAAAAGAAAATGTATACATCGCCCTGGAGCGGCTGCGCCTTGGCCTCTCCACTTATCTTGAGTTAAGAGAGACACAAAAAAGCTTAGAGCTTGCCTACGACCGTCTCATCGCAGCCCGCTACAATACCAAACTGGCCGAAACAGACTTGCTCAGGTTAAAAGGTGACCTGATCAAATAGGCCCGGCCTGCCCTAAACAGAAACACCACCTCACTGCAACAAGTGATTTCCTCCCTTGGTTTCTGTGTGGCCCGGGAATTTCTTACCTTAACAACTCCAAACAGTACGGACAACATTTCAAAAAAAGAGTGCAATGGCAAAACGAACATCGAGCAGCAAACATCAAACCCCAGGCAGGCAGATCGTCATAGGCCCCCTTGTTGGTATCGTTATGGGCAGTGAAAGCGACCTAGAAGTGATGAAGGGCGCTGCCGAAATGCTCCGGCAGTTTGAAGTGGAGCCGGAACTGACTATTGTATCAGCCCACCGCACGCCCAAACGCCTGTACGATTATGCCAGACAGGCAAAAGACCGGGGCATGAAAGTGATCATTGCTGGTGCAGGAGGCGCCGCACATCTTCCAGGCATGATCGCTGCCAATACCATATTGCCCGTAATTGGTGTGCCCGTTAAATCCTCCAACAGCATCGATGGCTGGGATTCGGTGCTTTCCATTCTGCAAATGCCCTACGGCGTGCCCGTTGCCACCGTAGCACTGAACGGCGCCAAAAATGCTGGCATTCTCGCCGCCCAGATCCTTGCGCTTCACGACACTTCCATAGCCGGTAAACTGGAAGCCTTTAAAGAATATCAGGATGATATTGTACAGGAAAGCGTGAAGAATGTACAGGGGGCAGGATACCGCAACGAATTCGATTAATAACCGCCCAAAATACCTGTCTTATAACTCTGATTACTACACGGTTTTTTTTCCTTTCAATGCATTAATTTTCGTTTCATCGATAAATTAAAAAACAAATGATCCGGCAAACATTGCTATACATATTCCTCTTTGCTGCAGCAGCCATGCTATCACCCTCAGTGACCGCTAAACGGAACAATGACCCCTACCATACTGTTATTCCATTCCTGTGTGTCAGCAATGACCGGATATCCCGGGAATGGAAAGCTGCGCTTACTTCAAGAATGAGCAAGGAAGAACTGGACTCTGTTTCGACAATGACAAGACCCCTAAACCAGAGTGAAGAACGGTGGATGGCTCTAATTAAAGCCCGAGCCGGTGTATGGAGCAGGCACATCGATTCGTTAAAAAAACCATTCAGCAACTGCGAACTCCCTGCTACTCTTTATGTATACATGGGTTATTCAGGCCTGGATGATGCATTCACCTATCAATACAACACCGTATGCCTTGACCTTACTGCTTTTCAACATAATTACGGTGATGCAGAATTACCCGAAAATACCAACCGCATCGACAGGATATTTGCCCATGAACTAACGCACCTCATGCACAAGGATTGGGCAAGGAGGAATAAATACAGTGCCGCTGATTTCAGAGACAGTGTGCTGTGGGAATGCCTCTACGAGGGCATCGGCATGTACCGTTCGCTGAATGCGCAATGGCTGCCGGTGAATCGTACTCTTCCCGAAGCCAGCCGCAATGCCATGGATGAACTGCTCCCCGTTTTTGTCGGCAATATCATCGAAGTACAGACATCTGCAAACATTGATGCGGCATCCCGTAAACGGATAACTGCTTCCCTCTCGCGGGGCAGGGTACAAAAGAAATGGGGTGCATTCACCGTAGCCATCTGGCTGGCCCTGGAAGCAAACGGAGAGGACAGCAAACTGGCTTACTGGATCGACAGGGGACCTGAAGCGGTAACAGGATTGGCAAAAAAATACCTTACTGGTGGGCTCAAAGAAAAATTCTTAACCGTATTCAAGTAACGATACTGCATGGACCACTACCTCATCATTCCCGGCCTTGGCAATTCCGGACCCGAACACTGGCAAACCTGGTTTGAAACTACGGGTGATCATTTCACAAGAGTGATGCAAAAAGAATGGGATGCGCCGCTTTGCGAAGAATGGATCGCAACCATCGATAAGGCAGTGTCTGCTTACGACCCTTCAACCGTCATCATGATCGGCCATAGCCTTGGCTGCCTGACCATTGTGCATTGGGCAAATACGTACAAGAAAAAGATCAAAGGCGCTTTGCTGGTGGCGCCAAGCGATGCAGAAGCGGATGTTTATACCTTCCCTGCCAAAGGCTTCTCTCCTGTTCCGTTGAAAAGGCTGGATTTTAAATCTGTTGTTGTTGCAAGTTCCAACGATGTCTGGGTATCTCTCGAACGGGCTACTTATTTCGCAGCTTGCTGGGGAAGCGAACTGGTCAATATCGGTGAAGCCGGTCATATCAACTCTGCCAGCGGGCATTACCGGTGGACAGGAGGACTGGAGTTATTGAAAAGATTCTGATTGGGTATCTAAACGCTTATCCGGACGGAAGGAAAAGGCCTGACAGATGCTGTGGAAGCCCACTGTTCCCATGCATCGTAAATCCCCGTCAAAAAGTTGTCCTCCGGAGAGGCCTTATATCCCTGCTCAGCACCGTTTTTTCCCTGTTCAGTTACATTCTGTTTGTATGCGCTTAAGGCTGGGATAGTTTTGAAGCATGAAACGCAATACAAAAAAACTCATTATTATCACTTTACTGTCGATGATGGTACTTTCCATCTCCGCAGGCATCTACTTATATAATAAGGGGCCGCTGAATGTAAGGTCGGCCCGTGCCTTGCCCGTAAATGCTGAGGAACTTTATACCCTATTCAGCACCGATTCGGCGCTGGCAGGAAAGAAATTCACTTCCAGCGTATTATTGGTTACAGGCACTGTGAGCAATATCAGCAGCAACACCAGCCACCAGGAAGTGGTACTCATCAAAACAGCCACCGATGGCGCCTATGTCAACTGTACACTCGAAGAGCCTTTCAATGGCATTGAAGTAAATAATGTCATTAAGATCAAGGGAATCTGCAGCGGCATCGGCCAGGGCGATGCGGAACTCGGCATCCCCGGCGATGTATACTTAACCCGTTGCCTTGTGACCGATAAATAAACTGTCAAGCATGAAAAAACCCTTATTTACTTTAACCCTTTCAGCGATAGCCCTTGCCCTCATTTTTTCCTGCAAACACGAACCGATGGGCGTTGCTGCACCCACGCCGGTAACGGGAGGAGCACAAACCTGCAGTGCCGATACGGTATACTTTCAAAACAAGGTATTGCCACTGATCATTTCGAGTTGTGCGAAAAGCGGTTGCCATGATGCCATTTCAAAGCAGGATGGGGTTGAACTTACTTCCTATGACAAGATAATGGCATCCGGAGAAGTAGAACCCGGCAATCCCTCAGGCAGTAAACTATACAAGGTGCTGAATGAGACAAGGCCGGATAAGATCATGCCCCAACCCCCATCGGCACCTTTAACGGCTGCTGAAAAAGATATTATTTACAGGTGGATACTGCAGGGTGCAAAAAACAATGCCTGCAATGATTGTGATACCACCACGTTCACCTATTCCGGCGCATTGGTACCGATCATCAATACCCACTGCAAAGGGTGCCACAATCCGAATTTCATTAGTGGTAACCTGGATCTCACCACCTACACCAGTGTAAAAACAATCGCACTAAATGGAAAACTGATGGGGAGCGTGGATCACCTCCCCGGTTTTCCGGCTATGCCCAAAGGAGGAGCCAAACTCAGCGATTGCAAGATCACACAAATACGTAAGTGGATAGCCACAGGAGCGCCTAACAATTAATAATAATCACCGAAATGAGAAAGAACAGAATACTATTCACAATACTGTCGGGAGTATGGGCTTTTACCATAAGCGGCTGTTATTACGACAAAGAAGAACTGCTCTACCCCGGCAGTGTTACAACAATAGACTGCAATACCGTTACAGCCAAATATGCAGCTGATGTTCAGCCCATCATCTCTGGCAAGTGTGCCATCGGTGGTTGCCACGATGCCAGCGCCAGCGGCGGCGTAATCCTCCAGACATACAGCCAGGTCAATGCAAAAAAAGACAGGGTATACGCAAGGGCAGTCGTGGAAAAATCCATGCCTACTTCCGGGCCGTTATCAACAGTAGAGATCGCCAAACTGAAATGCTGGATCGACAGCGGTGCACCAAATAATTGACAACTTAAACGACTTCACTAAATCCTGATATAATGAAACAAGTGATCCCTTTTTTTGCTTTCATCCTTATGCTGCCGTGCTCTGTTTCGGCTCAAAAATACTATACGAAAAACGGGAGCATTTCCTTTTTCTCCAAAACCTCCCTGGAGAACATCAAGGCGGAGAACAACCAGGTGATGAGTGTACTCAATACACAGACAGGTGAAATACAATTCTCGGTGCTTATAAAAAGCTTCCATTTCGAAAAAGCACTGATGGAAGAACACTTCAATGAGAACTATATGGAAAGCGAGAAGTTCCCTAAGGCAACATTCAAGGGGAACATTACTGATATGAGCCGGGTCAATTTTGGCACCGATGGAATGTATACCGTACCGGTAAGCGGCGATATGACCATGCATGGCATAACCAGGAAAGTAACCACCACCGGTACCATCACCGTTAAAGCGGGAAAGGTCTCTGCCATCTCGAAATTCTTTGTAAAGCTATCCGACTACAATATCAGTATCCCCAACGTAGTGAAGGACAATATTGCAGAATCGGTGGAAGTGACCGTGAATTCTAATTTCGACCAGAAGATGTAAGCAATAACCTGTTCAATTTAACCAGCATGAAAAAAACAACCCTTCTCCTTACAGGCATATTCTGGCTTGTGGCAAAAACAATGGCGCAGACAGACAGTACCGACCTGTTATCCATGCTTGAAAAAGAAGTGATGGGCGACGAAAAGAGCCAAACCAATTATACCACCGCCACCTTCAAAGCCACCCGGCTTATAAACGGGCATACCGTAGAGAATGTAGCGGCCGGTGTGCTTGATGTGAAAATATCACATCGCTTTGGCAAACTCAATACCGGTGGTTATGAATTGTTCGGCCTCGACAATGCCACCATGCGCATGGGTCTCGATTATGGTATTACCCGCTACCTCATGGTAGGCATCGGGAGAAGCACATTCGAAAAAACGTACGACGCTTTTTTCAAACTTAAATTGCTCCGGCAGTCAAGCGGGAAGCGGAAAATGCCATTTACCATCAGCTATGTTCCGACTGTTGCGCTGAAAACACTCAAGTACGAAGACCCTGACCGCAAGAACTATTATACATCCCGTCTTTATTTCTCGCATCAGCTGCTCATAGGAAGAAAGTTCTCTGAAGGCACTTCGCTGCAACTGATGCCCACATACGTACATCGGAACCTTGTAAAATATGCGTCTGAGTCGAATGATATTCTGGCGGTAGGCATCGGTGGAAGACAGAAGATCACCAAAAGGATAAGCATCAATGTTGAATATTATTACCAGATACCGAATTACAGGATGACCGGTACAACCAATTCCCTTTCCCTCGGATTCGATATTGAAACTGGGGGCCACGTATTCCAGCTTCATTTCACCAACTCAAGAGGTATGAATGAGCGTACGTTCATATCAGAAACAAACGGACTCTGGGAAAAGGGGGATATCTATTTTGGGTTCAATATATCACGTGTGTTCACGATCAGCAGGAAGAAAAAGTAATTTTAGCAACAGCATGTATCGGTTCGGATACTTAAAATGCAGCACTGATGTATTCTTTATTTAAGCATTCTTTGCCTTTTTTAAGTAACTTGTAGTAGAATAATCAAGATGCACAGGCTCCTACTCATTATACTCTTCCTGCTTGCTTTCAGCAATGCCGATGCCCAGGTGTACGGCACCAGCAATGGCACCATCCATTTCAGTTCCGACGCCCCCCTTGAACTTATCCGGGCATCCAGCAATGAAATGAAAGGAAGGGTGGATGTGAGCAAAAAGATATTTGCCTTCAGCATACGGATCAGTTCATTCAATGGTTTCAACAGCCCGCTCCAAAGAGAGCATTTCAATGAGAATTATATGGAAAGTGTGCAATATCCGAACGCATCCTTCAGCGGCCGTATCATCGAAGATATTGATCTGAGTAAAGACGGAGCATATACCGTACGTGCAAAGGGAAACCTTACGATCCACGGGATAACACAGGAACGCATCATAAAAAGCGACCTGGTCGTTAAGGACGGCAAAGTATCGTTGAAATCCAGTTTTACCGTTTTACTGGCAGAACACAATATACTCATCCCGAAAGTTGTGCATGAAAAGCTCGCTTCCGAGATCAAAGTTGAAGTAAAAGCCGAGCTAACCGAATCATGAGGCCGCTGATCAAAATCCTTCTTTACACCTGTTTAATAGTGGCTGCGCTGGAGGCCGCCGCACAAAATATAGGGTACCGGTATTTCAAATTAGAAAAAGACAATAAGACAGTCAGGATAAATACCCTCTTTAAGAACCACCAGGGCTATATCTATACCGGAACCGACAACGGTGTGTATAAATTCGATGGTGAAAAATACATCCGCATCAATTTTGAGAACCCGGATTATACCGATACGGCCACTGCCCTTTTCGAAGACCATCAAAAAAAGATCTGGGTAGGTTTTAAAAATGGCCGCATCGCCCATATCATCAACAACAAATTAGTATACTTCAACCCTGAAGAAGGCACACCCAAAAAAAGGATTACAGCCTTTCTGCAGGATAAAAAGGAAAATCTCTGGTTTTCCACTGCCGGGGAAGGAATCTATTACATCGAAGGGAAGCATATTTACCTGATCAACGATGCCGACGGATTGAGCGATCTCAACATAAGCACCATGGTGCTTACGGAAAAAGATGAAGTATTGGCCGGAAGCGACCAGGGCATCAACATCTGCAGTATTAAAAACGGCAAAAGAACCATATCGGTCATCGGTCCAAAACATGGGTTACCCGATTACATCATTACCTCCATCGTACCGGCCGGCAAAGACCTATATTGGATAGGTCTGCAGGATAAGGGCTTTTGTTTTTATGATCACGGCAACAGGAAAATAACGCTTCCTGCCGCTGCCAATAACTGGAATTACGGCCAGATCAATTCATTGCTTACCGCACAGGATATCCTGTGGATCGCTACTCAGGACCAGGGGCTGTATAAATATTCATTGGACAATAACAAACTCGATTCGGTCCCACGGGCAGGTGCAGGGAACAAAGTGCAAGGTCTGCTGCAGGATAACCAGGGGAATGTATGGATCTCTTCTACGGAAAATGGATTGATCCGTACGCCTGGTGAATTGATCAGGCTGACCCCTATACCCGGGTCGCCGGTATTTGAACACGTACATGCGATCCTGTCTGCAAAGAACGGGGACATCTGGCTGAACGATTACAATAACGATGTTATCAGGGTTTACATGCAGAGCGGAAAATATACTGCACAAAAAATAAGTATCCCGGTACTGAATGAAAAAACAGATATCACCTCACTTTACCAGGATGCCAATGAGAATATCTGGATAGGCAGCATGGGAAGAGGTTTGTTTGTACTGGATCCCCACACCATGCAACAAAGAGCTTTCACTGAAAACCCTGTTTTTAAAAATGCCAGCATCCTTTCTATAAGCGGCAAAGGGAACTCGGTGTTTGTAAGCAGCCTCGAAGGATCGATGGTGATCACCACCGGGCCCGGGAACATCTCTATCAATAAACCCTATACATTTGCCAACTACGATAATGCAAGCACAGGAACCAATTATATCTATTACATCTACAAAGACAGCCGTGACAGGCTCTGGTTCGCTACAGACGGCAATGGACTCACCATGCTGCAGGATAATGTGTTCTCGTATTTTACAAAGAAAGACCAGATAAAAGACGATCACATCTATTCCGTTACCGAAGATAAACACGGTAATATCTGGTTCAGCACGGCCGGTGCGGGCATCTATAAATACGATGGAAAGAAATTCACCAATTATGCCGTGGGGGATGGCTTAAGCGACCTGAACATTTCCGTACTCAGGACCGACAGGGCCGGAAATATCATTGTCGTTCATAAAAACGGGTTGGATGTATTGAACCCTGCAACCGGTAACATCTCGTACCTGAATAGCACCCAGGGCATTGGTAAAATAAACGCCGAAGACCTGGGGGCCATCACGCAGGACAATGATGGGCGGGTAATGGTGAGTACGGTGGACGGCATTCTTTCCTACTCCTCCCCTGCCAATTTGCTGCAAAAACCTACGGCAGTTATCGAATCGGTCCAGTTGTTCCTGACCGATATAGAAGACGACCGGTCGAATGTTTTCAGCAACGACGAGAACAATTTCACTTTCAGCTACACGGGCCTTTACTATTCCGATCCGGAACAGGTATATTATCAATACAAACTGGAAGGACTCGACAGCAGTTGGGTGACGACCCGTGACCGCAGTAAGAATTTCCCGAGGCTGGAGCCCGGAAGCTATACATTCCGCATCCGTACTTCACTCAACCGTAATTTCAGGAATGCCGATGAGGCATCGTATCATTTTATCATTAAGAAGGCCTTTTACAAAGAGGCATGGTTCATTATCCTTTGCGTAATGATCGCCACGGTACTGCTATATTGGTATATCAAAAGCCGGGAAGAATCATTGAAAAAAATGGAACGGCTGCGCCAGGAGAAAGTGCAGTTCCAGTTCGAAGTACTGCGAAACCAGGTGAACCCTCATTTCCTGTTCAATAGCTTCAATACACTTATCTCTACGATCGAGGACGACCCTAAGACGGCAGTGGAATACGTGGAGCAGCTGTCTGATTTCTTCCGCAATATTGTGAACTACCGTGATAAGGAGATCATTTCGCTTAAAGAGGAGGCCGAGTTGCTGGGCATCTACTATTTCCTTCAGCAGAAGCGGCACGGGAATAACATCGAATTAAAGAACAACCTGACCGAGCAGCAACGATCGCAGTATTACATTCCCCCGCTCACCCTTCAACTGCTGGTGGAGAACGCCATTAAGCATAACGCTATTTCAAAAGACACTAAACTGACCATTGAACTAAGGGTGACAGAAGATGAGTACCTGCAGGTCATGAACAATATCAATATGCGGATGAGCAAACAGGAAGGCGCCGGCATGGGCCTGCAGAACATCATCAACCGCTATACACTGCTCTCCAGTAAACAGGTTAAGATCAGCAATGATGGAAAAAATTTCATAGTTTCATTACCCCTTTTAAAAAAATAATATGCTGCGAGTATTAATCATAGAAGACGAAGAACCGGCTGCGAACCGGTTACAAAAAATGATCAGGGAAGCCGAACCGGAAGCCGAGATACTGGCATCCATTCCAAGTGTGTCCTCGGCCATTAACTGGTTCGGGAACAATGTTGCGCCCGACCTGATCTTCTCTGATATACAACTGGCCGACGGCACCAGCTTCGATATCTTCCAGGAAGTGAACATCAAATGCCCCGTGATCTTTGTAACAGCCTATGATCAGTATGCGATCGAGGCCTTTAAACTTAACAGCGTCGATTACCTGCTGAAGCCGCTGAAAAAAGACGAACTGCTTGCTGCTATCAGCAAATTCAGGGCAACAAGGCAGGCGCCTGCCCCGGCACTCGATATTCAGAAACTGCTTCAATCCTATAACCTTCATGCTCCCCAATATAAAGAGCGCTTCATTGTCCGTTACGGCGACCATATCAAAACGGTACAGACGAATGAAGTGGCTTATTTTTATACCGAAGACAAAGTAAATTTCCTTACCACTTTCGAAGGAAGGCGGTATGCCATAGACCTGAACCTGGATAACCTGGAAAGCGTCCTCGACCCCGGGACCTTCTTCCGGATCAATCGTCAATTCATTGTCTCGGTCAGGTCAATTGCAGAAATGTTTACTTATACCAAGGGCCGTGTTCTGATAAAACTCAATCCGGCAGCCAAACAGGAAACGATCGTAAGTACCGAACGTTCGGCCGATTTTAAAGTGTGGCTGGACGGGGGTACTACGAAGTAGGTCAGGGCAACGACATTAACCAACGGTAACCGGTAATTCCGGTTCGGCAGCCAAAATTACCGGTTCAGCAGCTTTCAGTTTGAAACCCTTTTTCAGCAACCGATATTTATATCAGAAATCCTGGAACAGTAAATGCCCTATGAGAAGCCCAGGGGCCCGTTTTAAAATCCGGTCGTGCATTTACCCGGTTTGAGTTTGATGAAAAACTACCGTACACGTTACTGTTATTATGATTTTCATGCGTTAGTTTCTGCGACCGCAGCATCCATCAATGCTGCGGTTCACTATTTATACATTTCCATTTGGCTGCAGCGGATAGCTGTACTCCTGTTCGTTACCGGAAAACAGTTTAATGGTAATCCGATTGTTAAATCCTAACCACGGTAAAACTTTTCCACCAAAATTTCGTTTTGTGTATAAGTATGTTTGGGATGTATTAATGTCATTTTGTTACATTTGAAACGAGATGCGTTAGTAAGTACCTTTTGAAATATTTGATAACGGAACGCTGCTATGGTTGCCCCGAATACATTGCAAGACAGAAACAGCGTAAAAACTAAAATCCATTGACAGAAGCGATCATTAACCTCGAAACCGTAAATCCTATTGAGTTTTTTGGAGTTAATAACGGCAAGCTAGACATCCTGAAAAAGAAATTTCCCCTGTTAAAGATCCTCAGCCGCGGAACACAGATCAAACTGAGCGGCGCCCCCGAACAGATCGAAGGGGCCAGGGAAAAGATCGAACTCATCCTGCGCTACCTCGAACGGAACGGCCACATGAGCGCCAATTATTTTGAACAGATACTGGGCGGAGACGACGAACGGGTCATTGACAACTTCATGGACCGTAACCCCAATGATGTACTGGTCTTTGGCCCCAATGGCAAGACCGTCAGGGCCCGCACCGCTAACCAGAAAAAAATGGTGGAGGCATGCGACAAGAACGATGTCCTTTTCGCCATCGGTCCGGCCGGTACAGGTAAAACCTATACGGCTGTAGCCCTGGCCGTAAGAGCACTAAAGAACAAACTTGTAAAAAAGATCATCCTTACCAGGCCCGCCGTAGAGGCAGGAGAAAGTCTTGGTTTCCTGCCCGGCGACCTGAAGGAAAAGATCGACCCATATTTGCGGCCCTTATACGACGCCCTCGATGATATGATACCCGCGGACAAACTCGGGTACTACATGAGCACCCGCACCATCGAGATCGCCCCGCTGGCATACATGCGTGGCCGCACACTCGATAATGCCTTTATCATCCTGGATGAGGCCCAGAACACCAATGACCTCCAGATCAAGATGTTCCTCACCCGCATCGGGCCCAATGCCAAGGCCATCATCACCGGCGACCCCACGCAGATCGACCTGCCGAAGAACCAGTCCAGTGGTTTATTCCGGGCCACCCGGATATTAAAGAACATCGAAGGGATCGCTCATATCGAACTGGATGAAGAGGATGTGGTAAGGCACCGTCTCGTTAAACAGATCATTAAAGCCTACAATAAAGAGGACGAAAAGACTGCTGAGCATAAAAAAGGTTCCTAACCCTTTGGATACAGCTGGCCCCTGCCATAAAATCAGGCGACCTTCGTGTTGCCTGATTTTTTTTTGCCCGAAAGCAATGGATTAGGTTAAATTTGGACTCAAAATAAAATACCACTTCATGAAAAGGATCTTTTTTATACTGGCCGTTGCTGTTGCACTCTCATCCTGTAACAGTAAAGATGCAGGCCCCTCTTCTTCCTCACCCACCGGCACCATCGATGGTTTGTTTACTGCCATGAAAAACGGTAACCTCGACGACTTCAAGAAATTCATCACCAGGCAAGATGCGACCATGCTGGATGAAGGGATGAAGTTTGTGAGCAGCATCGACTCCGGGTTTGTTAAAAAAGCCCAGGAGACCATGGCCCGTGAATTCAAGGAAAAAGCAAAGAATATTTCCTACAAATTGAAAAATGAAAAGATCGATGGAGACAAGGCGACCGTTGACGTTGAAGTGACCGAGAACAGCAAGACCGAAAGCCATACATTCAACCTGGTAAAGGAAGACGGAGCGTGGAAGATCGCCCTGAGCAAATCGGGCGACGGTATGTTCAACAGTATGAAAGGCGACCTGGGCAACGATGACCCCGACCTCAAAGAAGGCCTGCAAAGGTTACAGCAAATGGATAAGGATACGCTGAAGATGATCATGGACAAAGCCAGCAAATTCCTCGATACCCTGAATGCAAAAAAAGGGAATCACTAACTCACTTTACGTACCCCGCCCCGGCGGGGTTTTTTTATGCTTGCAGAAAGATGTTTATCTTTAATCATGCTAAAACGATCACTGATCCCGGTATTGCTTGCAGCCCTTTTTTCCTGCAGCAACCCCGCAAAAAAAGAACCGGCTACTGATATCGAAGTAGCCACGAGTTTCGTACGGTCCGTACTTGACAATAAATTCGATGATGCTGAACGTTTCCTGCTGAAAGACCAAACGAACAATGAGTTGTTCCTTCGTTTCAAAAAACAGTACAGCGGCCAGCAAAAAGAAGTGCTTGATAAATATAAAGGTGCAACCATCCTCGTAAATGAAACAAGTTATGTAACAGACAGTATCTTTATTTTCAATTACAGCAACAGCTATACAAAGGACGTCAAGAATAAATTGAAGCTGGTTAGGGTGAACGGCAAATGGCTGGTCGATTTCCAATATACTTTTTCAGGAAACATGTAATGACAATGTTCAGGGATTTTCTTCTTGTAGGATTGGGTGGGGGCATAGGCTCGATGCTGCGCTACGGAGCGGCAGTAGTTATGAACACCAGGATATTCCCCGTTGCAACATTTGCCGTTAACATCATTGGATCATTCATAATCGGGCTCGTATTTGCCCTGAGTATAAAGGAAACCGGGCTATCGGCCTCTTGGAAGTTGTTCCTGGCATCGGGTATCTGCGGCGGCTTCACCACTTTCTCGGCATTTTCATTGGAGAACATGGGCCTGCTGCAAAGCGGCAAATACGGTTTGGCGCTTGTTTATATAGGCCTGAGCCTGGTACTGGGAGTAACAGCTACCTTCCTCGGATACCAGGTGATAATTAAAAATTAAGAACCATGTACGTCCTTCATCCCTGGCACGGCGCTTATTACGGTGACAAAGCCCCGCAGGTTGTCAACGGCCTCATTGAAATACCGCAGGGAAGCCGTGCGAAATATGAGATCGACAAAAAAACCGGCTTATTAAGGCTCGACCGGGTGATCTATTCTTCCTTCCATTATCCAATCAATTATGGATTCATTCCAAAAACATTAGGACAGGATGGGGATCCGCTCGATATCCTGGTCATGTGCAGTGAAAGCATTCAATCGTTATGCCTCGTGGAAGCCACCGTGATCGGTAACATGCAGATGATCGACAACGGCGAAAAAGATGACAAGATCATCGCTGTTGCCAGTAAGGACCCCGGCGTGAATTACATCAGCAATATAACTGAATTGCCCAAACATTTCATTGCGGTATTGAAGAACTATTTTGAACAATATAAAGTGCTGGAGAATAAAAAAGTGGAGATCGATGAATTCCAGAATAAAGAGGCAGCGTATAAAGTAATTGAAGAGGCCATTGCATTTTATAAAACGAAATTCTCATCGTGAACTTAAAAAAGAACAAGATGGATATACAAACGATCCTCATCATCATCCTGGTGGGCGTGGCAGCCGGCATGCTCGGCGGCCTGGTAGGCGTGGGCGGCGGCATCATCATTGTACCGGCACTGGTTTATTTTATTGGAATGAGTCAAAAATCGGCACAGGGTACTTCCCTCGGCCTGATCATGCTGCCGGTGGGTATACTGGGTGTCATCCAGTACTACAAGCAGGGTTATGTCGATTTCCGGGTTGTTGGGATACTGGCCATCGGCTTTCTTGCAGGCAGTTATTTCGGCAGCAAGATCTCGTTAAGCCTTCCACAGGAAACTGTGAAGAAGATATTTGCCCTATTACTGGTGATCATTGCGATAAAAATGCTGTTCTTCGACAAGCCCAAAAAGGCAGAAACAAGCTCGACTAACAGCTCAGAAACCATTATGAGAAGCAAAGACGGCTAAATATACCGGCGGATGATGCGAAGACGTTGTGTGCGCTGACCGGTCTCTACATGAACGATCCCCTCATTATCGATCTTATCTACCCTTACTTTGCCGGCCGAATGAATGATCTCAGTAGGATTGAGCAACAGCCCTACGTGAATGATCCTTCCCTCTTCATCGTCGAAAAATGCCAGGTCGCCGCAATGTGCCTGTTGCAGGAACCCGACAAGTTCCCCTTGTGTGGCCTGCTGTTGGGCATCCCGGAGTAAATGGATGTTCAACATCCTATAAACCAATTGAGTAAAACCGCTGCAGTCGATGCCGAATACCGACCTGCCACCCCAGAGGTAAGGACTATTGAGGAATTTATATGCGAGCTGTTTGATGGACTTTGCATCCCTCTTCGCTGTTGCCGGGTTCCATACTTTACCGGAATAATGAACCGTATTCCTCCTCCAGAAAGCATTGCCATTCTTCATCGCAGTAAGCGAACTGCCTAAAGGGACCCACATCGGGTGGCCGTTATAATCCACCTGGCTTACCCAATCTGCCGTAAACCCGTTATCCTCGTCATAATAGTGCGTATCGTCGATTTCCTGGAAATGGGATTGCTGGCACCAGCCCGTATATGCATCCAGTTTGTTCACCACCTTCACCCAGCCGTTCTTTTCCACCACGGTGATGATACAGCATTCCCCGAAAATGAGCTGGCTTACCATTTCTGACCGATGGTCCGGTTCAAGCCTCACAGGGGCCACAGGCACACAACAAGCGGCATAACTCATGTTTTGTAGGTTGGGTAATCTAAATTATGGAAATTAAAGTATGTTTACATCTCACTGAAAAACAAATTTGTTACGCAATTGTGAACAGCAGCCGAACCAATAATATCGCCGACGCCGAGTTACTGCAACGGTTCTACAACGACGGTAACAATGAATGGCTGGGTATTTTGCTGCAGCGGTACACCATGCTGCTGCTGGGTGTTTGCATGAAATACCTGAAGAATGAAGAAGAAGCAAAAGATGCCGTTCAGCAGGTGTTCCTGAAAGCGATCAATGAATTGCACAAATACAAAGTGGATTATTTCAAGAGCTGGATATATATGATCGCCAAGAACCATTGCCTGATGCAACTTCGCAGCAAGGGTCGGTTCAGCAGCGAGATCGATGAGCGAACGATGTCCGTTGCCGATGGAACGGAAGAGAAGAACACCCACATTGAAAAGGATAAAGCACTTACGAATATGGCGACTGCGCTGCTCCAGCTGAATAAAGAACAACAACTATGCGTAACTTTATTCTACCTGGAGAAAAAAAGTTACCAGGAGATCGCCGATATCAGCGGGTTCACCCTGATGCAGGTAAAAAGCCATATCCAGAACGGTAAACGGAACCTGAAGATATTAATGGAAAGAACTTAGAACTGGTTGCCATTGCTCCTTCAAAGGAGCGAATGGTAAATACAAACACAAAAATGAGCGACAATTTAAAGGACATATTATCCAACCTCAACAAGGACATCGAGCAGGACAAGCTGCTGGACTACCTTAGAAAAAAACTTTCGGCCGACGAAACGCATGAGCTTGAGAAACAGATGGCCGACGACCCTTTCATTAATGATGCCGTGGAAGGGCTGGAGGAGTTCAGGAACAAGCAGGATCTGTCGCTTTATGTTCAGCAACTCAACAGTGAACTTAAAAAACAACTCGATAAAAAGAATAAACGCAAGGAGAAACGCAGGCTGAAAGAACAGCCCTGGCTTTATATCAGCATCGTGGTATTACTGGCATTGATCGTTATCTCCTATCTGGTTATCCGGAAATTCATCGGTTAGGTGACCTGGCGGGAGATCATTAAAAAACTCCCTGCCATGCAGGAAGCTTTGAAAGTATTTCGGGGCCTGCTATTGAACCACAAACCGCAGTACCCTTGTCCTTCCTTCGTCGGTAAATCCAGCCAGTTGATAGGTGCCTGCAGCCAGGTAACGTACATCCACCGGTATAATATTGAACCCTGATGACAGGTTCAATACTTTCTCACTTACCACCCTTCCCTGCATATCGGTAATATGGATTTTTATCGCCGCAGGCCTTGCCGCACTAAGTTTCAGGTTAAAGATACCGGTTGCAACAGGGTTAGGCGAGATGTTCTGCACATCCAATCCCCTGTCGGCATTGATCAGCACCACCAATGAGCTGTAGTTTATCTTACCATCTGCATCGGTGATCTTAAGCCGGTAATAATTGATGCCCGATGCAGGCGCTGGATCGGTAAAGCTGAACGGCAGCTGGCATTGCAATGCCGTGGCATGTATGTAGTTCAATACAGTATAGCTTCGCTGGTCGCTGCTGCGCTCCAGTTCCATCGTAACATACGGGGTGCTGTAGCACGACAACCGCCAGTTCAACTGGTGCTGGCCATTCTGTTTGCTACCTGTAAAATAGTTGATGGTAAAAGGCAGGGGGTTTTGAAAATTGGTACTGCCAATGGCAAAGGCGCCAAAGGTTGCCGACTGGGTTCCGTTCCAGATCACTGTGCCGGCCGTAGCGTTGCCTGTTGTTACACCCGCCACGCCGATCACATCCCAGGTGCTGCCGACGGTATTATTGTTGTGAGCGATGGTGAGAGTAGGCAGATTATTTACATAAGGCGTTGGGCTGATACAATTGTTGATGCTTTCGCTCCAGGCCAGGGTAATGTCTACTGTAGACGTACCATTGTCACGGGTAAGGGTCCAGTAATCACAGCGGCTCACATGGTTCAGCCCAGGACTGGAAATAGCGCCAAGAGTTATTGCATCGCCTCTTTTATATTCTGCCGTGAACTGATCTGTTACAGAACCACCTGCTGAATAATTGCCGATCGTTAACCCGGCATACCCTTTTACCGAGCCGGAAGGCCCGCAATTGGGTTTACCTACGGGAAAGGTGAACGACGTATTGCCCACCTTACGCACCGGTCCGTCTACAAAACTATTGTTGCTGGCTCCCGCTGCCACCGAACCAGCTGAAAAGATCAACAGATTGGAAGCGGTGCTGGTAAGTACCCCGTTAATTAAAGACATGGCATAAGGTACGGTCAATGGCGCCTGCAATACAATACCGGCATTATTATTAATGGTTAAACCAGCGAAACCCGTAAGGTTGCTCATCTGAACATTCTGGCTAACTGTGCCGTTGAACATGATATAATTCTGCGAACCGAACAAGGTTGTTGCTGTAACAGTACCACCTGTCTGAGAAACCGTACCTGCCACATTGATCTGCCCAGCCCCCGAGCTTGCCCCGCCTATCGCCCTGTTCGTAAGGTCTAATGTTCCATTTGTCATAGTAAAATTTCCGAATACAGTGAGTGTCATCGGGTAACCGCCTGTATCGCCTGCAAAAGCGGCATTAACGATCACTGAACCTCCGCTTATCTTCAGGTCGGTAAGAATAGAACCCGCACTTATCGACGTATTCGGCGAAGCAATTTCCAGCGTTCCACCCTGCACCTCGAGGTGCCCGACCAAAAAACTTCCAGGATTTGTCCGGAGCCTCAGCGTACCTGTTCCTGTATTGCTAACCCGTATACTATCCATTGATGAAGTACCCGCGAATAATATGGCGGCAGCACCTGAACTGGTTTGTGAAGCCGAATTCCAGATCAGCAGACCGTCGTAAAAACCAATGCTGAAAAAGGGCATCGTGCTGGTCATTCCTGTAACATTGATGGTAGACCCGCTCTGGTAATTGGCTGTTGGTATCGTACCACCATTACGTTGCCAGTTCAGGGAAGAACCACTCAGGAATCGTAATGTGGCTGTGGATGAGTTGGTAAAGGCATTACCCGTATGCACACTGATTATGTTGATCGTACCGGATATATCTGCATTGGTGAGTGCCGTAAATCCGGCGTTACAAAGGGTCCAGGTAGAAGCAAACATCAGGCTGAGTGATCCATCGATGTCGGCGTAATTCGGCGTGGCGCCGCCGTAGGTCTGTATTGAAACGCCAAAACCGCCATTGCCCAGTGTAAGATTCGAACCGCTGGCCACAGATAATACCGGGTTGGTCGCAGCATTGTTATTGATAGTAATAGTTCGTGCAGCAGCTGTAGACAACAGGTTTCCCCCTGAACCCAATACCCTCAACGCCGCAATACTTGGATTGATATCGACATTGCACGCATTGAATGAATTGAATATAACCGTATCGCCTGCCCCCGGCACCCCCACCGGTAACCAGTTACCCGCTACATTCCAGTTAGCGCCGCTGGCGCCGTTCCAGGTTTTGGTTTGTGAAAAACAATAGGTTCCAAAAAAGACAAAGCAGATAATCAGCAATGGCCTTATCATAAAAGTTGGTTTTATTGCCTGTTCGGGTCAAACTGTATACCAAAAATAAAAAACGAGGCGGGCTTCTCTCCTGTCAACTTCCTAACATATTCACAGTCACACACTCATTTGTATTTGATCTTTCCAATATTCCCCGGACATTCTATGGAAGGTACCCGGATGTTTGCATTGTAAAGCGGTGCACCAAAAAAAAGTCCCCGCAGTGTAAATGCAGGGACTCATCAAATATGCAAGTTTTTGTTGATTATTATTGAACCACTATGCGCTGTATGGCGGCCCTTCCTTCGGCAGTGTATACAGATACCTGGTAGGTACCGGCTGCCAGCGTACGCACATTCACCGGTACCTGGTTGAAGCCTGATACCAATGAAGCAGTTTGCTGCTGCAGCACCCTGCCCTGCATATCACTGATCACCACATCTGCCTTAGCAGCTTGTGCCGCACTTATTTTTACATTGAATGTGCCGGTAGCTACCGGGTTCGGCGCTATGTTGAGCACATCAAATCCTTTAGTACCGTTGATCAGGCTTACCACAGAACTGTAACTTATTTTACCGTTGGCATCGGTAAGTTTCAAACGGTAATAGTTAACTCCTTTGGCTGGCGCTGCATCTGTATAACCAAAAGGCTGCAGGCACTGAAGCGCCGTTGCATTGATGCTGTTAATGGCCGTATAGGTCCTTCCGGCATCGGTGCTGCGTTCAAGCGCCATAGTAACACTTGGAGTATTGGTGCAGGTCACTTTCCAGTTGAGCTGGTGATTGCCGTTCTGTTTTATTCCTGTGAAATAGTTGATGGTGATCGGCAGCGGGTTGTTGACAGTTGTGCTGCCGAATGCAAACGGGCTGAACGTTGTTACACTTGGCCAGGTGATATCACCAGCCGCGATGGTTCCGTTGGGGAAAGGATTTAAACCAACGCTGCTGCTGTTCCAGTTGGTACCATCAAAATGCACAAGTGCCAATTCAGACAGGTTATCGATATAGGTTCCGCTGCAAACGTTGTTGGCGCTCCAGTAAGCGGTAACGTCTACGGTAGGAGTGCCATTGCTGCGGTCAAGCGTCCACCAGTCGCAACCGCTTACGTGGTTGATCAATGGGGCGGTTACGGTTCCCAGCAACCGGGCATTGCCACGCAGGTATTCGGCGTCAAACTGATCGGAAGGATTGCCGCCAACAAAATTGCTCACCCTGATAGGTACATACCCGAAACCGGTTTTACCGATCGGGAAGGTAAAGTCGGTATTACCGATCTTACGCACTTTACCATCCACATAACTTGCATTTGAGTTGCCACCGGTAACGGTTGTTCCAGCACTCAGTGTGAGCATGGTTGCCGGTGCGTTCAGTTTTAAGATACCGCTTGTCAGCGCCAGCGTAGCAGTTGGCCCAACAGTAATATTGCTGTTCAGGTCTACACCCGCCGCATTGTTGATGGTGAGGTTTTCATTAGCGCCCCATGTAAATGTTCCATTGTTGGTTATAGACTGTGCAGATGCTCCGTTGAATGTAACGGTATTAGCTGTAGTGGAATTGAAGCCTAATGTAGCTCCGGGAGCGATTGAAATATTTCCTTTTATACTGATACCTCCAGTGAGATTAAGATTCATTAAACCCTGGGTCATAGTGAGATTATCGATGCTAAGCGGGTTACCCCCGGTTGCATTAGCTGCAGAGAATGCTGCAAAATCCACTTCCAGGTCGGCATATGTTCTTCCGCTAAGCGACGGTGTGAGGTTTGCAAGTATTCGGTACAGGCTTCCTGTTTGGAATACAACTATGGAGAGAGGTTGTGCCAATGAGAAAGGATTGGAGCCAGAAATCTGATTAAATATAGACCCACTCACAAATACTACCGAGTTTGCAGTGCCTGCCCCGAACGGATTACCACCGAAGCCCGTTCCAGCAGTGAATGTAGCACCTGTATTAAAAGTTATCCCACTTGCATCGGCAGCAGTAAACTTATGAGTACCTCCTGAAAAGGTCATATCTCCGTCGATGATCGATGTATTGCCAGTAAGGATGTTAATCGTATATCCATTGGCCCCGGAAATATTCAGTTGCGAGCCGGCTTCCAGTTCCAGTTCCTCTCCTATAAAACCGGCACCGATATTCAGTGTTGTATTATTGACGGCAGCCTGCAGGGTTACATTCGAACCAAGTGAAACGCCCATGTAGCCGATGGTTTCGGCAGGCACGCCGGTTACAGTAACCGTTAATGGCCCAACGAAGAGAAGGCTGTCGTTGGTGGCGGGCGATACCCTTGCCGGTAACCAGTTCAGCGGATCCGTCCACAAGGTACCGTTGGCACCGCTCCATATATAGGTATTCACAATATTGAGTGTGGTTGCATTGGCTGTTCCGGGTGTGGTAATGAGGTAGTTCTCTGCGCCCGAAATACCGCCGCCGTCGTTGAATTCATATACGGCAAAATGATATGTAGTGGCAACTGCGAGGCCTGTAATGGTTATGGGAGCCCCTCCATTACCACTGGGACCGTTGAATACCACATAAGTATTGGCACCCAGGTTTGAGCCCACGCCGTAGGTGGTACTTGCTGTGTAAGTGGTACCATCAACCGGATCATTGGCTACAGCAGATGCTGCATGTATGGCAAGCAACTGCTTGCTGCCGTTTCCGGCTGTGAGTGTAATCTGTATGGAATTATTGGTTACCGTGCCGATGGCGATGGAGCCCTGTACGGTAGGCTCTGCATCGAGCACTTTACCAGTAACAGAAACACTAGGGTTATTTGCACCCGTACTGGTATTTGTAATATTACCTGTATTCACCCCCAATGTAGTAGAATTCATGCGAACAAAAATCGTAGTCGTCGCAACCGTTCCCCCAGTTTGGGTTAATGTAATGGATGCTGGATTGGTTGTATAGGGTCCTCCAGAAACTGTTGCTATTTGGAAGCCCACCGGAGGAGTGATGGTAATATCAGCCGTAAGGTTGGATCCGTCTACAGTATATGATTGCTCTGCAGTCGGAAC
>CAZYAT010000025.1:39491-51076 GCA_964645235.1 uncultured Ferruginibacter sp. | reverse complement strand
GTGTGTTGTAAGCGGGTGCCGATGCCTAATGTTGTTTGTTCCATGGTTAGTCTTATGAAATTAGCGAATGCGGGTATTTCTTTTTCATACGCCTGCGGATGATGTTCATAACCGGAAGTATCAACAGGGGTACATATACGGCTACTATTACACTCCACAGATAAGCCACCAATAACATACATATAAAAACTCCCGGAACCATTATGGAACGGGTCTTCGCCATTTTTAAAACGCCTTCATCAATGGGAGGCTCGGCCAGTTTCTTGGCGGGGTTGCCGATGTGCCGCCACAGCAGAAAGATGAAAAACCCTGCAATAGCAAAATTGAGCACATAAAAAGTCATTGGCACCTTGAGTTCTTTTTTGTACAGCTCGGTGCCGGCATATTCACTGTAAAAGCCGGTGCTGAAAGGCAACAGCACGACAAAAAAAAGAAAGAACAGGTTCAGCCGCAACAAACCCTTGTCGTAATTGGTTACGTAACCAAACATCCGGTGATGGATGGTCCAGTACAAGCCGATGAACAAAAAACTGATGATGAACCCGATGAATTTCGGGATCAGGTGTTTCAGTTCTTCAAGCAGGGCCTGGTCGGAAACATCGGTATGGATCTCAGGTATTTTTATTTCGATGACCAGCAGCGTAATGGCAATGGCAAACACCGCATCGCTGAAGAGGATCATCCTTTCCAGCTGGAACTCTTTTTTCAATTCATTGTGAAGCTTATCCATTATTTTATTTTTTTAAACTCGTAGGGGTTGAACTCGATGAAGTCGGCCACCTTCACCGTTACTCCGGTCACTTTACCGTTCTCAACCTTAAAGGGAAAAACGGCTTTACGGAACTCCGGGTCGCTGAATGTGGCATAGAACCTGTTGCCACCGAGGGATTCCAGCCTGGCATACATGTTCGGGTGATGGCTGAATTTCATTTTTAATTCACCGCCCTCCAGCACTACACTCATATTCCCGTATACATCATTTGTATAGGATCCGCAATAGCCGGTTACGGGTAATGAAAGATTTAATTTTAGAGCAACGGAGTCCATCATTTTTTTGTCAAGGCTTTCTTCCTGCTTGTTTTGCTGCGTAAAAAATCCAAGATAGACTTTGCTGTAATTGCGGTAGGGTTTGCCAAGGTATGCATCAGCAATTTCCCATTTCAGTGCTTCATAGAAGTTATTGTCATCGGTATTTGTAAAGACAATGATACCAAGCTTTTCTTCAGGCACCAGGGTAACACTGGTAACAAAGCCGTTAACGCCGCCCGTATGCGACACGACCTTTTTGCCGCAGTATTCCTCCAGGAACCAGCCCAAACCGTACAAGGCAAAATGCCCGGTGTTGAACTGCTTGCCACCGTTGCCGAGGATGGAGTGGGGGAACCAGGTCTGTGCAATCGCAGCAGCTGGGATCGCCTGTTTGCCATCGTACTTGCCTCCGTTTAATTGGGCCATTACCCAATGACTCATATCATTCACTGATGAACCGATGCTTCCGGCAGCGGCAAGGTTATCAATCGTGCAGAAAGGGATCTTTACGATCTTTCCGTCAAACCTTGTATGTGCAGCGCATTTGTTTGGCGCATCTGGAAAACCCTTGCTGAGGGCCAATGTACTGTTCATGCCAAGCGGTGCGAATATTTTCTCTTTTAAATATTCTTCCCACTGCATGCCGCATGCTTTAGGGATGATCTCACCTGCTGTCAGGAAGGCGGCATTGGTATAACCCCACTTGGTGCGGAATGGATAGGGCGCTTTGATATGGCTCATCTTTTCGATCACTTCAGCCCGGGTGAGGTTACTGGTCCAGTAAGTAAAATCCCCCTGGAAGGTCTGAAAGCCGATGCGGTGACAAAGCAGGTCGCGGATAATGGCCTGTTCACCGGCTGCTTTATTGTCGAGTTTGAAGGGGGGAATCCATTTGGTCACTTTGTCATCGAGTGATAATTTTTTATCGGCTTCGAGCATGGCTAATGCGGTTGCGGTAAAAGCCTTTGTGTTGCTCCCGATCATAAAAAGGGTGTTCTCATCCACTTTATCCGACCCGCCAAGTTCTTTCACGCCATAACCTTTCATGAGCACCACTTTCCCGTTCTTTACAATACATACAGCCACACCGGGTACCTGCCAGGCGGAAAGGGCATTGGTTACGTAACTGTCCAGGCTGTCTTTTACAAATGCAGGGAGGGTGTCTGTTTGGGCGAAGGCGTGTATGGAAAAAGTAATACACGCAAGGAGGAGGAACTTTTTCATATCAATGAATTGAAAATGAAAAATACTCCTATTTTTTAATTTTTTACGCCGCCTGCTTTTGGAGACGGTCCCGGCCGGAGCATTTCCAGCTTGAAGCGATATGAATTATTGAGTACGTATTTATGGAAGGTAACCTCATCGGCGGTGCTTGCAAATTCATAAGTAGGCCGGTAACGAACCATGAACGTATCTAGTTCGGCGCCGTTAAGCCGGGTAACCCTTTTTACAAAGGTTTTATTGAAACGGTAATCGACGAACTTATCCTGTTCCTGTTGTTCCAGTCTTGCCCGGAACGCTTTTAGTTGTTTATTCCTCCGGAAACGGAACAGGTTGATGATTTCTTCCAGGTCAGCGCCGACAACGCCGGAAGGAGAGATGCTTGTTTTAAGGGTTGGATTGTGAAAATCGTAATACTCGGAATACATCAACCGGTTCTCCAGTGAATCTTCCCTATACGATTTGGCGATCACCACCACCTCTTTCAGCGTACTGTATTTACTTTTTACATGTACCTGCAGGGAAATATCGAACTGGTTTACATCGGCAACATCCTTTACGGCAAATTTCTGGGTCGATTTGTCATTGTAAATGAATGCGAGTGAATCTTTTTCTTTTACAAAAATGCGATAGCGGCCCATGGAATCGGTAACGGTACGGTTGCCGCTGTTGCTTTCCACCTTCACGTTTTCAACATAGTTCCTTTTGGAGATATCGAACACGGTTCCGCTGATGGTAAGTTGTGCGCTGGTCGTTGCGGCACAGCAGGAAAAGAAAAGCAGTAAGTATATTTTCAACAAACGGTGCAACAGGTTCGAGTTAATGGGTAAAATTAAAAGTACCCTGTCAAAACGAATTAATGAATGTGGGTTTTTAACGGGGATTTTGCTTTTGCATGAGAGCATCAATTACCTGCGGGTAATGCATGTGCTCAAGCACATGTATCTTTTGTGCCAAAGAATCGGGGCTGTCGTCTTCTCCAACTGTACATGTTGCCTGGTATATTGTTTCGCCGTGGTCGTAAAGTTCATCTACATAATGGATGGTTATGCCGCTTTCCTTTTCCCTGGCAGCGATTACGGCTTCGTGCACTTTACTTCCATACATTCCCTTCCCGCCGTATTTGGGAAGGAGTGCCGGGTGAATATTGATGATCTTTTTTTGATAGGCATTGATAAGTCCGCCCGGGACCTTCCATAAAAAACCGGCCAGAACAATAAAACCGATCCTGTGTTTCTGTAACTCAGACAAATAATGATCGCCGTTGAAGAACCGGTCTTTTTCGACCAGCAGGACAGGTATGTTATTTTCTGCAGCAATGGTTAAGACCCCTGCTCCCGCTTTATTGCAAACGATAAGTGCTGTTTCCCAACCTTTCTTGTTGATGGATTCTTCGATGATCTTTTTGGCATTGCTGCCGGCCCCGCTGGCAAATATGGCAATACGTACCGGGCCGCCGGTGCTTTTGCCGCTGAGCTTGGTCCAGATCTTTAAAATGTATCCCCTGAAGAAACGGAATTGCCCAAGAGGTATGCTGATGAGCAGAACGCATAGTGGCCAGAGCAGGGTAATGAGAAGGATATAGAAGATAATCCAGGTAAACCCTTTTGCGAGCCCGGTCAGCAGCAAGAGCTTCCGGCCGGCATACCCGCACAGGCTTCCGCCGAGGGCGAAAGTGGCGATAATGAGCACCAGGTTCAGGCCATTTACTTTCCAGCGGGCTTTCAATTTTTCGAACATGGCGCAAAAGTGGATCAAAAATTTGGGAAACGGAGTTCAAAACGAAAAAAATCAGCAATCAAAAAGGGGTTTACAAATACGTGACAATGGCCCTCGAAAGAATTCCACAACCGGCTGAAAACCACGCCAGACAAGGCAAAAAAAATTTTAACAATGTTGATATATTATGGACGTCCTGCCTTATTTTTGCAGCCGAATCAGGATATTTTTCCACATTAGCCCCGAAATAACTGTATGAGTCGCTATAGAAAAATCTTCAGCAGGGTACTACCCGGTCTTTTCTTAGTTCTGTTTCTCTCCAATAATGTAAATACATATGCTGCCGATGGCAAAGCCCTTTTCAAGGCAAACTGCGCCAGCTGTCATAAGGTCAACGAAAAGTTTGCAGGTCCAGCGCTGAAAGGCTGGAAGGACCGGGTTCCCGGCGGCGACTGGATCTATAAATGGGTTGCCAACCCGGCCGACCAGAAAGATCCTTATGCCACCAAGCTGATGGCGGAATACAAGCCGACCATTATGACTCCGTTCCCTCAGTTGAAGAAAGAGGAAGTCGACGCGATCCTGAAATACGTGGATGACTGGGTTCCGGAAACACCGGTAACCACACCGGGTGCTCAACCGGAAGGTTCTAACGATTCCCTGCTCTTCGGCATCCTCACCCTGGTATTGGCTCTTATTGCATTCATCCTGGTTCAGGTGAACAGTAACCTGCGCAAACTATCTGACGAAAAAGAAGGCGTTTTCCGTACTGAACCTGTCCCATTCTACAAGAACAAAACATACATCATGGCGGGTATCCTGCTGCTGTTCACTGTCGGTGGGTATTACACGATCAATGGAGCCATCGGCCTGGGGCGTCAGCAGAACTATCAACCTGAACAACCCATTTTCTACTCTCATAAAGTACACGCAGGCACCAATCAGATCAGCTGCTTGTATTGCCACGGCGGTGCACAGGACAGCAAACAGGCAAGCATTCCATCAGTGAATGTTTGTATGAACTGTCATAAATCGATCGATAAATACGAAGGGCCCGATAAGCTGGTTAGGGAAGACGGAACCCCGGTTGACGGAACCTCTGAGATACAGAAATTATACGCCTATGCAGGGTGGGACCCGGGCACAAAATCGTATAAGCCAGACACCAATAACGATGGCGTTCCTGATGGAGCCAAACCAATTGAATGGGTGAAAGTGCATAACCTGCCCGATCACGTATACTTCAACCACAGCCAGCACGTAAAAGTAGGCAAGCAGCAATGCCAGACCTGTCACGGTAACATCCAGGAAATGCCGGAAGTATACCAATTCACAAACCTGAGCATGGGCTGGTGTATCAATTGTCACCGTGAAACAAAAGTTGATTTCTATAATAAGGAAGACGCTTCCGGCAACAAGTTCTATAGCATTTATGAGAAGTTCCATAAAGACCTGAAGAATCATAAAATGGACAGCGTAACGGTTGAAAAGATCGGAGGAACCGAATGTCAGAAATGTCACTATTGATCCGCACCGCAGAGAAATAAAAATACTACAACACCAGGCTGTTAACTGCCAACTGTTATAAATATGAGTAAGAAAAAATACTGGCAAAGTTTTGGAGAACTGAATCAAACCGAAAGTTTTCAGGAATCGACCAAAAATGAATTTAAAGAGGAACTGCTTCCACTGGCAGATCTCGACGATAAAGGTATTTTAGATGCCAAGACCCCCCGGAGGGATTTCCTTAAATACCTGGGTTTCAGTACGGCCGCCGCCGCAGTGGCAGCCAGCTGTGAAATGCCTGTACGTAAGGCGGTCCCGTACCTCAGGAGGCCGGATGATGTGATCCCCGGTGTTGCTAATTATTATGCCTCTACTTATGTAAATGGGGGAGATACCATCTCGGTGGTGGTAAAACAAAGGGATGGACGTCCTATCAAGATAGAAGGAAACGAGCTCTCAACGATCACAAAAGGAGGTACCAGTGCAAGAGCCCAGGCTTCTGTACTCGACCTGTATGATAATACCCGCCTGCGTTACCCGATGCAGAAAGACGGAAAGGGATTTAAAGAAGTAACCAGCTTTGATGCGTTCGATAAAATGGTAGCCGGCTCACTGGCGACCATCGGAGGCAAACCGGTTGTGATCCTCACTTCTTCGATCAACTCACCTTCCACCATAGCCATCATCAACGAATTCATTGCTAAATATCCCGGCAGCCGCCACGTGCAATACGATGCCGTAAGCTACAGCGGAATGCTGCTGGCCAACGAGATCTGCTATGGAAAAAAAGCGATCCCGTCATACCATTTCGAAAATGCAAAAGTGATCGTAAGCCTCGGGGCCGATTTCCTCGGAACCTGGTTAAGCCCGGTTGAATTCAGTCATCAATATGCACAGAATAGGAAGGTTAGCGGAGAAAAGCCAGCACTCAGCCGCCACTTTCATTTCGAAAGCATGATGAGCCTTACGGGTAGCAATGCCGACGATCGGTTTACACATAAGCCTTCTGAAACAGGTGCAGTAGCCCTGTCCCTCTTGCAGCAGCTCGGCGGTTCTGTAACAGCGCCTGCGATCAGCAATGCTAAACTCACCGCAGGAATTAAAAAAGCTGCTGAAGCGCTGAATGCGCATAAGGGAGAAGCCCTGGTTGTTTGCGGAAGCAATGATGCAAATATCCAGGTGATCGTGAACGCCATCAATGAACAGATCGGCGCCAACGGGAAAACCATCAACTGGGCGGTTACCTCCAACTACAAAAACGGCATTGATGCCGACATGATGAGGTTGGTGGATGAAATGAATGCAGGCGCCATAGGCGCAGTGTTCATCCACGGGGTAAACCCCGCATATACACTTGCTAACAGCAAGAAATTCAAAGACGGCCTGAGCAAAGTGATCAGCGTTTCTTTCAACGGAACGATGGATGAGACTACCGAGCTGTGCCGCTACGTACTTCCGTCTCACCACTGGCTCGAAAGCTGGGGTGATGCAGAGCCTAAATCGGGTTACTACAGCCTGATGCAGCCAACCATCAACCCACTGTTCAAAACAAGGGCATTCCAAACCTCCCTGATCAAATGGAGTGCAGCAGCCGGAAGCCAGATCAACGATTATGAAACATACCTGAAAACATACTGGAACAGCAAGCTGGGCAGTGTGGATCTTTATAATAAAGCATTACAGGATGGGGTGATTGAACCCGCTGCCATGCCTGTAGGTACTGCTGCTTTCAATGCCGGGAAACTGGGCGAAGCTGCTGCTGCCATTGCCGCTGTTAAGGCCGGCCAGGTAGAAGTGGTGCTTTACCAAAAGGTATCCATGGGCGACGGAAGCCAGGCCAACAATCCCTGGTTGCAGGAATTGCCTGACCCGGTTAGTAAAGTAACCTGGGACAACTATGTTATGATGAGCCCGGCCATGGCTAAGTCATTGATCGGATTGGATGTGATGACCCAGGAAGGTGGTAAGCAAAGCGATTACGAAGTACATCCGGAAAAACCGGTGGTGAAAGTTACCGCCGAGAATGGAGCGGTGTTAGAACTGCCGGTGATCGTTCTCCCCGGCATCAACAAAGACACAATAGCCATTGCATTAGGTTACGGAAGGGAGAGCGGGAATAAAGAAGAAACGGCAACCAATATCGGACGTTCAGCCATCGGGGCTGGTAAAAACGCTTACCCATTGGTAAGCTTCAATGGTACCAACCAGTATTCTGCGACTTGCAAAGTGGAGAAAACAGGCAACACTTACCCGCTTGCACAAACACAGGTACACGGTTTTACTGAAAGCCGCCCTGTTATATATGAGACAAACCTGGGAAGCTATGCCAGCAACCCGGAAGCGCTTCTTGAGGAAGCCAATAAAGAAAGAGAGAGCCTGATTTATAAAGATGGAAAAGATTTTGTGAAGGACGGAACCATTTACCCGCATTTCGAAAAGCCGGGCATTAAATGGGGTATGAGCATCGATCTGAACACGTGTACCGGTTGCAGCGCCTGCGTGGTGGCTTGTACAGCTGAGAATAACGTGAGTGTGGTTGGTAAGATACAGGTGCAGCGTGCACACGAAATGCACTGGCTGCGTATTGACCGCTATTTCACTTTTAACGATAAGGACCACGAGAGCGTGGATGTGGTATTCCAGCCGATGCTTTGCCAGCATTGCGACAACGCTCCCTGTGAGAACGTTTGTCCAGTGGCCGCTACCAACCACAGCAGCGAAGGGTTGAACCAAATGACCTATAACCGTTGTATTGGTACAAGGTATTGTGCCAACAACTGTCCGTATAAGGTACGCCGCTTCAACTGGCTCGATTATACCGGGGCCGACAGCTTCCCGGATAATCAGAACCCGATGATCGAAGGCAAATACATGAATGAAAGTGTACTGGAGATGAACGATGATCTTACCCGTATGGTATTGAACCCGGATGTGACCGTTCGTTCCCGTGGCGTGATCGAAAAATGCTCATTCTGTGTTCAGCGCCTGCAGGAGAGTAAACTGGAAGCAAAAAAGCAGCAGGACCCATCGCTGGTTCGCAATGTGAAAACAGCCTGTATGCAGGCTTGTCCTACTCATGCCATCAGTTTTGGCAATGTGAACGATAAAGAGAGCGACGTGTACAAGATCCGTAACGTGGATCAGAAACACCGTTCGTTCTACGTGCTGGAACAACTGCACGTACTGCCTAACGTAAGCTACCTCGCTAAAGTGCGTAATACCGACAGGCACATTGGTTCAGAAGAAGAGGGAGAGGGGGCAAAGAAAGAAGGAGAGAAAGCTCACGCATAAGCGAACTAACAAAGTTGATATCAAACAAGTAAAAAATAAAAGTAGAAATTAAAAGACAGAACAGTTCCCGGTTTTTGATTTTTCACTTTTGACTTTAAGCAATATGTCATTACTCAAATACGAATCGCAACAAAGAGAGCCGCTGGTAGATGGTAATAAAGATTACCACCAGGTAACGGAAGACATCATCAAGCCGATCGAAATGAAACCAAGTGTGCTTTGGTATATTGGTTTCTACATCAGTGTTGGTTTGTTATTGTTTGGTGTGTACAGTGTTTATCGTGAGGTTACCTATGGTATCGGTCAGTGGAACCTGAACAAAACCATTGGCTGGGGTTGGGACATCACCAACTTTGTATGGTGGGTAGGTATCGGTCACGCCGGAACACTGATCTCAGCGATCCTGCTGCTGTTCCGCCAGGGATGGAGAACAGGGGTGAACCGTGCTGCGGAAGCGATGACAATCTTTGCGGTGATGTGCGCCGGCCAGTTCCCGATCTGGCACATGGGCCGTGTGTGGATGGCTTTCTTTGTACTGCCCTACCCCAACACAAGAGGCCCGCTGTGGGTGAATTTTAACTCGCCGCTGCTTTGGGACGTATTTGCGATCTCTACTTATTTCACTGTTTCATTATTGTTCTGGTATTCCGGCCTGCTGCCTGATCTTGCCACCGTGAGAGACAGGGCGAGGACCAAATTCCGCAAATGGTTCTACGGCATTGCTTCTTTCGGCTGGACCGGAAGTACCAAGCACTGGCAACGTCACGAATCGCTTTCGCTGGTGCTGGCAGGGTTGAGCACACCGCTGGTGTTGTCGGTGCATACGATCGTATCTTTCGACTTCGCCACCTCTATTGTTCCCGGATGGCATACCACCATCTTCCCCCCCTACTTCGTGGCGGGTGCGATCTTCTCCGGGTTTGCCATGGTGCAAACGCTGATGATCGTAGTGAGGAAAGTAATGAACCTGCAGGATTATATCACCCTTGGTCACATCGAAGCGATGAACAAGGTGATCGTATTAACGGGAAGTATCGTGGGTTGTGCTTATTTGACCGAGTTGTTCATTGCCTGGTACGGGCAAAACCAATACGAATGGTTCGCCTTCAAAGAGAACCGTGCGAACCTGTTCAGTCCGTACGGATGGAGCTACTGGCTGATGATGTTCTGTAACGTGATCTCCCCGCAATTGTTCTGGAGCCGTAAGCTCAGGAGGAACATTACCGTGACCTTCTTCATGAGCATTATTGTAAATATCGGTATGTGGTTCGAACGTTTTGTTATCATCGTTACTTCAGTATACAGGGATTTCCTCCCTTCCTCCTGGAGTACCTATTACAGCCCGACGATCTGGGAGATCGGTTTCTATCTCGGTACGTTCGGCCTGTTCTTCACCTGTTTCTTCCTGTTTGCAAAATACTTCCCTGTTATTGCTGTGGCTGAGATCAAAGCCATATTAAAAACAAGCGGGGAGAACTATAAAATGAAGATGAGCGAAATGGAGAAAATGGATGCAGAGAAATTCTACATCGAAGAAGTAGATCACAGTCATGCCCCTGCGCATGCACACTAAACTGAATTTTAAATTTTGAATTTAATATTATGGCTGGAGGAATTAAAAAATTTGTTGTAGGAACTTTCGCTGACGAGAAAGTATTGTTCCCTGCAGTGAAAAATGTTCGCAAGGCGGGCTACAAGATACACGATGTGTATACTCCTTTTCCGATACATGGACTGGACCATGCCATGGGACTCCGTGAAACCAGCCTTCATACAGCTGGTTTTATATACGCCATCACGGGTACAACCACGGCGCTTACATTCATGACTTGGGTTTTCACCAAAGACTGGCCCTTGAACATTGGCGGCAAACCTCATTTCGCACTACCGGCATGGATACCCATCACTTTCGAGCTGACCGTGTTGTTCTCGGCCGTAGGCATGGTGCTTACGTTCTGTTACCTGTGTAACCTGGCTCCCTTTGTAAAAAAACATCACTTTCATCCAAGGGCAACCGACGACCTGTTTGTAATGGCCATCGAATGTACCGGAAAGACAAATGATGCCGAAGTACAGTCTTTCTTAAAGAATGCGGGTGCTGACGAAGTGAATATACAGGAAGTGGAAACCGGATGGTGGATCGGCACTTACGACAAAGAACAGAAGTTGTATAAAGAAGAAAAAGGCTATTAATCAATAAGAAGTTTACAGAATGAAAAAAACAGCCATTATAGCAACCCTGGTTTTAACAACCGCCGTTGTGATCATCAGCTGCGACAGTAAGCGCCAGCCCGGCAAAATATATATGCCTGATATGGCGTACAGCCGTGCATACGAAAGTTATGCGGAAAGGGATTCCAATGTATTCACCATGAACCCCGCTGATGCCGGGCATAAGATATTTTATAACAACCTGCCCCCGGCAGGTACGATCAAAAGAGGCGATCAGTTTCCTTTCAACGTGCCGAACGACAGCAATGGATTGATAAACCTGTCTCCTCTTGTAAAAAATCCCATGCCGCCGTTGGTTGGTAAAGATCTCGAAGAAGCAGGCCGCTTGTTCAATATCAATTGCGCCATTTGCCATGGAGCAAAAGCTGAAGCGAACGGACCGATGGCTCCCAAGGTTGGAGGCGTAAAGAGCATTATTGCTTCCTCTCCGACTTTCAGTGATGGGAGGATATTTTATGTGATGACCTACGGACAAAACAACATGGGGAGCTATGCCTCTCAGTTGAGCAGAGAGCAGCGTTGGAGGATCGTTCAGTATATCCGTACGCTGGAACCAAAAACCACGGCAGCTCCGGCGCCCGCAGCAG
>CAZYAT010000025.1:23377-39391 GCA_964645235.1 uncultured Ferruginibacter sp. | reverse complement strand
CAGTATATCCGTACGCTGGAACCAAAAACCACGGCAGCTCCGGCGCCCGCAGCAGACAGTGCCGCTGTAAAAAAACAATAACTAACGAATTCACTCAAAATAAAGATCAGATGGATCATCAATTTCAATTACCGGGCAGTTATAAAAAGTGGACGTATGGCCTAATCGGCGCCGGTGTAATCGCATTGCTGTATGGCTTTATCATGTTTCATCCATTTGAACATGCAGGTCATGGAGAACACGTAAACAGCACACGCTTTTGGGCCGTGCTTTTACAGAACAGTGTATTCTTCCTGCTGGTGGTGAATGCGGCCATGTTCTTTATTTGTGTTACCACGATGGCAATGGCGGGATGGGTGGTTGCCTTCAGGCGTGTGTCGGAAGCGATCTCCAGCGTGGTTCCAATCCTCGGTGTTCTCACCTTTGTCATTTTAATGGCCATTGTTTTTGGCGGCCGGACCGATATTTATCATTGGTTGGACAAAGACGCCGTGGCGCACGACGAAATACTGAAGGGCAAAAGCGGATTCCTGAATATCAAGTTCTACTCTATCTGGTCTTTCCTTACCATCTTTTTATGGTGGTTCCTCGGAAGGAAAATGAGGAGCCTGAGCCTGGAAAGCGATAAAAACGGACATATGGATTACGAGACCGGTAAGAAGTGGATCTGGAACAATACTGTTTGGGCCTCTCTTTACTGCGTGGTATTTACACTGACCGTTGCCTCTACCATTCCCTGGCTATGGCTGATGAGCATCGATGCTCACTGGTACAGCACTATGTACAGCTGGTACACATTCGCCAGCACGTTCGTATCGGGCATGTCGCTCATCGCTTTGTTCGTTATCTTTTTAAAGAACAGGGGGCAATTGCCTTATGTTACAGAAGAACACCTGCACGACCTGGGTAAGTTCATGTTCGCATTCTCTGTTTTCTGGACGTATCTCTGGTTCTCCCAGTATATGCTGATCTGGTATAGCAACCAGCCCGAAGAAACAAAGTATTTTATCGAGCGTATAGGCACTGCCGAAAAAGCGGGCCCTTATAAGGGAATCTTCTTTTTCAACCTTATTGTGAATTTCCTTTGTCCGCTGCTGATATTGATGAAGCGTGGTGTGAAGAGAAACTGGACAATGGTCACTGTTATGGCCGTGCTGATCATCTTTGGTCACTGGATCGACCTGTACCAGATGGTAATGCCGGGCACCGTGCACGAACATTTTGAACTGATGCCATTCGAATTCGGCGTTGCCTGCCTGTTCATCGGCCTCATCATGTGGGGAACAGGTAATTACTTAACCAAACATTCATTGCTGGTGAAGAATCATCCTTTCCTGAAAGAAAGTATGATACACCATACATAAAGCAAGGGTTTAAACAGAGACAAGAATAATATTTACAGAAAATAACTTTGAATATGAAGGAGTTTTTAATGGTACTACTAGGCGTTTTGATCTTCGTGGTGATCTTCCAGATCGCAAAGGCCAGCGAATATGTGAGCGTGCTCAAAGGCGAAGAAAAGACCCGCAAACAAAACAATCGCATCAATGCATTCCTGCTGATGGGATTGCTGGTGTTCGGGCTGATAGGGGTATGGTACTGCAATGAACTGTACTATGGCCAGACGCTTTTCCCTCAGGGGTCTGCCTCTGTGGAAGGAGAGAAGATCGATACCATGTTGTATATAACCATTGCTATCACCGGTGTGGTGTTCGTGATCACCCAGATCTTGTTGTTCTGGTTCTCTTATAAATACCAGGAGTCTGATAATCGCAAGGCTTTTTACTATCCACATAACAATAAACTGGAATTATTATGGACGACCGTTCCGGCGATCTTCCTTACCGTATTGGTGGTGTTTGGTTTGAAATACTGGTTCAAGATCACTGCAGATGCGCCCAAAGATGCTGTGGTAGTAGAAGTGACGGGGCATCAATTTGCCTGGGAATTCCGTTACCCGGGTGCAGACGGGATGCTTGGTAAAAAGAATTTCAAACTTACTACCTCAAAGAATAACCTCGGCGTTGATTTTGAAGATCCCGCCAGCAAGGACGATATTCACGTAAGCAATACCCTCCATATACCTGTTGGTGTACCTATTAAAATGGTGATCCATTCCCAGGATGTGATCCACGACGTGGGCCTTCCTCATTTCAGGCTCAAGATGGATGCCGTACCGGGTATCCCGACCACTCAATGGTTCACTCCTAAGTATACAACAGCCGAGATGAAACAACGCACCGGCAACCCGGATTTCACCTATGAGATCGCCTGCGACCAGTTGTGCGGTGCCAACCATTTCGCTATGCGTGGTGTGATCGTTGTGGAAACAATGGAGGAATACAAAAAATGGCTGGCCGAACAGAAGCCGGAATATGCCACTCTTTTTGAAAAGAAAGCAGAACAACCGGCAACACCTGTTGCTGACAGCGCCACTGTAAAACAAGTATCACAGGTAGTACCTGTAAAAAAATAATTAACCGGGTCCCGAGTTATCGGGAAGAAAAAAAGCAAGAAAATGAGCGTAGCTACACTACAACATGCAGATGTTCACGGGGCACATGATGCACATCATGAACACCATCATCACGAAACGTTTATAACCAAATACGTTTTCAGCCAGGACCACAAGATGATCGCTAAGCAGTTCCTGATCACAGGGATCATCTGGGCGTTCATCGGTGGCTTGTTCTCGGTTCTTTTCCGTTTGCAACTGGGCTATCCCGAATCAACCTTCCCCGTGCTCGAAGATATCTTCGGTCACTGGGCGGCTGGCGGTAAACTTAAACCAGAGTTCTATTATGCGCTGGTTACGATGCACGGGACCATCCTTGTGTTCTTTGTACTGACAGCAGGCCTGAGTGGAACTTTTGCAAATTTCCTGATACCCTTACAGGTAGGCGCCAGGGATATGGCATCACCATTCCTGAATATGCTCAGTTACTGGTTCTTCTTCCTGGCATCTATCATCATGTTCTGCTCCCTGTTTGCTCAAACCGGCCCGGCTAGTGGCGGATGGACGATCTATCCCCCGCTCAGTGCGCTGGGTGAAGCGTCCAGCGGCGCCAAGATCGGCATGGACCTGTGGCTGGTCAGTATGGCCATGTTCATTGTTTCTTCTTTATTGGGCGGCCTGAACTACATCACCACCATTCTCAATATGCGTACAAAAGGAATGAGCATGACCCGCCTTCCTTTGACGGTATGGGCCCTGTTCTTTACGGCTGTACTGGGCGTTCTCTCTTTCCCTGTTCTGTTGTCAGGTGCTATTCTGCTGCTGTTCGACCGTAACCTGGGAACAAGTTTTTACCTGAGTGATATCGTGATTGCGGGAAAAATTTTACCAAATGAAGGAGGTAGCGCCATCCTGTTCCAGCACCTGTTCTGGTTCCTTGGCCACCCCGAAGTATACATCATCCTCCTGCCTGCAATGGGTATGAGTTCGGAGATCATCAGTGTGAACAGCCGTAAACCGATCTTTGGTTATATGGCGATGGTTGGGTCTATGTTCGCCATTGCAGTGCTGGCCTTCCTGGTTTGGGCACACCATATGTTCGTTACCGGGCTGAACCCTTTCCTGGGTTCTGTATTCGTGTTGCTTACCTTGCTCATTGCTGTTCCATCGGCGATCAAAGTATTTAACTGGCTGACGACCCTCTGGAGGGGCAGCATACGCTTCACGCCGGGAATGCTCTTCGCTATCGGCTTTGTAAGCCTGTTCATCAGCGGAGGGTTGACGGGGATCTTCCTGGGCAACTCCGCACTCGACCTTCACCTGCACGACACTTATTTCGTGGTTGCCCACTTCCATATTGTAATGGGTGTGGCATCGTTCTTTGGAATGTTCGCCGGGGTTTATCACTGGTATCCCAAGATGTTTGGCCGATACCTGAATAATACAATGGCCTATATTCATTTCTGGGTGACCATCATAGGCGCATACCTTATTTTCTGGCCGATGCACTACGAAGGTTTGGCCGGAATGCCCCGTCGTTATTATGATTACTCAAACTGGGAGTCGTTCAAACAATTTGTAACACTGAATGAATTTATCAGTTTTGTGGCAACGATCGTATTCCTGGTTCAACTGTTGTTCATATTCAACTTCTTCTACAGCATATTTAAAGGAAGAAAGCTGACTACACAGAACCCATGGGGTTCGAATACGCTTGAGTGGACCACACCGATCAGGCCTGGTCATGGAAACTGGACCGGGGAGATACCAGAAGTTCACCGCGGAGCATACGACTATGGTAAAGACGGAAAAGAATTTATTCCGCAAAATACACCGGTAGGTGAGCATGAATCACATCATTAGTAGTGATCGTGCATTCCGAATAGTGAACAGGATATTGGAGCGAAATAAACGAGATTTTTGAAAAGCATGGAACATGAGCCCAAAGCCGTAAGCAACTCAGCATCGTTCAGGCTGGTGAGTAAGGTGAAAGATTACTTTCAGCTCATCAAGTTTACGCTGAGTTTTATGGTGGTGTTCAGCACGGTGGTGAGTTTTCTGATCGCCCCCAACGAACAGTTCTATGTACGGGATAGAATAACATCAGTTCTTTTACTTTTTGTTGCAGGAATGCTGGTAACCGGTTCGGCCAATGCCATCAACCAGTTGCTGGAGAAAACGTCCGATTCATTGATGAAACGTACTGCGAGCCGCCCTGTGGCGAGCGGCAGAATGAGTATGGAAGAAGCAGGCATCTTCGCTTTCATTACCGGGGGTGCCGGCGTTTTTATGATGTGGTGGTTCTTCAATGGGGAAAGTGCAATGGTGAGTTTGTTCAGCCTTTTTTTATACGGGTTCATTTACACCCCTTTAAAAAAAGTGAACTCCATTTCGGTTTTGGTAGGTGCTGTTCCAGGCGCTTTACCATGCCTGATCGGCTGGCTCGCCGGTTTCGGAAACGGAACCATCGCATGGACAGGAGGCTGGGTGCTTTTTGCCATCCAGTTCCTTTGGCAGTTCCCGCATTTCTGGGCAATAGCCTGGCTGGCACATAAAGATTATACTACAGCAGGCTTCAAATTATTGCCGGCAGACAAGGGGCCTACCAGGTTCACCGCCATGCAAAGTATTATTTACAGCGCATTGATGATCCCGGTCGGATTCCTGCCATACTATACTGGCGTCGGCGGGTTGACGAGCATGTTCATCCTTCTGGGCTGTAACCTGTGGATGGTGTTTGTAAGCGTGCTGTTATTCATTCGTATGGATGCATCCAGTGCAAGAAGGGTGATGTTCAGTTCTTATTTTTACCTGATGATCGTACTGTTGGCCCTGTTTGCCAACCGGGCGATGCAATAAGCAGAAAGAAAAATTCCCGAAAGGGATCAAGCGATATGAGCACAGTGGCAATGGAACAAAGAAAAAAAATTCATCCGCATAAATTTACCCTGTGGGTGGGCATAGGAAGTCTGGTGATGATGTTTGCAGGGTTAACGAGTGCATATATAGTAAAGAGGAACCAGGCGAACTGGCAAACTTTCGATCTGCCGGTCTTGTTCTGGTACAGCACCGCCGCCATAATTGTCAGCAGCGTCACAGCATACCTGGCAACAAAGGCTTTCAAGGAACGGGCGATGAGGAGGTACAGGCAAATGCTGGTAGCCACTTTTTTACTCGGAGTTCTTTTTATTGTACTGCAGTTACTGGGCTTCTGGCAATTGTGGTCAAAGGGGATCACCCTGCAGGCGAACGTATCATACTCTTTTTTGTATGTGATCGTTGGCTTGCACGCCGTGCACGTAATAGGCGGCGTGATCGCCCTGCTGGTGCTGTTTGCAAAGGCATTCAGCAGCAAAAAAAGGATCTATAACAGTATTCCTATCGAGCTGGCCAGTACGTACTGGCATTTTGTGGATATACTATGGATCTATTTACTCATCTTCTTACTGATGATCCGGTAAGAAGGAATAATGAAAAGGAAATTAGTTTTTATATTAGAATATACGATTTATGTCAACAACAGCGATACCAACAAATACCAAGTGGTGGAACGGTGGCAGAAGCCCATTCAATGCCAGCTATGGTAAAGTGATGATGTGGTACTTCCTGATGAGCGATGCCTTTACATTTGGGGCATTCCTGATCAGTTATGGTACCATTCGTTTCAGTGTGAATCATTGGGCCGACCCGAACCAGGTGTTTAACTCCTTCCCGGGTTTCGGGCACCAGAACCTGCCGCTGGCTTTCGTGAGTTTGATGACCTTCATCCTGATATTCAGTTCTGTTACTATGGTACTGGCTGTTCATGAAGGACATAAAATGAACCGCAAGGGTGTTGAAAAATACATGATACTTACCATACTTGGGGGGCTTGCCTTCCTTGGTTGCCAGGCCTGGGAGTGGACGCACTTGTTAACGGGCGAACACATTGCCATGCTGGGCGATGGAACCCTGTCAGTAGTACCCACTACGGTTAAGATGAATCCATGGGGTGCTCACCTCGATCATGAAGCGATAGCAACAGCGTTACAAGCCACCCCTCATGATAAACTGGTAGACATTGCAGGGACATTACAACATGGAGCTACCGCACAAAGCCTGGCTGCAAAATCTTCTGCAGAGTTGATTGCAGCAATACAGGCTTCACCCGACCTGCATGTTAACCATACGGGACCGATCGCTTTTGGAGGATATTTCTTCGGCATCACCGGTTTCCACGGCTTCCACGTATTCAGTGGTGTGGTGATCAATGTGGTGATGTGGGCTAAAACAAGACTTGGCCATTTTGACGAAAGGGGGCATTACGAAATGATCGAAAAAGCCGGTTTGTACTGGCACTTTGTGGACCTGGTTTGGGTATTCGTGTTCCTTTGCTTCTATCTCATCTAACAAACAACCGATAACCGTTATTAAGAAAAATAATTATTATGAGTGAACATGTAACTTCTTCCCCGGAAATCACATTCGCACATGCGCCGGCCGAAGGCACAGGCCGCATCTGGAAGGTATTCTGGTTGCTTTCTGTCGTTACTATAATCGAACTGGTATTGGGCCTTGGCCTTGCCAAGCATTGGTATGGCGAACCGGAAACAAGTCATACTGCAATCCTTTTTGTAAAAGGGGTGATCTGTATACTGTCTCTCGCTAAAGCGTTCTATATCGTATCGGTTTTCATGCACCTGGGCGATGAGATACGCAATTTTATCATGACCATTGTAGTTCCACTTTGTCTCTTCCTCTGGTTCATTGGTGCCTTTCTTTGGGATGGGGACAGCTGGAAAAAATTACGGAATACCAACGCCGGAACGCAAGAGCCTGCTAAAACGGAACAACATCACCAACCGGCCGTTGACAAAGACGCCAAGAAATAACTATTTGAAAAAAGATTTTGAAAAGCCATCCTTAATTTCTGGATGGCTTTTGTTTTATAAGGTAGTTGTGCCTTGTTGATGTAAATTTGCACCCATAAAAAGATGAGCAAAAATGCAATTTTAGCACTGGCCCTTGCCATAGTTATGCCCTTTGCCGGGTACTATATCGTAAAGTACTACAGCAAGGAGGCGGTGCATATGCCCCCCCGGTATTTTGCTCCTGACACGGTGATCGTTTCGGAGAAGAATGGTAAAATGGCCTCCGATACCATATGGCACAAAGTAAAAAACATACATTTCACCAACCAGCTCGGAAAGCAGGTTTCGCTGGATGATGCCAGGGGGAAGATTCTCGTGATCGACTTTTTCTTTACCCGTTGCCCGAGTATATGCCCCGGCCTGGCCCGGAGCATGAAAAAACTGCAGCGATCTTTTATAAAGAACGATAGCATTGTTCAATTCATTTCGATCAGTGTGGATCCTGAACACGACTCGGTTCCCCAACTCAGAAGATTTGCAGACCGCTTTAATGTAAACCACGACACCTGGTGGTTTGTGACGGGCGATAAAAAGGAGATATACGATTTCGCTTTCAATGAGCTGAAGGCCAGCCTGGCTGATAAAGAAGTGGATACGGCATTCCTCCATACCGAGAATTTCTTTTTGCTGGATACGAACAGGGTGGTAAGAGGATGGTACAATGGATTCGATGAAGAAAAACAGAAAAAACTGGTGAGGGATATTCCCCTGCTCATGCTGGAACGAGACCGGAAAGCACCTTCGGTATTCAGGGAGTTCATACCCATACTGCCTGTCATCTTCGTTGCAATCGGTATCGTGGTGGTGGTTATCGTTATCCTTAATAATAAACGAAAAAAAACCAGTTGATGTTACAACCATCCTTCAAAAAGAATGATGCGAAAGCCAGGATACTTATCTACGCTGTTTCAATTATAGTATTTGCTGCCGTAGTACTGTTAAGCCGTGTTAAACTTGATATCGACCTTGGGTTTGATGTGCATTTGTTTGCATTGCTGAATGCGGTGATCAATTCTGCTGTGGCGCTGTTGCTGATAGCTGGTTTGCTGACCGCACGGCAACGGAAATACATTATTCATAAAAAGATCATACTGTCAGCGATCTTACTTTCTGTTTTGTTCCTGGTTTCTTATATATGTCACCACCTGTTTGCGGGTGAGACCAAATTCGGAGACCTGAACGGCGACGGGGTGCTGGGTGTCGATGAAAAACTACGGGCTGGATCAATGCGCTGGGTATATTATATCATCCTCTTTACACATATCCCGCTTGCAGGGATCATCCTCCCGTTCATTTTATTCACCGCCTATCGTGCATTGACCGGGGAATATGAGGTGCATAAAAAACTTGTACGGATCACCTGGCCGGTATGGTTCTATGTGGCTGTCACCGGCGTGCTGGTATATCTGTTAATAAGCCCGTATTATCATTAGTGAATCATAATTCAAGCTCAATGGCCGGATCCCAGAATCGTTTTTTAAAATCCACCACCATATCGTTTTTTACCGCCACACCATCTTTCTTTAACAGATCTTCCATCATAGTTGGCGTGCCAAAATGATGTTTGCCGCTGAGGATACCGTTGCGGTTCACCACACGCTGCGCCGGTACCTTTGGCTTGGCAGTTCCTGCGGCGTTCATGGCCCAGCCCACCATCCGGGCACTTAGTTTTGTGCCGAGGTAGTTTGCAATGGCGCCGTAGGAGGTAACCCTTCCCTTTGGTACTTGCCGCACCACGTCGTATACATCAGAGAAAAAACTATATTCCCTGGTTATGCTGCGTGGCTTTTCCTCTGCGGTTTTTTTTATTTTTACTTTAGAAACGCTCCGGGTTTTCTTCTTCATCATCGGGAGCTAAAGATAACAAATTACTCCGCTTCGGTTCGGGTACGTTTGTGTATTTATACGGGCAATGCTTACACCCATTGCCACAGCAATGGCCCCTATCCAGGTGGTATTTGGCGGTAAGCACAATAAACCCCTGTTCGTTGTAATAATAATCGTTGCCCTCAATCCAATTGTTCTTCATGCTTTAAAATTTCCTGAAGTTGGTCATCAATGTTCTTAATAGTGGCCGGTAAAGAGAATTTCAGGTAATGTACCCGGTTGCTTTGTGCAATATCGAGGCTCTCATAATGGGTTTTGATCTTCAATTCTTCCCGTACGTTTTCATCAGCGTATACATCGCCTGAATCTTCAACAATCCTCAGGCCATAAAGTTCGGCCACTCTTTTTGTAAAGGAATAAAGATCCGGGGAATCGGTTTTAAGATGAATAAACCCATCGGGGGTTAAAATATGCTGGTATAAACGAAGGAAGCGGGGATGTGTCAATCTTTTTTTAGCCCTGGATGTACGTAATTGAGGATCTGGAAATGTTAACCAGAGCTCTGCCACTTCACCTGGATCAAAATATTCTGTGAGCATTTCTATCTGTGTGCGCAGAAAGGCTGCATTGGTTAAGTTCCCCTCCAGGCATTTCTTGGCTCCGATATACATTCGGTTGCCTTTTACATCCACACCAATATAATTCTTGCCCGGGTGCAGCCGGGCAAGGCCTACAGTATATTCACCTCTGCCGCAGGCCAGCTCCAGCACGACGGGGTTTTGGTTTTTAAAAAAAGTATGCCATTTCCCCTTCATACCTTCAGGGTATTCAAAAGTGTTGGGGAACCCGGTAAAATCGGCAAAGCGCTTTAATTTTTTTTGAGCCATGGGCGGCAAAGATAACTAATCGGGTCCTGAAATACAGGTAATGATCTGCCTGGAAAACCTTTTAAAAAGGGATGAAAATCAACTATAAAACAAGTAGATTTGTAGTACCAATAAACAAAAAGCTACTATGAATACGGTCATCGTTCCGGTTGATTTTTCTGAAACGTCCTTGAATGCAGCCCGCTATGCGGCTCAGCTCCTTGCCGGTCATTACGGGGTAACCATGGTATTGTACCATAGTTATACAAAAGCCTCGGAAGCTGAAAATGTAAGTGCAGAACTGGAAGCATTCAAAGCCAAATTGATGAAAGACCATATCGTGAAGATGGAGGTGCTTGCTCATGAAGAAAGCGATTTTGTGGATGGGCTGGAAAAGGCTGCCCGCCACCGCCGGGCCGACCTGGTTATCATGGGTATTACCGGTAAATCTGCGCTGGCACAGGTATTCTTTGGAAGTAACACCCTGAAAATGGCTGAACGCAAAGTATGTCCCGTACTGATCATTCCGGAGGAAGCAGAATACAAGCCGCTTAAGAACGTGATGCTGACCTCTGATTTCAAGAATACATTGAATACAACACCTTCGGTGCCGATCAAAGACTTCCTCGACGTGTTCAGCCCGCAATTACACATTGTGAATGTGAATAAGGACCATTATATCTCTCTTACCGAAGATTATGAGCAGGAAAAGCAGGAGTTGAAAAAAATGTTTGCTGACTATAACCCCGAATTTTACTTTATGCGGTTGTATGATGTGGATGAAGCCATCAACCTCTTCGCCGAAAGCAGGAACATAGACCTGGTCATTGCTATACAGAAAAATCATTCATTCATTGGGAAACTGCTTAGCAGCAGCCGTACAAAAACATTGTCGTACCACAGCAAACTTCCGATACTGGTAATGCATGAATAAAAAAGGGCTCCCCGTTGAAGCAGGGTTCCTTTATACAGCAATGTCTTTTGTATCATGAACAACCATATAGTCCTTTAATCCCAAAAACCTGATCACTTCATTACAAAGGCTCTCACGAACCGTGATCAATAAATTACCCTGCCTTTGTTCATTTGTGTATAATTCCGCAGCCCTTTTAATGCTTGGGTAAAAACCCTTTCCTTCCAACTCCAGTTTGCCAGCCTCGTCTATCACCAGCCATTCTGGGTCTGATTCTAAGGTATCGATCAGGATCATATTGGCACGCTCAAACGCCTTGCTGTAAAAGTGAAATTTCCCAACAACAGTAAGCGGTTCGTCCTCCGCTTGTTCAGGATTAGCGCATTGAATAGGGAAAGTTTCATTCGACCGAAGGTCAAGTACGTTTCTGTGACCATCGATATCGGGCATTAGAATTCCAGCAATCCCAGGCTGTTGTTTACACCATTCAAGCAGCTCGGTCGTTTTACCGCTGTGGACAGGCCTTGAAAAGATAATGATGCTCATTCTGCCTTGGAAATATCTGTAATAGTAAGAGACCAATGAACCAGTGCTGAAAAAAAGAATTGCCAGCGTGAAAGGCCGGAATACGACCTGCTTTTTTGCCAGGCCAGGCTGCTAATCTGCTTCAGTATTGGCAGGAAAGAAAGTGTTTTTAATACCTCATCACTGTACTTGCTTTGTTTTTTCTGCAGCAGCCTTTGTATAAGCTTTGTGAAGATCGGGCTGATGATCATATACCAGACAAGGATCGCTGACAGTGTCCAGCTGATGGTTTTTAGAACAGCCAACCAACCTTGTTTACTGTTGGCTGCAAAAACAAACAGGATGGCAGAAATGATAAGTAAGGCACCGACCATTATCCATAGCTTGTGGTATTGACTTTTATTTTTTGAACCTGCCACTACCGGGAGTTCAATAGCTGAAAGTGCCCTATGGTCGATCGCCGGGATACCCTTTTCAGCAAAGAAACCCCTGATTGTCTTGTGGGCAATCCACGCAATTAGAATACCCCCGGTTAAATAAATAGCCAGGTAGGCAATAACCAGCCACTGGCTGCCATTGCTCGATATAACACCGAATTGCCTGGTGATGAATGCTACCATTTCATCCATGGCCCTCCAGAACGATTTGCCAAAGAACAGCGTAAGGATCAGTAATTTTTGAATAGCCGACTCCAGCATTGCAATTGTGCTCAGCAAAAGGATACTGAAGAAACGGACCGGCAGCACCTTAAACAGGGTAAACCCCAGCAACGCCTGGAAAGAAACTGCAACATAGGCAGGAAAAGGAGTATGCGGGCTGATCATTGCTTTGATGATCAAAACAATCAGGGCGCTTTTTAAAATTTGTTTTAAATGCTGTTGCGAAAGTTCAGCGATCAGGCTGATGATGATTACAGCCATACCACCAACAACCAGCCCGGTAAAAGGTATCTGGAATGCATGCATGATACCTCCCAGGCCTGATTCGGTAAAAGCCCACAGGGCTGTTAACCGCTGAACGGCAGCTTGCTTTTGTTCTTCAGATAGACTTTTATACCCGGCGGTCATATAGCGTATAAGGGCTACAAATATAAGGAAGCTGTGTTGCAGAATTGTGGCTGCTTATTTGTCTGCGAAGGGGCAATTCATTATTTTTATTATTGCTGCACGATTGCGCTGCCTGCTGTTTTGGTGACCAGGCTGTAATCGCCTTGTGCGGTATCTAAATCAGGAGAAAATGGATAAAGAAGTAAAAAAATACATGCGGAAGGCCATTCGTATTTCCGTGAACAACGTGGAAAAACAAAAGGGAGGGCCCTTTGGCGCTATTGTAGTTAAAGATGGAAAGATCATTGCCCGGGGTTCCAATCAGGTGACGGCCACTAATGACCCCACCGCCCATGCCGAAGTGGTGGCGATCCGGAAAGCCTGTAAAATACTTAAGACATTTCAGCTTACCGGCTGCGAGATCTATACAAGCTGCGAACCATGCCCGATGTGCCTGGGGGCCATTTATTGGGCACGACCTGACAAACTATATTATGCGGGCAATAAGGAAGACGCCGCTGCCATCAACTTCGACGACCAGTTCATCTATGAAGAGATAGCGAAACCTATTGAAGAAAGGAAACTTTTCACACAACAGGTTTTGCGGGAAAAAGCCCTCGAGGCCTTTGAAAAATGGAAGGCAAGCCCCAACAAAACAGAGTATTAATGATCCGGTTCATTTTAAACGAAAAACTGGTTGAAACAGAATTACCCTCGGGAAGTACGGTTCTGGATTTTGTTCGATATCACAAACGACTTACCGGGACCAAGATCGGTTGCCGGGAAGGCGATTGCGGAGCCTGCACCATTTTGGTAGGAGAACTTGACAATGACAAGCTGATATACCGCTCTATGACAAGTTGCCTGATGCCGCTTGGAAATGCAAATGGCAAACATATTGTTTCTGTGGAGGGTATAAACCTGCCTGCCGGCCGGCAGGGCATCCAGCAACTTTCACCTGTGCAGCAGGCAATGGTGGATACGAACGGAACGCAATGCGGTTTTTGCACCATCGGCTTTGTAATGTCCCTTACTGGATTTATGATTAATGAAAATAAAGGGACTTATGAGCAGGCGATCGCTGCCATTGACGGGAACATCTGTCGTTGTACGGGGTATAAATCAATAGAAAGAGCGGCGGCGGCCCTTACTGAAAAATTAAATAATAAGCCCGCCACGAATACTATTGATTGGCTGGCTGAAAATAAACTCATCCCCGGGTATTTTACCGGTATAAAAAAACGGTTGGTACAATTAATAACAACGATCAGTCCAACGGAAGTTGCGAATACGGGCGAAAACACAACTATGGCGATCGGTGGCGGCACCGATCTTGTTGTACAGAAGGCACTTACAGTAAAGAGATCCTCTCTTCAGCATTTGTTTGATGCCGGGAGTCTGAACAAAATCTATTTCGAGAATGAACAGTGCCATGTCGGCGGGGCTGTAACCGTAACTGCCTTTTCCGAATCAAAGCTCCTGCAGGATTATTTTCCTGATCTGAAAAAATACATCAAACTTATCTCTTCGACGCCAATCCGGAATATGGCAACCATGGCGGGTAACCTGGTGAACGCATCGCCCATTGGAGATATGAGTGTTTTCTTTTTAGCACTCGACAGCGATATTGTGTTGACCAAAGCTGGGCAAAGAAGGGTGATAAAGCTTAAGGAGTTTTACAAAGGGTATAAACAACTGGATAAGGCGCCTGGTGAAATAATTGAAAAGCTCATTTTTACCCTGCCACAAAGGAGCCGGTTCAGTTTTGAGAAAGTATGTAAACGAACCCATCTCGATATAGCCAGTGTGAATTCGGCCTGCCAGGTCCGGATCAATAATGACGTAATAGAAGAGATACACCTATCCGCAGGGGGCGTGGCTCCGTTCCCAAAATACCTTTCAGAAACAGCGGGCTTCTTAAGAGGAAAAATGATGACTGCGGCACTACTAAGCGAGGCCATTACGATCATGAACAAAGAGATCGCCCCGATCAGCGATGCAAGAGGAACGGCTGAGTATAAAAAATTGCTGTTAAGACAGCTCTTCCTGGCTCATTTCGAAAACAGGAAGGAAATTGTCAGGCAGGTCATTAAATTATAATTGTATTATCAGATACCGGTGAGTAAGGAAACAAATAAAAATACGGCGACCGACTATCCCATTGAGGTGAATGGGGGAAATATTGATGCAGCCAATCATGTAACAGGCCGTTCCGTATATGTAGATGATATCCCCGTAATGGAGGGAATGCTGTATGTAAAGGTTTTCGACTCGCCGGTTGCACACGGAAAGATCAAAAGCATTGATTTTGCAGAAGCCGGGCAAATGGAAGGGGTTGTAAAAATTTTTTCTCATAAAGACATACCGGGTGAGAACCAGATCGGAGGGATCATACCCGACGAGCCCTTTCTTGCCGATGGCATTGTTGATTTCCAGGGCCAGCCGGTACTTCTTGTTGTTGCTGAGAGTGAAGAAGCCGCTGAATATGCGATCAAAAAGATCAGCATCGAGATCGAACCTTTGCCCATCATTACCGACCCGCGGGACGCATTCAGGCAGGGAAAGTTATTAAGCCCTTCCCGTCGGTTTGTAAAAGGAGACGTGAAGCGGGCTTTTGAAAACTGCAAATATATTTTTGAAGGAAGCGCCGAATCGGGAGGGCAGGAACAACTTTACCTGGAAACACATGGAGCTTATGCCTATCCGACAGAACACGATAGTGTAAAGATCTATTCTTCTACACAGGGCCCTACCCAGGTGCAGCGTACCGTGGCACGCGTATTGGGTGTTGGCATGAATAAAGTAGAAGTGGATGTACCCAGGCTTGGCGGCGGTTTCGGTGGCAAGGAAGACCAGGCTTCTGCCTGGGGAACCATGGCGGCAATGGTTGCTTATCTGTTGAAGCGCCCGGCTAAATGTATCCCACACCGCATGGAAGACATGCGAATGACCGGCAAACGCAATCCTTACAGCAGCGATTACAAGATCGGCCTTGATGAGCATTATAATATCATCGCATTTGAGGCAGTATTCTACCAGAATGGAGGTGCGGCTGCTGATCTTTCCCCGGCAATCCTCGAACGGACATTGTTCCATGCAACAAACAGTTACGATATTCCGCATGTGAATGTGTCGGCTCACTCCTGCAAAACAAACCTTCCGCCCAACACCGCATTCCGGGGTTTTGGCGGCCCACAGGGGATGTTTGTGATCGAAGCGGCGATCGACCATGCTGCAAAGAAACTGGGTGTTGACACTTCTTTTATCCAGCGAAAGAATATGATGGATAACGGAAGCGAATTTCCATATGGACAGATCGTCACCGAATGCCAGGCGAGGAATTGCTGGGATGAAGTAATTGGTTTGTATGATGCAGGGGCCATCAAAAAGGAAGTTGAAGTATTTAACAGAGAAAATGACCTCTATAAAAAAGGATTGTCGCTGATGCCCGTTTGTTTTGGTATTTCTTTCA
>CAZYAT010000025.1:0-23277 GCA_964645235.1 uncultured Ferruginibacter sp. | reverse complement strand
GACCTCTATAAAAAAGGATTGTCGCTGATGCCCGTTTGTTTTGGTATTTCTTTCACCAATACCATGATGAACCAGGCAAGGGCCCTGGTGCACGTTTATTCCGACGGCACTGTAGGAGTAAGCACCGGTGCTGTGGAAATGGGGCAGGGGGTTAACTCGAAGATGCTGCAGGTAGCTGCGAGTTGCTTTGGTATTTCTCCATCGAGGATAAAGCTCGAAAGTACCAATACATCCAGGGTTGCCAATACATCACCCTCGGCTGCCAGTTCAACAGCCGACCTCAACGGTAAAGCATTACTGGATGCCTGCAACCAGATCAGGCAACGGCTTTTCGATTTTATAAAAAAGGATTTGACAGACGATGAGGATGAGATCATCGAAATAAAAGATGAAGTGGTATATATCAATGATGAAGCCTCCATATTCAACTGGAAGAACCTGGTACAGCAGGCTTTCCTGAAACGGATCAACCTCAGCGCCAAGGGACATTATGCCACACCGATCATCAACTTCGATAAATCGATCGAGAAGGGACACCCGTTTGCATACCATGTTTATGGGACGGCACTGACGATAGCAACGGTTGATTGCTTGCGGGGTACCTATGAGATCGATGCCGTGAAAGTAGTACACGATTTTGGGAGCAGCATGAACCGGGTGGTCGACCTGGGACAATGTGAAGGAGGTATCGTACAGGGGATCGGCTGGATGACAATGGAAGAAGTGATTTATAACAAGGATGGTAAACTGTTGTCGAATGCCCTGTCAACATATAAAATCCCCGACATCTATTCCGCTCCCAAGACCATCGACATAAAATTCCTTAATACCGATGGAAATGATTTCGCCATCCTCAGGTCAAAAGCGGTTGGAGAACCTCCGCTGATGTATGGTATTGGTGCGTTCTTTGCTATCCGCAATGCAGCCCTTGCATTCAATCCGTCGGCAGACATATCTTACTCGGCTCCGATCACACCAGAAAAATTACTGATGGGTTTATATAATGGCAAATAGTCGTTCCATATACAGTAAACGATGCTGGCTGAATGGGAAATTACAGCCGGGCACTATTTGCTTCGAAGAAGGAGTCATTACATCTGTACATACGGACAGCCTCGATGGAGCTGAAGATGCAGGTGATCTTGTACTGATGCCGGGCGTCATCGATGCTCATGTTCATGTCAACGAACCGGGCCGAACCGATTGGGAAGGATTTGATACTGCTACTCAGGCAGCAGCAGCCGGAGGTACTACCACCATCATTGATATGCCATTGAATGCAAGTCCCGTCACGATCAATGACGCCGCATTCAAACTGAAACTGGAAGCATCCCTTGGTAAGCTAAATGTAAACGCTGGGTTTTATGGAGGACTGGTGCCCGGCAACCAGGAACACCTGGAGGGCCTCGTGAAAAGCGGCGTACTGGGTGTAAAATGCTTTCTTACGCATTCCGGTATTGATGAATTCCCGAACGTTGGTAAAAGGGAATTAGAGGAAGCAATGCCTCTGCTTGCTGAATACGGCATCCCATTACTGGCACACTGCGAAATAAAAGGCGATTGCAGTACCCAGCTGGATAAATATCCCACGAGCTATAAAGAGTATCTTGCCAGCCGGCCCAAGGCCTGGGAGAATGAAGCGATCAGCCTGATGATAGATCTCTGCCGGAAGTATAATTGTCCCACCCATATTGTGCATGTGTCTTCTGCAGAGGCGCTGCCTATGATCAGGGCTGCAAAGCAAGAGGGACTTCCTTTAACAGCGGAGACCTGTTCGCACTATATCTGTTTTAATTCGGAAGATATTCCCGATGGGGACTGTTTATACAAATGTGCGCCTCCCATCCGTGAAAAGCAAAACAACGATGCACTAAAAAAAGCACTGGCAGAAGGGGTGCTGGATTTTATCACCACCGATCATTCACCCGCACCTCCTGCGATCAAAGAACTGGAAAGCGGGAACCTGCTGAAAGCCTGGGGTGGCATCGCCGGCCTTCAGTTCCTCCTGCCCGCATCCTGGACTGCCATAAAAGAAAATATTTCAATCGAAAAATTCATTCCTTTGCTGACAGAACGACCAGCCGGGTTCCTTAAAGCAGAAAAGAAAGGGAAGCTGGAAGCCGGATATGATGCAGACCTTGTGATCTGGAACCCGGAGGAAACATTTATGGTAAGGGCAGCAACTATTTTACACAGGTACAATTGCAGTCCGTACATTGGGAGGCAGCTATTTGGTGCCATAAAAGAGACGATCGTAAACGGTGAATCGGTTTACAAGGATAACAGGATCATTCATAAAAACGCAGGACAATGGCTTTTGAGAAAGTAAAAGAGATCATCAAGGAATCCCCCGCATTCACTCAGCTGACAGACCTTGCTGCTGAGCGGCTCGGGGGAAAAGTATTATTTGCTACAGATGATTTCTTTGCAGAAAAAGAGAACCTGATCAAGCCCGGGCGAGGCATTTTCATTACAGATAAGTATACCGACAGGGGTAAATGGATGGATGGCTGGGAGAGCCGCCGCAAGCGAACACCAGGCCACGACTGGGCTGTGGTTCAACTTGCCACGCCAGGAAAGATAGCAGGCTTTGATATTGACACCAATTTTTTCCTGGGAAACCACCCGCCACACGCATCCATTGAAGCGGTAAATATTACAGACACATCCAAAGTCGATGACTGGGAAAAAGTGAACTGGACAGAGATTCTTCCGAAATCACCACTCGATCCGGGCTCACAGAATTTTTACGAATGCAGCAGCAATGGTTTGTATACGCACATACGCATACACATATACCCGGATGGGGGTGTGGCAAGGCTGAGGGTGTACGGCGAAGTGTTCAAGAACTGGGATGCTGTTGGGGCTGAGGAGGTCATTGACCTGGCAGCCGCTATTAATGGAGGTAAGGCCATTGCCTGTAACGATATGTTCTTCAGTGCTATGAGCAATCTCATTATGCCCGGTCGTGGAGTGAATATGGGGGATGGTTGGGAAACAAAGCGTAACCGTACCCCTGATAACCGCGACTGGGTGATCCTGAAACTTGCCCATAAAGGAAACATCGAACGCATCCTGGTAGACACCTGTCATTTTAAAGGCAATTACCCCGATGCCTGTTCGATCGAAGGATGTAATGCAGTAAACGATGCGGATGTGGTCACTGATAAAGTAAACTGGGTTGAAATTTTACCCAAACAAAAACTGAATGCCGACAGCGAACATATTTATATTGATCAGGTCGACCATAAGGCGGTTGTAAGCCATGTACGCCTAAACATCTTCCCTGATGGTGGTATTAGCCGGCTTCGCATATTTGGAAAGAAAAAGAATTAATGAATGGCTGGAATGATCCTGCTTTGCGTTTTTGGATTGGTGCTTGTCATGCTCACGGTGATGACCTACTACCTGCGTGGTATTGCAAAAAAGACGGAAGCAGATGATGAGGCCGGCCTGAAGGTCGGGAATAGAAAAGAAGAGATAGCTTCTTCACAGAACATTACTTATGCAGCGCTGGCGCTGGTATGTGTTGCACTGGCTGCGTCATTGTATATATATGTAAAAGGAACAGCCTGGGAAGCGCATCTGATGGAGTGGCTGAATATCGTGGTGAGGTTGATGCATATAACATTCGGCATTGCCTGGATCGGTGCTTCCTTCTATTTTGTTTTCCTTGAAAATGCCCTGAACCGTACCAAAGACGTTCGGGATGAACTCGCTGGGAATCTCTGGGCTGTGCACGGTGGCGGATTTTATTACCTGGAAAAATATAAAGTAGCCCCCAAAACAATACCCAAACACCTGCATTGGTTCAAATACGAAGCTTATTTTACCTGGGTCACCGGGATCAGCCTGTTATTTGTTGTTTACTATTTCAACGCTTCAGCGCTTCTTATTGATAAGAATGTATTGGATATGACAGCCATACAGGCTGTTGGGATCGGAATGGGCTCGTTCATCCTTGCATGGATCATTTACGACCTGCTTTGTAAATCTTCATTGATAAAACGCCCCATCTTGTTTGTGTTTACAGGCTTTGCCATCTTGGTTGCATTCGCGTACCTCTATACAAAAGTATTTGCACCGCGGGCTGCCTATATTCATTTCGGTGCCATGGTCGGCAGCCTGATGGTGGCCAATGTTTTCTTCGTGATCATTCCTGCACAAAAAGCCATGGTGAATGCGGCTAAGGGGGGGGTGCCACTGAACCCACAGCTGGGCAAGAATGCATTGAACCGTTCCCTGCATAACAACTATTTTACCCTGCCGGTTTTGTTTGTAATGATCAGTAATCATTTCCCAAGCACTTTCGGTTTTGAACAACCCTGGCTGATACTGACCATTATTTCATTGGGAACAGCGGGAGTGAAGCATTATCTTAATTTGCGGGAAAAAGGACAGTTATCGATATGGATACTTCCGGTCTCTGTGATCATATTGCTGGCCGGGGCATTTATTTCTGCGCCGCCGAAAGACCCGGGCGCCTGTAATTCCAAAATCGGGTTTGACGAAGTGAATGCAATTATCCAGGAAAGGTGTGTGAGTTGCCATTCATCGAAACCTACAGATGACGTATATAAAGCAGCGCCCAATGGTGTGATGTACGATACGCCGGAAGATATTGTGAGAAAGAAAGACCTGATCATGCAAAGGGTGGTGATCACCAAAACAATGCCGCAAAATAATAAGACGAATATTACACAGAAGGAAAGAGACCTTATCCGTTGCTGGATCGAACAGGGAGCACAGGTAAAATAGACTTATGAGATAACATATTAAGAGTTAAAAGTTGTGACATTACAGGAATTTAATAGGATAGAAAAAGATAAAGCAGCCGGCGAGTTGTTCAGCTGCTGCGGATCGGACAGGTGGGTTGAATCGCTGATGCATTCATTCCCGTTTGCTTCCGAGCAGGAGCTTGTTGAGAAAGCCACGACGGCATGGTACGATGAGTGCAGCAAGGAAGATTGGTTGCAATCATTCACCCATCACCCGGAAATAGGCGATGTAAAAAGCCTCGCAGAGAAATTTGCCGGCAAAGAACAAGCGGGTGTTGCTGCCGCTTCCAGGGATACGGTGGAGGCTCTTGCAGAAGCAAATGCATCTTATAAAAAGAAGTTTGGCTTCATCTTTATTGTTTTTGCAACAGGAAAATCGGCCGGTGAGATGCTCGATCTGCTTCGGTACCGAATGGGGAATGCGATCAATGATGAAATATCTATTGCCATGGGCGAACAGCATAAGATAACACTGCTGCGTTTCCAAAAACTATTTTCCAATGCTAATTTTCAATTTTTACGAATGAGTCATCTTACCACGCACGTGCTCGACACTTCTTTAGGTAAACCTGGAAGGAATATGGGTGTAAAATTGTTTTACCATACCCCCGATGGCTGGCAAGCCATTACACAAGGGATCACCAATGCCGATGGACGCATTCCCAACCTGCTTCCGGCGGAGCGGATATTGGCACCAGGGACATACAAACTTGTTTTTCAAACAGGGGATTACTTTACAGCGAACAACATAAAGGGCTTCTACCCGGAAGTCGATATACAATTCAGCGTCACCGATGATTCCCACTACCATGTACCATTGCTTATTAACCCATTTGGTTACTCCACGTACAGGGGAAGCTAAGAGAAGGGAAAAATAAGAACATTACTTATAAATATTTCAGGCTGCGACCGCTACTCTGATAAGATATCATAACAAAAAAAAACAAACAGATGAATCAAACTATTCCGGCTGAAAAAAAGGACCAGCTTTTCAATAAACTGAGAGAGGCAAATGTAGCTTTCCAGAAAATTTATCCCGGTGACCGAAGCGAAAGGCAACCTGTCCATACTTTATACGGCGGAGCAAACCTCTTTAAGTCGGACGCAGCGGTGGCACTGGGTAAAAGGGCCCTCGAAATATTTGAAACCTATGCACCGGATCATATGGTCTTCGGCGAAGTTTTCGGAATGGATACCGGATCCGGATTCAGCAAAAAAATATACGATAAAGTGATAGCAAAGCTTAAAACAGAGGCGATCGAGGACTTCCGCATCGACTTTGAAGATGGCTATGGCAACAGGAGTAACGAGGAAGAAGATGAAACAGCGGCTACTGCGGCAAAAGAACTGGCAAAGGGGATGAAAGAAAAGACCCTATCACCCTTTATCGGTATCCGCATCAAGCCATTCACTGAAGAAATGAAGGAGAGGGGGTTGAGGACATTGGATATTTTCATAAGCACCTTGGTTAAGGAGACCAGAGGCAAACTGCCTGCGAATTTTGTAGTCATGCTTCCTAAAGTAACCATTCCTGAACAGCCTGCAACGCTGGCAGGGTTCTTCGATATACTTGAGCCGGCGCTGAATCTTGAGAAAGGGATCCTCAAAATGGAGATGATGGTGGAAACCACCCAATCCATTATGTCTATTGACGGAACAAATCCTTTATATAAATTCATAAAAGCATCAAACGGAAGGTGTATAGCCATGCACTTCGGTACCTACGATTATACCGCAAGCTGCAGCATCACAGCCAAGTACCAGGAAATGGACCATCCGGTTTGTGATTTTGCGCACCATATGACAAAAGTTGCGTTGGCACACACCGGGATATGGCTAAGCGATGGCGCCACCAATACGATGCCCATTGGCCCTCATCGGGGCGACGACCTTACCAAAGTGCAGATGCAGGAGAATATGGATGTGGTTCACCGTGCATGGCGGAAAGGATATGACCACATACGCCATTCGTTATGGAACGGGTTTTACCAGGGCTGGGACCTGAACCCGGCGCAGTTCCCTATGCGGTACGCAGCGGTATTTGCATTCTTTCTTGAAAGCTATGACGATGCGGTGGAAAGATTAAGAACATTTGTTGAAAAAGCTGCGAGAGCAACACTCATCGGGGACGTATTCGATGATGCTGCAACAGGCCAGGGCCTTCTTAATTATTTCCTTCGTGCCCTGAACAGCGGAGCCATTACGGAAGAAGAAGTGCTTGCTACCGGGCTTACACTTGAGGAGATACGTGGACGTTCATTCAAGAAAATATTGGAAAACAGGAAAATGAAGTGATGGATGTCTGGCATTTTATATTGGAAAGACTGGATAAAGGAATGGACGTCCGGTTACTATATGTATTGGAAAGCGAAGGGAGTTCACCCGGCAGGCGGGGATTTAAAATGGCAGTAGCAGCCGACGGAACTTTTTACGGAACCATCGGGGGCGGTATCATGGAACATAAACTGGTGGAGAAAGCCAAGGTATTGCTTCGGCAGAAGGATCAACAGGTTCTGTTGATACGCCAGTATCACGATAAAGTGAACAGCAATCAATCAGGGATGATCTGCAGCGGCAGCCAGGTCAATGCGTTTATCCCGCTGACCTTTACCGATAAACAAACAATCGAAAAAATAGCTTCCCTGGAAAAAAAGAATATACTGCTTTCCCCCGCCGGAATAAAGACCACCGAGGATAACTCAACCGGGTTGCAATACAGATCAGATGAAGATTGGATATACATTGAATCCGCTGGGCAGCAACCCGTTCTTCACATCTTCGGCGGCGGCCATGTTAGTCTTGCTTTGTCGGAGTTGATGCGTTTTCTTGGCTTTTATATAAAAGTATACGATGATCGGTACGGTCTGAATACCATGGAAGCCAATTCGTTTGCACATGAGAAGCATTTTGTTGATTATAACGAAATAGCAACTCAAACTCAGATGTCAGATACCGATCATGTAGTGATCATGACAATTGGCTACCGTACAGACAAGCTCGTCTTGAAGCAATTACTGCATATTCCTTTTGCATACATCGGTTTGCTGGGAAGTGAACATAAGGTCAATACCCTGTTCGATGAGCTACGGAAGGAAGGCATACAGCAAATGCAACTGAATAAAGTGCATGCTCCGATTGGTATAAATATCAACAGTAAGACAACAGCGGAGATCGCCATAAGCATTGCAGCGGAGATCATTAAGAAAAAGAACGAAGGGCTGCCATCGGGGCGAGGCATCGTTTCCTGATTTGTTATTGAAAAGACCCTTGTGGGCATAGAAAATATGCTGTTTTTGTGTATTTTAGTATGCCTGGTATTGATCAAAGTACAAGGGCAACATTACTCCGGACCGGGGAATCTATCCAACATCTTAATTAAACGTACGGCTATAAAATTAATGTTACATGCGCTTCTTATTAACAGGTCTTTTTTTTCTTCCCATGGCAATATTTGCACAAAAGAAAAAGATGCCTTCCAATCCAACCGGAATCATTCTTGCGCCCTGTACCATACCGGGGACCACTCCAGGCACAGCTATTCCGGTTTGCGGTACATCTATTTTTACACAAAGCCAGGTAGTTGATTGTGACGGCCCGGACCTTAATCCAACAGCTTGCAGCGGAGATCCCTTTCCGTCTACCCGATCTTTCTGGTATAAGTTCCGGTGCTTCAGCACCGGCACGCTGGGATTTCTGATCACCCCTAATAACCCGAGCGACGACTACGACTGGATCTTGTTCGATGTTACGGGCCATAATCCCAATGATGTGTTTACGGATAAAACATTGGTTCTTTCTTTAAATGGGGCATTCCCTGCCGGCATCACCGGTTGTGCACCTTCGGGGGTATTGAATGCCGTTTGTTATAATCAGCCTGATTTGCTGAATGCCCTGGCAAACCTGCAGGTGGGACATGATTACCTGCTTATGGTCACAAATTTTACCAATTCTCCAGCCGGCTACCAACTTTCTTTTGAAGGGGGAACAGCCGGAATTACTGATGGCGACCTTCCGAAAGTGGATCATATCGAACCCGGTTGCAGCAGTATCAAGGTGGTTTTTACTACTGATATTAAATGTGCCAGTGTAACAGCAACAGGCTCAGAATTTTCGATCACACCCGGAACCAATATCATAACAGGTATTACATCTAACTGCACCAATGGCTTTTTTGCCATTACAGAACTGACGATCAACTTATCACAACCCCTGACTCCAAACACCAATTATAAACTGACCATTAGCAGGGGTTCCGATATCAATACCTTCCTGAATGTATGCGATAATGAAATTGTACCCGGTACCGAAATAACATTCACAGTACCTAAACCAATTGCAGCGTTTATTGTAGCGGCGGAAAATTGTTTAGGAGATGCAACCACATTCACCAGCACCAGCGATCCTTTGCCGGGAAATACTATTTCACAATGGTATTGGGATTTTGGTGACGGCAACCAGGCAACTTCACCAACTGCAACAACAGTGCATACCTATGCCAATGCGGGCACTTATATAGTGAAGCACTGGATCATTAATAGTCTCGGTTGTAATAGCGACACCATACAACATCAGGTTATCATTAATCCACTGCCAACCAGTAACTTTACTTATACAATACCTGCCTGTGAGACAAGAACACTTAGTTTTACGGATGTTTCTGTAGCCAATGCAGGTACACTGGTAGGATGGGGGTGGGATTTTGGAGATGGTAACACTTCAACAAGCCAGAATCCCACACATATGTACGCATCAACAGGTGTGTTTGATGTGATACTAAAAGTTACAACCAGCAAAGGTTGCTTTAAGTCAACCAGCAAGACCGTCACCGTCAATACAAGGCCAAAAGCCGATTTTATTGTACCATCTGTTTGTTTGGCTGATACTTATGCACAGTTTGCCGATAACAGTACGGTATCGACCGGGGTTATTGTTTTCCGTGAATGGAATTTTGGTGACCCAGGGTCAGGCCCTTTGAATACATCCAATGCCACCAATCCGCAACACAGCTACACTGCAACGGGCCCGTATAATGTACGCTTGATCGTAGAAAGTGATCAACAGTGCAGAGATACCATCGTGAAGACGATATTTGTGAACGGCAGTTTCCCGGTTGCCGATTTTACGGTTGCTGCCGGAACCTTGTGTGTAAATGATTCAGTTGCGATCACAAATTTATCAACCGTTTTTCCTGGCGCTATTTCTAAACTTGAGATTCATTGGGACGACCTGGGGTCTCCTGCCTTCGATGTTGACAATACACCTGCGAATGGCAAAGTGTATAAACACTTGTACCCGAATTTCCAGGCACCACTGACACAAAATTTCACCATTCGGCTGGTAGCTTATTCCGGGGGAGTATGTACTGATGAAAAATCTGGAATAATCACGGTGAATGCTGCACCTAAAGTTCAGTTCAATTTGCTACCTGACACTTGTTTCTTAATTCTTCCATTCCAGCTCACACAGGGTTCTGAAACCGGCGGACTCCCTGGTTCTGAATCGTATTCAGGGCCAGGAGTATCATCACCTGCGCCGGGAGTATTCTTCTTTAATCCCTCTGTTGCCGGGATCGGTACCCATACCATTAAGTACAGCTTTATTTCAACGGCGGGCTGTATCGATACAATGGGCCGGACAATAAAAGTGATGGATACGGCAACAGCTGATTTTTCATTCAGCAGCCCGATTTGTGATAGAACTGCTGCAACATTTAACGATCTGTCTGCAGCTCCGGCAGGAGTTATTCTAACTCATACCATCTGGGATTTTGGAGATGGTTCACCATTGGAAAATCATCCCCCGGGCACATCCTTTACGCATCTTTTCCCCGGCGCTAATACCTATACGGTTAAGATGTTCAATGTTACAGCAAGTGGGTGTAACAGCAAAGTTGTTTTTAAACAGATAACCATCAGCCCGATTCCTAAGGCCGGCTTCAACTTCCCGCCTTCGGTTTGCCTGCCCCATGCAAACATAAAGTTCAGCAATACGTCCACCATTTCCGACGGGAGCGGTTCATTGATGACCTATTTCTGGGATTTTGGAGATGGGGGTACTTCTACCCAGGCTTCACCTACCCATCATTATAATACAGTGGGTCCATTCTTTGTTAGACTCAGGGTGAGAAGTAACGTTGGTTGCCTGCATGATACTACTATCAAAGTGGATATTATCCACCCTCAGCCAAATGCACAATTCAACCAGAACAAACCGAGTACATGTTTGGGAGAGCAGATATTGTTTACTGATATTACCAATCCCCTTGACGGTACTACTGTACAATGGTATTGGGATATGGGTGACCAGGTAGTATACCATACGCCGGCTATAAATCATACATATGGCGATACGATGTTGTATACGATGAGTTTTTATATTGTCAATAGCCATGGATGTAACAGCGATACCATTTTCAAAACGATTAAGGTCTACCCCAACCCGGTAGTGGATGCCGGACCCGACAGGTTGGTGTTACAGGGGGGGTCGGTAAAGATGCAGCCTGTGGCAACCGGCGTTGACCTGCAATACTTATGGACGCCCAACACGTATTTCATCAACGGAAACAATACCATACCTGCACCAAGGGCAATGAATATACAAAATGATATTCTGTATACACTGACTGTGACTGCCCGGGGGGGCTGTGTCCGTCAAGATGAAATGTTTGTGAAAATACTGAGGCCGCCAAAGATACCTAACACCTTTACACCGAACAACGATGGTATAAACGATAAATGGGCGATACAATACCTCGATGATTACCCCAGCAGCCGTGTCCAGGTATTTACGAGGGCTGGCCAGATGGTATATGAATGCATTGGGACCTACAGGCCCTGGAATGGAATGTATAAAGGCAAGTCACTGCCTTTCGATACATACTATTATATTATTGAAGCTGGAAATAACAGTGAACCCATCATCGGTTATGTAACAATTCTCAGGTAATATATTCATATCAGGCGTAGAAGCTCCTGCTTTTTGTTGAATATTGTGAAGTGTTACCTAAAAAGTTATCTCCGGTACCAGGAATAATCAAACCTGCGTTATTGGCCGAATCTTCGTCAAGTGAATTATATAATGCAAGATCTCTTCCAACAAAACCATCGGCACCTTTTTGTGCCCATGGGGTCGACTGACTTTTCTTGAAATTAAAAATTCACGACTTCCCAAAACGCCTTTTTGGGTTTCAGGTTACGATCGAAGAGCAAAGGATAATCCTTTCTACCCCTTACAGGAAAATTATCGAGCCAGCTGCTCCGGTCGCTTATATTCCAGAAAGTGACACTGCTGATGGATGACTTGTATTTGCGGAACAACTCGAAACACATTTTGTACACTTCTATTTGCTTCGCTTCTTTATCAGCAGAAAAAGCGGTGTCATAATCCGATGCTTTTCTTTCCCGTGCCTCATGCTCTTTCGGGTAGACAGAGATATCCAATTCGGTGATCTGCATTTTTAACCCGAGCTTTGAGAAATCATCCAGTGTCTTATCTAATTGCTCTCTTGAAGGCTCATTCACCGCCCAGTGCCCCTGCAAGCCGATACCATGAACCGGTACTCCCTTTGACTGCAGGCCCCTGATCATCCGGATGATCTTTTCTCTTTTGGAAGGACTGATCTCGTTATAATCGTTGTAGAACAACAGGGCGTCTGGGTCAGCAGCATGAGCATACTCAAATGCCTTGGCAACGAACTCTTCCCCGCACACCCGATACCAGGTGGAAGGCCGGAAATATTCATCAGATTTGTCGGAAATGACCTCGTTGACCACATCCCATGCGTAGATCACACCTTTGTACCTTGATACAACTGCTGTAATATGGTCTTTCAATCTTTGTAACAGCACTTCTTTACTTACCTGGTTGCCTGCTGCATCCTTAAAAAGCCAACCGGGGGTTTGATTGTGCCAACAAAGAGTGTGGCCCCGGAGTTTAAGGTTATTTCGCTTGGCAAAAGCTGCAATGGAATCGGCATCCTTCCAGTTATACCAATCTTCCCTTGGGTGGATGGGTCCGATCTTCATAGCGTTCTCAGGGGTCATGCTGTTGAAATTGGAAACTATCAATGCCGTCTCATCGGTCTTTAATGCCTGTGGTGATACGGCCACCCCGATGATAAAATAATCCTTGTAATGATCTTTCAGCCCTTTGCCCGGGGATGATCCGGTTTGCTTACTGGAGGAGCAATTCAGCAATGACAAGGATAAAATAGTTGTGCAAAAAGAAATGATGCGTTTTTGCATTGTCTATGGTTTAGTGTTAAATGATTATATTTAATACCAGCACCCCGATGAGGCCACAGATGGAAATGACTGTTTCCATGATGGTCCATGAAAGAAAGGTTTGTTTTAAAGAAAGCCTGAAGAACTCTTTGAACATCCAGAAACCTGAATCGTTGATATGCGACCCGAAAACAGAACCTGACCCTACAGCCAGCACCATTAGTTCGGGTGAAACACTATGTTGCGATACAAGTGGTGCTACGATACCAGCGGCGGTTATTCCGGCTACTGTTGCCGAACCGATGGTTACGCGAAGCAGTGCGGTGACCAGCCAGGCAAAGATCAGTGGCGGCATATTCCATTTACTGCTGAAGGAGGCGATATATGCCCCGGTCCCGCTGTCTGTGAGTACCTGCTTTAATACGCCGCCAGCGGTGATGATCAAGAGGATAAGTGCGATGCCTGAAATGGCCTCATTGAGCCATTTCATCGAATCTCCGGTTTTAATACGCAGGGTGATCCCGAAATAGATGAATCCTGTCAATACCGCCAGTAACAATGCGATGGTGGAATCGCCGGTGAAGAGTAAAATACTTTTTATTAATCCATCCTTTAAGAAATTACCCGCAATAACAGATAACGAGATCAGGATTACAGGTAATAACGCAATTACAAAACTTGGAAAAGCAGCAGGTTGTTTTTTTATCGATACCATTGATGCTTCTGCATACTGGTAACCGTTGCCGATCTTTTTTAAAACCCTGCCCAGTAAAGGGCCGGCTATTACAACAGCGGGGACTGCAATGCAGAGCCCATACACCAATGTCAAACCCATATCGGCATGAAAAGAATTCACCAGCACAACCGGCCCGGGGTGAGGGGGCAGGAAACAATGTGTTGTGGAAAGTGAAGCGGCCATCGGAATAGCTATGTATAACAGCGGTAGCTTCGTTTTCCTGGCCAATGTAAATACCAGTGGCACCAGGATCACAAAACCGGCATTATAATACAACGGTATCCCGATCAGGAAACCAGTGAGTAATACGGCCCACTGTATATTGGTTTCACCAAATGCATGAATAAGCGTGGAGGATATCTTTTCAGCAGCGCCGGACATCTCCAATATCTTACCCAAGACGGCGCCGAGGCAAATGATCAATGCCAGGCCGCCCATGGTGCTGCCGACTCCTTTTTCGATTGATCTGAGCAGGTCGAATGGCTGCATGCCCAAGCACAGACCTGCAAGGATTGATACAATTAAAAGGGAAAGAAAGGGACTGATCTTCCTGGCAGTTAAGAATACCTGCAATGCAATGGCTGATATAATGATCGGGAATACCATGCTTACCTGACCGTATTTATTAGTGCACCAATGTTGTCGATGGAAATGGTTATTTCATCTCCGCTCTGCAGGGTGAAATCATTGCCAGGGACAATCCCGGTGCCGGTCATAACCAGGCAGCCGTGAGGGAAACTGCATTCCCTGTAAACAAAAGAAACCAGCTCCTTCACGCTTCGCTTCATCTGACCGATGGCAACAGAGCCTTCAAATACAATTGAATTATTCCTGCGAATAGCAATATGGATCATTGTACTACTGTCAAGAGGCCGATCTGTTATATAAATACAGGGACCAAGGGCTGCGCATTCATCGTAGGTCTTCGCCTGGGGGAGGTATAAAGGATTTTCTCCTTCAATACTCCGGCTGCTCATATCATTGCCGATCGTATAGCCAACGATCTTGCCAGATGAAGTGACAACAAGGGTCAGCTCGGGCTCGGGCACATCCCAGGTGGAATCTTTACGAATACGAACAAACGCTTTATGCCCTGAGATGCGGTGAGGTACCGATTTGAAGAACACTTCAGGACGCTCTGCTTCATACACGTTGCCGTAGAAATCGGCCCCGCCCGAGGCCTTGCTTTCTTCCTGCCGGCCTACTTTACTTCGCAGGTAAGTAACACCACATGCCCAGAGTTCCTGGCTGCTTCCGATGGGGGGTAACAGGTCAGTAATAAGGCCTTCAGGTCCTTCAACAGATCCGCTAATGGCATCCTCTGTTTTCTGCAGCAGGTTGTCGTCGTTGATGTAGGAATCCCAGTCCTGATCAGGAAGCAGGTAGAATTTTTTTTCTCTTTCAGCAACGATCCCTCTCCCGGTTTTATACAGTCTCATATTAGTTACGCAGTTTAAATCTCAATACGAACATATCATTGGTGATGTATAAAGTTTTGTTATCGGTAGACAGGGCACAGTTGGAAGCAGCATTATCCAGTTTCAATTTTCCCAGTAATTTCGCTTCACTATTAAAAATATATATGCCTCCCGGTCCGGTAGCAAACACATTCCCTTTGTTGTCGATCTTCAACCCATCTGGTAATCCTTTTTCATTTTTATCGTGGCCGGCGGCACTATAAAATATTTTTCCATTGGTCAATGAATCACCCGTTACATCAAATACGTACCAGTTTGGTTTGTTCGGATCCGAATTGGCTACGATCAGCCTTTTTCCACCCGGGAAGAAAGCAAGGCCATTTGGACGGGAGATGGAATCAACCAGCAGGATCACCGACCCGTCTTTTTTTACTTTATAGACACCATTGACGGGGATTTCCTTTTTCGGGTCATTTTCATCCTGTGTGAATAGTCCGTAGGGGGGGTCAGTAAAGAATAATTCCCCTTCTGTATTATATACCGCATCATTCGGGCTGCTGAATCGTCTGTTATTATATTTATCAGCAAGGCTGGTAAACCTGGGCGCAGGAGCAGCGACGGGTGCCTCCATTTTCGCTACACGCCGGTCGCCATGCTGGCATAGAATAAGATTGCCATTGGCATCGAAGAGCAATCCATTACTACCGGGCTCTTTACAAACAGAAGGAACACTGCCGGTATAACCGGATGGCTTAAGGTATGTTTCTTTCCCCCTTGTTTCGGTCCATTTATAAACGGTATTCTTGGGTACATCGGAAAAAAGGAGCATATTCTCTTTCTCCACCCACAACGGACCTTCACTCCACTCAAAACTGTCGGCAATGACCTCGGCTTTGGCAGCAGGGGAGACGATGGAGTCAAGTGCAGGATCAATTCTTATAATTGTGCCCATTGTCCTTGCTCCTTCTTTTTTTTGTTCACTGTTATTGCAGCTGAGCACAACACACAGGACAATAGATAAAAGGTAATATTTCATACAAATCGTTTTAATGAAGGTCTCGTGTTACCTCGCTTCCGCTTCCGCCTCTCAAAATATCCATGTCAGCACCAAGGTGTGCCTGCTGTACATGGTCGATGTACAATTTCACATATCCCCTGCCGGCCATTGGCTCGGGGGCTTTCCAGGCAGATCTTCTTTTTTCCAGTTCCTCGTCGCTGACATCGAGGTGAAGTTTTCGCTGTTCAACATCCAGTTCTATCGTGTCACCATTCATAACCAGAGCCAATACGCCACCAATGGAAGATTCAGGGGATACATGCAGCACTACCGTGCCCGCTGCAGTGCCACTCATACGCCCATCGGAGATGCGGATCATGTCTTTGATCCCTTTTCGTAACAGCTTTTCGGGGAGATCAACATTTCCTACTTCCGGCATGCCTGGGTAGCCAACCGGCCCTACGCCTTTTAATACGATGACCGAATTCTCTTCAATGTCCAATGCAGGGTCATCGATCCTTGCGTGATAATCTTCCATGGTCTCAAACACAACGGCTTTACCCTTGTGTTTCATTAATCCTTTGGTTGCTGCTGATGGCTTGATGACAGCTCCGTCTTTACAGAGGTTACCTTTAAGTACTACTATGCCTGCCTCATTTTGCAAGGGGGCATCCATGGATGCAATCACTTCTTTATTATAGCAGGTGGGGTTAGTATTGTTATCACCGATCGTTTTCCCATTTACCGTTATGGCGTCGTTGTGAAGAAGATCTTTTAGTTCATGTATCACAACGGGAAGTCCGCCCGCATAGTAGAAATCCTCCATCAGGTATTTGCCGGAAGGCTTCAGGTTTACCAGTAAAGGGACCTTGCTACCGATCGTATCGAAGTCTTCCAGCTTAAGTTCAACTCCGATCCTGCCGGCAACCGCAAGCAGATGAATAATGAAATTGGTAGAACCGCCTACCGCTGCATTCACGATAATGGAATTTTCGAATGCTTTTCGTGTAAGGATTTTTGAAAGCCTCATCTCCTCTTTCACCATTTCCACTATCCTCCTGCCTGATAACTGGGCCATTACTTTTTTTCTTGAATCAACTGCCGGTATTGCCGCAGCGCCCGGAAGTGTAAGGCCCAACGACTCGGCCATACAAGCCATTGTGGATGCTGTACCCATCGTCATGCAATGCCCGGCGCTTCTTGCCGCACCGATCTCGGCTTCGTGAATGTCTTCAGCCGTATAGTTCTCTACCAGTGTTTTTTCCTTTACCATCCAGTTGAAAGACCCGCTCCCGAGGCACTCTCCTTTGAACCGGCCATTCAACATAGACCCTCCGGGCACTACGATGGTTGGAAGATCAACACTGCAAGCCCCCATGATCGTGGAAGGAGTGGTTTTGTCGCAACCCGTGAGCAATACCACGCCATCGATGGGGTTGGCCCTTATGCTTTCTTCTACGTCCATGCTTGCCAGGTTTCGGAAGAGCATGGTGGTTGGACGCATAATTGTTTCGCCCAGTGAAGTAACCGGGAACTCCAAAGGAAAACCACCAGCTTCGATCACCCCTCTTTTTACCACTTCTGCAAAATCACGCAAGTGCCCGTTGCAGGGAGTGAGCTCGCTCCAGGTATTGCAGATGCCAATGACGGGCTTGCCTTTGAAATAATCATCCGGGTATCCCTGGTTGCGAAGCCAGGACCTGTGAACAAAACCCATCTTATCGTCTTTGCCGAACCAGTTCTCGCTTCTTAATTTTTTGCTCATGTCAATTATTTTTTGATCTCGACCCTGTTTCCTGTACGCATGGCCTCATAGATCGCCTGCAGGTATTTTACATCTCTCCGTCCCATTTCGCCGGGTACAATAGTTTGTTTGTTGTTCTTTACCGACAAGGCTATTCCGTCCATTTGTTTTGCCTGCTGATTGATGTGTGGGAAATTCATTGCCCCGGCAGGTGTAAAGCCACGTTGGCCTGTATAATTAAAGGCGGAGGTCAGCTCAAAAACACCCCGTTCTGCTTCTGCATGTAAAAAATTCATCCCTTCCGCATAGCTGGTTTTCCCTTCTGCAATCAGCCCATTGGGGAATTCCATTTGCCAGGTCAATGATTGCTCCACTTCTTTGAACCGGTCCGGATCTGTTTTTACTCCTTCCTGGGCAGTAACAGATATGGGCTCCATTCCTGTGGTATAGCACATCCCCTGTATCACATAGATCCCTACATCCATCAATGGTCCTCCACCTGCATACTTCTGGGTGAGGCGCCATTGCGATGGCCCGGCCCTGAAGCCAAAGGCCCCGGACAATTTTTTTATGTCGCCATATATCTTTTGGGTACCACAGCGGACCATTTCCAGGTTATAGGGCTCGAAGTGAAGGCGGTAACCGATCGACAGATTTTTATTTGCTTTTTTTGCAGCGACGATCATCTTATCACAATCTTCAACAGTAATGGCCATTGGTTTTTCGCAGATCACATGCTTTCCTGCTTCAAAGCCCCGGATAGTGTATTCGGCGTGCATGTTGTTGGGAAGCACTATATAGATGATATCAATATCGGGGTTGTCTTTTATTGAATCATAGTTATCGTAGTTGTAGATATTCTTATCAGGGATATTGTACTTTTCTTTCCATACAGCGATTTTGGAAGGAGTGCCGGTTACAATACCCGCCAGGTAACAATGCTCGGTTTGCAATAAGGCCGGCGCAAGCTGGTTGGTTGCATAATTGCCAAGTCCGACCAATGCAATACCCAGTTTACCGTCGTTTTTTTTCTTCATTTTTCTTTGATTAGAATGTTCGTCGTTACAGTTGCTGAAAGAGGACAATAAGGGAATACTTATCCCGGCCATCCCCAGGTTGTAAAGGAACCTACTCCTCGAATGATATTTTTTTTCTTTATCCATAAAGAGTTACCGTTTTTGAGTTACCAGATAACATACCCGATCATTACTTCTGCCGGGATTTGATGTATTCAGCTATCTCGACCATTGGTGCTACCAAGATATCTTTTTCATTTTGTTTCAGGTATTGAAGAAATTTCCGGTGATCTGAAAGGGAGACGTCGAGCCCATTACCTCCTCCCACACCATGAAAAAGAATTACCAGCAATGAATTCGTTTCGATGGCTTTATTCACCCATCCGATCATTTGCTCAGCCGAGTGCTTGTTCACCATATAACAATCCACGTTGTTCAGGTCGACCTCGTTGATCCTGTGCATTTCATTCCTGACCGACCGTAATGCCACAAAATCATTTTTTATATCGTTGCTGAAATCAACTCCCCCGGCTTTTGTATCAGCGCAGGTAAATGCAAAGGTTCTTTTCGATCTTCCATCCACAGATTGCAGGTATACATTCTCCATCCTTACCTCATCCACCATACGGGATACGGTGTAATTCCTGAGATCATAATCGGGTCTTACCCATTCCCGGCCGGGCCCGCCGATGCAGGGATGATACAGCGTATGATTGCCCAGTTCATTCCCTTTGTCCGCCAGTTTTTTCCATTCAGCGATCCGGTTCTTCACCGCCGGGTAAAAAGCGCTGATGTAGAAAGTGGCTTTCAATCCCAGCGAATCCAGTACCGGTACTGCGTTGTCGAGTTGCTGATCATAGCCATCGTCGTAGGAGATCACCACGGCAGCTTTTTTACCCCGCCATGCCGCCTGGTCGACTTGTGCATCTCCATTCAGAGGAGCCAACAATACAATGCCAGCAGCAAAAAAAAACTTTCCCATAATTTTATTTTATTTCTAAAATCACAACAGAGAACGGAGGCATTTTCACAGAAAGACGATCATTGTTTAATGATGCGTTTGTAAATACAACCGGTTTGATTTTCTGTGGATCCCCGAAGTCGTTGTGATCCTGCAATTTTTCTGAACGAAGTATCCGCCCGCTGACAGATCTGGCTGTCAAATTACCAAGATCGATGTTCACTACCTGTTCATTGCGGGAATCAATATTCACTAGTGAGATATGAACCACTCCGCTTTTATTCTTTGATGCAGACGCAGAAACAGCTTTCAGTTTCCTGTCACCTATTACATAATCGTTGCTGCTCACGGTAACGGGCAGCATCAATGCATCCTGGTGTACGTTGTACATCTCCATCACATGATACGTGGGAGTAAGCACCATTTTCTCTTCCCTGGTGAGGATAACAGCCTGCAGTACGTTTACACACTGGGCCAGGTTGGCCATCCGCACCCGGTCGCAATGATTATTGAATATGTTGAGGGTGAGCCCTGCGATCATGGCATCACGCATGCTGTTCTGCTGGTAAAGGAAAGCGCCGTTGGTGCCAGGTTCCACTTCATACCAGCCGCCCCATTCATCCACCACCAGCGCCACTTTCTTTTCCGGATCGTATTTATCCATTACCGCCGCATTCCCCGCAACCATCTCTTCCATGCGGTACGCCTGTTCCATTGTTTTGAAATATTCTTCCTCGGTGAATTGTGTGGCGGAGCTTTTCTTACTCCAGTTGATTACTGAGTAGTGATGGATGGAAATCCCTTCGATCATTTTAAGGGGTATGTTCTTCATCAGCCCCTCTGTCCATTTAAAATCGTCCCAGCCGGGCCCTACGGCGATCCTGAAAAGACCTTCAGTATTGCTGTAACTGGTCAGGAACGTTGCATACTTCCTGTATTCATTTACGTAATGATCAACCGTCATATGCCCGCCACAATCCCATGATTCGTTCCCGACTCCCCAGTATTTCACATTCCAGGGTTTTGTTCTTCCATTTTTTTCACGCATATCTGTCAGGAACCCGGACCCATTTTTATGGTTGACATACTGCACCCATTCCGATGCTTCCTGTACGGTACCACTTCCCATATTCACGGCGAGATACGGCTGTGCATTCATCATTTCACACATGTCAAGGAATTCGTGAGTGCCAAAGCTGTTATCCCCCCGTATGTTTCCCCAGGAAACATTCTCGGTATGAGGCCGTTTATTTTTGGGACCGATGCCATTCAGCCAGTGATAGTTGTCGGCATAGCACCCGCCCGGCCAGCGCAGGTTTGGGATCTTTAGTTTTTTCAGCGCCTCGATCACATCCAGCCGGACACCGCCTTTATTCGGAATAGACTTATTTCCTTCGCCCACGTAGAAGCCACCATAGATACAACGTCCAAGGTCTTCTGCAAAATGGCCATAAATATTTCTGTTGATCGTATCCTTTGCGCTGGAAGCATCTATCACAACATTATTCTGGGCAAATAATATTTGTCCTGTCATTAAAAACAGCACAACAAAAGCCCATGTTTTCCCGGTCACGTTCATATTGGTTATTTATCTGTCCTGAATGGAGATGCCGGCAAGCCCTCCTTATTATACAAGTTTGCACCATCAGGATTATCTGCCCATGCATATCTGACATATAGCGGAGAGGTAACCGCATCGTTCCATACAACCACTTTATCTCCTTCAATCGATGCGTTGGCCCAAACGAATCTTTTATCGGCCCCGGCAATGGAAAAATAGGAAAGCGCTTCTCCATTATTGGATACCAGACCGCTTCCGGTATGATCGAAAGAGAGAATGATCTTATTTCCCTGAACGGTATGTGAGGCATATATCGGCCCTGAGTATACGATCGTTTCTCCATAAGCAAGCTTTAATGCCGCCAGTGCCAAACGTTCCCCCACTTCTTTTTTTCTGTCGGGATGAAGGTCATTCCATTCGCCCAGGTCAATACTAACTGCCATGGCAGAACTGGGAATGGAGAGGCTGGCCAACTGTGCGTCCCTGAACTCGGCCCACTGGCTTTCGGATGGGAGGTAACTGGCATCCATAAAATTTGGGAGCTGTACATAGAGGAAGGGAAGTGTGCCCTGTTTCCACCTGTTGCGCCAGTCAGACACCATGGTGCGCTGGAGCCTCAGGTATTCCTGTGCACGGCCGGTATTGCTCTCGCCCTGGTACCATAAAAACCCTTTAACTGTATAATTTGTTACAGGCGCCAGCATTGCGTTGTATAATGCTGCGGGTTGATTCTGTAGGTTAATGCCGGTCGGAGTTCCGCGTTGTGGCAGGGCAACATAACCCACTTTGTATTGCCAGTCTCCTTTAAGATCAATAGTGTCTTTTCCTGTAAAAAGACAATAAGGCTTATCCGGAACAAACCCGCCTTTTCCATTATTGTTCGTCACACGAACTACAAAAATGTTTTTGCCAGGTTTCAAGAGATCTGCCGGTACCGCGTATCTTCTCTGCGGATACATATACGTGGTATTGCCCACCTGCCTGCCATTAATATATAATACATCTGCGTCAACGATTCTTCCCAGGAAAACTTTGGCAGGAACACCCACCATGGATGCAGGCACGTCAACTTCCTTCCGGTACCAAACGATGCCATCGAGGTCTTTAACTCCCTGGTCTTCCCAATAGCCCGGCACATGAATGGTGCGCCATCCGCCGGCGGATGGAATGTATGCAGGGTCGTACCAGGGCATTATTCCGCTCAGCCCTTTGTCATCCGGCTTTGGCCTGCCTGCATTATACGCAGCCGATCCCCTGAGCAATTCATTGATATAGGAGGTATCCTTATTCTTTTGAATAGTTGCTGTAATGGAAGGAAACTCTTTGAGGCTTTCTTCACTCATCCATGCTTCAATAGTTGAGCCACCCACGCTGGCATTGATCAGGCCGACAGGAACGTGGTATTGTTCAAATATTTTCCGGGCAAAAAAATAAGCAACAGCAGAGAATTCCAATACATCCTGCTGGTTGGCAGATTTCCAATAGCCTGCCGGAAGGTCCTCGTGAGGTCCTTGCAGATCACTTAGAACAGGTATCCAGAACTGGCGTATCTGCGGGTAATCGGCCGTTGCTATATCATCGGCATACCGGACATTGTGTAGTTTCATTTGATGTACCATGTTCGATTGGCCGGAGCATATCCATACATCGCCGATAAGAATATTGTTTATGGTGATCTTATTACTTGCATTGATCTCCATCCGGTAAGGGCCACCGGCTTTTTGCGGAGGTAACTGCAGCATCCATTTACCATCGGCGCCGGCTGTTGCTTTGTAAGTTTTGTCATTGAAACGGATGCTGATCTTTTCAGCTTTGGAAGCCCAGCCCCAGAGATTCAGTTTTGT
>CAZYAT010000024.1:0-52771 GCA_964645235.1 uncultured Ferruginibacter sp. | reverse complement strand
TTGCTTCGATCTGTACTTTCTTGATGTACGATTCGAGCATGATCTCGTGGCGGGCCTCCAGCTCTGCATGGTTGTATATTTCGTTGTGTTCAAAAAGCCGCTTTGCCTTATCAGTAACGAATGCATCCAGAGAAAGCGGTGTTGTCTTTACGTTGGGCAGACCACGTTTAGCAGCTTCTTTTTCCCACTCTTCACTGTAACCATCTCCTTCGAACAGCACTTTCTTGCTTTCAACAATGTACTTCTGGATCACCTGCATGATCGCCACTTCTTTCTTCTCCCCCTTTTCGATCAGTGCATCCACATCCGATTTGAAGTTCTTCAGCGTTTCAGCCATGATCGCATTCAGGGTGGTCATTGAAATAGCACAGTTGGCAGATGAGCCTACGGCACGGAACTCGAATTTGTTACCGGTAAAGGCAAACGGCGATGTACGGTTGCGGTCGGTATTATCGAGCATCAGTTCCGGAATGCTTTTATGGATGTCCAGTTTCAGGATGGCTTCATCCTGTTCGTCGAACTTGCCGGATACGCGGCTCTCGATCTGGTTCAGCACTTCGGTAAGGTATTTACCGATGAAGATGGATATGATCGCAGGAGGCGCTTCATTGGCCCCCAGGCGATGGTCGTTGCCTGCGCTGGCAATGGAAGCCCTAAGCAGGTCGGCATAATCATGTACTGCTTTGATCGTGTTCACAAAGAAGGCGAGGAACATGAGGTTGGTCTTTGGTGTTTTACCAGGTGCCAGCAGGTTCACGCCTGTATCTGTTGCCATGCTCCAGTTATTATGCTTACCGCTTCCGTTGATTCCTGCAAAAGGTTTCTCGTGCAATAAGCATTTTAAACCATGGCGTTTGGCAACCCTTTCCATTATGTCCATCAGCAGGGTGTTATGGTCAACTGCCAGGTTGATCTCTTCAAAGATCGGGGCACACTCGAACTGTGCAGGGGCCACTTCATTATGCCTGGTTCGGATGGGGATACCCAGCTTATAACTTTCTTCTTCAAAATCCCTCATGAATGCATACACCCTTTCAGGTATCGCACCAAAGTAATGGTCTTCGAGCTGCTGCCCTTTTGCCGGAGCATGACCGAACACGGTACGGCCGGTCAATAACAGGTCTGGCCTTGTATTGGCAAGACCTGCGTCGATGAGAAAGTATTCTTGTTCCCAGCCGAGGGTGGCAGATACACGGGTAACGTTCTTATCGAAATACTGGCATACATCTGTTGCAGCCTTATCAAGCGCAACCAGGGCTTTCAGCAACGGCGTTTTCGTATCAAGTGATTCACCGGTATAAGAAACGAAAATGGTAGGGATGCATAAGGTCTTTCCCTGGCCGATCTCCATAATGAATGCAGGGGAAGAAGGATCCCAGGCTGTATAACCCCTTGCTTCGAAAGTAGCCCGCAAGCCGCCGCTTGGGAAAGAGGATGCATCGGGCTCCTGTTGTATAAGGGCGCCGCCATCAAATTCTTCAATAGCAGTGCCATCGGATTTTAATGTAAAGAATGAATCGTGTTTCTCGGCAGATAAACCGGTAAGCGGCTGGAACCAGTGAGTGAAATGGGTAACTCCTTTGCTTTCTGCCCAGGCACGGATGCCATTGGCGATCTGGGATCCCATGTTCCGGTCGATCTTCTTTCCGCCTTTTGTGGAGGCAACCAGGCTTTTATAGGCTTCATCGCTCAGGTACCTGCGTGCAACCTGCAGGGTAAATACATTTTCGTTGAAAATGGCCGTGATCTTGCTGGACCCTTCCACCTTCACTTTTGGCAGGCCCTTGTTCAAATTGTCGAGAGCCTTAAACCTTAAAGATTCCATGTTTTATCAATTTTAAGGTGCAAAAAAACATTAAAAAACCACACAAAGCAAGGTTTTTAGAGTCTTTTTATAAAAAATCAGCAGCAATGTGAAGAAAAAGTTCACATCAAATTATTTTTAATGTTTTAAGTTTCTGCCAATCAACCAGGCACAACAGGGGGGTAATCAGCAGGGAAAAATAGAGGCTTCGATAGCGTAAAATAGAGCCCAGGTTGGGTACAATATAGCCGATGAGCAGGAAAATGGTGAAGACAAAAACTATCGAAAAGAAGACAAAGGGCTGTGATGGCCCGGAAATATCTTTTCGTCTGAATACAAGAAAGGCAAGGAAAAGAAGTTGGTAAAGGAGCAATTCTACAGAAAAAGGCAGCAGTGAAATGTTTGCAGATTCCCAGATATAAGGCCTCAGCAAGGAATGGTTGATCGCCTGCGGGGCATTCACTACAAAACTAACCGTCCCGGGCTTCAACTCACTCAAAGCAATGCTGGTTTCCGATGGGCCGAGTTTCAGGTAATCACTTTGTTTTTTTACAATGACAGATAACAGGTTCATCTTTCCCTCCCCAACAGAAGCCAATGCCACTACCAGTATACCAAGTGCCAGGTAAATCATCAAAAAACTTAGCCAGGGTTTCCATCTCAGCCTGGTTGCCGTGACCCAACCGATCGTTGCAGGGAGTAATGCCATGCACACGTAGTTGCGAAGCATGAACAGCATTATTATGCTGAATACAATGAGCAACGACCGTTTAACCGTTACTCGTCCTTTTATCAAACTTTGAAATATCGCATAGATGAAAATCGACATCATGAGGAATACCATCCCATCTTTATGAATACCTGAAGAAAAATAAAGCAGCGACGGGAGGAGGAAACATCCGGTGATCACCAATATATCTTTACCCGGGTATAACTGGATGAATAAGCGGTACAGCATCACATGCCCGAAAAAGATAAGGGAATTAAAGAACAGGCTGTTAATATAATAATCACCCCTGCTGAAGATATTGAACACCGACAGCAACTTGATGATGATATTTCCCCGAAGGTCGTTCCAGTACGAATCGTGGGAACTGAAAACCCCGCCGTATCCGCCCTCGTAATCTGAAGTGAACAGGTTGGTGAGATATCTGCCCGGATCATTGAACATTAACTGGTATTCATTCCAAGATTCACGGTTCAGGTCCCAGTAATCGTTCCCGTTTCCATAAAAATGAAGTGCTGTCCAGCCCAGCAGTATACCGGCTGCTATTTTCAGCATGAACAAACCCAGCAGGGCCTGTTTGCTGATACCCGAGTTCTTTAAAAAAGGTATGCGGTGCAGTAACCAACTTAACAATAAAAAATATACGGCAAATAACAGGTAGTTCAAGATCGGCGATTTGGGTGTGGGAAGATAGTTAAAATATTTGCTTTGCTGTTCACAGTTAGAACGGGGCAACCGTTAACTTTGCGCTTTCGCATCAACCCTCATCTACGTTTATGGAAATAACGGCAAAAACCGCAGAGCAACTCCGACTTACCGAAGAAGAATTCGAACTCATCAAACAGAAACTCGGCCGCACACCCAATTTCAATGAATTATGCTGTTTCAGTGCGATGTGGAGCGAACATTGCAGTTATAAGAACTCCATCAAATGGCTTAAAACATTACCCAGGGAAGGGAAGAAAATGCTTGTAAAGGCCGGTGAAGAAAATGCAGGGTTGATGGATATTGGCGACGGCTATGGTGTTGTATTTAAGATCGAATCACACAACCACCCCTCTGCCATCGAACCTTTTCAGGGTGCAGCTACCGGTGTGGGTGGTATCAACCGTGACATATTCACCATGGGCGCCCGGCCCATTGCCTCACTTAACTCACTCCGTTTTGGAAAACTTACCGAAGCAAAAACGCAACACCTTTTGGCAGGCGTGGTACATGGTATTGGACATTACGGCAACTGCTTCGGTGTCCCGACCGTAGGTGGCGAGGTTTATTTTGAAGAATGCTATCACACCAACCCGTTGGTGAATGCGATGAGTGTGGGCATAGTAAAGAATGGCGAAACGGTTTCTGCTACCGCGGAAGGAAAAGGCAATCCTGTTTTCTTCGTTGGCAGTGCAACAGGTAAGGATGGCATCGGCGGAGCCAGCTTTGCTTCAGCCGATATCACAGAAGACAGTGCCGAAGACCTTCCAGCCGTTCAGGTAGGCGACCCTTTCCAGGAAAAAAAATTGCTTGAGGCCTGCCTGGAAGTGATCAAAACAGGCGCCGTAGTGGGTATGCAGGACATGGGCGCAGCAGGTATCATCTGCTCCACTTCCGAGATGAGCGCAAAAGGAAAGGCAGGTATGCGCATCGACCTTGACAAAGTACCTACCCGGCAAAAAGATATGAAGGCCTGGGAGTTGTTGCTGAGCGAAAGCCAGGAAAGGATGTTGCTGGTAGCAGCAAAAGGCAAAGAACAATCAGTGCTGGATGTATTTAAAAAGTGGGACCTTCCCTGCAGTGAGATCGGTGAAGTAACGGAAGATGGGATGCTTCGCTTCTATATGAATGGAAAACTGGAGGCCGAATTACCCGCCCACGAACTTGTATTGGGTGGAGGCGCTCCCCAGAATTCAAGAGAATACACAGAGCCAACATATTTCAAGAAGATTAACTCATTCAATATTGACAGCATCAATGTCCCTGCAAACCTGAAGGCAGTTGCTGAACAGATCATCCAGGTACCGAATATTGCCAGCAAAAGATGGGTATACGTACAGTACGACAGTATGGTGGGCACGGGCAATGCCAGCACCAATGCCCCAAGTGACGCGGCGATCGTTGTGGCTAAACCAACTAATAAAGCGCTGGCGCTGACAACGGATTGCAACAGCCGCTATGTTTTTGCCGATCCATACAAAGGAGCAATGATCGCCGTAGCCGAAGCCGCAAGGAATATTGTTTGCAGTGGTGGATACCCGCTGGGCATAACCAACTGCCTGAATTTTGGCAACCCATTCGATCCGCAGGTATATTACCAGTTCGTTCATGCCATCAAAGGAATGGGCGAAGCCTGCATAAAATTTGATACACCGGTCACCGGTGGGAATGTGAGCTTTTACAACCAGGGGCCCGACGGGGCTGTTTACCCTACCCCTACCATAGGTATGGTTGGGTTACTGGAATGCGCCGATGATAAGATGACGATGGACTACAAACAGGATGATGACGAGATCTACCTGGTGGGAACACAACGCAACGACATTAATTCATCCGAATACCTCCATAAGGTACACGGAGTGGAATACTCGCCCGCACCTTATTTCAACCTTACCGAAGAGTTCGACATACAGGAAGCGATAAAAAAGATGATCCAAAAGAAGCTGATCAGTTCCGCCCACGATGTAAGTGAAGGAGGCCTGTTCATTACGCTGATCGAAAGTTGCTTCAACCGCAACAAGGGCTTTGCAGTAAATGCAACATATAATGACATCCGCCCGGATGCATTCTGGTTCGGTGAATCACAAAGCAGGGTGGTGGTTTCCGTTTCCAAAGAGAAAAGGAATGATTTTAATATGCTGCTGGAAAAAATGGGAATGTCGGTTACTTATCTTGGCGAAGTAACGCCCGGTAATATCAATATTAATGGTACGGACTGGGGAACCGTTACCGATTGGAAAGAGAAATACGAGAATGCCATCGCAAACCTGCTTGCCGGGCATGAAAGTGAACACGCATTAACCGCTTTGTAAAATGGCCGATACCAAGTCAACCATCATCGTCACAGGTGCCGCCGGCTTCATCGGAAGCTGCATGGTAAGTTACCTGAACAAGAAAGGATTCGAAAAGCTCATCCTCGTGGATGAATTTGACGACGAAGAAAAGGAATTAAACCTGCTGCACAAAAAGTACATCGTTCGGGTAGAGAGGGAAGATTTTTTCGGCTGGGTGCAACGGGAGAAGCCGGTGGTTGATTTTGTATTTCACTTAGGCGCCCGTACCGATACAACCGAATTCGATTATTCCGTTCACCAGCACCTGAACGTTGAGTACTCACAAAAGATGTGGAATTATTGCACTCAGAATAATATTCCCTTGGTCTATGCATCATCGGCCGCTACTTATGGCGAAGGAGAACTTGGTTACGACGACAGTCATGAGGTCGTTGAACAACTCCATCCGCTGAACCCGTACGGTATCTCTAAAAATGAGTTCGATAAATGGGTGTTGCACCAGCATTCGCATCCCCCCTTCTGGGCAGGTCTTAAATTTTTTAATGTATACGGCCCCAATGAATACCATAAAGGAAGGATGGCGAGCGTGATCTTCCATTCCTTTAACCAGATCAAACAATACGGGAAGGTAAAATTATTCCGTTCCCACAAGAATGGCTATGAAGACGGTGAACAACTGCGTGATTTTGTATATGTGAAAGACGTGGTGGCGGTATGCTGTTGGCTGATGGAAAAAAAGCCGGCCTCGGCCATCTACAACCTGGGGACCGGGCAGGCCCGGAGTTTCAACGACCTGGTAAAAGCTACCTTCGCCGGCCTGGATATGAAGCCAGATATTGAATACATCGATATACCCGAGGATATACGGGATAAGTACCAGTATTTTACCGAGGCCAATATGGATAAACTCAGAACAGCGGGTTATTCAGCCGAGTTCTACACCTTGGAGAAGGGCGTGGACGATTATCTGAGGAATTACCTGGCGAAGAATGAATTTTACTAATATACTTCGCTTACCGGCGGAGCGGTGTCGACAACCAACCAGGAAAAATTCTTCAGCTTTTTCAAAAACCCCATTCCCAAATTTCCTCCCCCGGAATATTCCCCTATCTTTGCATGACCTCTAAGATTTTATTCCTACAAAATTTTCCTGGTCATATTTTTAACCGCAGCCGGTCTCCCGAAAAATCAGGGAGTGGTTGTAAAATTATTTTTTATGGCTAAGTATATTTTTGTAACAGGTGGTGTTACATCTTCTTTAGGCAAAGGGATCATCGCCGCATCACTCGCAAAACTCTTACAAAGCCGCGGTTTAAAAGTCACCATCCAGAAATTCGACCCTTACATCAACGTCGACCCGGGTACACTCAATCCTTACGAACATGGTGAGTGTTATGTAACCGATGATGGAGCCGAGACCGACCTTGACCTGGGTCACTACGAACGCTTCCTGAATACACCAACATCCCAGGCGAATAATGTTACCACCGGCCGTATCTATCAAACGGTGATCAATAAAGAAAGAGAAGGCGCTTATTTAGGTAAAACAGTGCAGGTGATCCCTCACATCACCGATGAGATCAAACGCCGGATGCTGCTGCTGGGCACCGAAGGCAAATACGATATTGTGATCACAGAGATCGGTGGCACAGTTGGCGATATCGAAAGCTTACCCTTTGTAGAAGCCGTTCGCCAGATACAATGGGAATTGCCTGAAGAAGATTGCGTGGTGGTGCACCTCACACTGATCCCTTATTTAAAGGCTGCCAAAGAACTGAAAACAAAACCCACCCAGCACAGTGTGCGAATGCTGAGCCAGGAAGGGGTTCACCCGAACGTGATCGTTTGCCGTACCGAACAGCCCCTGAGCGATGACCTTAAAAAGAAGATCGCCCTGTTCTGTAATGTTAAACCCAATGCGGTGATCGAGGCCATGGATGCCAGCACCATTTATGAAGTGCCGTTGAAAATGCTGCAGGAAGGCCTGGATGTGATCGTGCTGAAAAAACTCCAGATAAACGGTTATGCCGCCCCGGAGCTCACCAAATGGCGTGCTTTCCTCGACAAATTGAAATACCCACACAGCAAAGTAACCATCGGGCTTATTGGCAAATATATCGAACTGCAGGACGCTTATAAGTCCATCCTCGAATCGTTCACGCACGCAGGTGCTGTGAATGAATGCAAAGTGCAGATCGTGAATGTGCATAGTGAGTTCATTACTGAGGAAAATGTGAAGGAGAAGCTGAAAGATCTGGATGGCCTCCTGGTCGCCCCGGGTTTTGGTAACCGCGGTGTGGAAGGGAAGATCATTGCCGTAAAATACGCCAGGGAGAACCAACTACCCTTCTTCGGCATTTGCCTTGGTATGCAGATGGCCGTGATAGAATATGCACGTAATGTGATTGGCTGGAAGAATGCCCATTCTACCGAAATGGATCCCCAGACCGATTACCCGGTGATCGACCTTATGGAAGACCAGAAGAAAGTGAAAGACATGGGCGGAACGATGAGGCTGGGCGCTTATCCCTGCGATATTAAAAAAGATACCCTGGCCTATACCATTTACGGGAAGAAACAGATCAGTGAACGCCATCGCCACCGCTGGGAGTTCAACAATAAATACCTGGCGGATTTTGAAAAAGCCGGGTTGGTAGCCAGCGGGAAGAACCCCGATACCAACCTCGTGGAGATCGTGGAATTGAAAGGTCATCCTTTTTTCATAGGCGTTCAGTATCACCCGGAATTAAAAAGCACGGTGGAGAACCCACAACCTATCTTCGTTCATTTTATCAAAGCAGCCAAAGCCTACCTCGAAAAAAAGGAATCGGTCAAGAACCCCTTGCTGCAAAGTGAAATGATCTGATATGCAAAAGTTAAGCATGGCTGATCTCAACCGCAAATCGGTAGAGGAGTTCAAACGCTCCGAGAAGATCCCCATTATTGCTGTACTGGAAAATATCCGCAGCGCCTACAACGTAGGAAGCGTGTTCCGCACGGCAGATGCTTTTTTGCTCAACGCCATTTACCTCACCGGCTACACCTGTACACCACCACATAAGGAAATAAAGAAAACAGCACTGGGCGCAGAAGATACTGTTGAGTGGAAACATTTTTCAAATGCCGGCGAGGCCATCCGCTCCTTAAAGAAGGATGGATACAAAGTGTATGCAGTGGAACAGGCCAAAGACAGCCTGCAACTGCAGCATGTTGATTTTGGCAGCAATGAAAAGATTGCTGTTATCTTTGGCAATGAGGTAACCGGTGTAGAACAGGAAACCATTCACCAATGCGATGGATGCATCGAGATACCGCAACTGGGCATGAAACATTCCCTGAACATTGCCACCGCCGCCGGTGTGGTATTATGGGAGATCGTACGGAAGCACATACAAGCCAACCATTGAGCATAGACCATTCAACATTTCAATGACCGCTATTAAAAAATATCTCTCCTTAGTCAAATTCGCCCATACCATTTTTGCAATGCCCTTTGCGCTGATCGGATTTTTTCTGGGTATGACCAGCATAAAAATAGCCAGGTGGGCAGGAGAAGGACCGTGGAATCTGAATCGAACCATTGGCTGGGGAATTGATTCCACTCATATATGGAAGGAGTTGCTGGTCAAATTTTTTCTGGTTATTTGCTGCATGGTCTTCGCCCGCTCGGCGGCCATGGCCTTCAACCGCTGGCTGGATAAGAATTTCGATGCAATGAACCCCCGCACTGCCATCAGGGAAATACCTGCCGGCATCATCAAAGCCAACAATGCCTTACTGTTTGTGATCATTAACTGCGGATTATTTATTCTTTGTACCTGGTTCATCAACCGTATCTGTTTTTATCTATCACCGGTCGCTTTATTCGTGATCCTGTTCTACAGTTATACAAAACGGTTCACCGCATTATGTCATCTGGTACTGGGTATTGGGCTGAGCCTGGCCCCCATCGGCGCTTACCTGGCTGTTACCGGGCAGTTTGCCGTATTGCCGGTGCTTTTTTCCTTTGCCGTGTTATTCTGGGTCAGCGGCTTCGACATCATCTATGCATTGCAGGATGAAGAATTTGACAAGGCCAACCGCTTGCATTCCATACCGGCCGCATTAGGTAAGGAGAAAGCATTGCGTGTATCTGAACTGCTGCATACCCTTTCGGCAGCCTGTGTGGTCTTTGCCGGAGTTCAGGGGCATTCCGGATTGTGGTACTGGGTCGGTGTTGCCTTCTTCATAGGGCTCCTTATTTACCAGCATTTACTGGTAAAGCCCGGCGATCTCAGTAAAGTGAATATGGCTTTCTTTACAACAAACGGCATCGCTTCGGTGGTTTTTGCCATCTTTGTGATCCTGGATCTGTTCCTCAATTGATCGTTCATGGTTCCTAGCTCAGGGGAAAGCACCAGCTAAGAATCATTGCCCTCAACTATGAACCATTAACCATTAACCAACATGCCCCGCATCCTTTCTATAGATTATGGCGGTAAACGAACCGGCCTTGCTGTCACCGATCCGCTCAAGATCATCGCTACGGGCCTGGAGACCATCGAATCGAAAGAGCTCATTTCCTGGCTTAAAAAATACTTCCGGCAAGAAGAGGTGGAACTGATCATCATCGGCATGCCTAAGAACTGGGATGAATCGGACACGCATGCCACCCCCCTGGTGGAGGCCGCGATAAAAAAGATACAGAAAGAATTTCCTTCCGTACCAGTGAAAACAGTGGATGAACGCTATACTTCCAAAATGGCGAAGGATGCCATGCTGGAAATGGGCATGAAGAAAAAGGACCGCCGGGACAAGAAGAATGTGGATGTGATCGCTGCCACGATCATGCTGCAGGAATATCTTCAGTCGATTTGACGTAAATTTGCTCCATGATACTCCCGATCGTTGCATATGGTTCCCCGGTGTTACGTACGGTTTGTGACAACATCGCACCCGATTACCCCAACCTGGATAAACTGATCGCTGATATGTGGGAAACCATGTATAACAGTAACGGCGTGGGACTTGCTGCCCCCCAGGTGAACGTACCGATCCGGCTCTTTGTGATCGACAGCGAACAGATATTCCTGAATAAAGATGATGACGAAGAAATGGATTACCCCGATGCGCCGGGGTATAAAGGGGTTTTTATCAATGCACGCATCAGTAAACTGAATGGGGTGGAATGGCCGTACAACGAAGGTTGTCTCAGCATCCCCAAGATCAGGGAGGACGTTTACCGCAACGAAGAAGTGACGCTTGAATATGTGGATGAGAACTTCACTCCGCACACAAGTACTTTCAACGGCCTTTCTGCCCGGATCATCCTGCACGAATACGACCACATTGAGGGTAAATTATTCATTGACCATATCAAACCACTCAAGCGAAAGCTCCTCAAACGCAAACTGGATGATATCACTAAAGGCAAGGTGAATGTTGACTACCGGATGGTTTTTACCAAGTAACCCTGCAAGCTCACAGCCATGACAATAAAGATCATCACTGCCCTTCTGTTGGTCCTGTCGTGCCCCCGGCTTGTTGCCCAATCGAAAACGGATACACTTGTTGAGATCGGTAAACGAACGATCACCCTCAGTGAAGTGGTGGTAAACAACAAACTGAATGTTCCGGCTTTCATTGCGCGGATAAAAGAGGATACTTCCTTTTATAAGGCCTTTAAGAACCTGCGCATACTCAGCTTCAGCGCCATTAACGACATCCGAATGAATAACAGTGACGGCCAGATGAAAGCCGGCCTGCGCAGCAAGACCAGGCAACTAAGAAGGAACAATTGCCGTTTTATGGAAACATTTGAAGAACAGGTCAATGGTGACATCTACGACGAGAACAGGAACTTTACTTATTACACGGCCCAGCTCTATGCGTCGCTTTTTTTTACGAAAGACTCGGTTTGCGGAGAAGATAATATCGTGGCCGGAAGGGAATTCAATACCTCTGGTAAGAGCGGGATGGAGAAACATAAGGAGCAATTAAGAATGCTTTTCTTTAACCCGGGTAAACGGATCAGCGGGCTTCCGTTCATGAGTAATAAAACCGCGATCTACGATGACGACATGGCTGGTTATTACGATATGGACATAGACATGGGCATTTTCAACAACCACAACTGCTATATTTTTACACAGAAGGTAAAGCCCGGCAGCAAGGGATCGGTGGTAGTTGATGAAATGATCACCTGGTTCGACTCCAATACCTTTGAAGTACTTGGCCGCAACTATTCTTTAAGCTACGATGCAGCGATCTACGATTTTAAAGTGACTATGGAGGTTGTGATGACTAGATTTGGCCCCTATACGGTTCCGTCTCTTATCCGGTACAACGGGAACTGGAAGGCGATCTTCAAGAAAAGGGAAAGGGGCGTTTTTACGGCAACCCTTTTCGATTTTAACCAGTAAACCGGCCCATTTATAACAATTTCAACCCGATTTATTCACCGCTTCTTATTTTTAGGCCATGAAAAAATACTTATCATTCATCCTGGTTGCAATTTCAATCAACTGTTTTGCCCAGACCGAAGGCAGGGATTTTACCGCTATCGACGAATACATCAAAGGATTGGGTGCCATGGAAGGCATGAGCACAGCCACCATCAATAACGTGGTCATCAATCATTTTGATGATAAGATCGATAAACTACGTGCCATTTATACCTGGATAGCACTGAATATCAGCTACGATGTAAAAGCAGCCCGAACCAATAACACACAGAAGAATAAACCAGCCGATGTACTGGCTACACGACATGCGGTTGGCCTCGGCTTTGCCAGTCTTTTCCAGGATATGTGCAGCAGCGCCAAGATCCGTTGCATGACAGTGGATGGATTTGTAAAATTCAGTGCCAATGAGATCGGTGAAAAAGCGACCGATGCGAACCATACCTGGGCGGTTGTGCAATTGGGCCAGAGTTCCGATCCCTGGTATTATATAGACCCAGCCCTGGCAAGCGGCTTCCCGGATGCCGAGATGAAAAACTTTACCAAATCGTTTTCCGGAGCCTATTTTTTTACCGATAAAGCCACGTTCAATCTTCAGCATTTCCCCAGCAATGATGCATGGAGATTTGGCCCTGGCCCGAAAGGGAAAGGCGAATTTTACTCATTGCCGGTCATTAAGACTGGTGCTATGGAATACAGAATAAAAAAACTCACGCCGGATGAGGGAAGGCTGAAAATGAAACTGAACAGGCAGGTCTATTTCAGCTACCAATTGGGCAGCGACAAAGAGATCACGGCCGTTTCTCTTGGCATGGGAGAGAAAAAGAAGTATAAAGAAAAAGCAGTTGACTTTGTTTTTTCCGGGGGGATGCTGTCTTTCTCTTACAAATTCGAGGAAGAAGCGAATTTCCCCATGACGATCATGGTAAATGGAAAAGAATTCCTTACCTATACCGTGGAAGTGAATTAAAAGGCCGCTCCAGGTGTGAAGCGGCACTATAAAATTTCATATCAAGCCCTTTGCTTTGCAGGGGCTTTTCTTTTTGTCTTCCGCAAAGCCGATTGAATGGTTTTGCTCAGGTTCTCGTACGTAGGCTTGCTGTTGAGTTTTTCGCCATTGATAAAGAAGGCCGGTATCTCACTTACCCCTTTGTCGATCCCTTCATTGAGGTCATTCATTACTTCCCAGCCATACGTTGAATTGACAAGATCGTCGAGGAAGTTTTTATTCTTAATGCCTGCTTCTTTTGAATAGAGTTTGAGGCTTGCTGTACCTAATTGCCTGCGGTTATCAAAAAGTATATTGTGCATCTCCCAGAACTTGCCCGCCTGGGAAGCAGCAACAGCGGCTTCCCCCGCCTTCATCGAACGCTGATGAATTTTTGTAAGTGGAAAATGCCGGAACTGGAAACGGATCTTCCCATCGTATTCTTCCAGTAATTTTTTAACCACTTCATTTGCTTTTGCGCAATCCTCGTTCTCGTATTCACCGAACTCTACAATTGTTACCGGTGCATTTTTGCTTCCCACGTATACATCCTTCGGGGAAATGATGATTACCGGTTCTTTTGATTTCATTGCCATAGTAAATTATCCTTTTCCTGTTCAGGGAACAGTTTTTGTTGTTTTATAATCCTGTTTATTTTATTTTTTCTTTCTGCAGTTTGTCTTTCAGGGCTTCATTACGGAATACCACCGTACCATCGAACACATCCACCAGCACCGGGCGGCTTTTATCAATATCGCCTGCCAGTATCCGTTTACTCAATTGGTTCACGATCTCTTTCTGGATAAGCCTTTTCAAGGGCCGTGCCCCAAACTGAGGATCATACCCGTTCTCTGCAAGATAATCCATGGTATAATCGCTGAATTGCAGGCTGATCCCAGATTGTGCAACCAGTTGTTTCAGACTTTCCAGTTGCAGGCGGATGATCCCTTTGATCTCGTTTTTCATTAATGGCTCGAACATGATCACCTCGTCAATACGGTTCAGGAACTCGGGGCGAATCGTTTGGCGCAACAGGTTCATCACTTCTGCTTTTGTCCGCTCCACCACTTCTTCCTTATTCGATTCGTTCACGTTCTCGAAGTTCTCCTGTATGATATGGCTTCCCATATTGCTGGTCATGATAATGATGGTGTTCTTAAAATTCACCACACGTCCTTTATTATCCGTGAGCCTTCCGTCATCGAGCACCTGCAAGAGTACGTTGAAAACATCCGGATGCGCTTTTTCGATCTCATCGAGCAAAACCACACTGTATGGTTTGCGTCTTACTGCTTCGGTCAGTTGCCCGCCTTCGTCGTATCCTACGTATCCGGGAGGAGCCCCCACCAGGCGGCTTACTGTATGTTTTTCCTGGTATTCACTCATATCGATCCTGGTCATCATGCTGTCGTCATCAAAAAGGTAATCGGCCAATGCCTTGGCAAGTTCTGTTTTACCTACCCCGGTAGTACCCAGGAAGATGAAAGAGCCGATAGGTTTCTTGGGATCCTGCAACCCGGCACGGCTGCGCCGGATCGCGTCCGACACGGCTTCGATGGCCTCGTCCTGCCCCACCACCCTTTTATGCAACTCTTCTTCCAGGTGCAGGAGTTTTTCCCTTTCGCTCTGCATCATCTTCATAACCGGTATCCCCGTTGCTTTCGCCACATTCTCTGCAATGTCCTCTGCATCCACTTCTTCTTTCAGCATACGCTTCTCACTGATGGTCGAAAGTTGCTTTGTAAATTCTTCAATTACCTTTTCCTGTTCCTTCACCTTGCCGTATCGTATCTCTGCAACCTTTCCATACTCACCATCTCTTTCTGCCTTATCCGCTGCCAGTTTCAGGTTCTCGATCTCTGCTTTCGCACTTTGTACTTTTTCTACGATCTCCTTCTCCTGCTGCCACTTGGCCTTGAAGGTATCCCTTTCCACGGAAAGGTTGGATATTTCCGTATTGAGTTGTTTCAGTTTCTGATCGTCATTTTCCCGTTTGATGGCTTCCCTTTCGATCTCCAGCTGGCGGATCTTCCGTTCCAGTTCATCCAGCTCTTCGGGCATGCTGTTCATTTCAAGCCGGAGTTTGGATGCGCTTTCGTCGATCAGGTCAATGGCTTTATCAGGCAGGAATCGGTCGGTGATGTAACGGTTGGATAATTCTACTGCCGCTATAATCGCCTCGTCCTTGATCAGGACATGGTGATAGGTTTCGTACCTGTCTTTTAACCCACGAAGGATAGACACCGCATCTTCAACCGTAGGCTCATCGATCATCACTTTCTGGAAACGACGTTCCAAGGCCTTGTCCTTTTCGAAGAATTTCTGGTATTCGTTCAGCGTGGTTGCCCCGATGGCCCTTAATTCCCCTCTTGCCAACGCCGGCTTCAGGATATTGGCAGCGTCCATTGATCCTTCTCCGCCTCCGGCACCTACCAGGGTATGTATCTCATCGATAAAAAGGACGAGCTGCCCGTCGCTGGCACTCACTTCCTTCACTACAGATTTCAATCGTTCTTCGAACTCACCTTTATATTTTGCCCCTGCTATGAGCTGCCCCATATCCAAAGCATAAATTATTTTTGATTTAAGGTTCTCGGGCACATCACCATTAACAATACGCATCGCCAGTCCTTCGGCTATCGCTGTTTTACCTACGCCCGGCTCACCCACAAGGATTGGGTTGTTCTTGCTTCTCCTTGAAAGGATGTGCAAGGTCCTTCTGATCTCCTCATCCCGGCCTATCACAGGATCCAGTTTCCCGGCACGGGCCATTTCATTCAGGTTCTTTGCGTATTTATTCAGCGCATTGAACTGTGTTTCGGAGGTTTGGGAAGAAATGGTTGAGCCTTTGCGGAGATCTTTGATGGCAGCGATCAACCCTTTTTCCGTAAGGCCGGCATCTTTCAGTATTTTGGAAGTATTGTCGCTTCCCTGTATCAGGGCAAGCAGAAGATGCTCCACGCTAACAAATTCATCTTTGAAATGCTTCAGTGCCGCTCCAGATCGCAACAATACATTGTTGGCTTCACGACTTAAGGCCTGTGCCGGTTCTCCCCCGGAAACTTTCGGAAGTTTTTGAATCGCTTCCTCCAGTTTATCATCCACATAGTTCAGGTTCACATTGTTTTTCTTCAGCAGGAATTCAACAGGCGAATCCTTATCATTCAGCAGAGCCTGTAAGATATGCTCAGTTTCAATGCTGGAATTACCTGCATTAAAGGCAAGTTGCTGTGCCTGTTGCAGAATTTCCTGGGATTTTATGGTCAGATTCTGTAAACTCATTTAATTAAGTTTAGTATTGAAGCTTCAAAAGCCAATCCAAGCTGTCGGTAAACGCTAATATGTCACATTTTGGACTTCCTGTCTGCCGCAAGTGCAGGCCACTTTACCGTGCTATGTAATTGTAGCAGTTAAGCAACTACAAATTGGATAATTATAAATATTCTTTTTTTCAATATTTCATCTATATTTGCGCCCAAAATTAAAAGGCAGATACCTCTGAACCATCGGTTTTTGCCCTCTCGAAACACTAACTATGTACAGATATTTTACTGCCCTTTGCATATCCTTTTTATGCCTTTCGTCAAGCGCCCAGCATAAGAAAAGACCCCTTCATGGGATGTACATTCAATGGGGATATAATTCGGAAACCTATACCAGGAGCACCATTCATTTTAAGATGAGCAACGGCAACAATTTTAAGTTACATGGCGTGGCCGCCCACGACAAGGCCGATTTTGATGCGATCTACAAAAAACCTACTGAGATATCCATCCCTCAATATAATTATCGTATTGGCTTTTACCTGAACAGAAAGCACACCAAAGCTCTTGAGGTCAATTTTGATCATACCAAGTACGTGGTAACAGATGGGCAAAAGGCGCGGGTTACCGGGATGATCGACGGGCAGTACGTCGACGGGGACAGCATCCTGAATCCCACCACTTTTCTTCACTTCGAGCATACGGACGGGGCAAATTGGCTGCATTTTAATTATGTGAGTCAACATATATTATTGCTGACAGCTTCGAGATCAAGGCCTTTGTTTACCGCCGTATGGAAGGCTGGAGCCGGTATCAATATTCCCCGTTCTGATTTTACCTGGAAAGGAAGCAGGCTGAATAATGATTTCCACATTGCCGGGTATAACATCAGTGCGGAAGCAGGCATCAGGTTATATGTCTTCCCTCGCCTTTTCTGTGAGTTAACAGGCAAGACAGGATATGTAAAATACATCAATGCACTTGCCAATACCAATGAAATGAAGGGCAACAGGGTAACACACAGCTTCGGCTACCTGGAGAGTATCTTCACACTTGGCTACGACATCCGTTTCTGATAAGCCGTTCTTTACGTTTTTATGAGCAGGCTTTTGTATTTTTATACAAACATCTACCGTGTACGAACACAAAAAACAGCCTCTTGCACCTGCAAGGGTTTATTATCGCAGGTTATGGAAGAACTTCCTTTTTTCATTACTGGTATTGGTGCTGAGCCTGTTAATAGGGGTGATCGGTTACCAGTTGACGATACCCGAATTTGATTGTTACGATAGTTTACTGAATGCTTCGATGATCTTAAGCGGTATGGGCCCCATGATCGACCCTGACATCATCTTATCGAAGAATGCCAAGGTCTTTGCCAGTATTTATGCCCTTTTCAGTGGGGTAATGTTCATTACCACTATTGGCATTATGCTTTCCCCGATCGTCCACCGGTTCTTTCATAAACTCCATCTCGACGATAAGTAATGTGAACATCGAGCAACGAACATACCTCGTAAAAACGATCGCCCGTGAATTGGGCTTCGATTTTTGCGGAATTGCCAAAGCACAAAAACTGGAAGAGGATGCCAGGCGGCTGGAGAATTGGCTGAACAAGGGCATGCAGGGTACCATGCACTACATGGAAAATCATTTCGACCTGCGCATAGACCCCACCAAACTGGTACCAGGGGCCCGAACCGTTATCACTCTTCTTCTAAATTATTACCCACCAAAGGTTCAAAACGATCAATCTCCAAAGATTTCAAAATACGCTTATGGAAATGACTACCACAGTGTGATAAAAAAAAAGCTTAACCGTTTTTTGAAGTTGTTAAAAGGCCAGGTGGGTGAAGTGAATGGAAGGGGCTTTGTCGACAGTGCCCCTGTGCTTGAGAGAACCTGGGGACAACGGGCGGGTATGGGCTGGATCGGCAAAAACGGGAACCTGATCAATAAGCATTCCGGTTCATTCTTTTTTATTGCGACCCTGGTAACCGACCTCGAATTGGAAATAGATACACCCTTCATGAAAGACTTTTGCGGAACCTGTGACAGGTGCATCAGGGAATGTCCGACTAATGCGATCCTTCCGGATAAAGTGATCGATGGAAGCAAGTGTATCTCTTATTTCACTATTGAACTGAAAGACATGCTGATTCCGGGGTCGATGAAAGACAAATTCGATAACTGGATGTTTGGCTGCGATGTATGCCAGGATGTTTGTCCATGGAATCGCTTTGCAAAACCGCACAGGGAAAAAGAGCTGATACCCATCCCCCAAATACTCGACTTCAGCAAAAATGACTGGGAAGAACTGACCGAAGAAAGTTTCAAAGCCATATTTAAAGAATCAGCATTAAAAAGAAGCAAGTACGAGGGAATACGAAGGAACCTTAAGTTCATCAGCCAGTAGGATTTCGCTACAACACCAGTTTGATACCATTGGTCCTGTATGGTATCAGTTCGGGGGATTCGGGATCAAGTTCAGTGATCAACACGTCAAGGTCTTTCGTTTCACAGACCCGTATACGCTGAACTGTATTGAGTTTTTCGGCAATAGCGAGCGATACAACTTTCGAAGACGATTCGATCATGGCCCGTTTCACCTGCACTACCTCCCAATCGTTATCCGAAAGCCCCTGTTTGGCGTCGAGTGCATTGGTACCCAGGAAGCAGATATCTGCTTTTATCTGCCGGATCCTAGTGATCGCCTCGCCACCCACCGTGATCTGGGAGCTCTTCGATATTTTATCGCCGATCATGATGATCTCGATATTCGGATGGTGCAAATATTCCAGCGCCGCCGGTAAACTGCCTGTAATGAATGTTGCATGAAGGTTTTCCGGCAATGCCTTGGCAAGTTCAATGATGGTTGTTCCGCCTGTAGTAGATACAAACATTCCCTCTTGTATCAGGCCTGCTGCTTTTTGTGCAATGCGTTTCTTGCTTTCCAGCGCATACACCTGCGATGAATTGAATGAGCTGTGGAACGATTTTGAAAGAGCTCCTCCATGCACTTTGATGAGTTTCCCGTTATCAGCCAGTTCCTGCAGGTCACGCCGTATGGTATCTTCCGACACATTGATTCCTGCACTCAGGTCTCCCACCAATACGCGGTTATGCAGGTTCACATTATGCAGGATGAAAGCCTGGCGTTCTTTTTTCAACATAGCAACAGGAAAAGTTCGGTTCAACCCTAAGATATAAACAATATCAGCGCCTGCAAAATATTGCAAAACATTTTATAGTAAATTGCATGAACCACGTCTTGCCAGTAAGTTTGAACCCAAAGGTACTTGTGGGTTGGAAAGGCAAGGTTATTTCATCTCAGTGACCGAACGCCATGAGCTATAACATCGAAAGACTTTATGCCATTTCTAAAAAACCGTCCAGGCTGATCATTGGCCTGATGAGCGGAACCTCGATGGATGGATTGGATATCGCCCTATGCCGCTTTGAAGCTTCGGGAGCCAATACAAAAGTTACATTGCTCTGTTTTGAAACGGTCCCTTACAACGACCATACAAAATCAGAAATTCGGTCGGTCTTCAGTAAGAAGACAGTAGATCTTGAGAAGCTGACTTTACTGAACCCCTGGCTCGCTCTTCAACATGGGAATATGATCAATTCCTGTCTGCAAAAATGGAATATCAATCCCGGGGAGGTTGATCTGATTGCCAGCCACGGGCAGACCATTTTCCATGCACCAAAGCGTCTACATGGCCAGTCATCATTCGGGAACGCGACGTTGCAGATCGGTGATGGCGACCACCTGGCCGTAACAACCGGAATCATTACACTCAGTGATTTCAGGCAAAAACATATAGCAGCGGGCGGGGAAGGCGCCCCTTTGGCCGTTTATGCTGACCGCATCCTCTTTGGCAAGAAAGGAGAACAGCGCATTTTATTGAATATCGGTGGCATTGCAAATTTCACCTACCTGCCATCTGATACGGAGATATCTCAGATTTTCAGTACTGATACGGGTCCCGGCAACACCCTGATGGACGCATTGATGTTTACCCGCTTCGGCAAATCGTTCGATGAAGATGGTACCGTTGCTTCTTCCGGAATACCAAATGAAAAGCTGTTAGCTGAATTGAAGAAAGACCGCTTCTTTTTACAACCGTTTCCGAAAACAACCGGACCAGAATTATTCAACCTCGATTACCTCGTCAAGGCGCAAGCTGCATCAGGTACCACCAGTATCGGCAACAGTGACCTGATGGCAACATTAAACAGGTTCACGGCAGACACTATTAGTGAAGCGATCAGCAAAACCATTAATAAAGATGAACCCGTAACCATTTATGGCAGCGGCGGGGGTATACATAACCCATTGCTAATGGAGAACATCAAAAAGCAGATACCGGGATGTTTGTTTGCCAGTACAGCTGATCTGAATATCAACCCAGATGCAAAGGAAGCAATACTATTCGCCCTACTTGCCAATGAGTGTGTAAGCGGGAATACCTTTACCTGGGGGAAGGGTACGGAAAGTATTCCTGCTGTTGCGATGGGGAAGATCAGTTTTCCTTCCTAATGTGATTCGCAATATTCTTTCAAGCTGTTCAATGCATCCTGGTAGCCCTGGCCACTCATTTTTTCAATGAAGATGCCGTAGAATTTTTCCCAGGGATACCATTTCAACCTGATCAATACATTCCATTCGGCCTGTACCTGGTTGCTGTCGGCCAGCGGCAACATGCTGATCGTATTCTGAACGGTGTTCTCTCCTTCCCTTTCTAATATGGCAGCGATGGAATTATCTGAACGTTTTGTTACAATGAATTTATTGGTTTTATTCCTTGATATCCATTTAGCGGTATCCCCGTTAAAATGAAACGCAGCCGAATCGTTCCTGAACACAGGTTGCCAGTTCTTCCAGTTCGTCAGATTATTTACCTGTTCGAATACTTTTGCTGCGGGGGCATGTATCAATACTCCCCTGGATACCTGGATCCGGGAAGGAATGAAAAGGGAAAGAATGGTAATAAAGATGAAAAGTCCGGCCAAAGCAATGATAAAACCTTTTATTAAACGTAAATTCATCTTATTCCCATTTAAAAACTTTAACAGCTACGAGATAAACGGCAATACCCCATAATAGCAATATCCCGACCTCCATACGAACATCCCAAAGGTTCTGCCCTTCAAATGCAACTTGCCGCATAGCCGTATTAAGGTGAGTAAGAGGCAGTGCATTGGAAATAGGTTGCAACCATTTGGGGAATGCCTCGATAGAGAAGAATGTTCCGCCCAACAAGAACTGCGGAAGCGTGATCAGGTTTGCAAAGGGGGGGATGGCGCTGTCGCTCTTTGCCAATCCGCTTACAATAAAACCAAAGCCCATGAACACGATGAGGCCGATCAAACTAAGCAACAGCATTTCTGACAGTGTTATCACGCCGTGCACAAGTGTAAATCCAAAGAACCAGTTACCGGCCATAATGATCACGATGGCGGTGATCATCTGGAAGATCACCCGGCTGACGGCTTCGCCTAAAACAATATGTGTCCGGCTGATAGGTGTGGCAAAAAACCGTTTGAGTACCAGGGTATTCCTCAAATTGAAAAACATAAAAGCGACCCCGAATACGCCGGAACTGAGCAACGAGAATCCCAGTTGCCCCGGCAATATGAAATCAATGGTCTTATATTCCCTTACCGTCTCAATATCCCGCTGGTAGTTGAAATCGGCAACAGCAAAAGTTGGCCTGTTCGCATACTTGCTGTTGCTTATCTTATTGGCAATTGCTTCCAGTACAGGTAAGAGCTGCGGCCATTTATCGCTGCTGGCATTCGAGCTTTTGATACTATATGTATATTCCGGATTGGAGAGTTGTGATTTTTTTATAGACAGCACACCCGCGATCCTTCCTTTTACGATGTTTGCCTTTAATTCTTTCTCATCGGTGAAGGAAACGATCCTGATACGGCTGCTTTGCCTGATCGAATCATAAAAAGCATTGGCTGTATCGCAATCCTTTGCAATTACGATCCGATAGGTAGGTGCAGTACCGCTGTTGCCGATAAAGCCAAATACCAGTATGAAAACAAATGGAAAGGCAAAACTGAAAACAACAGCCGATGGACTTCTGAAAATGGCCCGAAGGCTTGCCTTAGTGATGGCCAGCATGGCTTTCAACTGGCTGTACTTTTGCATAAAGCAGTGAAATTTAGGGCGTAAAGCTATCGGTAAAAAATGACTGGGCAAAACCTTTACGCAAATAGACAAATGTCGTATATTTGCACGACAAATGTCAGGAAATGAAAAAGAACATTCCTCCCAAAAAAATAAAACAGTATCCGCAAAAGGAAAGAGCGGGAAAACTGAATGAACCCGACCCTGTTCACCGGAATGTAAAGCCGTTGCCGGTCGTAAAAGATTTTACCTACTCTGAATTTAGAAAAATTGCCGATAAGGCCCCTTTCACTCTTTCTGAATGGGCAGCCATCCTGCACATAAGCGAACGTACCCTGCAGCGGTATGCCAAAGACAACAGCACCTTCGCCCCTATCAATGCCGAGAGGGCCACATTGATCGCTAAAGTATTGAAGGAGGGGGAGCTCACTTTTGGCAGGTTGGACAGTTTTTATCGCTGGCTGAAAAGCAACCCATACATGCTGGAGGGAAGCCTCTCCTTTGAATCGTTAACTTCCTATGAAGGCATTCAGAGGGTTCTCACACAACTTGGAAGGATCCAACACGGGATATTAGCATGATCATCTACCGCCTGGCTGTTGCATCTTTTAAATCCGACCTTTCGGGCGCCGGTTCCAAACTTTTCGGGGGAAGATGGAACATACCCGGCATTGCTGCCTTGTACACAGCGGAAAATATTTCATTATCGGTGCTGGAAATACTGGTTGCTGCGGATAAAAATACCATCCCGCCGGAATATTACCTTATGAAATTGCAGGTGCCCGACAATTTAGCTGTAAAGAAGATCAGTGCTTCAAAATTGAAAGAGAACTGGTATGCCGACCCGGGCTATACACAGTTCATCGGGTCAAATTTTCTTCGTTCAGGAGAGGAAGCAATCCTGAAAGTTCCTTCCGTGATCGTAAATGAAGAACATAACTATTTGCTTAACCCCATACACCCGGATTTTAAAAAGGTTAAGCTGATTGATTCCATTCCGTTTAACTTCGATATAAGACTATTCAAACCGAATGAATAAGACCTATCTCCTTCTAGGCAGTAACATGGGCAATAGAAAAGCGCAATTGAAAAATGCCACGGCTCTTATCAAAAAACAGGTAGGCCCGGTCATACGCCATTCAGCCCTTTACCTGACAGCCGCCTGGGGTAAGACCGACCAGCCCGATTTCCTGAACCAGGTGATCGTTGTGCATACTAAACTCAATGCCGTGCAGACAATGAGAGCGATACTCGGTATTGAGAAGAAAGCAGGGCGGGTACGAACCATAAAAAATGCACCACGCATCATTGATATTGATATTCTGTTTTTCAATAAAGAGATCATTGACCGGCCCGAACTATCCATACCGCACCCGCAGATACAGAACCGGCGCTTCGTCCTTACCCCACTTAATGAACTTTCTCCAAATTTCAAACACCCGGTTTTAAAAAGGTCTGTTCATGATCTTTTTATTCACTGTCCTGATAAGCTGAATGTGAAAAAGTTTTGACCTGCCAAAAGTGGTTTCCACTTATTTTGCAGTCCTACTGACATGAAGTACAACTTTGTTACCATAGAAGGAAATATAGGCGCCGGCAAAACAACGCTGGCGCATTTACTAAGTAAACACTTCAATGCCAGGCTGATCCTGGAAGAGTTTGCCGATAACCCGTTCCTGCCAAAGTTCTACGAAAACCCGGGTCAGTACGCATTCCCGCTGGAACTGTTCTTTATGGCAGAACGATATAAGCAGTTAAAGGAGCTGCTGCAAACGAAAGACATGTTCCAGAACATCACGATCTCCGATTACCTGTTCACCAAATGTCTTTTGTTTGCCAAGGTCAACTTACCGGAAGAGGAGTTCCGCCTTTACCAAAAACTGTTCGAGATCATCAACCCGCAGATCATTCAGCCCGATATCCTTATCTACCTGCATACACCGGTAAGGAAACTTCAGGAAAATATCAAAAAACGTAACCGGGAATACGAACAATCCATACCCAACGATTACCTGTTTACCTTGCAGGAGACCTACACACAATACATCAAGCAGCATAATATCAAAACCTTGTTCATAGATGCCAGCAATGCCGACTTCCTGGGCAACGACGAGCACCTGAAAGTTATTATTGATGCCCTCGATAAAGAATACGGCGAAGGGCAACATTATATAACTTTGCCCTGACATGAACAGTAACAAGCTGCCCACCGAATTCAGGAGTTTTATTCTTGCCCGTTTATTTTTTGTGCTGGGGTTACGAATGATCACCACCATCGTCATCTACCAGGTGTTTCACCTGGCCAATACATATATGGTGGGGCTCGCCGGCCTGGCCGAATTCGTTCCGGCAGTATTTGCCGCACTCTATGCAGGCCCCTATATCGACAAACACAATAAAAAGAAAGTATTGACCTGGGCATATACCTTCTATATGTTTTGCGGCCTGTCACTGGCATTGATAAGCCTTCCGTCCTTCAACCTATCCAATAACACCAGGTTAAGCGTGATCCTTTTAGTCGTTTTCTGCACAGGCATCATCCGTTCTTTTGCCGGGCCTGCAGCCAATAGTATGATCGCGGCCATCGTACCAAGAGAACAACTGCAAAAAGCGATTTCCTATAACTCATCCACCTGGCTGATCTCTTCGATCGGCGGTCATGCCATCGGCGGCTTATTGATCGCAGGCGTAGGTATATCGAATGCATACTTTGTGACAGCAGCGATTATTTTTACGGCTTTTGTATTTGCAAAGCAACTGAAACCAAAGCCTCCTGTAAAAACTCAAGCCGGCGGATCCATTTTCTTTGCCATTAAAAATGGATTTTCCTTTGTTTTCAACAACAAGAATCTCCTGGGTGTGATCTCACTGGACCTGTTTGCCGTATTGTTTGGCGGAGCTGTGGCCTTCATACCTGAGATAGCCTCCGATGTTTTACACACCGATGCCATCGGTTATGGTTTCCTCAATGCAGCAATGGACCTGGGAAGCCTCGTTTGTATTGCCGCACTGGTAAGATACCCCATGCGGCACAGGCAGGGATTGAAAATGCTGCTGGCTGTTGCCGGATTCGGCATATGTATCATTGTGTTCGGACTGTCGAAATGGTATTGGCTTAGTTTCGCTGCGCTCCTCATCGCCGGTGTATTTGATGCGGTGAGTGTGGTCGTTAGAGGGACCATCATGCAGTTGAATACCCCTGATGAATTAAGAGGCCGTGTTGCGGCTATCAACCTTATTTTCATTAATTCATCCAACGAGCTCGGGCAGTTCGAAAGTGGCATAACTTCCCGCTGGTTTGGTACTGTTCCGGCCATCATCTTTGGTGGGGCCATGTCGGTGCTGATCGTTGCAGCTACCTGGGTCAAATTCCCGGCATTGAAAAAACTGGAGTATTAAGAGTACCTCAACGAGTTAACACAGAAAAACTCTTTTGCTGCAACATCATTTTTTTCAAATCCGTTAAATTCGTCGGCATGTTACAAGACAATCTTTTCCTGATCTTATTGCTGCTGTTCTTAGTGAGCATGCTGTTCATGTTAAGCACCAAAATAAAGATATCCTACCCCATCTTGCTGGTCCTGGCCGGCCTTGCAATAGGCTTTGTTCCGGCAATGCCTTCTGTACGATTGGATCCAGATGTTGTATTTCTTATTTTTCTGCCGCCCTTATTATATTCAGCTGCCTGGTATACTTCATGGAAGGACTTCTGGCAGAACCGCAGGGCCATCAGCCTGCTTTCCTTCGGACTTGTCATCTTTACTTCTACGGCAATCGCTTTCCTGTCCAATGCCATCATCCCCGGTTTCCCGCTGGCATATGGTTTCCTGCTTGGCGGTATCATCTCACCACCCGATGCCGTGGCTGCCACTTCGGTATTACAAGGCCTGCGGATACCCAAACGGATCGTAACCATCCTCGAAGGCGAGAGCCTCATCAATGATGCATCGTCATTGATCGTATTCCGTTTTGCGATGGCTGCTATCCTGACCGGCCATTTCAGTATGACGCAAGCTGCCGGGCAGTTCTTTCTGGTAGCAGGATTGGGTGTGGGGATCGGTATCGCCATAGCATTCATCATCTACTGGGTACACCGTTTATTACCTACGGATGCAAGCATCGACACAGCTATTACGCTCATCTCACCTTATATCATGTACCTGGCAGCTGAACATTTCCACTACTCTGGTGTCATGGCAGTGGTCAGTGGCGGTCTGTTCTTAAGTTATCGGGCCAACAGGATCTTTTCTTACAACACCCGCATACAGGCCTACTCCGTTTGGGAAACGCTGATATTCTTATTGAACGGGCTTGTGTTCATCCTCATCGGCCTGCAGCTGCCGGCCATCGTGAAAGAACTGGAAGGCAGTTCCATCACATCCGCTATATTCTATGCGCTGGTCATCAGTTTACTTACCATTGTAATCCGGATCATCTGGGTGTTCCCCGGCGCATATATCCCCCGTATGCTGTTCAGGTCGATCAGGGCTAAAGAACCCCGGCCAACTGAGAAAATGGTCTTCCTGGTTGCCTGGAGCGGTATGCGTGGAGTGGTATCGCTGGCATCTGCATTGGCAATACCACTCACCCTTAGCAACGGTACCGCCTTCCCTAACAGGAACCTTCTCCTGTTCATAACGTTTGTGGTGATCCTCGTCACTTTGGTTTTCCAGGGACTGAGCCTGCCCTGGTTGATACGGAAACTGACGATCGAAGAGCCGGATACCGAGACAGAGGAAGAAGTAGAGCTTGCCATCCGGTTGCAAATGGCTGATGCGGCACTCGATCACCTGAATGAGAATTATGCAGAAGAAATAAAGAACATTGAGGCATATAAGCGGGTAAAGGACAAATACGACCGAATGGCCAAAAACACCTACCGGCAACTGGTGGAAGGGCAAGGTGATGGGGCCGACTTTTTACCGGGGTACAGAAAAATGCTGAAGGAACTGGTGGCAGTGAAAAGAGCGGCGCTGGAACGGTTGAAAAAAGAAGACCTTTACTCCATTGAGTTGCTTCGAAATAAGGAGTGGGAACTGGACCTGGAAGAAGCCAGGCTGGAAGAAAGTTCATGAGTAACACCCAACCTTTTAGCCAATACAAACGTTTTAAACTTCAAACAGACCACACATGAAACGGAGATCATTCCTTCGCAACACTGGCCTAACACTGGCCAGTCTTGCTTTATTGAATAAAGATTCCCTGGCTTCCTTCCTTGCCGACCCGACCTGGAAGATAAAGATGCTGACCGACGACATTGGTATCTTCACCGAAAGGGGCGGCACCATCCTTTTCATGATCACCAAAAAAGGTATGGTGGTGGTGGATTCACAATTCCCTGATACGGCCCCGCACCTGATCGATGAACTGAAAAAGAAAAGTGAAAAACCATTCAGGTACCTTATCAATACCCATCACCACGGCGATCATACAGCCGGAAACGTTGCCTTCAAAGGACTGGTTGAACATATTGTTGCCCATGAGAACTCAAAAGCCAATCAACTAAGAGTGGCCACAGAACAAAAAACAGCCCCGGAAAAGATACTGGCCCCGGATATTACTTACGGATCAGACGGATGGAAGGAAAAGGTTGCCAGGGAGACCATTCGCACTTATTATTTTGGTGCAGGACATACAAATGGTGATAGCCTTGTACATTTCGAAAAGAATAATATCGTTCATCTGGGAGACCTTTTGTTCAATCGCCGGCACCCATACGTTGACAAGACCGCAGGAGCAAATATCGCAAACTGGATCCTCGTGCTGGACAAGGCTGTAAATACTTTCGATAAAAATACACAGTACGTTTGCGGTCACTCCGGGGAAGGTTATGACATTCTTTGCAAGACCGACGACCTGAAAGCGTTTGGTGATTACCTAGGAAATGTGTTGAAGTTCACCGAAGCAGAGATCAAATCGGGAAAATCGAAAGAAGAGATACTGAAGGCAAAGGAGATCCCCGGTTCTCCTGAATGGAAAGGCAATGGAATTGAACGGCCATTGGGTGCAGCTTATACCGAACTGACAACGAAATAGATCTTACACTTCCGATATCAATCGCTCCAGCACATAATAAACAATGGGGCAGAAACTTGAATTTTTCAGGGTGAGCGACGGCCGTTTTAACAGTACATCCTTATCGGTATAAGGGAAACGGCTGCAGTCGGATGGCCTTGCTTCGTAAATACTGCAATAATTATCCACCCCCAAAAAAGGGCATGGTTTTGATTTGAGGACATAATCGCCGTCGTTATCTACAAACAGGTAGGTATCGATGAACACCCCTTCTTTCATCTTTAAATATTTGGCAATACGTTTTATGTCGGGAGTTTTGAACCGGGGTGAATAGTTTTTACAGCAATTACCGCATTGGAGGCAATCAACCTTCGAAAAAGCCTCCTCGTGCAGGTCCGGCAATACCTTCAGTACTTTGTTCTTATCGGCCCGGTTCAGAAATTGCCTGTATTGTTTCTGATGATCGGCCGACCTTCGCTCCCAATTTTGTAAAAGCTCTTCTTTCATAATACGCTTATCGGTGGATGGGCCCTGCGATTTTATCCCGCTTTTTTCCACAGGCCAAAAGTAGCAAACTTAATAGCTTTAAATCTTATCCCGTATTCGTAAATTTGCGCCACCTCATTTTAAAGAATTTCAAAACGACTATATGAACCTTTTCGAACAACAACAATACGAATTTACAGGCAGGCATATTGGCCCGGGCCAGGATGATACCAACTCCATGCTTAAAACGATCGGCGTGGCTACAATGGATGAATTGATCGATAAGACCGTCCCGGCATCCATCAGGTTGAAAAAACCGCTCAAACTTCCCAAAGCACAGACAGAATTCGAATACCTCGATGAATTAAAGAAGATCGCTGCAAAAAATAAAGTTTATAAGACCTATATCGGACAGGGCTATTACAACACGGTTACTCCAAGTGTGATCCTCCGGAATATTTTTGAAAACCCTGGATGGTATACCCAATACACCCCTTACCAGGCCGAAATATCCCAGGGCCGCCTGGAGAGCCTGCTCAATTTTCAAACCATGGTATGCGATCTTACCGGCCTGGAAATTGCCAATGCCAGCCTGTTAGATGAAGCTACGGCTGCGGCCGAAGCAATGGCGATGCTGTTTCACCATAAGAATAGATCCGAAGAGATCGGTTCGCCAAAATTCTTCGTCGACAAGAATGTTTTTGAGCAAACAAAAGAAGTATTGTTCACCCGTGCCGCCCCTATCGGTGTTCAATTGGTGCATGGGGATTACAAAACCGCTGCATTGGATGAATCCTATTTCGGCGCCATTGTACAATATCCCGATAGCAGCGGTTCTGTAGAAGACTACCGCGGCTTCATCAATAAAGTACATGCTGTGAACGGGTATGTTGTAATGGCTACCGATCTGCTGGCTCTTACATTATTAACCCCTCCCGGCGAATTGGGAGCCGATGTGGCTGTTGGCTCCGCCCAGCGATTGGGCGTTCCGTTGGGATATGGCGGTCCGCATGCCGCTTTCTTCGCCACCAGGGATGAGTTCAAACGTGGCATCCCCGGCCGGATCATTGGTGTAAGCATCGATGCCCAGAATAACAGGGCGCTTCGGATGGCCTTACAGACAAGGGAGCAGCATATTAAACGGGAGAAGGCAACTTCCAACATATGCACCGCTCAGGCATTACTTGCAAATATGGCTGCCATGTATGCAGTTTATCACGGCCCTGACGGCTTGAAAAAGATAGCCCAGCGTATTCATATCTTAACCGCTGCCATTGCTGCATCACTGGAAGCAAGCGGGATAAAAGTGATAAACAAACATTTCTTTGATACTCTTACGTTCGAAGTAAAAGACCTGGGTGCTTTCAAAGCAGCAGCAGAAAAGAACAAAGCCAATTTCCATTACAGGCAGGATGGAACCGTCAGCCTTTCCATCGATGAAGTGGCATCCAATTATATCGGTGAAACCGAAAAGAACCTTGCAGCTATATTCAAGGAAGCTTGTTCGGCCAACATCCGTTTATTTTTTGATGAGGCCGATGCCTTATTTGGAAAGCTTAACAACTTACAAAGAGCATCCACCTACCTAACGCACCCGGTATTCAATACCCACCGCAGCGAGAGCGAGATGATGCGATACATCAAATCGCTGGAGAACAAAGACCTCAGCCTGAATACATCCATGATCAGCCTGGGCAGTTGCACCATGAAGCTGAATGCCGCCACTGAACTCATCCCGGTGAGCTGGCCCGAATTCAACAGCATTCATCCATTCGCCCCTGCTTCTCAAACCAAGGGTTACCAGCAGATCATCACCAAACTGGAAGAATACCTGGTCAGGATCACAGGCTTCGCTGCCTGTTCACTGCAGCCCAACAGCGGTGCGCAGGGCGAATATGCAGGGCTGCTTACCATCCGGGCATATCATGCATCCCGGAATGAAAGCCACCGTAACATCGTGTTGATACCTATATCTGCCCATGGTACCAACCCCGCCAGTGCGATCATGGCCGGAATGAAAGTGGTGGTCGTTAAAAGCACGGAGGAAGGATTGATCGATATCAAAGACCTGAAAGAAAAAGCCCGGGAATATAAAGACAACCTGGCTGCTCTTATGGTCACCTACCCAAGCACCTATGGTGTATTTGAAGAAGGTATTAAGAAGATCTGTAAAACCATTCACGATAACGGAGGTTTGGTGTACATGGACGGCGCCAATATGAATGCACAGGTTGGGTTGACCAGCCCAGGCATGATCGGTGCAGACGTATGTCACCTGAACCTGCATAAAACATTTGCGATCCCGCATGGGGGCGGAGGCCCGGGTGTAGGTCCGATCTGCGTGAACAATAAGCTGAAACCCTTCCTGCCCGGCCACCATGCATTGGGCACGAACGGCGAACGCATACCAGCTGTCAGTGCGGCACCTTACGGAAGTGCCAGCATTCTTCTGATCAGCTATGCATATATAAAAATGCTTGGCGAAGATGGGGTGAGAAAAGCAACTGAGTATGCCATCATGAATGCCAACTATATGAAGGCAAAACTGGAAAACTATTATAAGATACTGTATACAGGGACCAACGGGTATTGTGCGCATGAATTCATCGTCGACCTTCGCCCGTTCAAAACCAGCGCAGGTATTGAGGCAGAGGATGTGGCCAAGCGCCTGATGGACTATGGCTTCCATGCTCCAACCATGAGCTTCCCCGTTCCGGGAACGATCATGATCGAACCGACCGAAAGTGAGGATAAGGGTGAACTCGACCGTTTCTGCGAGGCACTGATCAGCATATACCACGAGATCAAGGCCATTGAAGAAGGGAAGGCCGACAAAATGGATAATGCCCTTAAGAATTCACCGCATACACAGCTGGTGGTTTGCGGCGATGAATGGAACCACCCTTATAGCAGGCAGGAAGCCGCTTTCCCGCTGGCTTATACGACCAAAACTAAATTCTGGCCTTCTATCGCCCGTATCAACAATACATTCGGCGACAGGAACCTGGTTTGCACCTGCGAACCCATGGAAAGTTACCTGGCGGAACCGGTTTCAAACTAACCGTTAAGTTCATTAAGGGCCCCGCTGACCGGCGGGGCTTTTTTATTTCCACAGCCGCCATTTTCTAATTGCATCCTAATTTGCAATACCGTAAATTACCTGTCTATTTAAATAAAACCATCATGAGAAAACAACTACTTCTCTCCTGGCTGTTTTGCAATTTCAGTCTCTTGCTTTTCGCCCAAGGCGAAACCGACAAGATCAAGAACGAAGGCCTGAAAAATTCAAAAGTAATGGACATTGCTTTTCATCTGACCGATGCCAGCGGCCCCAGGCTCACGAACTCCCCCGGTTTTTTAAGAGCTGCAAATTGGGCAAAAGATGAACTGACTAAAATGGGTCTGGCAAATGCAACATTGGAACCATGGGGCGATTTTGGAAAAGGATGGGAACAAACAAAATGTTATGTTGCGATGACCGCACCCTATTACGCCCCGTTTATTGCCATACCGAGGGCATGGACCGGCAGCACACCCGGGAAGAAAATGATCAGCAGTGATGTGGTATTGATCAAAGCAAAGGATTCGGCAGAGTTGTTCCAGAACTACGCCGGCAAACTGAAAGATAAGATCGTAATGATGTACTCAAGGGACACTTTGAAACCATCCTTCACCGCCGATGGAGAGCGATTTACCGATGAAGCATTGGACAAAATGGCCGCAGCAAAAAGGGATACATCCCGCCGGCAGCAACAAAACTTCTCGCCCGAACAACTGGCGGCAAGACGCCAGCAGCAATCACTGCAGCGACAACTAGAGAATTTCTTCAAGAATGAAAAGCCTGCATTGGTAATAAGCATGAATGGCCGGGGTAACGACGGCACTTTATTCGTTCAGAATGGAAGTTCCCCTTCAAAAGATTCAACAAGGTATTTCGCCTGGGTCATGCTGTCGAGTGATGATTATTTACGTGTGCAGCGCCTGGTAGAATCAGGTCAAAAGGTAGAACTGGAAGCCGATGTGAAAACTAAATTCTACGATGCAGATATCAAAGGATATAATGTGATCGCGGAGATCCCGGGCACCGACCCGGTGCTGAAAGATGAGATCGTAATGCTGGGTGGCCACCTCGATAGCTGGCAGGGAGCTACCGGCGCAACAGACAATGCTGCCGGTTGTGCCGTAATGATGGAAGCAGTAAGGATCATCAAAGCGAGCGGTCTTCAGCCCCGGCGGACCATCCGGATCGCTTTATGGAGCGGAGAAGAACAAGGACTGCTTGGCTCAAGGGCCTACGTAAAGAATCACTTTGCAGACCCTGCCGATATGGTTTTAAAACCAGCCCATGAGAAAGTATCGGCCTATTACAACCTCGATAATGGCTCGGGAAAGATACGCGGCGTTTACCTCCAAGGAAATGAGGCCGCCGGCCCCATCTTTGCCAAATGGCTCGAACCATTCAATGAACTCGGCGCTAAAACGATCACGATAAATAATACCGGTGGAACCGATCACCTTGCCTTCGACGGCATTGGTATCCCGGGATTCCAATTCATACAGGATGAACTGGAATACGACACCCGTACACACCATACGAACATGGATACTTATGATCACCTGGTGCCGGAAGACCTGAAGCAGGCGGCTACCATTGTTGCATCATTTGTATACAATACATCACAACGGGAAGAGAAGATCCCCCGGAAAGAATTACCCAAACCAAGGGGAAGCGGCGGAAGAAATTTTTAAACAACTGATCAGCTATTACTCTAAGGGCACTTAACGTGCCCTTTGTTTATATGCGGTAACAGATGGCATTGATGTTCATGCCGGCGCCCACAGATGCGAACATCACTACATCGCCGGCGTTTAGCTTATGTTCAGGCATCACACCCCTTCTGACCATATCAAAAAGTGTCGGGATGGTCGCTACGGAACTGTTGCCCAGGTTATGTATGCTCATCGGCATAATGTTCTCGGGTACTTTGGTGATACCATATAACTTATACATTTCCTTGATGATGCCTTCATCCATTTTCTCATTGGCCTGGTGAATGAAAACTTTTTTTAACTCGCTGATGTCCACACCGCTTTTATCAAGACATATCTTCATGGCGGCGGGTACATGTTTCATGGCATATTCATATACTTTCCTTCCCTTCATTTTGATATAACGGATGCGTGGATCGGAATCGGGGTAATTCGATTTGCCCAGGTTAAGATAGTTCACTTCTTCGCCGCAATGCGATTGTACACTGGTGCTCAGCACCCCTGAATCCGTTTCGGAGGCGTCCTTCGCTTCCACCACGCTTGCACCAGCCCCATCCGAGAAGATCATACTATCGCGGTCGTACACGTCCAATACACGGGATAAGGTTTCGGTACCGATCACCAGGCATTTCTTTGCAATACCGGCTTTAAAATAAGCATCGGCCTGTATCACACCCTGCACCCAACCGGGGCAACCGAACAGGATATCATAAGGGACACAGGAAGGGTTTTTGATCCCGAGGGAATGCTTCACCCTTGAAGCCAACGCAGGCAGGATATCCGTCTGGATCGTATGTTTGATCACGTTCCCGAAATTATGCGCTACAATGATCTGATCAATGGTCTCCGGGTTGCAGCCTGAATCTTCAATGGCTATCCTTGCAGCTTCAACAGCCATGTCGGACGATTCTACACCCGACGGGGCATACCTGCGCTCCTGGATACCTGTTATCTGTTTGAATTTTTCTACGATGAGGTGAGATTCAATGTCGAGCAGCGAATTATCTTCAGCATAAAAATTATGCCCGGCAAAGTCGCGGTTGGTCTTTACGTATGCAGGGATATAACTGCCTGTACCTGTAATAACGGTTTTAGTTATTTGTGCCATAAACAAATAATAAGATTGATAAAAAGCGCAGGCAATCGTGAACGATAAAGTTATCAAATAATCCCTGACGAACCATGTTTTTTGTCAGTAATTCCGGCATTTCTTCAGATTAAAGGCTAAGTTTGACCATTCAAGATGCTTTTATGAAAAGAATATTCAACGCTTCCGTATTGGCTTGCCTGCTTCTTATTTCAGGGCACGCAGGGGCCCAACAGAAAATATCAATACCGGGATACACCGCTTATGCCACCCCTTCTGAAGAAAGCAATGAAGACGATGAAAGCAAGATGTTCTCAGAAAAGGATGGCTTGCACAATTGGACCGACCACCGGAAACGGGTCAGCTTCTTTTTTAAGATACGGTCGAAAGGCAGGCTGGATATCTTCCTGAAGATAAAATGCAATGTATCTGCTGGCAGCCTCATTGCTTCCATTGCAAATAAAACATTCACGATAGCGGTGCCAAGGTCGGCCCAATTCAGATTGGTGAAAGTGGGCACCCTCGATATAAAAGATACCGGCTTCTACAGCCTTGAACTTCGCCAGAAACAATCGTCGCCTGTTGCCGCAGATATCAAATCGCTTGAACTCAGTGGCGAAGCCGCAAGAAATATACATTTCAATAATAAGGCCCGGAGGAATGCCGCATCGGTGCACCTGATGTATCCATTGGAGGACAGCATAAAGGTAACCAGCTTCTATAGTGAGATCAGGGTACCGAAGGATGCAGATGTATTGCACAGCTATTATATGGCCTGCGGTTTTTCACGTGGATATTTCGGCATCCAGGTAAATAGCCCTTCTGAAAGAAGGGTTATATTCTCTGTCTGGGATGCAGGTAGTGAAGCAATAGACCGGAATAAGGTTCCCGAAGAAAACAAAGTAAAACTCATCGCAAAAGGTGAAGAGGTGGTAAGCAACGATTTCGGAAATGAAGGAACTGGTGGACATAGCCACCTTGTGTACGACTGGAGGGCCGAGGAGAATTATAAATTCCTTGTGACATGTGCTACCGATACTGTTTTACATACAACCACCTACGCCGGTTATTTCTTCATACCTGAGATGCAGAAGTGGAAGCTGATCGCCGCCTTCAAAGCGCCTAAGGACGGAAAGAACCTCAGGAGATTGTATTCATTCGTAGAAAATTTCTGGGGGGTGAATGGGCAGGTTGAACGCAAGGCATATTTTGGCAACCAGTGGATCAGAAAAGAAAATGGCCAATGGCAGGAACTGACCAGAAGCAGTTTCAGTTATGATGCTACCGCCAAAGCAGGCGACCGGATCGATTACGGAGGAGGAGCCGAAGCAGATAGATTCTACCTGTGGCATGGAGGATTCAAAGAACCAAATGCAAGATTCGGTGATGACTTCACCAGGAAGGAAACGGGTACAAGGCCGGTAGTGGATCTGTATAAAAATGCCGACAGCGCAATCGAAATGAATAAAGAAGTGGAATTGATCAACGCCGCTGTCAGAGAAGGGAAATTGGACACAACGGGCAGTTCCGGCAATGTTTATTATAAAATCCTCCAGGAAGGTACCGGCGAATATGTACATCTCGATGATACCCTCGTAGTGAACTACAAAGGGCAGTTGATGGATGGTTCCGTTTTTGACCAAACAAAGGACAAACCGGCAACTTTCCCCCTAAAAAGATTGATCAAAGGGTGGCAAACAGGGCTGCCCTTCTGCCGGCAGGGAGGTAAGATCAGGCTCATCATACCTTCGCCCCTTGCGTACAGTATACGGAATATAGGTGTGATCCCGCCCAACAGTGTCTTGTTATTTGATATCGAAGTGATCGAAATAAAAAAAGGTAAATAAGGAGGGGGATAATAATAAATCAAGCCGGTTACGAATTAACTGCTTATATTTGCCATATTATTAATGCAATACAATTAAAATGGAAAGTACACAAAAAGGAACTGTAAAGTTCTTTAACACAGAAAAGGGGTTTGGTTTTATCAAACAGGATGATTCAAACAAGGAGTTTTTTGTTCATGTAAGTGGATTACTCGGTGATATCAAACAAGGCGACAGCGTAGAGTTTGAACTTAAAGAGGGTAAAAAAGGCATCAACGCCGTAAACGTAAAGGTGGTAAGTTAATTCCCCATACATCATTTTCTGGGGCCGTCCTGCCGGACGGCCTTTTTTTATCCCCCAATGTTTTGTAAAATTTGTGAACAATCCTCCCGGATTGGTTGTTTGTTGATAAATTTACATTTCAATCAGATCATAATATGAAAAAGTATGTTTCCTTATCCGTGGCCCTGTTTGCCAGCTTCCTTACCTTCTCTCAAAATTCGGCGGTAAAGCCAATAAATGCAGGTAAGATCCAGCTCAAGGAAGGCCAAAAGATCATTGCGGTATCTACCAGTGTTTCCGAAGCCGATATGGGCATGGGGATGCAGATGACCAGCAACTCAAGTACGGAGAACAGCCTGGAAGTTAAAAGCAGTACAGAAAAGGATTACACCGTCACCAGTACGCTTACCAAACTGAAACTGGATTTCAATATGGCAGGCCAGGCAACCAGTTACGATTCAGAAAAGAACCCGAACCCGACGTCCGACATGGAAAAATCGCTGGCTGAAAAACTGAATAAGCCGGTAGATGTGATCCTGGACAATACAACAGGTAACGCCACTTTAAAAGAAAAACCCCAAAAGAAAGAAGAAGACGACAGCAATCCAATGGCAGGCCTGTTGAGCGCATTTGGAAGCGGTTCGGATAATGCGATCGTATCAGAAGCATTTGAACTGATCCCGTCGGGAAAAAAAGTCGGGGATACATGGGCAGACAGTACAAAGGAAAAGGATATGACCACCGTTCGCACCTACACGTTGAAATCTGTGAGCGGGAACGATGCAGTTATCCTTCTTGAAGCCGTTATTACCGCATCGAACAAACTCGATTTCCAGGGAATGGAATTCGAATTCAAAAGCACTACCAAATCAACCAGTGAAATAACAGCCGACGTTACAACAGGGCAGGTTAAAACAAAGAATACAAAATCAGATATCGTTGGTAATATCCAGGTAATGGGACAGGAAATGCCTGTAACGGCAAAAGTAACCACAACCTCTACTTATAAATAACCGCAATCAGCCCGTCATTCCGGTTTATACCGCTGCAGTTGCAGGTAGCCGATGGCAGTAAGTATCGATATACCGCCAATGATCCACCAGAGATTATTGAACCCCGTGATATTGGCAATTTGCGTACCAGCTGCACTTCCTATCACCTGTGCGGTGCTCCAGGCCATGGTATATAAAGCGGCATATTGCCCCCTGTTCCCTTCCGAACTGCGGGAAATATAATAAGAGTTCATAAAGGGCATAGCGATCATTTCTGCAAATGTTACCACAAGCGTGGCAAAGGCGGCAATGAATAACCCGCTCCCAATGGGCAGGTTCAGGATAAAGTATGAGCATCCCATCAGTACCGTTCCGATGGTCATCAGGCGCAAATAAGGCAGTCGCCCTTCCAGCTTGAAAACGATCACCATCTCAAACACCCCGATCAATATACCATTCATTGACATCACCACCCCGATCCAGAACTCGTTGATATGAAGGCCTTCTTTGAAATACATCGGGATGGTTGTAAACAGTTGAAAGAAACAAAGTGCAAACAATACCTGCAGGCCGATGAAATACATGAATATTTTATCAGCATGCGCCGGCCTTGCAACGCTAAGCGCTTGTTTTGCTTTGTGGAGATTTTGCTGCTGGGCCAATGTTACTTTTGGCAATAACCAGATGAGCAAAAAAGCGGCTGATATATTGGTCAAACCATCCACCCAAAATAACAGGTGGTAATCAATTGAGGCCAGGATGCCGCCGAGAGCCCCTCCGACCCCCCACCCGATATTGATGGCGAGCCTGACAAGAGAGAACGATTGTGTCCGGTTCTCGGCCGTACTGTAATGTGCCACAGCCGTGGCGTTGGCCGGCCTGAATGATTCATTGACCATACTCAGGAAAAAAGTACAGCCACATATGGAAGCAAAAGTATTCATCTGCCCCAAGGTGATGAATAATATCCCTCCCAGGAATAAAGAGATGAACTGGGTATAATAAAATCCAAACCGGTCACTGATCTTTCCGCCTAAGAATGCACCCACTACAGAGCCGAGCCCGTAAACAGCCACCACATACCCGGCTTGTTTCGTACTGTACCCAACATGCTTGCAATAGAGGGTCATGAACGGAAGTACCATGGTACCACTCCGGTTAATTAGCATCACCAGGGCAAGCAGCCACATCCGTTTACTCAACCCGGTATAGGCATTTTTATACAGATTAACAGTAGCGCTGATCATAAAGAAGTGCTGCAAAGATACCCATTTGCATCACCTGCCGGTTAGATCGGGTTACAGGTTATCCAGAATATCCTTTACAGAAGCTCTCTTCCTGTAATCAGTATTGAAAAATGCATACCTGATCTTTCCGTCCTTCCCGATGATATAAGCAGCTGGCACAGGAAGGTTCGCACCATTCTTGCCATTGGCATCATTAAAATCGATGCCGTACTCTTTGTAACGGGCGATCGTTTTTTCATCCACCTGGAAATTGACCTTGTATGCCTGCATGATAGATAATCGGTCATCGGCAATGACCTGAAAAGATGCATTGGTTTTTTCGATCGTCTTCCTGATATTCTCAGCTGTTTCGGCTGTTATGGCCAGCAAGACTGCACCCTTGTCTTTTATCAGTTGCAACGAATCGGAAAAATGGCTCAATTGCTTATTACAGTAAGGGCACCACTGTCCACGGTAAAATAATAATACAACGGGTCCTTGCTTAAGTGCATCCTTGAGGGAAAAGCGTTTGCCATACTGGTCAGCTGCACTAAACTCAGGTGCTGCATCGCCGGTTTGCAACCCGGTTGGATATCGGGTATTTGTTTGGGCAATGACTGCCAGGGAGAAAATAGTGAAGGACAGTAACAGTACGGATATTTTTTTCATGTTGATCTTTTTTTCAAAAGTAGGAATCGGGCACTGCGGTGCTGTCGGCCTGGCGACAAAAAGGGGATGTTCCTGTTTCAGTGGTTGAAATTTTCTGTTTTCGGCATCCGGTCGATGCCGATCTTGAACTCTGCAGGTGGAACGGTCACTTTACGGAGAACAGTGTCCATCCATGCCCCATCAACGGTGATAACCGCTGCCAGGGTGTCATCGTTAATATATATATCATTCATAAACGTCCATTTCCGGTAATCGCCGGAGAGTTTATCAAGTTTAATATTCACGGTAACCCTGTCTCCGAATTTTATTTCCCTCCGGAAAACACATTCTTCCCGGAAAATGATGGGGCCTACATGCTTGGCCAGCATGAGCTCTGTTGTGATCCCGTGCTGGGTCATGAATGCCATGCGGCAGGAAGCAGCATAGTCGTAATACTTGGAATGAAGTACATGGAAGTTAGGATCAATATCAGCCCAGCGTATTTCTGTATTCCAGGAGTATTGTTCCATATGCAATTGTATTAAAATAGCATCCCTGTTTCCAGGGATGCAGTAAACGATCTATTGGTACATGATGTCATAATACTCCTTGGCCATCCGGTTACTGTCGAATTGCCAACGAACGTCCCTCATGCCATTCTTTATGATCTGCCTCCACACGTCGCGGTTCTCGTAATAAAGTGGTAATACCTGGTTCTCCAGTATCTCGTACAATTTATTCAGGTCGTATTCATCCTGTTCGTGTACGCTGATATTCTCGTAATCGATGGGTGGTATCACAAAACCGTTATTACCATGGCTGATGAATTCACAGATCCAGCCATCGTGCGTACTGAAATTCACTGACCCGTTCATTGCAGCCGTCATACCACTGGTGCCGCTTGCTTCCCTGGGCACGCGTGGGTTATTAAGCCAGAGATCCGAGGCTTGCTTCAATCTTTTGCTCAATGTCAATTCGTAACCTGTACATACGGCAACATTGTTGTACTTCTTGCTTAAATGCACCAGTGCATTAAAATCGCTGATAGCGGGATAATCCACCGGGTAGGGTTTACCGGCCCAGATCACCTGTACGGGGAACCGGGAGTTATTCAGTAATGCCTCGAAGCGTGCTTCATCCCGGGTAAGAAGGTCAGCTCTTTTGTATCCCGCAAAGCGTCTGGCCCACACAATGGTAAACACATCGGGGTTCAATAGTTTGCCTGTCTGATCGGCTACGATATCAAATGCCCGTTTTTTCAGGAACCGTTTGCGGTCATCGAAACTTCCATCGTTATGTTCCTCCATAAAGCGGTACATCTGCTTATCGGCCCAATAATGCCAGTTCTGAGCGTTGGTAATTGCCCTGATCTCGCAGATATTATCGTACTTCTGCCAGAGCCGGCGGCTTACTTCCCCATGCAACTGGCTAACCCCGTTAGCAAGCTTCGCAAAACGAAGCGCTGCAAGGGAATGATTGAACAAATCACCTTCCATCCCGGTTAGCTTGCGTACTTCATCCAATTTCATTCCGCAGAAATAGCTCATCTTCTCACAAAGGTGAATATCGTGTTTTTCATTTCCTGCCTCTTCGGGTGTATGTGTGGTAAAAACGAGGCGCTTCCGTACTTCGTCTTTATTGCCGAATTTATTGTAGAGATAAAAGGCAGAGCTGATGGCATGTGCCTCGTTCAAATGATAAAAGTCCGGATCGAAGTTTATTTCATCTATCAGCCTGGCTCCTCCCACACCCAGCAGAATAAATTGAGCAACTTTGGTGGCCACATTGGCGTCGTATAAGCGATGGGTAATGGTTTGAGATACATAGTCGTTCTCAGGCAGGTCGGTACTCAATAAAAATAGCGGCGCAGTTTTAAAAGTCTCGGGATTAAGGTACCATGCCTTTACCCAAACAGGGTGTTCATGTATGTCTATCTGGAATTTGATCCCGGTATCCTCAAGGAAATTATATATTTTTTCATTCCACTGGACCTGGAGGGTCTGGTCCTGGTTACGTGCCTGGTCGTAATAGCCGTATTTCCACAATATCCCGATGCCAACAAGATTTTGTCTGAGTTCATAAGCGCTGCGCATGTGAGACCCACTCAAAAAACCAAGTCCCCCACTGTAGATCTTAAGAGGCTGGTGAATAGCAAACTCCATGGAAAAGTATGCCACCCGTTTGCTGTATTGACCGTCGATCTCATAAGGAACGGTAAAAGAAGAAAAATTCATAGTAGGTTAGTTAGATTTCAGGCGCAATATTACTGGAAATTTCAGATATTATATGTAGAAAATACACATTATCTGTCCCCGAGGATCGCCGACACTTCTATCTCGATCAATAAATCCGGGTCGATCAGTTTCGAAACTTCTACCATAGTTGCAACTGGTTTTATTTTGCTGAAGAACTCACCATGTGCACGTCCGGCTTCTTCCCACCTGGCTATATCGGTAATGAACATCCGGGTTCTTACAACATCGCTTATAGATGCGCCTGTCTGCTGCAGCACTTTTTCAATTTTCTGAAAAATGAACCGTGTTTGTGCATAAACATCCCCTTTGCCCACCAGGAGGTCGCCGTCCATGGCGGTGGTTCCTGCCACTTCTACTATATTCCCGATCCTGACAGCCCTTGAATAACCAACTATGTCTTCCCAGGGCGAACCTGAACTGATATTGTTTCGCATATGTCCAATTTACCACAATATACTGCGTAGGAAACAGAGTCTGTTTATTTTTTGCCGATTGACATATTATTTTTAGTTTTGTCTAAATTTAATTTTCACCATAATGAATTTTACCACCAGTGAAGAGAATTATATCAAGTGTATTTATCACCTGCAACAGGATACAGGTATCGTGAATACCAATGCCCTGGCAGCTGAAATGCATACCCGGCCGGCTTCGGTGACCGATATGCTGAAGAAATTAAAAGTCAAAAAGCTCCTTCAGTATGAGCGATACCGTGGATTCAAACTGAATGATACCGGCAAAAAAGTGGCATTACAGGTGATCCGGAAACACAGGTTATGGGAATATTTCCTGGCGGAGGTGCTGAAATTCGACTGGGACAAAGTACATCCCATTGCTGAAGAACTGGAGCACATCAGTAATGATGAACTCATACAGCGCCTGGACCAATTCCTGGGTAACCCCTCCTTCGATCCCCACGGAGATCCGATCCCCGACAGGAATGGAAAGATCCCCGTAAGGAACCAACTCATATTATCAGAGGTACCGCTCAAGAAAACAGTAACGGTCAGTTCTGTGACAAATCAGACCGCACAGATGCTGGAAATGCTGAAGCATTATAAAATTGCGCTGGGCACCCAACTGCAGGTACTTCAGAAATTCGGCTTCGATGGCTCTTTAGAAATAAAAATAGTCAAACAGCCCGCCTGTATTATCAGTGAACAGGTGGCTAAAAATGTTTTTGTGCATTATGAACTTTAAAATGAACTCCGATGCTTCACTGAGTGAAGTACATGAATCGGTAGATACAACAGTAAAAAAGATCGGCTGGAAAAGGATATTCTCTTTCCTTGGCCCCGCATACCTGGTAAGTGTTGGATACATGGATCCGGGCAACTGGGCAACCGACCTGGCAGGGGGAAGTAATTTCGGGTACCAGCTCATATGGGTATTGCTGATGAGTAACCTGATGGCACTGCTGTTGCAGGGGCTTTCTGCCAGGCTGGGCATTGTCAGGGGCAGGGACCTTGCGCAGGTAAACAGGGAAACCTACCCGAAAGCAGTGAATTTTTTCCTTTACATTTTGGCAGAGATCGCTATCGCTGCAACCGACCTGGCCGAAGTGCTCGGTATGGCCATAGGTATTCAGCTACTTACCGGCCTCCCTCTCGTATGGGGCGTATCGATCACCGTGCTTGATACGTTCCTTTTACTTTTTTTGCAAAGACTCGGCATACGTAAAATGGAAGCCTTTATCATCACGCTGGTGGGCGTTATTGGTATTTCTTTTTTGATACAGGTGATATTGGCCAAACCTGCGATCAATGAACTGGCAACCGGCTTCATCCCAGGCAAAATGAGTGAAGAAGCTCTCTATATTGCGATCGGTATCATCGGTGCCACCGTAATGCCCCACAACTTGTACCTGCACTCAGCTCTTGTGCAAACGAGAAAGATCGACCGCAGTGATGCGGGGATCAAGCAAGCTCTTAAGTTCAACCGGATCGATACCACCATCGCCCTCAACCTCGCTTTCTTTGTAAACGCGGCCATCCTCATTGTTGCCGCCACTGTTTTTCACAAGACGGGTAATCATGTATCAGAAATCAAAGAAGCACATCGCCTGCTTCCTGCCTTTCTTGGAAATGTAGCCCCTGTTTTGTTTGCTGTTGCACTCATCGCCTCCGGGCAAAGCAGTACAGTTACGGGAACACTTGCAGGGCAAATCATCATGGAAGGGTACCTGAGTTTACGCATTAACCCAATGCTGAGAAGATTGATAACCAGATTAGTCGCCATCATCCCCGCATTGATCGTCATCATTATATACGGAGAGAAAAATGTGGATGCATTACTGATCCTCAGCCAGGTGATACTGAGCCTGCAACTGGGTTTTGCCATCATCCCGCTGATCCACTTTGTAAGCGACAAGAAAAAAATGGGCAATTTCACCATTAAGCCACTTACTAAAATTGCAGCCTGGCTTATTGCCCTGGTGCTTGTATTTCTCAATCTTAAAATGCTGTTCAATGAGGCCGGTTCGATCTATACTGATGGCGCAGCATGGCAAAAAATACTAATTACCGTTGCCGGGTTACTATGTCTTGGCCTGCTTGTTTATATTGTGATCAGCCCGTTGGCCTCCACAACATCCAGGTCGCACTCGGTAAAGATCCATCCTGAAAGAAATGCTTTCAAACAACACGAGATCCCCAGTTTTAACAAGATCGCAATTGCACTTGATTTCAGTATCAACGACGATAAGCTGCTCGCCTACGCGATCGGCCAGGGAAAGGCAAATACCCACTACCTGCTCGTACACGTTGTAGAAAGCCCTTCTGCGAAGTTATTCGGTAAAGAAAGTGACGACTATGAGTCGAGGAAAGACAAGGAAAGGCTGGAGATGTATGTACAGGAATTACAGGCCCGTGGCTTTACTGCCGAAGGATTCCTTGGTTACAGGGACAGGGTCAGGGAGATCGTTCGCATAACCAAAGGTGTACAGGCAGACATGCTGGTGATGGGAGCTCATGGCCATTCCGGCTTCAAGGATTTTCTATACGGAGAAACAGTCAACGCAGTACGGCACGAATTGAGGATTCCCGTACTCATCGTTAATTTATGATGAGACGGGTCAGCATATTGTCGATCCTGGCATTCCAGTCGCTTTGAGCCCGTTTGATTCGCCCGTTTGATGTTTGCCCATCATAGTCGTCCTGCATTTTACGGAGCGATCCATAACATTCATCATAGATATCATCTACCAGGCTGTTATAATTAGAGAAAGTGAATTTTGCTGCACGCAGCTTCTGTATGAATGAACAGGTATTGATATAGGTTATGTCGAAGTGGTGTTGTTCATGTGTCAGCGCATAGTCTGTGTCCATTTCACGCTTCACCCATGACTTCCTTTTATTAAAATAACAGTATACCGTGATCACCAGGCTGGTATTGCCATTCTTTGAACGCATCGCCATTTTGTAACCGAAACCCGACTCTGTAATCGCTGCGGCTATGCTGTTATGATCCGGCCGTCCCTTGAAATCCGGCCATTGTAATTTTCTTCCCTGGTCATAATATATCGTATCACCGGATATCCCCGAACCCCCATCATACCAATCGATGGTTACGTTTAGCTGTGCAAATGAAAAAGACACGCTAACAAGGAATAAAAAGAGGAAAAGAGATCTTTTCATGGTTTGATGTAAACATAACTCAAGCCCACGAAAATTAGTATTGTCCTTGCTATCGCTGCAGGGGATTTATAATAATGTTAACAGGTAGAGCTCTATCCCTGGGATCATTCCTTTGAATAAGAATAATAGTATTTAATTGTGGGGCGATTATCATATTGGATCGTGACACTACGCAATAAACCGGTTTTATAGTATTCATACACTACATGCGTTTCATATTTTTTCTCAAGAGAACCATTCCTGGAAAGATACTCTGTGCATTGCCCATGTGAATTGTATACCCATTGATATAAAAACCTGGAATTACCGTATTTGAGCGTTATTTCACCATCCTTCTCCGATCTTTTGAATATGGATTTTGACTTGTCATCGGAGAGTGTAGCTAACAATCCATCGGGGTAATAGCCAAAGTAGTTTACATATGAAGTGTCTTTCATTTCTGAAAATGTACTACGTAACTTCCCCTCTTTATCATAATAATCATACCAGTAAGAGGTATCGATGACCAGATCCTGATTTGTTTCCGGAAAATTAGAAAGGTGCTTGGGCACAGGAAAAATGGCTGTTGTTTTCCTTATGGAATCACTTATCCATTCTGCTCGATACGATGCCTGTGCCTGCCCATTAGCCAAAATGAACATCAGCATGACAGCCTCATTTTTAGACATATCATATTGAAAAGAGTCTTTAAGACAGATGATGGAATCATAGTTTGTAATTTTGTGCCAGCACAATATCGACGTCAAAATATTACCATCTGGGTCATAGCATTTTTCGCTGTCCTTGAATGCCTTTCGTTTTCCCTCCGGTGCATCCCGGTAGGTTGTGACCTTCCTGACTTTATTCTTTACCAGCAGTACCTTGGAATTAAGTAATGTATCCGCATAATGATGCCCGAGATCATCAACCGGAAGTACCCTATGAAACTGTGCTTCGACATTAGGAAAGCCTGCTGCCAACAGGAAGAATAAAATAATTTTCCTTTTCAAAACCTGGGGATTAATATGCAAACTTATTTTCCAACAAGGTGTTTCCGGATCAGTATCATGACATCAGCTATCGCAATATTCTCCATACACTTAAAATGACCTCTCGGGCATTTTTTATACCCGATCTTACTGCAGGGGCGGCACCAGAGATTATTGATCTCCAACACATCGTATTGCTGGCGGGAATATTTCCCGTAATAGGGATACATGCCGAAAGCCGGTACGGTATTCCCCCACAGAGAGATGACCGGTTTCTGCAGGGCAGCTGCAATATGCATCAACCCAGTATCGTGCGTGATCACCAATTTGGAACGGCGTACAAGGTCGGCCGATTCATTCAGGTTGAATTTACCGCAGGCATTGTAGATCTTTACGTCATCCACCCCTGCGATGGCTTTCCCATCTTCATAATCTTCCTTCCCCCCAAGTAATATCAACGGGTGATCGATAGCAGCACATAGTTCCTTTAATTTGTGCAGGGGTAACTTTTTAGTGGCCAATGCCGCCCCGATCACCACAGCTATATAGCCGTGTATGTGCGAGGTAGGGAGATCTTTATTATCCACAACATCCTTTTCCGGGATGAAGTAATCCAATCCCTGACCATCGTCGGTTACCCCGAAGGATTTCACTGTTTCGAGGTTCCGGTCAACAATGTGTTTTTTGGGAAGCACATTGATCTTAAGATTGGTAAGTACGAACTTCTCGATATTGAGTTTATTGAAAGAGAATGCTTTTACCTTCCTGAGAGCCCGCTTGATACGCAGAGTGCGAAGGTTATGATGAAGGTCGATGATGTAATCGTATTCTTCCGTTATCAACTCGTGCAGCATCAGGTCAAAACTGTCGGCCAATACATGCACCTTATCAACATAAGGGTTACTATCCAGCATACCACGAAAGGTTTGCTTGGTGAGGAAATGAACTTCCGCATCAGGCAACTGCTTTTTCAGGCAGCGCATAACGGGTGTGGTCAACACAATATCGCCGATGGATGAAAAACGTATGATCAGGAATTTCGCCACGAACAGGTTTTCGATTAAGGCATCATTTCTTCGCCCTCCACATAATTAAGGTCCTTGTGGAAAGTCTCTTCAGTGAAATAAAAGGCAATGAAGGTAACAGCCATGACCACAGCCCCCGACACAATGCCGCTTTTAATGAGCGACCATCCCCAGCTTTTCTGAAAAAGGTCGAGGAACATCATATTGATCAAAGGTAAGGCACCCCTTACCACATTTGGGATCGTTGTGGCAGCCGTAGCCCGCAGGTTGGTACCGAACTGCTCCGCTCCCATCGTTACAAAAATGGCCCAGAAGCCGGTGCTGAAACCCAGGGCAGCACAGATCAGGTACATACTGGTATCACTGTTGTTGAAACCGCTGAAGAATACCACCAATGAAACCGAGCACAGAACATAAAATAAGAGCAATGCTTTTTTACGGCTCCGGAAATACTGGCTGACAAATCCTATGAGGATATCTCCAACGGCAATGGCGGCATATGCAAACATGATGGAACGGCCCGAATCGATTGATGTGCTGCCAAACATTGCCTTGCCGAAACGGTCACTCTGGTTTACAAGGATCCCTACCACGTACCAGGTTGGCAAACCTATCAGCACCGCCAATACATATTTCCTGAAACGTCGTGGATCCATGAAGAAGGCAAGAAAATTACCGCGTTGCACATTTGATTCTTTAACGGTACGGAACATACCCGACTCGGCAACGCTGATACGAAGGAACAAAAGCATGATGCCAAGCCCTCCGCCGATTTTATAACAAAGCCGCCAATCGGTCGTCCACTGATAGGTAAAATAAGCGGCAACAGCGCCAAACAAACCAATACCAGCGACCAACGATGTGCCAATACCTCTCTTCTCTTTCGGAAGCAATTCACTCACCAGGGTGATACCGGCACCCAGTTCCCCTGCCAACCCCAACCCGGCCACAAAGCGGCACCAGGCATATTGGTCAACAGTTTGTATAAAGCCGGTTATAAAATTTGCTATTGAGTAAAGAATGATCGAACCGAATAATACCGACAACCGTCCTTTCTTATCTCCCAAAACACCCCAGAGTATTCCCCCGATCAGCAAGCCGGTCATCTGCCAGTTAATGATCTTGGTGCTATCCACGAGCAAACTGGCATCGGTGGCCCCAACAGCCATTACACTTGGCTTCTTTACAATAGTAAACAGTAACAGGTCGTAAATGTCCACAAAGTAACCAAGCGCAGCTACCACCACAGCAATATTAAAAACAGACTGGTTATTTCTCTGCAGGGCCATCGTTCGGTTTTTTCTTCTTGCCAAAAATAAGTTTGATGAATACCGGTGCAGTAGTTACCAATACGATTCCCAGCACTATGATCTCCAAGTGCTCTTTCAGGTCGAAACCGAATTGCGACAATATCCATTTCTGTAAAAAGAATCCTCCAAGTATCATACTCAATACCCAGGCCACACAACCGATGATATTGAAGAAATGGAATTTCTTTCTATCCATATCAACAATACCTGCCACAATCGGGGCAAAGGTTCGCACGATAGGTATAAACCGTGCAGCGACGATGGCCCCACCTCCATGTTTTTCATAAAAGTCGTGCGCCTCGTGCAGGTACCTTTTCTTGAAGAACCAGCGGTCCCTCCAGTGATACATGGCATGGCCGAAACGCTTACCGGTCCAGTACCCAACCGCATTACCGAGGATGCCTGCGAAAGAGATGAGCGCAGCGAGCACGAAAAGGTCGATCCAGTAACTATATTGAAATTCCTGCAATCCGAAATATTTCAATACCTGGTACCCAAGCCCCGGCTCCAGCACACCTGTATCTGATTTTATTTCATGTGCATAAATACCGGCTACGAAAAGCAGGGAGTCACCCGGAAGGAAGAAGCCGGCAAACAATCCTGTTTCTGCAAATACCACGAACAGCAACAACAGCAACCCTCCGTTCTCTATATACCATTGCGGTTGCAGCAGTTGAGTCCAGTTAAAATCCAGGAGAAAAAAATCCGGCATTTATGTCAATTAAGATGATACTTATGAATGTTCAAGTTGTCCTTCCCATTTACTTACGGCGGCCGTGGCCAGGGCATTACCCAACACATTGGTCATGGTCCGGCCCATATCGCAGAACACATCAATGGCGAGTATGATACCCACCCCTTCGGGAGGCAAACCGAACATGGCACCTGTTGCCAGCACCACCACCAATGATGCACGAGGTACGCCGGCAATGCCCTTGCTTGTTATCAGGAATACCAATAGCATAATGACCTGCTGGCCAACATCTCCCGTGATGGAAGTAATATTAAACGCCTGGGCGATGAACATACTGGCAAAGGTCATGTACATCATGCTGCCATCAAGGTTGAAGGAATAACCAAGAGGCAATACAAAACTCACGATCTTATTATTGCAACCGAAGCGCTCCATTTCTTCCACCAGCTTGGGGTATACCGCTTCGCTGCTGGCGGTACTGAAAGCGATGGACATCGGCGTGGTTATGCGTCTCAATAGAACAGCTAACCGGTTTTTCAGGAACAGATACCCGACAAAAAGTAATAACAGCCAAAGAATCAGCAGGCCTAAATAGAATTCACCTATGTATTTTCCGAATGTGATCAGTATACCCAGTCCGTTTTTGGCAATGGCAGCCGCCATGGCGCCAAACACACCTGCAGGCGCCATATACATCACGTAGGTGACCATCTTAAGCACCACGTGAGCAATGGAATCCAGTGCATGTATTACCGGCTCTCCTTTTTTACCAATCGCGGTAAGGGCGACGCCAAAGAAAACGGAGAACACCACCAACTGCAGTATCTCATTCGTAGCCATCGCTTCAATGACACTCCTGGGCACTACGTGTTCTACAAATTTTGCCAACGAGAATCCCTTGGACTTTTCTAACAGGTCGCTGACCGCATTCATATCCGTATGACTGATGTCCGCACCAACGCCTGGCTTGAAAATATTCACCAGTATCAAACCCAGTGACAGGGATATCAGTGAGGCACTAATGAACCAGATCATGGCCTTGCCCCCAACCCTTCCAACTGTTTTCATATCGCCCAGTTTGGCAATGCCGACAACAAGGGTAGAAAATACGATCGGTGCGATGATCATCTGTACCATACGCAGGAAGATGGTCGTGAGGAGTTTTATATTGTCGGAAAACGATTTTATAGCACCGGCTTCGTAATTCTCATGTACATAATAGCCAACTGCAATACCCAGCACCATCGCGATCATTATATAAAGGGTAAGTCTGCTCTTTTTAGGGGGCTGGTGAGAGATTTCCATTACGATCTGTTTAGTTACGCAATATAATATTAAATGCGGTTCAATATGGAAGGCCTGTAAAAAAGTACAGCCGGTTGCATTTTTAATAATTATTTGCTTATTTTTCCAATCTATTTTTCATAAAACCAACTACTTGTATGAGTTTATTTGTAAAAAAACCATTGAGCCAAATGCTGGCCCAGGCCGAAAGCGGTGAGCACAGCCTCAAGCGTACGCTGGGCCCTGCCAACCTGATCGCCCTCGGTATCGGAGCCATCATCGGAGCAGGTCTTTTTGTAAGAACTGCTGCGGCAGCGGGACAGGCTGCAGGCCCCGGTGTTACCTTATCCTTTGTTGTTGCTGCCATTGGCTGCGCTTTTGCCGGCCTTTGCTACGCTGAGTTTGCCGCTATGATACCTATTGCCGGTAGTGCCTATGCATACAGCTACACAACCATGGGTGAACTGGTTGCCTGGATCATCGGATGGGCGTTGATAATGGAATATGCCCTGGGTGCAGCCACAGTATCTATTGCCTGGAGCGAATATTTGAATAAACTCTTCGATGGGCAAATACCCTATGAATGGTGCCATTCGCCATTTGAAAGCTTTACCGATTCTGCCGGGGTTCATCATTCCGGCATTATGAATGCTCCTGCGCTTATTATTCTATTATTGCTTACCCTGCTGCTGATCAAAGGAACCCAGGAATCAGCCATCGTAAATATGATCATTGTATTTATTAAAGTGGCCATCGTTCTTTTATTCATTGTGATCGGATGGCAATTCATCAATGGAGCCAACCATACCCCATACCTGATTCCCGAAAATACCCCTGCCGTCACCGATAGTGCCGGTAAAGTGGTGGCCGATTACAGCGGCTGGAATAAGCATGGATGGGGTGGTGTGCTGGGAGGAGCAGCTATCGTATTCTTTGCATTCATCGGTTTTGATGCTGTAAGCACGGCTGCACAGGAAGCAAAAAATCCGAAAAAAGATATGCCGATCGGCATACTTGGATCCCTTGTTGTTTGTACCATTCTGTATATCCTTTTCGGGCATGTGCTCACAGGCGTGGCCAACTGGAAAGACTTTGTTGATCCCGAAAAAGGGCGTGAAGCTTCCGTTGCCTATGCGATCTCTACTTATATGACAGGTTATGGCTGGCTGGCTACTGCGGTCACCGTAGCGATCCTGGCCGGTTTCTCTTCTGTGATATTGGTGATGCTGATGGGACAGAGCCGCATATTCTATACCATGAGCAACGACGGACTGATTCCAAAAGCATTCGGCGATCTGCATCCAAGATTCAAAACACCTTTTAAAGCAAACTGGATACTGTTTATTTTTGTTGGGTTATTCGCTGCATTTGTTCCCGGAAACGTTGCCGGAGACCTCACTTCATTTGGTACCCTGTTCGCCTTTGTACTTGTTAGTGCCGGTGTATGGATACTCCGGGTTAAGGAACCGGGTATTCCACGCCCGTTCAAAACACCGATCTACCCTGTTGTTTCTGCATTGGGTGTACTCATTTGCACAGCCATGATCGTCGGACTGGATGCCCAAACGCTTAAAGTAGCGTTCGGCTGGATGGCCATCGGTTTGGTGGTTTATTTCCTGTACAGTAAAAATCACAGCAAGCTTCGCAATGCTACTGATTTAATGCCGAAGGCATCTGATTTTGAAAAACAGTAATTATAATTATCAAATTATAAAAGCCCGCTCATACGAACGGGCTTTTTTTATGTGTTACTTAATTTCAATTTCATCAATGAATAAATGCGTATCCCCTCCTGCTCCTTCATGCCAGGCCGGGAGTTTTCCAAACTGGATCGCCCTGATCCGTACATAGCGGGCTGCAACAGGGCTGAACCTGGCTTCGATATTCCGCACCTGCAC
>CAZYAT010000023.1:0-53227 GCA_964645235.1 uncultured Ferruginibacter sp. | reverse complement strand
ATGGCCAAGAATTTTACCCGTATCGGTAAGGAGATCGCTATTGCCGTAAAGGCCGGGGGCCCCGACCCGGACAATAATCCTGCCCTGAGGAGGTGCTACCTCAACGCAAAGGCCTGTAATATGCCCAAGGACCGGGTGGAAGCGGCCATCAAGAGGGCCATGGGAAAAGACAAGGCCGATTATGAAGAGATCGTTTATGAAGGCTATGCCCCCCACGGTGTGGCTATTATGGTAGAAACGGCTACGGATAACCCTACCCGGACGGTTGCCAACGTGCGGATGCATTTTACCAAGGGCCAGGGTGCATTAGGAACCAGTGGTTCTGTTGCATTTACCTTCAACCGCATGGGCGAATTCAAGATCAAAAATACCGGACTGAACACGGAAGATCTTGAACTGGACCTCATCGATTACGGACTGGAAGAGATCGGTGAAGATGCAGAAGGAAATATCATTGTACGTACAGCCTACAATGAGTTCGGCAACATGAGTAAAGCCCTTGAAGAAAAAAAGATAGAAGTGATAAGCGCCGAGCTGACCCGCATCCCGACCAACACGGTCGAACTATCCGAGGAGCAGGCCAATGAGGTTTTGAAACTGGTGGACAACCTGGAACAGGACGATGACGTACAAAAGGTTTATCACAACCTTAAATAATCAATCCTAATAAAGGCGGTACTTTAGATACCGCCTTTATTGATTTACTACTTACCCGAAACCCGGAAAGAGACCTTGCACACCACCCCGTAAGTGCTTATCTTGCCGTCTTTCACATGCACCTTCTGATCTTTGATCCATACTGAATCAATGTTACGGATGGTTTTACTTACTTCCTTAACGGCTTGCTTTATCGCATCATCAAAACTCTTGGTTGACGATGCAATCACTTCGATGACTTTTACAATTGCCATAATGATTGATCTTTAGATTAACAATGAGTAAAGAAGTTACGAAAAAAAACAACCGGGAAGAAATGTATTTTAACTATAGTGAGGGCAGCACTATTTCCCCATACATGTAATAAACCCCTTTCCCCTTCATTACCACCCTGTCGCCTTTCTGTTCGCACCAGAGTTCCCCGCCCCTTTTGGACAATTGCAATGCGTGAAGGCCGTCCTTATTGAGCTTCTCGCTCCAGAAAGGGATCAATTGGGAATGTGCTGAGCCTGTCACAGGATCTTCATCGATGCCGGCGCCCGGGGCGAAAAAACGGGAAACAAAGTCCGCCTGCTTACCCGGGGCGGTAATGATCATTTTGTCGATGTGTTTTTTCATCAGGGAGAAATCGGGATGGCAATTCCTCACTGCATCCTCATTCATTAATTCAACAAGGATATCCCGGTATTTATATACTCCCACGATCTCAGCATTGCCAACCATGGCAGATAATTCATCCGGGTAGATATCAAGTCTCTCGGGTTTCCATGAGGGGAAATCCATGCATATGAGATCGGCTTCTTTGCTCACTTTCAATATCCCGCTTAAGGAACTGAAGCGTATCTCGGGCTTATCAAAACCAAGTATATTGAAAAGCACGTACGCACTTGCGAGGGTAGCATGGCCACATAGGTTGATCTCCACCTCGGGGGTGAACCAGCGTATCTCAAAGTCAGCACTCTTATCTTTTGAAGGCACAAAGAAAACCGTTTCGGAAAGGTTATTCTCCATAGCGATCTGCTGCATCAGTTTTTCATCCAACCATCTTTCGAGTGGAATGACCGCAGCCGGGTTACCGCCAAACAGCTTGCTTGCAAAAGCGTCGATCTGGTATAATGATAGTTTCATTTTATTCAGCCATCATTTCTTTTATCACCGCAACGATATCTTCTGTATTAGGTTTGCTGAAGTAATCTCCGTCGCTGCCATAAGCAGGCCGGTGAGCCTTGGCAGTAATGGTACGTGGAGCAACATCCAGGTACCTGTATCCACCCTGTTCTTCCATCACTTTATTGAACATATATGCCGACGCCCCTCCCGGAACGTCTTCATCGATGAAAACGATCCTGTTTGTTTTTTTAAGACATCCTACGATGTGGTGATGGATATCGAATGGAAGTAATGTCTGTACATCCACCACTTCGCAACTGGTGCCCATTTGTTCGAGTATGTCAGCAGCTTCCATTACAACCCGGAGTGTGGATCCATAGCTGACCAATGTAACATCCGTTCCTTCCTTGATTGTTTCCGGAATTCCGAGTGGCACGGTATAGGCCATTAAGTTAGAAGGCAGTTTTTCCTTCAACCGATAGCCGTTCAGACATTCGATCACCAATCCCGGGTCGTTGCTTTGTAAAAGAGTATTATACATTCCTGCTGCCTGTACCATATTGCGGGGTACACATACGTACATGCCCCTCAGTGCATTGATCACAACTCCCATAGGTGATCCGCTGTGCCAGATACCTTCCAGGCGGTGGCCCCTTGTGCGAACGATCAGGGGGCAGCTCTGCTGGCCGGCTGTACGGAAATGAGTGGTACAAACATCATCGCTTAGTGGTTGTAAACCGTACAGCAGGTAATCCAGGTATTGGATCTCGGCGATCGGGCGCAGGCCCCTTAAGGCTAAACCGATACCCTGTCCCATAATGGTAAGTTCCCGGATGCCTGTATCAAATATCCGCTGATCCCCGTGCTTTTCCTGCAAGCCGCTGAATCCCTGGTTCACGTCACCGATGAAACCGAGGTCTTCCCCAAAAGCCATCACTTTGTTATTCGTGGCAAATAATTCATCAAAGAATTTATTGAGCACTTCGTACCCGTTCACAACCGGTGCGTCATCTGCATAGTAAGGTTTTATCTCGGCAACTTTGAGTGCTGAACCCGGACCTTCATTATACAAATAACTGTTGTAGAGTTGCGCATTTTCGGCCTTGAGCTCGCTATAGAATTTTTTTGTGGCAGTATCATTTGTGATATCGACTGCTGTTGCCAATGTCTTCATCACATCCCGTCGCATCGGTTCTCTTAAAGCAGCCAGTTCTGCTGAGATTTTTTTTATGGAGGGATGCGTTTGCTCAAGAGGCTTGAGCACATCCACAGTTCTTGAAACAAGTACTTTAACAGGGTTTATGTATTTTTCCCAGGCTCTTTGTTTGCTTTCGCGGGCAAATTGTTTGGCATTTTCCTCAATTAGGTTCAGTTCCTCTTCTTCAGCCAGCGCATTGGCCAGTATCCAATTACGCATTTGCCTGATTCCGTCCCATTCTTTTTCCCATTCCAGTCTTTCGGGCGCTTTATACCGCTCGTGGCTGCCGGAAGTGGAATGTCCCTGGGGTTGAGTGATCTCCTCGATATGAAAAATGGCGGGCGTATGTGTATCCCTTATTTTCTGTATCGCCGTTTCCAATATCTCACATATGCCGGCATAGTCCCATCCCTTCATTTTATAGATATCGACTCCATTCGTGCCTTCCTTTTTCTGAAAGCCTTTCAATGCATCGGAAATGGATGATTTGGTGGTTTGGTATTTTTTTGGAACGGATATTCCATAACCATCGTCCCAAACAAAAACAGCCAAAGGAACCTGTAGTACACCGGCGGCGTTAATGGTTTCCCAGAAATGTCCTTCGCTGGTAGATGCATCGCCGATGGTACAGAAACATACTTCGTTTCCGTTCTTACTTAGGTGCTTTAAGGAATGGGTTTGCTGGACATTGCGAAATGCTTTTGAAGCAAATGCCAGGCCGAGTGCCCGTGGCATTTGTCCTGCGGTAGGAGCAATATCGCTGCTCACATTTTTCCTTTCGGCAAGATCCAGCCATTCTCCGTTCTGATCAACCATTTTTGTGGCAAAATGGGCATTCATTTGCCTTCCTGCGCTAAAGGGGTCATTGTTCACGTCCGGGTCGGCATATAACTGTGCGAAAAATTGTTCGATGGTTGCCAGTCCGCTGGCGAACATAAAGGTTTGATCACGATAATAACCAGCCCTGAAATCTCCCGGGCGGAAGAACTTTGCCATGGCTACCTGGGCGATCTCTTTGCCATCGCCAAAAATGCCGAATTTGGCTTTACCTGTAAGTACTTCTTTGCGGCCCAGTAAACTGGTTTCCCTGCTCTCACAGGCGACCCGGTAATCCTTCAGTACTTCATTACGGAAGTTTTCAAAGCTCAATTTCCCGGCCAATGCTGCATCGTTATTGTTCGTAGTATCCATAGCTTTATAATGTATGACAAAAATAGAAATTAAAGGGGAGCTTTGTTAAAAAACTCCTAACAGGGTTGCAATTTAAAGGGGTTGAATCCGTTTTAGTATCTTTGAGTTACTTCACTGCAAAACAGACAATATGAAAAAAATATTTACGCTTATTGTTGCGGTGGCCTGCTTCTCGAAGATCCAGGCGCAGCAATTCTCAAATGCCGCAGCGGCAAAGCCGGCGACGGATGCCGGGAGTATTGCCCAGGCCGACAACCTGCTGGTTTTAAAAGAAACTGAATTTGATTTTGGTAAGATTCCGCAGGGCAAACCTGTGACCCATGTGTTCGAAATCTACAATAAGAGCAATACCGAGCTCAAGATCGGCAATGTACACGCCAGTTGCGGTTGCACTACCCCGGAATGGGAAAAAGACAAAGCTGTAGCGCCGGGCGGTTCAACGAAGATCACCGTAGGGTACAACGCGGCTGCAGAAGGTCCATTCACAAAATTCATTACCATTTCCTACAACGATAACCAGAGCAAGCAGATCACTATAAAGGGAGAGGTTTGGAAGACCCCCGGAAGCTCAGCTCCTGAGAACAAAGGCCTAAATGACTTAAAAAATTAACCACGTAAAATTTAAATAACCATGAAGAAGTTATTCTTAATCGCAACCGCTTTCACGTTCAGTTCTGCTTTGTTCGCACAGAAAAAAATTGCGGATGTTGCAAAATTCGAAACAGAAACGATCAACCAGGGTAACCTGAAGCAGAATGATCCAAAAGAGGTAAAGTTCATCGTAACGAATATCAGCAACGAACCGCTGATCATCGAACAGGCAAGCCCTACCTGTGGTTGTACGATCGGTGACTATACCAAATCCCCTATCGCCCCCGGAGCTACCGGCTTTATTTCTGCCAAATTCAATGCCGCAAATGTTGGGCATTTCGACAAACATCTGACCGTCAAATTCGCAGGTATCGATGAAACCAAAAGCATCACTATCACGGGAGATGTTTTGGATGCTGCCAATTACGACAAATGGGTAGCCGATATGAATGAGGCAAAGAAGAAAGCTGCTGAACCAGCCCCACAGGTAAAATCCAATAAGCCTGCAGCAAAAAGCACATCAGCAAAGAATCAATAATTCGTTTAGATATCTTTAAAAGGCCTCATAATTTACTTATGAGGCCTTTCTGTTTAAGTCATCCTATTGAAATAATTAATACAATGGTTCCCAGAAACAAATAGCAATAAATTGCGCAAAAAACCGTTTATATACCGTACTCCCTGAAGTTCAAAGTACATTAAACCGATCCTATGAATACAGTACCCATTGTTCACGCTCTTCGCAGCGAGGCCTTAAAAGGTGTATATATTGATTTCGCACTCCCTTTAAGAACGTTACTGATCAAATAGCCTGTATTCCAAGGCATCACAATCCCGATACATCAATCCTAATCTCAAAAGTCGTGTGCTAACAAACTGAAGATTTTTTGTTTTTATGGATTGTTTGGATAACAAAGAACCCTTCTTTCCAGAAGGGTTTTTGCTTTCTGTTTATCCACTCCTTAATTACTTATCATCAGGGTTAATAAAGCTGAATACAATCGCTGCCAGTGCACCACCACCGAGTGGCCCGACGAAATATACCCAGACATGGTCCCAGCAAAAGCTTTTTTGTACACATAACCCGATAGCTACGGCCGGGTTGAAGGCACCACCGGAAAAACTTCCTACCGCCGTTGCCATTGCCAGGACAGTACCCCCGATTGCTATCCCATAAAAACTGTTTCCGTTGGTAGCCTTCGCTGTAGCCACGTTCAACACCACATAAGCGAGTGCAAAGGTACCTACCAGTTCTGCGAGGATCGCTTTTGTTCCCCAACCTTCTGTAGCCTTACATTCTCCGCTTCCCTCATTAGAAAAAACATACATAACTACCAAGGCTGCGATCACTGCCCCTAGGAACTGGAATACCCAGTACATAACTGCATCTTTCATTTCGCTTTTTCCCCTCATCCACACCGCCAGTGTAACGGCCGGGTTATAATGGGCGCCCGATACATGGCCACCTGCATAGATCATTACCATCAATGCCAATGAAGCCCCTACAGCTCCCCCCAGCATTGCTCCCATTACCAGGAAGAATGTTCCGATAAGTTCAGTGATGTACTTGTTCATAGTTGATTGTTTTGGTTATGAATATCTTCCTCTAATTAAACCAAAAGCATGTAATAGCTGTTAACAAGTTTTACACAAGAATTATATTTGCAAAAAAACATCCATTATGCTTCAGCCAGGCACACCTGCACCAGACTTCACCCTGTTTGATACCGACAAAAAGAAAATTACCTTGTCTGAACTTAAGGGAAAGAATGTTCTGTTACTATTCTTTCCGCAGGCATTCACCAGTACATGCACAAAAGAGCTATGTTCTGTGCGGGATGATATAGCCCGCTACGAAAACACCCATGCCCAGGTATTGGGTATTTCGGTCGATTCGGTATTCACACTTAAAAAATATAAGGAAGATCAACATTACAATTTTCCCCTCCTGAGTGATTTTAATAAAGAGGTGTCGGCATTGTACAACACATTATACAAGGAATGGATCCTGGATATGAGGGGGGTCAGTAAACGTTCCGCTTTTGTGATCGATAAAAATGGTACCATCCGTTACGCAGAAGTACTCGAAAATGCAGGGGAAGTGCCCAATTTTATTGCCATAAATCAGCTTTTGGAATCACTGGCCACATAATAATTTTGGATTATTCTTCGTTATAATATAAGAAGCTGATTTTAACAGATCTTGGCAGTATTAGCCTATCTGAAAATATTGGTTATTTGAAAGATTTTGCTATTTTTACTTTATTGAAGAAAATTGTTTACATATCAATTTTACTTATTGGATTAAATTTTACTTCTTTCGCTCAAAACAGACCCTCAGGAACCGGTGAACAACCGGCTGCAAAGTTGCTAAAACCGTATCCAATCCCAGCCTCCTCGGTGATCAATTTTGATTTCCAGTATGGTTACGATAAGTCGTATTCTCTCCTGATATACAATTTCATGGGTAAAAAGATCACTGAAGTAAATACGGTCCTCCCTAAAATTACCGTTCCCCTCGACGATTTCTATCGCGGTATTTATGTTTACCAGCTAAGAGATAAGAACGGAAAGATCATCGATTCAGGGAAGTTCCAGGTAGTTAAATAACCCCCTCCTCTGCTACATAACCTGAATAATCAGGAATTTGAGGTATTGTGTATTCTCCTGACCGGGTATGACAGGATGATCAGCCGACTGTGAGTTAAAGATCACCTGCCGGATCTTTCTTTTTGCGTCGTATGCAGCAGCCTGAATCGTTTCGAGGAAGAGTTTTGGTTGAACCAGGTTTGTACAACTTGATGTGACCAAAAAGCCCCCTGGCTTAACCAGTTTCATCCCTCTTAAATTGATCTCCTTATACCCTGCCACTGCCTTATCAATACTTAACCTGTTCTTGGTAAAGGAAGGTGGGTCAAGCATTACCACATCCCACTGCCTGCCTTCTTTAGACCATTCCTTCAACACATCAAAGGCATTCACACATTCAAACCGGCAAACGGATTCAAGTCCATTCAAAACGGCATTCTTATTACACATATCAATCGCCGATTGGGAAATATCCAGTCCCAAAACGGACCTTGCCCCATAAAAGGCTGCACTTATTTCAAAAGAACCGGTATAACAGAAAGCGCCCAGAACATCTGCTCCTTTTACAATGTTGCGGATTGCCTGGCGATTATCCTGCTGGTCGAGGAAAAAGCCCGTTTTTTGCCCATTGGCAATATCCACATGGAATTTTATGCCGTGTTCATTAATGACGATGTCGGTTTCAAATTTGCCAGACAGGAAGCCCTTTTTTTGCTCCAATCCCTCCAATTCCCTGACGGGTACATCATTCCGCTCATAAATACCTTTGGGCTTAAAAATCGTTTCAATGGCCTTTACAATGGTTGATTTCCAAGTATCGATGCCCAACGCAAGGGTTTGAATAACAAAATAATCATTGAATTTGTCAATGATCAGTTGAGGCAGGTCATCGGCTTCCCCAAACACCAGCCGGCAGTTCTCCACATAGCCGATCTTTTGGCGGTATTCCCAGGCTCTCCTGATACGGTCCAGAAAGAATTCTTCATTGATCTGCTCCTCTTTTTCTCTCGTCAGCAAGCGTACCATGATCTGTGATTTAGGGTTGAAATACCCCCTGCCGATGAATTTCTTGTCGTGGGTAAAAACATTCACGATCTCGCCTGGTTCGGCAGCCGCATCCATTGCCTTTCCACGGTTCACCTCATTAGCGAATACCCATGGGTGCCCCAGCTCCACCCGTCGGCTGATATTCTTATTCAGGTAAATACCTTTCATGGTGCAAAGGTAATATCCCTGTCAGAGAGTATGCTTAAACGCCTGAAACAGCCTGTTTTTTGTCAATTTGACCGCAATACAGGCCTTGGCAGAATGTTTGACTGTTGTACCTTCGCAACCAATTTTTAAATCCCGTATATGGAAGAAAAAGATATACTGACGTCCGAAAACCAGGAAATGGACATAAATGCTGACGCCGATGTGCCCGGCAATACCCATCTGAGTGAACCGGGGAACGAAGAGGCCATTGAAAAGTTACAAGCTGAATTACAGGAACAAAAAGACAAATACCTGCGCCTTTTTGCCGAGTTCGACAATTTTAAGCGCCGTAATGCAAAAGAAAGGCTGGAACTGATCCAGACAGCAGGCAAAGATGTCATTGCTTCATTATTGGAAGTACTGGACGATTGTGACCGTGCCGAAAAACAACTTGCCGAAAGTGAAGACATAGCTGCCAGCAAAGAAGGGGTACAATTGGTATTCAACAAACTAAGGAACAAACTCCAAACCAAAGGTCTGAAGCCGATGGAAAGCATTAATACCGACTTCGATGTGGAGAAACATGAAGCAATAACCGAAATAGAAGTACCAGAGGCCAAAAAGGGCAAGGTGGTTGATGAGATAGAAAAAGGATATTACCTCAATGACAAGATCATCCGTTTTGCAAAAGTGGTGGTGGGAAAATAACTAAACAGCAAGCATGTCCAAGAGAGATTATTACGAAATTCTGGGAATAGCCAAAGGGGCCAGCCAGGATGAAATCAAAAAAGCATACCGCAAGGTAGCCATGCAATATCATCCTGACCGTAATCCCGGGGATAAAGCAGCAGAAGAGAAATTCAAAGAAGCAGCAGAAGCGTACGAGGTGCTAAGCGATGCCGACAAACGTGCCCAATACGATCGATTCGGCCACCAGGCTTTCGGACCGGGAAGAGGTGCAAGCGGCGGTGGGTACAGCGGGGGTATGAATATGGATGATATCTTCAGCCAGTTCGGAGATATATTCGGCGACGATAATCCGTTCGGCAGCTTTTTTGGCGGCAGTAGCCGCAGAAGTTCCGGGGGAAGGTCAAGGGGCCAACGTGGGAGCAATCTCAGGGTAAAGCTGAAACTGAATTACGAAGAGATCGCAAAAGGCACACAGAAGACCATTAAGGTAAAAAAATATGTACCCTGCAATACCTGCGGCGGAAGCGGGGCAAAAGATAAGAACAGTGTTCAAACATGCGGCACCTGCGGCGGAAGCGGACAAGTACGAAGGGTCCAGAATACATTTCTTGGCCAAATGCAGACGGTGACCACCTGTCCCACCTGCAACGGTGAAGGAAGTACGGTCACACATAAGTGCACAGCCTGCAAAGGCGATGGAAGGCTGTATGGAGAAGAGACCGTGACCATAGACATACCGGCAGGCGTGCAGGAAGGTATGCAATTAAGCCTCAGCGGAAGGGGCAATGCCGGAGAAAGAGGGGGCAGCCCCGGCGACCTTATTGTATTGATAGAAGAGGAAGCACATCCTCATTTGCACCGCGATGGTTTGAATGTAGCCTACGACCTTCACATTTCAATCCCCGATGCCGTGTTCGGTACGCAGGTTGAAGTGCCCACCATCGATGGAAGGGCAAAGATCAAGATCCCTGCAGGAACGCAGAGCGGAAAAATCTTCCGGTTAAAAGGGAAGGGTTTCCCCAACGTTAACAGCTATGAAAAAGGGGATCAACTGATACAGGTGAACGTGTGGACCCCGCAGAATGTATCGGATGAGGAAAAGAAGATGCTGGAAAAGATGCAGGCGTCTGAAAACTTCAAGCCTAAGCCCGAAAAGAATGAAAAATCATTCTTCGACAAAGTAAGAGAAATGTTCTCCTAATCGCCTGTTTTGGATTTCTTCTTTTTCTTTTTTGGAAAATAGATCGCTTCGGCCTTATCGACCAATTGCAGGAATTCGGCCTGCAGGAAACTGTTTGGATTGTACGACTCCGCAGCTATGGATTTAATATCCACCCATTCCGCACTTCGTATGTATTTCGATTGCTTTACTTTTAATCCAAACATGGCAACAGCTGTTCCAAACTGAAGTTCCTTGTCAATGTTCCGGAAGTCCGTGTAGTTGGCCGGGCAATCCTTTACAAAACGTAAATGGGCCGTATCATTGCAAAGACTGTAACGCATGTTGAGCGTAGCCACTATATCCCGGGGCAATACTTCCTCTTTAAACAATCTTTCAGTTGCCGGCACGATCTCAAAATAGGCCAACACACTGTTGCCACTTCCCAACTCTCCTCCCTCCAGGTCAATCGTGCTGTCTGCAACGGCATCACGGCGGTTATCAAAACCAATGAGCCGGTATTCCCTGACCAGGTTGGGATTGAATTGCACGTTCATGAACACATCATCAGCCACGGCATAAAAAGTTTGTGTGAGCTCTTTCACCAGCACTTTCTCAGCCTCATTGATATCATCCAGGTAAGCGTAGTTGCCATTGCCTTTCTTAGCAAGAGTTTCCAGCTTCGAGTCCTTAAAATTACCCATTCCCACCCCCAGGCAGGTCAGGTACACCCCACTCTGCCTTTCTTTGGTGATCAATTCCTCCAGTTCCTTCTCCGAAACCGCCCCAACGTTAAAATCGCCGTCGGTGGCCAGTACCACCCGGTTAGTTCCCCCTTTAATAAAGGTTTTATTGGCCAGTGTATATGCCGCCATGATCGCTGATTGGCCGGGTGTATCACCGATGGCAGTAAGCTCTTCGATCGAACGGATGATCTTTTCCTTTTCAGCCCCGCTTGTGGGCTGCAGCCAAATGCCGACGGTGCCTCCATAGGTAACGATTGAAACCGTATCAATGGGACGCAGGTTCTTTACAAAAAGCTGGAAAGCAGCTTTCAGCAAAGGAAGCCTGTTAGGCATGTCCATGCTGCCGGAAGCATCGATCAGGAAGACAAAATTGCTTGGTGGAATGCGGTTCAAGTCAACCTTCCGTGCATTTATATTAAGGATGAGGAGCATTTTTTCTGTATCCCATGGGCAGGAAGTAAGTTGCGATTCCATTTTGAACAGGTCGTTGCCTTCCGGCTCCCGGTAATGGAGATTGAAGTAGTTTACCATTTCTTCCGTCCGAACGGCATCAGGTGGCACCACGCTTTGCATATTAATAAAGCGCCGGACATTGCTGTAAGAGGCCTTGTTCACATTTAACGAAAACCCGGTGTTGGGGTATTTTACAGCATTCACATATTCATTCTCAACAAGCTGGAAATACGTTTCATTGTCAATGTACCATTTGACCCGTGATGTCTGGTTGAGGTTCTTGGTTACGGAGATAAGTTTGGGGCGATTCCGGTTCACATTAGAGGGTAGTACCTTCATCGTAATGGTCTGCCAGAGGCTGGTATTTACTTTAATGGACCTTGATTCATACCCTTCCATGGTAAACGTAAGTGAATCGTAGGGCATGTTCGTGGTAATGCCGAAACCACCTTGCGGGCCTGTAAAGTATAATTGGTTTTTCGAATGAAGAAGGATCTTGACGCTCTGTAATGGCTGGCCTTTTTCATCACTGACCTCGCCGCGAAGATAATATTGAGCGTGAGAGCAAAGCCCTGAAAAAAGAAATGGGATATAGGCAAACAGTGTTTTCAATAGCAGGCTATTTAAAAAATCGTTTTCCCCTTTTAAGATAACTTTTCTACCGGTTATGTTGCCCGGCTACTCTCCTACCAGCTGGTAGATCTCCTTCAGGTTACGGCCATGCCCGTCGTAATCCAGTCCGTAACCCAGCAGGAATTTGTTAGGAACAGTGAATCCAAGATAATCGATCTTTAGAGGGAAATTCAATGCTTCCGGCTTATGCAGCAACGCAGCTATCTTTAAACTGGCCGGCTGCTGGTTAGTAAGCTGCGGCAAGAATTCATACAAGGTCTTCCCCGTATCCACGATATCCTCCACAATGATTACATGCCTTCCTTTCAGCGACTCATCGAGCCCTATGGATGTGACCACATTACCCGTTGATTTAGTGCCCTTGTAAGAAGCCAGTTTAATGAAACATATCTCCGCATCCACCGTTAATTCCTTAAACAGGTCGGAGGCAAACATAAAAGAGCCGTTGAGTATGGCTATGAACAACGGGTCCTTACCCTGGTATTCTGCATTGATCTCGGCACCTAAGCGGGCAATTTGTTCCTGTATCTGTTCAGCCTTGATATAGGGCTGAAATTTCTTATCCAAAACCTGGATCACCATGAGGGTTAAAGTTTTGAGCCCATCCAGGGCTATGATGAATTACTTTGCTACTATGATCTCCTGTCCAACCTTGAGGTGGTTATTCTCAAGTTTATTCCACTCTTTCAACTGCTGTACCGTCACATTGTACTTCCGGGCTATTGCATACAACCCTTCTTTGGGTTCAACCGTGTGCATCCTGATCCTCGATTCTTTGGCATTTCCCTTAATCAAGCCCGGTTGAAGATACACTTTTGTATCCGCTGGCATGGCATCAATCTTCTGCAGGTCGTTGTATTCCCGCAGCCATTGAAGCTGGATGCCATTCTTTTGAGACACATCATGCAACGACTCCCCTGGTTGTACAATATAATACTCTTTTTCACCGGCCTTCGCTTTCTTTTGCAGAAAAATATACTGATCTTTCTTCAGCATCCCTTCTTCAGACAGGTCGTTGAATTCCATCAGCCTGTTCAGGTTCACGTTATGACGGGTGGCCAGGGCCAGTAACGACGTTCCTTTACCCGCATAAACACACTTGATTTTATTGATTGTCAAAACCCGGTCGGGATCGGTTGGCATTGCTGATACAGCGCCGGATTCATTACCGGGCGTTTTGCCTGCTTCGGTTTCCTGCAAAGGAACATTCCCTTTCTCCTCCACTATAGCCTGGGCAAGATCCGAAACGGGCTCTTTATTCAAAACCGTGAGTGAGTATTGCTGGAGATTGTATTGCTCAATGTATTTGACAAGTAATTCGGGGTAGCGGGGATTGGTGGCATACCCCGCTTTCTTCAACCCTTTGGCCCATGCTTTATAATCGGTGGGGTCGAGGTTGAAAAGGAATGCATAACGTTGATTCCCTTTCAGGAAATTGCTATGGTCTCGGTAACTGTCTTCAGCACTGGTATAGGCCCTGAAACATTCCCCTTCGGCGTCATCATCGTGGTTCACGGTGTCGCCCGCCCAGGTACTCTTACATTTTATCCCGAAATGGTTATTCGATTTTTTAACCAGTTCACTGTTCCCGTTCTCCGATTCGAGGATACCCTGGGCCAGTGTGATAGCAGCCGGAACGCCCGAACGTTTCATCTCACTCATGGCGATCTCCCGGAATTGATTCACGTATTCCTCGATCGTGGTCCTTTCCTGGGCGGCTGTGCCCGAAAAGGCCGAAGCCAATAATATCGTTATAAATAACCTGTACATTCTATTGTTTTTGCATCAGCAAAAGGCCATCCCTGACAGTAAGTAATACATGTTGTACCCGGGGGTCTTTGGCTACATGACGATTAAAGGCGTCGATGGCCTTTGCGTTCTTACCTTTCAGTGCATCTTCCAGTACTTCACCATGAAAAAGGACATTATCGGCCAGAATCCATCCTCCTTTTTTAACACTCGGCAAAGTTAACTCGTAATAATTAATGTAATTCACTTTATCTGCATCGATGAACACAAGATCCCAGCTTTCATTCAGGGTGGGTATGATCCCGAGCGCATCCCCCAGGTACAGTTTTATTCTTTTCTCCATGCCTGCCTGCTGAAAATAGCCGGCAGCCGTTTCTGCATCCTCTTTTCTCAGTTCGATCGTATGCAGGCATCCCCCCGGCTGCAAACCCTTTGCCAAACACAAAGCGCTGAAACCAGTAAAAGTCCCGATCTCCAAAACCCGCTCTGGTTTTATCATACGGCTGATCATCTCGAGCACTTTTCCCTGCACATGCCCGCTCAGCATCTGTGCATGCGGGTGGTTTGCATTAGTATGCTTTTCAATGGCATTCAGTATCGCATCCAGCCCGGTTGTATACTGCTTTGCATATTCCTCCACTTTGGTATTTACCAGTTCCATTTATACGGTTTAGTCGTAAAAAAAATACCACCCTCCGCTCACACAAGCGTAGAATGGCACTTACTAACGAAAGCAAGTTACTGAGAAATATCCGCTCTGGGGTCCCCTTTTTTTGAAATTGACCAGAGGCCGAGGAAGGTGAAAGCGCCATTAATCAGGATCAGCTCATTGCCGATCTTATACCCATTGAAAATACTCTGTGAAATGGAATTGAGCCCCAGTGACAGGTGCAGTTTCTTCTCGTACCATTCCGGGCTGCTCAGCATATCGAGGCCCAAAGCAAGCAGGGGGGCGATGATGCAAACCGTCCAGATCAGTTTATCATTCAGTTGCCTTCTGGTCAGGATACCGAAAGAGAATAATCCAAGCAACGGGCCATAGGTTACGCCGGCGAATTTCAGTATGAAGTCGATGATGAGTTTATCATTGATCGCTTTAAAGATCAGCACCATGATGAAGAATACTGCTGCAAAACTGAAATGCACTTTTAACCTCGCACGCTTTTTTTCTTTTTCAGTTCCTTCCTTTTTATTGATACCCAGGATATCGATGCAAAAGCAGGAAGTAAGCGAGGTAATAGCCCCGTCTACGCTGGGGAACAAGGCCGATATCAATGCGATGATGAAAATGATCCCGATCGAGCCGCTGAATGCGTCACTGAGTGCGATGGTCGGGAACAGGTCATCGGGTGGCACTTTGATATTATTGGCATTGGCGTACAAGTAAAGGATACCTCCTAAAAAAAGGAAAAGGAAATTCACCACCATCAACACGGCAGTAAAAGACATGATATTCTTCTGGGAATCCCTGATCGTTTTCACGCTGATGTTCTTCTGCATCATCTCCTGGTCGAGGCCCGTCATGGCAATGGCAATGAACATGCCACCCAGGATATGCTTCAAAAAGAAAGAACCAGCTTTGATATCGGTGTTGAATATCCGGGTGTAGCCTTTCTCATTGAGCAGCGACAGGGTACTTCCGAAATCCAGTCCCATGGCCCGTATGATGACAATGATGCAAACCACAAGCCCCAGCAACATCCCTGTTGTTTGCAGGGTATCGGTATAAATGATCGTTTTAACGCCTCCTTCAAATGTATATAACAGGATCAGGACCAGGATCACCAGGGCGGTTAATTCAAAAGGGATCTTGAGTTTATCAAAGATGAATATCTGCAGGATGCTTATTACCAGGTACAAGCGGGCGGTTGCACCTACCACCCTCGATAAGATAAAGAAAAAAGCCCCTGCCTTATGTGCATTGATGCCAAACCGTTTTTCGAGGTAAGTATAAATGGAAGTCAGGTTCATCCTGTAATAGAGTGGTATCAACACAAAAGCGATGACCATATAACCGATGAGGTAACCCAGCACAACCTGGAAATAAAAGAAATTACCGCTGCCCACCCCTCCCGGCACACTTACAAAAGTCACACCGCTCAAAGAAGTACCGATCATTCCAAATGCAACCAGCATCCAGTTGCTGCTCCGGTTACCGATGAAGAACGATTCGTTGTTGGAATTGCGGGAAGTAACATATGCCACGCCAAGCAAAAGGGCAAAATAGCCGATCACAAAAGAGAATAACAGGATGGGTGACATAAACAACCGTTTACTTAAAAATAAAATTCAATTTAGAGAAAAAATCGTGTCTTTGCTTAAATAGCTACAAAGTTTTATGAAGGTAAATGCATTGGCCGTTTTCTGTGGATCAAAATCTGGTAGGAATCCCCTGTTCGAAGAACAGGCAAAAGCACTGGGGCATCTGCTCGCACATAAAAACATTACCCTCATTTACGGAGGGGGTAATAAAGGGATAATGGGGGCTGTTTCGAATGCGGTATTGGAAAAAGATGGTAAGGTCGTTGGTATCATCCCATCTATTTTGAAAGACCGTGAGGTACACCACGAAGGGATCACGGAACTCATCGTGGTTGAGAACATGCACATCCGTAAAAAAATGCTGTACGAGAAATGCGATGCAGCCATTATCTTACCCGGTGGTTTCGGCACCATGGATGAATTCTTTGAAATGGTTACCTGGAACCAGCTGAGCATCCATGACAAAAAGATATTCATCCTCAATACAGCAGGGTTTTACGACCACCTGCTTTTACTGGCACGGTCAATGCAAAAGGAAGGATTTCTCTACGACAGGATTGAAGACAGGCTTGTGGTGATCGGCTCCGTGGATGAATTATCTGTACATGTTGACTGACCCTACCAACGGTTCCTCCTGCCCTGGAATAGAGGTATCTGTAAACCTGCCCGGAAGATCGGCAAGGGATTGATATTACCGCTGGCAGTTTGTTCCACGTAAGGTGAATTCCTGTTACGGGCAACATCAACCATGATCGAGATATAATAATACAGGTCTCCTATTCCTTCCCGCCCGCTGGCATATCCCACCCCCACTAAAAGACTGGGAGCAGATACACTGATCTTTTCGGAGGGTGCCCCGTTATCGTATATGAACTTCTGTGTGATGAAATTCTGTTCGCCCTGTGCCTGGATGAACAGGAATTTCAAAGGATAAACCCTTACAAAAGCGCCGGGCCCAAAAACGGTTTGTCTTAATTTATCATCGCTGAAATAATATAGCCTGGTAACTGGATCATAGTATGTAACATGCCGGTCGGATGCATAGTTGAAGTTGAACACGATGCCTGCATCCAGCCATTTGTTAATGCTGTAGCCGAATACCGGGCTGGCGCCCAACACGGTTGTATAATTTGAAAAGGAAAGGGTGAGCCCGCCGCCCGTAAAAAGATGGTCCTTTTTAAAACCACCCCTTCTTTCCTCGGTCTCATCCTGGGCAAATGACGGGCATGCCCCCAGTAATAACAGTGTTGCGATAAATAGTTTTTTCATTTGCGGTTTTTTATTTTTCGTTGCAGGCGGTTTGATTGGCTTCGATGGACCAGTTTTAATCCAGGTCAAATATCTTACCACTGTTCAAAATGTTATTCGGGTCGAATGTTTTTTTGATCCCCTTCATCAATTGCATGTTCGCATCCGTGAAAACAATATCCATGTATTCCTTCTGAACCAGGCCAATCCCGTGTTCGCCGCTGATGGTACCTCCAAGGCTTTTCACCAGCTCAAACAATGCTTTGAGAGCCGGTATCACATCCGGGTTATTCAAGCTGTAAATACTGCCTGGTTTTTTGATGCGTATATGAAGGTTGCCATCGCCGGCATGGCCATAACAAACCACTTCAAAATCGTACTTCTTTCCCAATTCCTTGACCCCGCGTATCAGTGCAGGCAGTTCAGCCCTTGGCACCACCGTATCCTCCTCGATCGTATACCCGTTTATCTTAACGGCTTCAGCCACCCTGCGCCGAAGCTTCCAGAGCTCAGCCTTTTGCTGGGCATCATCGGCGAAGAATACATCGCCGCAATCGTATCTTGCAAGTAATTCAGCGATCGCTTCCATTTCGCTCATCAATGTTTCCATATGATTGCCATCCACTTCAATGATCAGGTGAGCTTCCATCTCATCCGTCACAGGCACTACGGTACTATCTACAAATCTGCTTACGATCTTCAGCGCATTTATTTCTACGAGTTCCATTGCACTGGGTGTAAACCCGGCCCTGAAAATCGCACTCACCGCTTCCCCCGCCTTCTCCAACGAATTAAACGGTACCAGCATCAGCAGATCGTATTTTGGAAAGGGCAGCAGCTTAAGTACGATTTTAGCTACGATACCTAAAGTTCCTTCACTCCCTACTACCAATTGTGTTAAATTATAGCCCGTTGAGTTTTTTAACACATTCGCACCGGTCCAAATGATATCGCCATTGGGAAGTACCATCTCCAGGTTCAACACGTAATCCTTCACAACCCCATATTTAACTGCTTTGGGGCCTCCGCTGTTTTCAGCGATGTTCCCGCCAATGAAACAACTGCCGCGGCTGCTCGGATCAGGCGGATAGAACAACCCTTTTTCTTTAACCGCATTCTGTAATACTTCAGTTATCACTCCGGGCTCGGTCGTTACCTGCAGGTTGCGTTCATCGATCTCAAGGATCGTATTCATGCGTTCCATCGAAAGCAATACACCGCCAAGATGTGGTAATGCCCCGCCACTTAAGCCGGTGCCTGCCCCACGGGGCGTTACCGGTATCTTATGTTCGTTACAGATGCGCATGACAGCGCTTATTTCCTGGACAGTCCTAGGCTTGATCACTACAGCAGGTAAAAAATGAAGGTTTTCAGTTTCGTCGTGGGCGTAATTATTAAGGCTCTCTTCATCGGTAAATACAAAACCATCTCCTACTATCTTTCTGAATGCATCAATATGAAGTGCTGATTTATCCGGCATTACTCCTCCCTTTAACATGTAACATTATTTGTGTAAAAATCGTATAAAATGACGAGTTGGTGAAATGGCAACAGAATGACCCTGTTCCTGCGGAATTGTTAAAATTCATTAACGGCCTTTCCCGGTTCATACAGGAAATATATATTTGTTACGAAGTTATTCGTATTATTCCTTTATAACTAAAATCAAAGCCATGAAACAATTTATTTTAAAGAACAAAAAAGTGCTGGGCACTACACTGGCCCTGCTACTGGTTGGTGGCATAACCATGTCCTTCCAGGATTCGCCTTTTGGCAACAACCGCTTTGCCGTGCCTGACAGTAACGAACTGCGGTCACCATGTGGTGACACCATTCCCGACAAAAAATACAATGGATCGATCAAAATGAAGGATCTTGACAAGATCCAGGATGAGTTGGACCGTTCCCTGTTACAGGTCGGCGAGGAATTAAAGAAAATTGACCTTTCAAAAATTCAGAAGGACATTGAAGCCTCTTTAAAGAGTATCGATGCGGATAAGATTTTAAAGGACGTTGAACGCTCCCTGAAAGACATCGACCTTGAAAAAACCCTGGCGAGCGTCAGCGAATCACTCAAGGACATTGACCTGGACCTGAAGAGTGAAGAGATCGGTAAAGCTATGAAAGAAGCAAAAAAAGAACTTGAAAAGGCAAAAGAAGAGATAAGGAAGATAGACAAAGAAGCAATCAGGAAGGAAATGGACGAGGCAAAGAAAGAAATGGACAAAAGCCGGGAGGAGTTAAAAAAGATAGACATGGATAAGATCATGGATGAAGCCAGGGAAGGCATTAAAAAAGCTAAGGAGGAATTGAAAGAGATGAAAACGATGATCACAGAAATGGAAAAGGACGGACTGGTCAACAGCAAGGAAGGGTTCACGCTTGAATACAGGAATAAGGACCTTTACATCGACGGGAAGAAGCAACCAAAGGAAGTGACGGACAAGTACCGGAAGTATTTCAACAAAGATGATTTTAAGATCACCATCGAAAAAGAATAGTATCCAAATCATAAAAAAACATCCGCAAAAGCGGATGTTTTTTTATGCTGCCTAAGAGTTTAATAGATCGTCGGGCAAAGTGATTTCCTGTCCACATTATCCGGGTAGAAACCTTTTTTGATCAGGCTGAATTCGAGTGCTCCCCGGTAATTATTGAATTTACTTAAGGTCGACAAAGTCGCATCATAACTGAACATGAACTGAAGGTTGTTCAATTGAAAACCCACCATCGGAATAACCGCATCGCCAAGCCGGTAATATACGCCGGCCAGCAATTGTTTCTCTCCATATTCACTAAGCCCATAGTTACCATTGAGGCCGAACACAAGTTCGGTTGCCCTTGCCTGCATTGAGAAATAGGCATTAGGGTTCACCAGTACCCGGTCGTTAAGTTTGAAGATGCCGTTTACAAATGCACTATGCCGCATGGGTATACGCCCGTTGTTTGTATTATCACTGAAAAAGGTCTCCTTGGGGCGGTTCACATGCATGATGGAATAACCGGCATTGAAATACACATTTTCCTGGGGGAAGTAAGCATAATTCATCCCCGCCTGCATATCAAAATAGCTTACATTGTTATTTGTGAGTACGACTGTGGTAGGCAGTGTATTGTCGAAGAACTTACCATCGAACTGGTCCGGGAATTTCAACTTTGTCTGATCAATGCTTTTATTTGCCCAACCCATATTAAATCCAGCCGATACCAGGCTGCTCAACCCTAACATCTGGTGGTAGGCAATCGATCCATATATCTTTGTGCTTCTTAAACTGCCCGACCCAGCCTGGTCATTCAATATCACAGCGCCGATTCCCAGCCAGCCGTTCTCCAGCCTATCTCTCATCAGTTGAAGATCTGCAAAGGCGCTGACCGTTTTGTAGGGTTGAGCCATGATAGAACTCCATTGATTGCGGTACAGGGCGCCGATGCGGTAATCGGCATCAGGTATGAAGCCGGTATTAGCCGGATTGGTAGTAAGGGGACTATTGAAGAATTGCGAAAAATGCAGGTCCTGTGCTTTTGAAATAAAGCCGGCGGCGAGCATCAGCAATAGGGTTAACAATCTTTTCATGATCATCCGTTCTTTCATTATCATTCGGGTTATCTCAGCAAGGTGATGTCACCTGTTTTACGCAATTTGGTTCCATCGGTGAATTCAACATCCAATGTATAGCTATATACATCCATCGGCTGCATTTGTCCTTTAAATGTTCCATCCCACCCCTCACTCCTGTTCCCGGTGGAGAATACAACCTGTCCCCAGCGGTTATATATTTTCCAGCTCATTTTACCGATACCAAAACCGGCCACTTTAATGATACTGTTTGTTCCGAATTTCCCAGGTGTGAATGCGTTTGGCACATCCAGCAAAGGCCTGATTAATATCGGAACATCCAGTGTTATGCTGTCCACACAATCGGCCGAATTGAATGCATAGAGCGTTGTTTTGTACACACCCGTAGCGTTAAACAAATGCGTTGGGTTGGCAAGCGTTGAATTTTCTCCATCCCCAAAGTCCCAGAAATACCTAACCGCACCGGCCGACAGGTTTGTGAACCGCGTGATCGTGTTTTCAATTGGCGGGTTTGGTGTCCAGGTGAAATTGGCTGTTGGGATCGGGAAAACTGTTATTGCGAAGTAAGCGGATGTGTCCCTCTTGTTACACGTACTTGTATCAATAGCAATCAGGCGCACATTGTAGGTACCTACGTTGGTATACGTATGTGTGGGCTCGGCATCAGTGGAAGTACCACCATCACCGAATTCCCAGATCCAGTCGGTACCCCCTTGTGACAAATTCTTAAACTCTGCTGTATAAGGAACACAGCCACGGCTTGGCGTGCTGAAAATGGCTTTCACATTGGGACTGATGCGGACCGTTTTTTTAGCCGTATCCGGGGCATTACAGAAAGTGGTATCATCCACGATGAGGGTAACGATGTAGGTACCCGTCGATGGGAAAGTGTGTATCACCGGTGCAAAGCCGCTCCGGATCTTAGGCGAACCATCTCCAAAATCCCAGAGGAATGTCTGGTTGGTATAATTGGGCAATACAGCCGTGGTAAGGTTTGTGAACTGGTAACGAAGACTATTGCACGAATCCAGCTTTGCAAAATTGAAATCAGCATCAACAACATTATTACCCACTTTAACATTTACAAATGCCGTATCGGAAATATTGCAGGTATTTGAATCGATGGCCACCAACATTAACCGGAACGTGCCCACAGTATTATAAGTATGGGATACTGTATTATTTGGTGCATACGTGGTATCTGGTTTTACCGTTCCATCTCCATAATGCCAGATGTACATTTTACCCTTTGCCAGTGTATCGGTGAATTTAATGGTAAGTGGTACACAACCAATGGTGTCTACAACACCAGCGATCGTTGCTTTCACGCTGGCTCCCACGCCGGAAAAATTCATTTCTATTTTTACAGCCGCCTGGTTGCAGCCAAGTGCATTATTGGTCTTTGACCAGGCTCCGTTTGTTGTTGGGAATAACCTTCCACCTGCTCCGCAACCGCAGATACCCTGGTAAATGAACCCATTTGCATCGAACCGGCTTGTACCACCATCCACGTGATCACCCGTAGCACCATTTTGCCCAAAGTGAGTACCGAATAATTGGCTCTGTGCATTTTTTTCCAAGACGAAAAAATAAAAATCGGCCCCATCCGGTGCCGGGATACCTGTCAAGGCATTAACCTCCGGAAGTCCGCTCGTCCCGGCCGATGGATAGCCTTTCAGGTTATTGAGGCCCCCGCCCCAGCCTGAAACATACACATTCTCACAGCGGTCTACGAGGAAGGCTACCGGGGAAAGGTTAGGCACGGAAGAGTTGGTTCCGAAAACAGTAGAATATACATACCCAGACAAATCGGGCTGAAGTTTACTGATGAATTGTTTACTTCCCGGGTTGCTGAATGTGGCGTTAACTACGGTCCAGTTACCAGTGGTAGTACCCATGATATAGGGAAACCCCTTTTTATCGAACTGAACGCCGTAAACCATGTCCGAGCCAGGCGTTCCAAGGAAGGTGGTCTTTACAATGGCCGAGCCATCATTCTTTATCCTTGTAAGGAATCCATCCACGCCCCCCAGGTTAGTTGCCTGTATGACACCGGTTTTATCGCCCGGAAGATTCGGACTGTTCGTTGCCCCGCCCACAAAGATGTCTCCAGAAATAGGATCCTGCGAAAGAACGAAGCAGGCATCATCGCCACTACCGCCAAAGAAAGTACTGAATAAAAGCGTGGAAAGGTTTGGTGAGTATTTAAGTATGACGCCATCCTGCGGTAAAAAGTTGGCGCCTCCGTTCCCGCTGCCAAAAGTTGACTGAATAGCACCTGGTGTTACCGGGAAATTGGTTGATTGGGTACAGGAAGCAAGGTAAACATTCCCGGCCTGGTCAAGGATCACTTCGCTGCGTGCATCGTCACCATAATTGCGGCGGGTCGCATCTGCCCCGTCGGGTGCTATGTATTTACCCCTGATGTTCACTCCGTCGTTTGCCGTTCCACCGATACGGGTAGATCCCAGCATTGCTGTTCCATTAGCACTGAGTTTGGTAATAACAATATCATAATCGGAAGTAGTACGAACAGGTGTTCCCGGGTAATTAAATGATGAACTGCGGCCGGCGATCACAACGTTCCCCTGGGCATCGCACATCATGCTATGTGGAGATTCATTACCGCCACCTCCAAGGTAAGTGGCGAAAACACGATTGGACCCATTGGATGAGAATTTAAAGATCGCCATATCGTAAGGTCCATTACCATCTTCATTGACGCCACCGCCATACGTTACCTGTATGGCCCCGGGCGAAACAGGGTAGCCGCCTGAAAAGGCAATACCCCCGGCATAAAAGGACCCATCGGGACCTGGTGTGGCCGTATATCCCCAATTATCGGCCCTGCTGCCTGTAAAAGTTGAAAAAATCAGTGACGGATCGATCACGATCGTTTCTTTCCGGTCATATTCATCTAGCCGGAAGCGGACGATATTATCCTTCACGACGTACTTGCAGTCAACGGTCTGTTTTTGTCCATCCTGCCGGATCTGGTAACTGTATGGATAGAGTTCTTTTATTTCACCAACCGATGTGCCGATCACCAGTTCTTTATTCTTTACCTGTAACTTATCGGCTCCCGTGTATTGCATGGCAATCGCGTTCACGTTTCCACCGGGATGTACAATGATGTCATATTTGAGCCTTGCCTCATCACTATAATAACGTACATCAATGTTCGGGTATACGTTCTTATAAGTTATTGCCTGGGCCAACTGGCAACCCGACGCCCATTTACTCTGGTCATTGCCGATGAAATAATTATTCTGGTAAGGTAGTATCTTGTCAGGCTCTATTTGTTGTTGAGAAGCAAAAGAACTGGTGCCAAGAAACCTTACTTTGTACGCATGTGAACGCAGGATTAAAGGCTGACCGAGGCTTGCAGGATTAGGGTTGTGGCCATGCATCTGATCGGATATATTTATCAGGTCATCTACATTATATAAATGCACAGTAAAGCCCTGGTTCTCGAGGTAGAAGGAGCCGGTTGAAAAATCGCCCCGGTAGTTTACCCGGCTATCCCACTGGCCTTTATTCTGAACAAATTCGATCTGGGCAGAGGTCGTTTTAAAGGTCAATAAAACAGGGATAAACAGAAAGGCAGGATACGCTATTTTTCTCAGGCTCTTCAAGTGATTCTTTTTTTACAATGTACTAAAATATAACCAAAAAAAGGAGGGTTTTGTTTGCTGCTTAATTTGGTTCTAATCTACGAGATTTTGCTCCAGGCTGTTTTCCCTTTTTGCTCCTGGAGATAAGTTTTAACAGGTATATTAACGCCTTCGGTCATATCTGGATCGGTTTCTAACAACTCCTCCACCGCCTCCCGGGAAGCCTCCAGCATAGGTTTATCATGGACTATGCTTGCCAGCCTGAAGTTTAAAATTCCGCTTTGCCTGGTCCCTTCTATATCACCAGGGCCCCTTATCTCCAGGTCTTTCTCAGCGATCTTAAAACCATCATTGGTTGCTGTCATTATCTTTAATCGTTCCCTCGCATCGTTTGATACTTTTGGCCCCGTTAATAATATGCAAAAACTCTTTTCTGCCCCCCTTCCTACCCGGCCCCGCAATTGATGCAATTGAGACAAACCGAATTTTTCAGCACTTTCGATCACCATCACACTCGCATTCGGAACGTTCACTCCTACTTCGATCACCGTGGTGCTCACCATGATCTGCGTGTCTCCTTTTACAAAACGTTGCATATTGGTTTCCTTCTGCACTGCATCCTGCCTGCCATGTACCATACTGATCCAGTATTTCGGTTCAGGGAAAAAAGATTTTACTTCCTCATATCCTTTCATCAGGTTCTCGTAATCTACTTTACTGCTTTCTTCTATCAACGGGTAAACAATATATGCCTGCCTCCCTTTTTTTATTTCGTCTTTCACAAAATCCATCACCTGTGGCCTTGTTTTTTCCGAACGATGCATGGTAATTACCGGTTGCCTTCCCGGCGGCAGCTCATCAAGGATACTGTAGTCCAGGTCGCCATATGCGGTAAGTGCCAGCGTCCGGGGTATTGGCGTAGCCGTCATCACCAATATATGTGGCGGAATCGTATTCTTTTTCCACAGTTGGGCCCGTTGAGCCACTCCGAATTTGTGCTGCTCGTCGATCACGGCAAAACCAAGGTTCCTGAACATTACGTTGTCTTCGATCACTGCGTGTGTACCGATCAGTATCTGCAGCGATCCTTCCTCACAAAGTTTAAGAATCTCTTTTCGCTCCTTTCCTTTGGATGAGCCAGTAAGCAGTTTTACACAAACAGGCATATCTTTCAGAACCGAACAAATGCTGTTAAAATGCTGCTGTGCCAGGATCTCGGTGGGTGCCATCATGACACTCTGGAACCCATTATCGGCTGCAATAAGCATCAACATTAATGCCACGATCGTCTTCCCGCTGCCCACATCCCCCTGTAAGAGCCGGTTCATTTGTTTGCCGCTGCCTGTGTCCTTCCTGACTTCCTTCATCACTCTTTTTTGTGCATTGGTCAATTCGAATGGCAGGTAATTGTTGTAAAATGAATTGAACAATTCCCCCACCTGCTCAAACACCAAACCCTTGCTGAACCGGTGCCGGGAAGAACGGATCTGACCCAACCTCAACTGGGCAAAGAAAAGTTCTTCGAATTTCAGCCGGCGCACGGCGTGATGATAATGTTTGTCCGAAGCAGGAAAATGAATCTGGCGAAAAGCGTTGTACCGGCTTATGAATTTATATTTCGTTAGTAAGGGCACGGGAAGATTTTCGGGTATATCCTTCTCGGCCAGCACCTGCAATAAAGCTCCCGTCAGTTTGCCAAGCATCCTCCCGTTCAACCCCCTTGCTTTTAATTTTTCGGTGGACGGATAAACCGGCTCCAGGTTCGGTTTGCCGTCCATCTTTTGTGGCATGCATGTTTCGATCTCAGGGTGTGCTATTTGCGGCTTACCCATATAAAAACCCAGTTTTCCGAAGACCAGGTATTGCTGGTTGGGGAAAATGGCCTTTTGTATCCAGTTTATTCCCTGGAACCAAACCAGTTCCATTTCACCTGTATCGTCTTCAAGGGTAACAACAAGCCGTTTACTTCTCTTCTCACCAATGATATTGATATCGGTAACCTTACCCGTAACCTGTGCATATTCACTAGCGGGGGTAAGCGAACCGATCTTATCCAACTTCGTCTTATCAAGGTGACGTAATGGATAATGCTGCAAGAGGTCTTTGAATGTAAAGATCCCAAGTTCCTTCTTGAGCAGGTCGGCCCGAAGCGCCGTTACACCCTGCAGGTATTCGATGGGACTATTCAATATGGAGACAACCTGGCTGATAAACCCTTTTTTACAAATATACAATAGGGAGGCAGCCGGATGCCACGGAATAACCGAAGGATAATTGTTTATTTGGCCTTGTTAGGACGACGTCCCGGTTTGTTGAAACGGTGTTTTTTATGCTGCGGCCTTGACGATGACGTGTTGTAAGCAGGTGTTTCACCCAGTTCTGAAGGGACCTTTGTCTTGGATACCGGGTTACCGATCAGTTTTTCGATGGCCTGGAATTTCCTTTGTTCCCTCTGGCTGATGAATGTATAGGCCGTTCCATCTGCCTCGGCCCTTGCTGTACGGCCGATGCGATGCACATAATCCTCCCCGTCGTGCGGTACATCATAGTTAATGACCAGCTCAATATTATCGATATCGATACCCCTGCTCAGGATATCGGTGGCCACCAATATGGGCAACCTCCTGCTTTTAAACCGCATCAGCACTTCTTCCCTTTGTGCCTGCTCAAGATCGCTGTGTATCTCATCAGCTGCCAACTTTGCCCGTTTTAGGTCACGGGTGAGTTGCTTCACACTTTGTTTGCTGCTGCAAAAAATGAGGACCGATTTGAAATTATGTTCCTTGAGCAAATGCTTCACAAGAGGTATCTTCTGTGCATCGTAGACAACAAAAGCTTCTTGTTTGATCCGTTCATTGGGTTTGCTGATGGATATATTCACCTCGGCGGGTTGATGAAGTATGTTCCGGGCGAGTTCTCTTATTTTGGGAGGCATCGTCGCCGAAAACAGGAGATTCTGCCTCTTGGGAGGGAGGTGTTTGATGATGAACATGATGTCATCATAGAATCCCATATCCAGCATACGGTCTGCCTCATCAAGGACCAGGTATTTAAGTCCGCCGAGTTTTACATAGCCCATTTTTATATGAGCCATCATCTTACCGGGTGTACAGATCACCACATCAGCTCCCTGGCTCAACGCTTTTTTCTCCTGGATGAATGCATTTCCATCTCCCCCGCCGTATACAGCGATGGAGCTGACGGAAGTAAAATACGAAAGACCTTCCATATGCTGGGCTATCTGGATAGCCAGCTCACGGGTGGGTACGATCACAAGTGCATTATTGGTATGGTCCTCATGCGGTGTGCTGATGATCTTACTGATAAGGGGCAGCAAAAAAGCGGCTGTTTTTCCGGTTCCTGTCTGTGCCGAAGCGATGATGTCCTTCCCTTGCATTACCAGGGGGATCACCTGCTCCTGAACCGGGGTTGCGTCTTCATAGCCGGAAGCATCAATGCCCTCCATTAATCGTTGGTCGAAACCAAATTCTGTAAATTTCAAGTGTTGGTTTTAAAAATCGGGTGAAGATAAGGAATATCGCAAAACGATGGGAAAAGGTGAAAGATTAGAGCTATTTTCCATAGGTCCGGACGGTAAAACAGTAATTATTATTTTGCCGGGGAACGATTAATGTTTAAGTTTAAACAGCAGTACCTCCAGGTTTTCTGCCTGCATTTATACTGGTTACCAATGTGTGGAATTCAATGAAAATATGTCTTACCGCTTGTTTACTTGTATTGATCCTTTCAGGAGCCGCCTGTCAAAAATCGGTTTCGGATACGGTCACTCCACCAGTGTTTCTTCCGGCTATAGCCAAAGGTGCCGATGTAAGTTGGCTTACTCAGATGGAAAGTTCGGGGATAAAATTCTATAGCAGTAATGGCACACAAACAGAATGTATGCAACTGCTGAAATCCATTGGCTTGAACTCCATCCGGCTCCGTGTATGGGTAAACCCGGCAGGCGGCTGGAACAATACCACCGACGTGGTCTCCAAAGCCATCCGTGCCAAAAGCCTCGGCATGAAGCTCATGATCGATTTTCATTACAGCGATACCTGGGCCGACCCCGGCCAGCAAACAAAACCAGTTGCCTGGGCTGCGCAGGATCCAGCCACATTGCAAGCATCGGTTTACAACCATACACTGAGCGTAATGAATGAATTAAAAACAAATGGTGTCACCCCCGAATGGGTACAGGTGGGCAACGAAACAAATGATGGCATGCTTTGGCCTGATGGCAAAGCGTCATCCAACATGAGCAATTATGCAAAATTCTTCATCGCCGGATACAATGCCGTAAAAGCAGTAAGTCCATCGTCAAAAGTTATGGTGCATCTTTCCAACGGGTATGACAACGCATTGTTCCGGTGGAATCTCGACGGGCTTAAAGCCAATGGGGCGCAATGGGATGTGATCGGCATGTCGTTGTATCCAACTGCCGCTAACTGGTCGGCACTTACAACCCAGTGCCTGGCAAACATGAATGATATGGTTGCCCGATACGGATCGGAAATAATGGTTTGTGAAGTGGGTATGAGCTGGGACCAGGCGGCAGCCTGTAATGCGTTCATTACCGATATCCTTTCCAAAGTAAGATCAGTAAGCAATAATAAAGGCGTTGGTGTTTTTTATTGGGAACCGGAAGCTTATAATAACTGGCAGGGATATACGCTCGGCGCATTCGATAATGGAGGTAAACCAACCATCGCATTGAATGCGTTCAACTGATCTGAAAATTCCGGTCAAGCCGGAAGATGACAAATCAACCGATACCAGGATGAGATATTATTTTTTTCTGGCCTTCCTTTTCTTCAGCAGCATTTCATTTGCCCAGCGCAAACGAATAAGTCTCGACAGCGACTGGAAGTTTGCTTTTGGACATGCCAATGACCCGGTAAAAGATTTCAATTACAGCTTAGCGACCATCTTTGCCAAAACGGGTTCCGCCCAAACAACTGCCATCGACCCAAAGTTCAACGACAGCAACTGGAGGCCGCTTTCATTGCCGCACGACTGGGCCGTTGAACTGCCGTTTGTCTATTCAAAGAATTTCGACGAGCAGTCGCATGGATATAAACCCGTTGGGGGTGCTTATCCTGAAACGAGCATCGGCTGGTACAGGAAAAAATTCATCATAGCCAAAGGCGACTCAGGCCAACGCTTTCAGATTCAGTTCGATGGCATCTACCGCGACGCCACCTGCTGGATCAATGGGTTCTACCTCGGCAACAATAAAAGCGGTTACGCCGGCGCCTCGTACGATATTACCAATTACCTCCGCTATGGCAGCGAGAATACACTGGTAGTACGGGTAGATGCTACTCAATATGAGGGTTGGTTCTATGAAGGAGCGGGCATCTACCGCCATGTATGGCTGAACCGGTACCACCCTGTTCACCTTGATGAGAACCCTCCGTTCATACACACTTCCGTTCAGAATAATACAGCAACCGTATTCATAGAAACCTCGGTACAAAACGAATCGTACAACAATACCAACATATCGGTATCGGCGATCATCACCGACAGGGATGGAAAAAAGATCGGCGAAACAAATCCGACAGCCATTTCACTTTCAGTCAACGAAAACAAAACGATTAAGCAATCGCTTAAACTTAGTAACACGAGGCTATGGTCGCTGGAAGACCCGTATTTGTACAGAATAATTCCCGTGGTAAGGTCAGGAGGAAAGGTTATTGACAGCGATTTACATCGCTTTGGTATTCGTACCATCGAGATCAAAACCAATGGCGTTTTCCTCAACGGTAAATACATAAAGCTGAAAGGCACCAACAACCACCAGGACCATGCAGGAGTTGGCAGCGCTTTACCGGATTACCTTCAGTACTACCGTGTCTTCCTGCTGAAGCAGATGGGATCGAATGCCTACCGCACCAGCCATAACCCACCCACCAAAGAACTGCTGGATGCCTGCGACAGCCTGGGCATGCTGGTAATGGATGAAAACCGGCTGCTGAACAGCAGTGCACAATACATGCATGATTTCGAATGGCTCATCAAACGCGACCGAAGCCGGGCAAGCGTATTCATCTGGTCGATCGGTAACGAAGAAGGCTGGGTACATAATACCGGTACTGGAAACCTGATCGCCCGCTCTCTTCTTGCCAAACAAAAGGAACTGGACCATACCCGAACCAGCACGTATGCCGCCGATAACGGGAAACAGTTTTTTGGCATCAATGAAGTGATACCGGTACGCAGTTTCAACTACCGGCACCTTAGCGTGGAAGAATACCACAAGGAACACCCTAACCAGCCACTGATGGGCACAGAGATGGGAAGTACCGTTACTACCAGGGGACAGTTTGTTCGGGATTCCGTTATCGGCTACCTCCCCGACCAGGACATCAGTTTCCCCTGGTGGGCAAGTACTGCCGAAGCCTGGTGGAAACTGGCTGCGCCAAACGATTACTGGCTCGGCGGTTTTGTATGGACCGGCCTCGATTACCGCGGCGAACCAACCCCCTTCACCTGGCCTAATATCAATTCGCACTTCGGCATCATGGACATGTGTGGCTTTCCGAAGAATATCTATTACTATTACCAGTCGTGGTGGACCGATAAGGATGTACTGCACCTATCGCCGCATTGGAACTGGCCCGGGAAAGAAGGACAACCCATTGATGTATGGGTGAACAGCAATGCAGAGAATGTGGAATTGTTCCTCAACGGGAAAAGTTTAGGTAAGAAAGATATGCCCCGGAATGGCCACCTGCAATGGCAGGTAAATTACGAACCAGGTAAATTAGAAGCCATTGCTTATAAAAAGGGAAAGAAACTAACCTCCAAGGTAGAAACTACCGGGAAGCCATTTGAAGTGGTGGTGAGCCCGTACAAAACAACCATGCTGGCCGATGGAAAAGATGCCACGGTCATCAACATCAGTGTGATCGACCGGGAAGGCCGTGAAGTGCCGGATGCCAATTTTCCTATCCATTTTTCCGTACAGGGTGATGCGAAGATCATCGGCGTGGGCAATGGCGATCCCAGCAGCCATGAACGGGATAGATACAACGATACAACAGCGCAGCGAAAATTATTCAATGGCAAATGCCAGGTGATCGTTCAGGCAGGTCTCAGCACTTCAACGATCCATTTCGAAGCCAAGGCAGATAGTTTGTGGCCGGGTGCCACCGACATCATGACCATACTCCCTGCACCGGTAACAAATGTTCTTGCTTCGGGCAATCCATTCCCGGTCATTCCATTCAAAGAAACAAAAGTGGACAAGATGCTGGGGGCCGATATCTCTTTTCTCCCTGAACTGGAACACAAGGGAATGAAATTCTACGATACTGATGGAAAAGAAAAAGACGCCATTCAGATCCTTAAAAATCACGGGCTGAATTATGTGCGGCTTCGCATATTCAATGATCCGGCCAGGGACAGTGGCTATTCTCCAAAAGATGGATTTTGCGATCTCACCCACACACTGCAAATGGCCAAGCGCATCAAAGCTGCAGGGATGAAGATATTGCTCGATTTCCACTACAGCGATTACTGGGCCGATCCGCAGAAACAGTGGATGCCCAAAGCCTGGCGGGGCCTGGCTTTCAGGGAATTGAAAAAGGCCGTATACGATTATACCAAGATGGTGGTACAGGCATTGAAAGATCAAAACAGCACACCTGATATGGTACAGGTAGGCAACGAGATCAACCATGGCATGATCTGGCCCGCAGGCAGCATCACAGAGATGGATCAGCTTGCCCAACTATTCTTTGCGGGTGTACAGGGCGTAAAAGCCGCATCACCCAATACGAGCATCATGCTGCACATTGCCCTGGGCGGGCAAAACGACGAGAGCCGTTTTTTCATCGACGAGATGAACAAGCGGGGCGTTACCTATGATGTGATAGGGCTTTCCTATTATCCAAAATGGCACAATACACTTGCCGACCTTGAATACAATCTCGAAGATCTTTCCCGACGCTACAACAAAGATGTGATCGTAGTGGAATATTCACATGTAAAGAAAGAAGTGAATGATCGGGGTTTCAATGTACCCGGGGGCCGGGGCAAAGGCAGCTGCATCTGGGAACCACTCAATACCTGGGAACGGTTCTTCGGCCGGGATGGAAAAGCCAATTCACTTTTGCTCCTGTATGACGAATTCAACAAACAATATCTGAAATAAAATTTCTAACCACAAACGAGCTGTTATGACCAGGCTTACATTGAACGATTACCTTATTTTCCTTCTTTATTTTATTGTGGTGGCCGGATATGGGTATTGGGTATACCGGAAAAAGAAAAAAGAAACGGTTTCTGCTTCCCATGATTTTTTCCTGGCCGAGGGATCACTTACCTGGTGGGCCATCGGTGCTTCCCTCATCGCATCTAACATTTCTGCCGAACAATTCATTGGCATGAGCGGCAGCGGTTTTAAAATGGGACTGGCTATTTCCGCATATGAATGGATGGCAGCCGCAACGTTGATCATCGTTGCCGTATTCTTCATCCCAGTTTACCTGAAGAACAAGATCTATACCATGCCCCAGTTCCTTAACCAGCGATATAATGGCACCGTTGCGATGATCATGGCCATATTCTGGCTGATGCTGTACGTGGTGGTGAACCTGATGTCGATCCTCTACCTGGGTGCCCTGGCCATACATGGTATCTCCGGGCTGGACCTGACCCTTTGCATCGGTTTGCTTGCCGTATTCGCCATCTTCATCACCCTAGGTGGCATGAAAGTGATCGGCTATACCGATGTGATACAGGTTTTCTTCCTGGTGCTTGGCGGCCTCGTGGCCACTTATATCGCTTTGAACCTTGTTGCCGAGAAATCTGGACAAACGGGTATACTCAATGGGTTCAGGCAACTTACCACGCAGGCAAATGATCATTTTCACATGATCTTTAAGAAAGACAATGAGAATTATATGGACCTCCCAGGCCTTTCCGTTCTGCTTGGTGGTTTGTGGATCGCCAACCTGAATTACTGGGGCTGTAACCAATATATTACGCAGCGGGCACTGGGTGCCAGTTTACCCACCGCACGCAAAGGAATTCTGTTCGCCGCTTTCCTGAAACTGCTGATGCCGGTGATCGTGGTGCTTCCCGGAATTGCTGCTTATGTGCTCTACCAGCAAGGTATGTTCCAGACAGAGATGCTCGATTCAAAAGGTATTGTGGATGTGAACAAAGCGTATCCTTCGCTGCTTAATCTTCTTCCTACCGGGCTGAAAGGACTTGCGTTTGCAGCGTTGACAGCAGCCATCGTTGCATCGCTGGCCGGCAAATCGAACAGTATTGCAACGATCTTTTCCCTTGATGTGTACAAGAAAGCCATTAATAAAGATGCCGGCGAGAAAAAACTGGTGCAGGTGGGAAAGATAGCAGTGCTGGTCTCTATGCTGCTGGCCATCGTATTATCATTGGCACTTGGCGAAAAACTAATGGGAGAAGGAAAACAGGGCTTCCAGTATATCCAGGAATATACCGGCTTTGTATCGCCAGGCATCTTTGCCATGTTCATCCTCGGTTTCTTTTGGAAAAAGACCACTTCCAATGCAGCCCTTTTCGCCATTATCGGTGGTTTCCTGCTGTCTGTATTGTTCAAATTCCTCCCGGGCATGGTAGACCTTTCCTTCCTTGCCGACTCAGGTTTTTCCAAGGCAAATAAAGAGGGCATCTTCGAAATCCCTTTCCTCGACCGTATGGGATTTGTATTCCTTTTCAGCATCATTGGCATGTATATCATCAGTGTCATTGATAAACGCAGGGGGATTCAACCCAATGGCCTGGAAGTGGACAGCAGTATGTTTAAAATGAGTACGTCATTCGTGGCCGGCTCGCTGGTCGTATGCGCCATATTGATAGCCCTGTTCAGTTTATACTGGTAGGCCGAATAGCTTACCTTTGACCCCATGATAAAAGTTGGCGAATACAATACGCTCAAAGTGTTGCGGGAAGTGGATTTTGGGGTGTACCTCGATGATGGGGAAAGCGGGATCCTGCTTCCGAAACGATTTGTACCGGCAGGTATTAAGACAGGCGATGAGCTAAAGGTCTTTTTATACCATGATGGTGAAGGACGATTGATCGCCACTACCCAACGGCCAAAAGCTATCCTGGGTGATATTGTCAGACTTAAGGCGGTATCAGTAACGCCTCAGGGAGCTTTCCTCGACAATGGATTGATGAAGGACCTCTTTGTTCCGAAATCCAAACAAGTGCAGGGTATGATACCGAATGGTGAATACCTAGTGAAGATATACCTCGATGAACAGACCGGCCGTCTGGCAGCTACTGAGAAGATCGCTCCTTTTCTAAGCAATGAGGAACTTACCGTAAAAGAACTTGAAATCGTTGACCTGCTTGTATACCGGCGTACCGATATCGGGTATGTGGTCATCATAAACAATAAACACACGGGTGTTTTGCATCACAACGAGATATACCGTGACATAAGTACCGGTGACCGTTTCCCGGGATTCATCAAGAAGATATACCCCGATAATAAGATCGACGTGGCTGCCGGCAGGCCGGGATACCAGCGGGTGGAAGACGAAGCAGGGAAAATATTGCGCCTATTAAATGAGAACGGAGGATATCTTCCTTATCATGATAAATCAGACCCGGAAGATATTTACTCTTTCTTTGGTATGAGCAAAAAGACATTCAAGATGACGTTGGGAAACCTTTACAAACAACGAAAGATCATACTTGAAAATACTGGGATAAAGCTCGTTAAATAATCCCCAGATTAGCGGTGTTATTATTTCAAACTCTTCATTTTGTTTGAACATGTCACGGATAAAAGTAGACCTTCACGATATTTACAATAACAGCAAAGCCATCGACCAGGCATTACAGCAGGCCTTTGATGATGCCATTGATAAAAAGATCCGGGAAGTGGAGATCATACCCGGTAAGGGCAGCGGGCAGTTAAGAAAGAAAGTAGAACGTTTCCTGCAACAACCCCACATCAAACCCCTGTACCACCGGATCGAAAACGACAGCAAGAATTTCGGAAGGCTGTTTGTATACTTCAGGTTTTAACACTCTCCTGATAAGATTCATTGGTTTTCATACAATAATCGAAGACACAAAGCAGTTACTATCCTATAGAATTTTTATTCCTGTAATCCCCACAGGTATTTACTCATTAAAAAATAACCTTATGGAAACGAATCAATCAAAATCTCATTTAAGGGCTGTTGTACAGCAGGTAGCCAACAATACCACTTCTTGGATCGGTCACTGGAAGGGTGAAACGAAGAACAGGGTGAGTGGTCAGACATTCCTTTGTCCTTCCGAGGGAGAACTGGACTGCATCGAAGTATTTTCTTCCCATGTTACCAACAGCGGGCCTGTAAATCTCACCATACACGCATTTGATGCAGTAAATAAGACCTGGGGGCCGGTACTTGGTTCATCACAGGTACAATTCCATAACCGGGATACCGGTAAATGGATATCTTTTCCATTGAATGGCCTGCGCCTTCAAAAAGGAATGACCTACGGGTTCCGCCTGAAAAGTGAAACGGGCCTTGTCGGAGTAGGTGAGGCTGCAGGAAGCGTTAACCACCTTCCATACAAAGAAGGACTGGCGTGGGCCTCTGCTTCAGAGGAACTACCTGGTAGTTTTTATACCTACCTGAGCCTTGCATTCAAGGTGGATCTCAGAGCATAATTTTTCGCCTCATAAAAATAAGAATGCCGTTCACATGTGAACGGCATTCTTATTATGAAAACACATGAAAAACTAACGCCTAGTTGATAGTAACCGTTTGCAGGTTCTCATTTAGAGTAATTGTGTAGGTCCCTGCTGTGGCAGGGGTCTTAAAGTTTGGTCCGCCGTCCCATTTAATAGGCCTTGGCGTACCCAAAGTCTGAACTCCTCCACTGTTATCTTCATAATCGAAGGCACCCCATGCATTACCGGCCAGGAATTTAATATCCTTATTCGCTTTAAGTGCGATGGTGATCGTCCAGATGCCATTACCGCTATAGGTCATTTGTGGTGATGTAGGCGGATCCCAGTCGTTCACACCTGGCACATTCATTCCATCGCCCACAAGGCGCATTTCGGTAGCAGGGCTGGTAAAGTATTTGATATTATCCCTGTCGCGGCCATCCCATATCACCCGGTAACGACCTGCAGAAGGATAATCGTTGAAGTTGGCGCCATTCACCTGCAATGTGCTTCCATCACCACCCGGGGTTCCATAACTCCTGGTTTCACTAACCGTCATGCTGCCATTATCCCATTGGTCGTTATCGATAAGTTTCCATCCGCCGGATGTGAAATTTGTCAATCCAACAAAAAGGTTTGTTCCCGAATTACCCAATGCATAGGTTGGGAATACTCCCGGAGGATTCCAACCGGCACCGGTTGCACCACCAACAAATCCCATTCTGCCGGCCTTGATATCATATTTGAGTGCGCTGATATCTACAGAAATGCGGTAGAATCCTGCAGAAGCAACAGTCAGGTTAGCACCGTTGGCCACCAGGTTACCGCCTGTACCGCCATAGTTGATATTCCAGCTCCTTCCAATGGTGATCTTGAATTCGGCATTAGCCGGTAAGTAAATGTAGATATAGTACATTTTATTGAATACCGGTCCACGAAGGTCACGTATCAGTTCCGGTGCTGTTGGAGGGTCCCAGTCGTTACCGTTGCCGGTTGACCCCTGGTAGCCACCAGGCAGGTATACCCTCAGGATAGGCACATAGCTCGTAATTGTTACATTCACCACATTTGAATAGAAAGTGGCGCCATTGGAGAGAACCGCTTTGATACGGTATTCTACTTTACCTGTAGTACCGCCGGCGATCCCCGAATTGAGAGCTGTAGCATTCATCTCCCCTTGTGTCAACCCTTTGGTAAGGAGCGATACACCTACGGGTATATCGATCGGTGCAACGAAGTTCTTGCCCGCAGAGTCGTATTGCAACGTATACGTTATCGGCCCTGTGTAACCGGTGAATGTCGGTGTCCACCAGAAATTATTGGATGGCAACGCTGCATTGGGCAGGGTGCATACCACCGATGTGTTTTGCGAAGCCAGGATAGACGGATCGGCATACGGTGTCACCTTAACGGTGATCACATTTGAATAATATCGTTCATTGTTATTCTTATAAGAAGAGATCAGGATCAGGTCGATGCTCTGTGCAACACCTACTTTGAACCCGATGTTCAGCAGGTAGGCATTCAGCTCACGGCCGGTAAGACCGGTGGTCAAAACCCCATTCACCGTTTTTGTATTATTGACTGCTCCAAAGTTTTTACCAGCAGAGTCGATCATCAATATAAACTTGGTGTTTGAAATATCCGTCGCATGTTTCGGGTCGGTCCAGGTAAACGTGATCACCGTATTGTTCGAATCAGCCAGCGCCGGTGCCACGGTAGAAACTGAACTGGTCAATACCGGTGAAACACCTGGTTCATACACCGGCAAAACAGCTGCAGATTCACTTACGTCAATCTTTTTGCAGGCTGAGAATGCCAACAGGAGCATCAGGAAGGCTGCTAAAATTTTTGAAATATATTTCATACAGATTTTTTTTGTGTTTGTTAGTTTATTGAACCGAATATTTACCGGTTTTGAAATCCACCGTAACCTTATAGGATCCCGTTGCGCTCGGCGCTTTCATATCGCCCCCATTGGGCATGAAATCATCGCCGTTCACATTGTTGGTGTTGTTGGCGCCAGTGAAACCATATTTATTGCCCCAGTCTCCATATACCGGAACAAATAAGAATGAGTTATTGGCAGAGAGCGTGATGGTGATCTCAAATTTAGAAGCGCTCACTTTTGTAAACCGCTGGCTAACGAGTTCCGGGTCACCACCTGCCATCCAGTTGCCTGGTGTGGCACTTCCGGTGATGTATAATTTTGCAGGAACCGGGTAAACAACATCGAGGTAAGGAGTAATCACCACTTTAATAACATTGGAATAAAGCGGGGCACTCAGGTTAGCCATGGTAGACCGGACCCTGATCTCGATATTATGCGCCATGTTCTCCACCAGGCCCATCCCCAGCAGGATCGTATTCAAATCTTTAACGGTAAGTGTTACCGAAAGATCTTTAGAGATCGACTTCTGACCGATGTTCGGGTTGGTGAAATTAGAACCGGTGGTGTCGAACTGGAGCGTATATGTTACGTCCTGTGAACTGATGCCGGTATTGAACTGGTAATTCGGATTCGTCCAGTTGAACGTCATCGCCGGGTTGTCTTTGTTTGCGATCAACAATACCATCGGTGAGGTAGGGTTGGCAGTCAATGCCGGCGCGGTGCCGCCAGTATAGTATACTTTGTTCTCATCTTTCTTGCACGACAAAAAGGAAATTGCTGCAACCAGTGAAAACATCAAGATCTTAAAAGTATTTTTCATATAGTATGCTTTTAAAAGTATGCGATTTAGAATCCCGGGTTTTGAGATAAGTTAGGATTACTGTTACGGGCACTGGATGGTATCGGGAACAGGTTGTACTTGCTCTCCACCCCGGTACCACTTGAAACACCTCCTTTCCATGGCCATACATAAGAACCGCTGGTAAGCAGGTTATAGCGGATCAGGTCTGTTCTGCGGTGTCCTTCCCAATACAGTTCCCTTCCACGCTCATCCAGTATGAACTGCAGGTTCAACTGGCCGGCAGTGATATTCCCGCTCGTATTTCCATAAGCACGTGTACGTACATTATTGACGTACTGAAGAGCCGTAGCGCTGCTTCCGTTACCACCCCTTAACACAGCTTCTGCATAAATCAGGTACATTTCGGCCAGGCGGAATACCGGGAAATCGATGTCGGCAAACGTACGGTTGTTGATGTCGCTTATCTCGCCATTGTCCGAACGGATGTTCTTGTATTTATTTACATGCAGCCCGCTGCTTGCATCCGGGAAGTTCACTTCACTGGCATTTGGCAGAACCGGTAATTCGATCTGCGTAGCGCTTACACCAAATTTTGATGTTGTGAACATGGCCCTTTTATCTGTTGAACCGGAAAGATCAGAGAACAGGTTGGCAAATCCTTTTGTCGCTACATATCCTTTCCAGCCAGCACCACCTGCACCTTTGAAATAATCAGATCCTTTGTCATCACCGCTTGAGCAGTTCACCAGGAACGTGGTATTACCATAGCCCTGTGTCTTCAGACCGTCGCAGGTGATGGCCCAAACGATCTCGTTGGTCCTTTTATCGTTATCTGCCATGAACAATTGGGAATAACCAGTGTACCCGTTTACAGTTGCACTGTTCAGTGCATAACCTGCATTGATCACTTTTTGTGCATAGGTCACTGCAGAATCATAGTAAGCGGTATTGGTGGAACCCAGGTAAATATTTGCGTTGAGATAAATACGTGCCTGGAGGGCCCAGTTCGCTGCCTGGTCAACCCTTCCGTACTCGGCAGATTTTGCCGGTACCATAGAACCGTCGATCGCTCTCAGTTCGCCCATGATGTAAGCAAAAAGGTTTGTCCGGCTGATCTCCGGAGGGGCTTCGTTCTGTGCAACGCCGTATGATTCTGTGATGAACGTTGATTTACCGAAGATGTCCATCATTGCCCAGTAATTGAATGCACGCAGGAAGCGTATTTCGGCACGTGACTTACGGATAGCATCTGCGTCAGCCCCGGTGATATTGCGTTCGGTCAGCCTGGCATCGGTTGATTCCCTGAGGTACTCATTGATCAGGGTGATATTCCAGATCGGGCGTGCATACATGCCTTTCAGGAATGGATCATCTGCTGTATAAGAGAAGCCATGATAGCTTTTGATGGTCTGGTCGTTCCAGAAACAAACCGCTTCTTCGGTAGGTAATTCCTCGCAATTGAAGAACATGCGGATGAATGCGATCTGCGATCCCTCATCCAGGCCACCCGAAATATCAGGAGCTCCATTTGGTCCGGTATTACCACCGATCGACATGCCGCCGTATATTTTTGCCAACACTCCTTTATACCCAGCCGCTGTTGCATAAACCTTCTCGGGAGTAAAATCGTTCTGCGGGAGCAGGTCGAGTTTTTTAGCGCAGGAGGCAAAAACAATGGCGGCGATCATCATTATTCCTGCATATTTTATTGAATTATTTTTCATATAGAATCAATTTATTTTTGGTTAGAATCAAAAGTCAAGGTTTGCTGATAAAGAGAATACTCTCGGGCGGGGATAAATGTTATTATCTGTTGTACCTGAGTTCTCAGGATCAAGGCCCTTGTATTTGGTGATCACAAACACATTCTGAACGCTTGCGCCCAGTCTCAGCGTTGCCTTACTGCGGATGATCTTTCCAAAACTGTATCCCAGGTTGATGTTATCCAGGCGGAGGAAAGATGCGTTCTGCATATAGTAGTCAGACAGGTATTGCTGGTTTCTGAAACCGGTATTGAGGTAATCTTTCGATCCGTTGGTAAGCAGGGAACCATTCTGGATCGCATTGAGCACCCCTGTACGTGATGCATAGTTATTATAGAGGTAGTTGTTGTATGAGCCATGCGCAGCAAGTCCGAGTAACCATTTCTTATATACTACCTGTGTGTTGATGCCAAAAAACATTGGCGGGGTGTTTGTTTTGGAATAATAGTACCGGTCATCGGTAGCACCGTTCCTGTTCAGGTCCTCATAAAGTCCCTCTATCGGCATTCCAGTAACCGCATCATACACCTGCTGCCGGATATAGGCAGTACTAGGGGTATATCCAACCTGGTGATAGAACAATGTATTACCGGTACCGCCACTGATATTTCCTGCTTCGTTACCGATGAAGGTTGGATCAACAATTGCCTGCAGTTTCGTGATCTTGATATCCTGTAATGTGATATTGAATCCGAAATCCCAGGTCAGGTTCTTCTTGCGGACCGGAGTTGTATTCAGGTTGAATTCGATACCGTTATTCTCCATGTTACCGATATTCCTCAGCAACTGAATATCAAAGTTCTGGCCTGGGGCCTGTCCTACACTGGCCAGGAGGTCCTTGGTTTTCTTTTTGTAAAATTCGATCGAGCCGGAGATCCTGTTATTGAGGAAGCCGAAGTCGATACCCAGGTTCTGGGTAGTGGTGGTCTCCCATTTCAGGTTAGGGTAATAAGGACTCGGACGGTAGAAATAATAGAAGTTATTTCCAAACTGGTATTGGGCCGTGTTGGTACTCTGGCTATAATTTGCCAAATAACCATAATTACCGATACCATCCTGCTGGCCGGTAACGCCCCATCCAAGTCTCAGTTTAAGTTCATTTACGAAATGAACATTCTTCAGGAATTCATCTTTTATCTTCCAGGCGGCGGCCACTGAAGGGAAATAACCAACCCGGTTGTCTTTTGAGAACCTGGAGCTGGCATCTCTCCTTAATGTACCGGTGATCAGGTATTTGTTATTGAATGTATAATTAAGTCTTCCGAAATATGATTCGATCCTGTTCTCCTGTTTGTCGGTGGCAAATACAGGAGTACTGCCAGCGATCAGTTTGCCTGCCTGGCTGTAGGAAGCATAGTTGTATACATCAGTTTCGAAGGCCTGGTATCCATGACCAAGGAGCACATCGAATTTACTTTTCAGTTTTTTGAGTTCTTTGGAATAAGACAATGACACTTCATAAAGTGTGTTTTGCTTTTTCTGCTTGTATTGTACATACCTTCCTCCGGTACTCTGGTTGGTCACCAGGATTGAGTCGGTATTGTCATTTCCGTTCTGGGTGGTCGCATCTATACCGATATTGGCAAGGATATGCAGATCGGGCAGCCAATGCAGTTTATAATCCAGTTGCACGTTACCGATAATCCGGTTGATCGTTTCGATATTGCTGCGGAATTTCAGCAAGCTCAGTGGATTGGGATTGGATGCATTACCGTTGTTGCCCTGTGGTTTACCATTGCCATCCAGCCATTCGAAGTATCCACCATATTTATTGGCGGCATAAACGTCCTGTGTCGGGTCGAAGGAAGCAGCTGCTCCAACCGCATCACCATTTGCATGATGGTACTTGGTGTTTGCATACTTCGCATTCACATTCACAGAAAGATGATCCTTCAATAATTTTGGAGAAAGGTTCAGACCAACTGTAGCCCTGTTGAATTTATCGTTAAGCAGGATACCTTCCTGTGTCAGGTAACCGGCTGAAAGGCGGAAAGGAAGCACATTCTTTATGGAACCGGAAGCGCTGAGGTTATTGTCCCAGCCGAAAGCCTTTTGATAGATCAGGTCCTGCCAGTCGGTATTTGCCTTACCCAGCAGTTTCTTGTATCCGTCGCTGCCTGTTTTGGTTGCGTCGGCATTTACAATGCTGCGTATCTCATCTCCGCTAAATACGTCTACTTTCTTGGCGATCGAGCTCAACGAGAGCGTTGTGCTATAGTTGAATTTTATTTTGCCGCTTGTTCCTTTTTTTGTGGTGATGATCAGCACCCCGTTGGTGGCCCTTGAGCCATACAGTGCAGTAGCCGAAGCATCTTTCAATACGGTCATTGATTCGATGTCGTTCGGGTTGATCGAGTTCAGCAGGTTTCCTCCACCATTGATACTGTTGCCTTCCACCGGCACCCCGTCGATCACGATCAACGGATCGTTGCTGGCGTTCAGGGAAGATGTACCCCTGATGCGGATACGGCTTCCGCCTCCCGGAGAACCACCGCCGCTGGTGACCTGCAGACCGGCAACCTTGCCCTGCAGCAGTTGTTCAGCTGAAGGAATGAATCCCTTCTGGAAATCTTTACTTGAAATAGATGTAACGGCACCAGTCAGGTCTCCTTTTCTTTTCGACCCGTAGGCAACAACCACAACTTCATTGAGCTGCTGGTTTACCTGGACCAGGCTTATGTCCACCGAAGATTTTCCGGCTACCGACGTTTCAAGCATGGCGTACCCGACTGACGTAAAGACCAGGGTTGCATTAGCCGGTACTGATATTTTGTAAGAACCATCAGCGGCAGTTTGCGTAACTGTTCTTGTCCCTTTTACTGTAATGGTAACACCGGCAATTGGTGAACCATCCTTGGAGTCGGTTACCTTACCGGTAACCACATCTTGTGCCAATGCAGTAACAGGAAACAACAACACGAAAAGAGAAATGGAAAAAATGCAGAATAGTTGTTTGATACTGTTTCTCATAAAACAAGCGTTTCTTTTTTAAAAATTTGCAATCACTTTGCGTACATTCTACACACTTAAAATGTGTAAAACATACACAAAGTAAAGCATTTTTCGTTATTACCAATTTTTTGTTAATTATTTTTTTCAAAATTGGCCTGAACCCTTAACCCCCCGGGGCAAACCCGGCTACCCGGCCCCGTGCCTAATCCCTAAAAGTCAATCCCTACCCAGGTCTTCTTTTTCCGGGCATATTTTTCAAAATTGAACTTATACAATTTGCCGGGCCTATGAGGCACATCCTCTTCCATTTCGTCCAGGTCGATCAGGAAATCCATGGAAAAGAACTTCTTCCTGAAATTCCGCCTGTCCAGTTTGGTATCCAGTATGGCTTCGTACAGGTTCTGGAGGTCCCGGAGGGAGAATTTTTTGGGCAGCAGGTTGAACCCTAAAGGGTGTTCCTGTATACGTTTTTGTAACCATTTATTACAGATCTCAAATATCACTTGGTGGTCGAAGGCCAGCTCGGAAATGCTCCTTACATCATGCCAGTGAAGTTCATTATCCAATATCTTTAATTTATGGTGCTGCACATTTATGAGGGAGCAGTAAGCCACCGTAACCACCCTGCCGGCCGGATGCCGGTCTACTGAACCAAAGGTGTGTACTTGTTCAAGGTAAACGTCATCGAGGCCGGTTCGTTCCTTGAGTATGCGGTAAGCAGCGTCGTGAATGTCTTCCCTGGCCCCCACCAGATCGCCGAGCAATGACCACTTACCCTGGTATTTTTTAAGGTCGCTCCGGATCAATAGTACCTTTAACTTGTTCTCGTCGAATCCGAAGATTACACAATCAACTGAGAGTGCGATCCGGTTACTTCCCTGCACCTCAGTTTGTATAGCCTGGAGGCTCTTTATCGGGTTCTTCGGTTTCTCATTTATTACTGATGACATAATACTATTCTTTTGCTGGTTAGTTATTTAATAAGTTTAATAAAATGGCCCTTCCCATTTTGTACCAACCGAAGGAAATAACATCCTCCGGCAATATTACTGAACTGGCCTGCCAGTGAGAGCCTGTATTGTCCGGCCGTTTGCTGGCCAACCACGATGGTTTTTATTCTTTTTCCATATGCATCAAAAAGGACCAGACTCACTTCACCTGAACCCGGTACCAGATAATCAAGTGATGAGTTATCGTTCACCGGATTCGGCGATACTTTAAGGCCAAAACCGTTTCTCATATTTGTTATTTGGGAATTGTATGTGTTCACTATAAACTGCCCGGTGCTGTAATTGTTAATAGGGCTCGTCGAACAGTTTGCAGTTACCCTCCAGTCATAGGTTATGCCGGGGGAGAGATTATTAAGGGTCAGCGAGCCGGTCGTTATAGACGTGGCAGCGCTAATCCATGTTGTTGAAGCAGAAACTTTATACTCAACTGTATAGTAATTCCCTGGGCCAGTATTCCAGTTTAATACGGCTGAGTTCGTGGTGATGTTAGTAACATTCAGACCAGTTGGCGCTGCAGGTGTTGGTGTAATAACTACTGTTATCGCCACTCTTGGACTTTCCCCACAACTCTGTGTTTGACTAACATAGAAGGTCGTGGTTCCTGCTGTTGCAGTAGATGGTGTAGGCGCCGTTGGGCTACCGGTTCCACCCGTTGCCGTTGTATACCACAACAAATTAGTACCGGTTGCAGTAAGTGGTGTTGCAACAGAATTGCGGCAGTAGGTAACCGGTGTAATAACTATCGGGGAAGGCGTAGATACAGTAACATTTACCACAATGGCAGTGCGTGGACTCTCGCAGCCAATAGTCTGGCTTACATAATAGGTGGTGCTACCTACTGTGGTGGTAGATGGTGTCGGGGCTGTTGGACTTCCGGTTCCACCTGTAGCAGTTGTATACCACAATAAATTCGTACCGGTTGCTGTAAGCGGCACTGCAGCAGCACCCTGGCAATAATTCACAGGTGTATTCGCTGATGGCGAAGCAGTAGCACAAGTTGGAATACTAACATAAATATGATATTCACCCGGTTGCAGGCTGATCGTCTGCGTAGCAGTTGCCAAAGTAAAATTAGCACCTGTTGCACCATTGATACCCGAACCCGTTCCATTGCTGATGAAGTTTGTCCAGCCACCTGCCGATTGGAAAGTGACCGACCTAGATTGTGCGATCACATCCAGATTTGCAATCACGGTTACTTTCAGACCACTGCTGTTCGGATCAGCGGTCTGAAATAATTTCACCAATCCACCTGCATTAAAAAAATCGTAGGTAAATGAAGTATTATTAAAAACAGCCGGGTTATTCAACCTGAAGCCGATAATAGCTTTATACACGTCGTAGAGGTGTTTCCGTTCGGCAACATTCATATATTCCCAATGCGGTGGTTTGGGTGCCACATTCGATCCCCCGAAAGTCAAGGGGATATCATAACCCCTTTCCTCAAATTGCCAAATCATCTTTGGACCCGGAACCGTAAAGAAAACCGCAGCGGCAGCTTCTTCCCTGGCCAAAGCGGTAGCCAGTGTTTTCACATTATAACTGCCTGAAGAGTTTCCGAAGGTCAGGTTCTTGTACATTGTTCTTTCCTCATCATGACTTTCCATGTATCCCACTTCGGCCGGGTTGCTATACGCCTTTTTAGGATCGCTGTATACGACGGGAGATATATCGGAATTGGAAGTATACCCCATCGTGCATTGGTTGTATACGGCATTGTTGTTCCCCCAAAGCATGAATCCATATGCAGCGTACTCCTGCTCTTCCTGGCAGGGCAATGTCCCCAGGAATTCAAGAATCATGTATGTATTTGGGAAGTTGGGTACCGTACCATCATAATACCTTTTCAGGTTGGCCACGCGGGTGGCATCATAATTCTCCACGGTAGTGGTATTGGTTTGTGTTTGTGTGAAACCCTTGGCAAGATCGAAACGGAAACCATCAATTTTGTATTCCGCAAGCCAGTGATTCAATGATCGCTGGACCAGGTATTGCGTTGCAGTTGAAGTATGGTTGAAATCGTTGAACACACTGTATGGATGCGGCGCCGTAACATTCAGCCAGGGATTATTCGCTGCTGGCTGGTTGGTAGTGGAGTTCCAGTACATCTTGGCCTGGGGTGCATTACCAGTACAATGGTTATACACCACATCCAAAATAACAGCAATCCCATTTTGATGGCACTTATCAATGAACTCCTTGAGCTTATTCTTTGTTCCATAGTATTTATCAGGAGCAAAATAGAAAGATGGATTATATCCCCAGCTTTCATTACCATCAAATTCGTTGACTGGCATGAGTTCTATCGCATTGATACCAAGATTTTTCAGGTATTGGAAAGAGTCGATCAGCGATTGATAACTATGTTGCGCCGTGAAATCACGGATAAGCAGTTCATATACGATCAAGTTGCGTTTGTCCGGTTTCGCAAAATTGGTAACCTGCCAGTTGTATGGAGGTTCCGCTGTCTGGAGCACGCTGACAATACCGGTTGTCAGGCCCGTTGGATAAGGCTTAAGGTTTGGATAGGTAACGGCATCGATGAATGAGTCGTTATCCGGGTCGAGCACTTTTTGAGCATATGGATCGGCCACTTTAAGGCTGTTATCGATGAGGTACTGGTAAGCATACTCCGTTCCTGCTGTCAGGCCGCTGATGGTTATCCAGAAGTAGTTTCCATCAGGTGTCTTATTCATCTGGTAACTGCATTGCACTGCCCAGTTTGAGAAATCTCCGATAGCCACCACATTATTCTTTCCCGGCGCAAATAAAACCAAAGTGGCCGAGGTATTATTGGCCCCGTAGTTGATCCCTTCCTGAACCCCTGCAGGTAATGCAGCTACTGTAGTGGTGGGTGGAATATAGAAACTGAACGAATCTTTCACAGTTACCGAACCGTTGTTGCCTTCGAGGAAGACCTGTTGTGCGCAGGCAGTGGCAATGGTGGGTGTAGCAGAGATCGTTGTTGCATTCGAAGCAGTATTGATCGTGTTCCCATTCAGTTTCAATGTTAGGTTTGAAGAGGCAGAAGCAACGCCGGTAATGCTGATATTTCCTCCTACGTTCACGTTGATGGGTTCGATCCAGGGAATATAACGGGGCTCAAAAGGCGGAAGGTTTATCCGGACGGCATATTCAGAACTTCCATAAACCGGGTTATACATATCACTGCCGTCGGAATTGACCTGTTTCAAACTACCGGTGGCATTCCGGAAGATGACGCATACCTTTTTAATGGTCTCAGCAGCAGGTACTGCAAAAAAAGTACGGATATTATTGATCGTATATTGATACCTATTACTTCCCAACGGCGTTGCATGAGCAGCGGGATCAGCTGTCCCCCAGGTAAACTTTACATATCGCCAATCGGTTGGGCTGGTGCTGAGATTGGTAATCACACCAACATGTACATAAACGTTGTTGGAATTACCTCCTTCAAAATTCAATAGTCCCTGGTTGCCCTTATTGCAATCAACCGTCATGACCAAAGTTGAATTATCTACGGGGAACTCGGGTGTCCAGCTTAATAAACGTTGAGCAGATACACTGATGGCAATACAAAGAACAGAAAAGAGGAGAAAGATCTTTTTCACGAGCAATCGTTTTAATGTGTAAAATAAACACATTATTTTAAAACGGCAAAATTAATCCTTCCACCTGCCAGGAAACTCATCTATAAGCAATACCTGCGTACCTATTTCAGCAGTTCAAATACGCCGCTGTCATATGAATCAAGGGAAAAATCGGATAGACCGGCAACCTGGCCCGTATGTATGTTTTTGTACTTTGAAAAACCTTTTAACCGTTCCGAATATCGTTTGAGGCCGATGTTTTTTTTCTCTTTTGCCGTATTCATTACTACCATAATAGTTTGTTTATCATCGTACCTGAAATAGACATACACTCCGTCTTCGGGAATGAATTGCATCATTTTCCCGGTGGCCAGTGCAGATGAACCTTTACGGAAATTTGCAAGCCTGGAAACATGATCCCAGATTTCCCTTTCCTTTGCGGAACGGCCGCCAACTGTGAATTTATTAGCAGGGTCGGATGTCCAGCCTCCCGGAAAGTCCTGCCGGACATAGCCATCATTCGGACTGGTAACACCAGTCATACCGATCTCTCCGCCGTAATAGAACTGGGGGATACCCCGGCAGGTAAGCAACCAGTTGATACTTGTTTTGTATTTGGTAACATCCTCTCCTATCACCGAGTAGAAACGAGAGATATCATGATTATCCAGGAAGATCACATTCCTCGTTGGATCCTTGTAAACAAAATCCTGGGCCAATACGGTGTACAACCTGTTTACACCATCGGTCCATCCAAAATCCTTGGTCATCGCATCCGTGATGCTCCATAAGGTCTGAAAATCGGTCGGCGCCTGCAGGTTACTTTTGAACGGTGTGTTATAGTTGTTCTGAACAAAATAGCTCTGGTTGATCACACCATGCACCCATGTTTCCCCGAACATGGTAATGCGGGGAAACTCGTCCTCCAACGCTTTATTGCAACGATTCATGAATTCAAGATCGTTATATGCGTATGTATCGATGCGCCATCCATCGATACCAAACTCTTCCACGCTCCACAACGCATGCTGGATCAAAAAATTTGCTACGTATGGGTTATGCTGATTAAGGTCGGGCATCATTCTGGTGAACCAGCCGTCTGACATGACCTTTTTCTCTGCACTGCTTGCATGCGGATCGAATAATACCTGGTCTTTATAACTGGTGTTTGTATAATCGGGCCATTCATGAAGCCAATCTTTCATAGGCATGTCCTGAACGGTAGTATGGTAAAGTCCAACATGGTTATATACAGCATCCTGGATCACTTTCATTCCCTTGGCGTGTGCTGCATCCACCAGGTCATGATAAGCCTTATCACCGCCCAGCCGTCGATCTACCTTATAATGATCAGTAAAAGCATACCCGTGTTCGGTACGGTCCGGCATATCGTTCTCAATGACCGGGTTCAGCCAGAGTGTGGTTACACCCAGTGAAAGAAGATAATCCAGGTGATTCTGTACTCCTTTAAGATCTCCACCATGGCGGTTGTATACCGTATCCCTTTTTAATGACTGGTCCCGCATGCCCGGTATCCTGTCGTTGCTTTCATCGCCGTTACTGAACCGGTCGGGCATGATCAGGTATATAAAATCCTTTGAAGTGACTCCCTGGGCGTAAGCTGTGCCATTCCCCTTTCGCCTTGCTTTCAGTTCAAACGGAATATCAAAAGAGAAACGGGCCCGGTTCACATTGATCTTTACAATGCCGGGTTTTGCAGAAGGCGAGATACTCAGGTCAAGAAAAACATAGTTCGTATTCTGCACCTTATTGGTCTTTTCGAGTTTTACTCCCGGGTAGCTGATGCTGAAACCGCCGGCTGCATTGGCAATGGCGTCGCCATGGATCATCAGCTGTACTTTGTTCCATTTCATACCCGTCCACCAATGGGTGGGGTAACACTTGACTCCATCAGTCTGTGCCCAAAGAAAAACTGAAACATGCGATACAAGGATGCCTAGGATTATTTTTTTCATGCTACGAAATTTCAGGTTGATCAAACTTCTTTTTCTTTTACAATAAAAGCGCAGGTGATAGCCGCCAGGATCAACAGGCAACCGCCGATCATTACAGCAAGCAACCGGTCGTTACCCAGGAAATTTTCCATGATCTTTCCAAAGAACAAAGAGGCGATTATTTCCGGCAGAACGATGAAGAAATTGAATATCCCCATGTATATCCCTACCTTGTCCTGAGGCAGGCAACCGGCAAGCATCGAATAAGGCATCGACAAGATGGAAGCCCAGGCAACACCCACCAGTGACATGGCCACATACAACATCCAGTGCTGCTGAATATAATTAACGGATATCAGCCCGATGCCACCCAGCAGCAGACAGACTGTATGTGTATATTTTTTCCCCAGCTTACCTACCCAGAAAGGGATGGTGAATGCAAATAAGAAAGTAACAAGGTTCAGGATCGCCGAAGTGGTATTCGCATATTCAAGCCCCTTTGTAAATACTTCACTGTTGGAGGTAGCATTCCCCCCGAAAATATCCGTGGCAACGCCGGTGCTGTAATAAAACCACATTAAGAATAATCCCGGCCAGGTGAGAAAGTTCACAACAGCAAGCCGTTTCATTTGCGAGGGCATATTAGCGATCGATGAAATGATCTCCTGCACGCCCCCGCCAAAACCTTTGTTGGACTCCTTTATTTTAGTTCGCCAGTCAGAATCGGATGGCGGGTATTCTTTACTCCTGAGTACAGTGTATAATACAGCGGCAAAAAAAACGGCGCCCCCGATATAGAAAGAAAGTGAAATATTCTGAGGTATAGAGCCTCCCACTTTATCTCTCGATACGCCAAACCATTCCACCAGTTTAACCGGCAAAAAACCGGCAATGAATGAGGCCAGGCCAATGAACATGCTCTGCATAGCAAAGCCTTTTGAACGTTGCTTCTCATCGAGGTTGTCAGCAACGAAGGCCCGAAAGGGTTCCATACTGATGTTGATACACGAGTCCAATATCCATAAAGTGCCTGCTGCCATCCATACGGCTGAAACATTGGGCATGATGAATAGTGCCAGCGAGCTGAGGATGGCACCAATAAGAAAATAAGGCCTCCGCCTCCCCAATACCGGGTTCCAGGTACGATCACTTAAATAGCCGATGATGGGCTGAACGATCAGCCCTGTCATGGGAGCTGCCAACCAAAGGCCCGGTATCTGTTCCGGGCTCGCACCGAGGTATTCATAAATAGCGCTCATGTTACCCATCTGCAAACTCCAGCCGAACTGGATACCGAAGAATCCAAAACACATGTTGAATATTTGCCAAAATCCCAGATGAGGTTTAACACCCGTGTAAGAGGTCACTGACATAGCAATCGATTTGAAAGTAAGTTAGGTATCGTGTACTATGTACACTTTTTTAAAAATACAATAAATTCCATCCGGCAAAAAATATTCTTAACTGCCGATCACATAAGTGAAAAGGCGCCCCCTATTGGTAATCGTACACAAGATAGCCCCATGGTTCCATACTGAATTCATGTGAGCTGCTCACCTTTTCGTTCGCTGCCATAAAAATATTCAGTGGCTCCCCGCTGATGTCGTTGATCATAAACTTCTGTGGCTTATCAGAAAGATTAAGGATAACCACCACCTTATGCCCATCCTTTTCACGCTGATAAGCATAGACAGCAGCATCATTGGAACTTTCAAGGCGCTTAAATGAGGCATCTGCCGATAAAGCTGCATTTCTTTTGCGGAGCGAAAGCATTGTTTTATAAAAGGGTGCCATATCATAATTCCCCTGCCAGCTGATGGTGTCCTTGACAAAAAATTTCAGCCTCTTTTTATTCATGTTCTCCTGGCCGCTGTAAATAAGAGGGATGCTCCGGTACATGGTCTGGGTCAACACAGCAAAGGTCCTGTAGGCTTTCCCGTATTTTTCAAACTCGGTGCCGTTCCAACTGTTCTCATCATGGTTAGTGGTAAAATACATCCGGTATGCATTGGCAGGGAAATTCTTTATATCAGCGTTAATGGCAGAATCAAGTTGCACCGGCGATTTTTTCCCTTTGTATACATCTTCCATTACACGCATCATATCCCACCCGTAGGTGGCGTCAAAACCAACTTCGTGCAAGTCGGACTTATTTCCTTCGGCCAGCATGAAAACCTGTTTTATTTTTCTAAGGCTATCGATACATTCTTTCCAGAAATCGGCCGGTACATCTTCAGCCACGTCACAGCGGAAACCATCGATTCCTGTTTGAATGACCCAGAACTTCATGGCATCGATCATACTATCACGTAGTTCCCTGTTCTTGTAATTCAGCTTGAGTACATCCGTCCAGTCGTAGGGCGAGACGGTTTTGCCGGCAGAATCCCTAACGTAAAAATCGGGGTGAGTTGTCAGCCAGTGGTTATCCCTTGCCGAATGATTGGCTACCCAGTCGGTGATGACCCTGAAACCCATCGTTTGTGCATTTTTTACAAATCCTTTCCAGTCTTCCATCGTTCCAAATTCCTCATTAAAGGCTTTGTAATCCTTTACGGCATAATAGCTACCCAGGTCCGTCTCTTTCATCTTGCGGCCCTCCTTGCCAATGGGTGTTATGGGCATGAACCACAATATCTCCACCCCCATCTCCTTCAAGCGGGGCAAATGCTTTTCAAACTCGTCAATAGATCCCGAGGAGGAATATTGCCTTAGATTCACTTCGTAAATATTCGTTTGGCTGCTCCAGCCGGGATGCAAAAGGGGTTGTTCGGCAGCAGCCTGGGTTTGTTGCTGTTCCTTTTTCTCATCATTACAGGCACCGAAAAATATCGTTAGTATCAATGTAAATAAGAGTAGTTCCTTATTTTTCATAACATCGTTTTTTGGGAAGATAAGGCATTTTTCAACCTGCCGAACTTAATGTGTAAGTTCTGGCCTATTTGCCGATACA
>CAZYAT010000022.1:26670-53490 GCA_964645235.1 uncultured Ferruginibacter sp. | reverse complement strand
GAATTATAGTTATTTGATATCTGCCTGTTTTAGCAAATAACTGCTGCTTTTTATTTTTAACTGTTTGAAGCAAGGGCAAAATCTTCTTATTTGCTGTTCAGCAGGTTGCAGAGAGGTTTCGCACAATTATCTTTACTGTTTATGCCGAGGTATGTTTTGCTTCTATTCCTGTTCATTTTAAAGTTTGGGTATGCCGGTGCCCAGATAAATGAAGCCGAACTGGTGAACTTTACCCAGCAGGGGGGCTTACCAAGTAATGAAGCCTATTGTGTTTTCCGCGACAGCAAGGATTTTATCTGGATCGCTACGGACCAGGGCGTTGTACGCTTCAACGGCAGTACCATGCAGAAGTTCGATCTGCCTGATAATGTTGTATTCAAGATCAGGGAGGATGCAAAAGGGCGAATCTGGTTCTTCACCCATACCGGCAAGTTGTCTTATTTCAAAGACGAAAAAGTGTGGCCTTATCAGTATAACGACTCAATCATGCGTTATTCAAGAGGGTTGCTCATCACCGATGCATATATTGCTGACAACGACGAGATAACACTGAATGCGATCATCGATTACAATTATAAGATCAGGAAAAATGGATCGGTAGAACGTACGCATGATAATGTGACTGATGAGATGGTAATCGAAATAACTGAGCCCAAGCCAGGTAAACTCTTCACACAAAAGACCAGCTTTGCATTGCCTTATTATGTGAACCGGCTGACCATAAAGCGCTTTGATAAAAGGCATCGTACCTATTCAATGGCCATGAAGGAACTCAAGCCCTACACACATTGTGGCAGCTCTTTAGGTAATGATGGGGTTGTTTATACCTTCATTGGCCCATGGCTGCTTAAGTTGAATAAAGATGGTGGTTTTTCAACCAGGGAAATGCCCGGGTCGATCCTGTCATTATACAGGGATTCAATTTCAGGGCTATTGTATTGTGGTCTTGTCAAAGCAGGAATTTATGTGGTAGACAGCGTGCTGAACCAGGTTCAGCATTTGATGATGGGTGGAAAGTCGGTAACTTCAATAAATACCGACTCGGAGGGAGGCTTCTGGTTTACCACACTCGAAAACGGAGCCTATTTTTCAGGCAGCCGTAATATTTTCAAAAAACATTTTGCACGGATCATTGAACGGGAAACACAGCGCATATACAACTATAATGACCGGTACCTCCTGGCGGCAAGCTCGAATCAGCTTGATCTGCTGGACGGGAAAAATAAAAAAATGCTACTTAGGTATGATGATACGGAAGTGAATGATTTTTTTATTCAAAAGAGAGGCAAGGCGTTTATACTGTCTTTTTTAGGTTTCAAAAACCAGTTTGTAAATACACCTGTTAAGATCCATCCCTTTAATAGAATATTTACTTTACGTCTCGGGCATGAAACCGTTCTCTTGAATGATAGTATCCGGCTTGCAAACTTATCACATAGACTGACATGCCTGAATCTGAATATACTGACTGGTAATAAATTGCCCTACTATAAGAGTTTCACACATTACCCATCTCCCGGTTTTAATATTCAGGCGATATTTCTGAAAGATTCCTTTTCTGTTTTCCTGGCCTCAATGTACAACCTGCATGTGCAATCGCTTATTGACAGTACGATAAAACCCTTTAAACCTGCAAAGTCCATTTTTAATAAAGGGGTAACTTATATCCAGCAAATGAAAAATGGGATATTAGCTATGGGCATACGGTTCGGGGGAGTAGCCCTGTTAAAGGATACGACTATCCTTGCAAATATCACAGAAGCAGACGGACTTATCAATAATTCGATCAAATACATCCTACCTGATGGCGACCGGCTTTGGCTTGCCACACCCAAGGGTATCTCTGTGATTCAGTTCACATCATACGACCCCGTCCGGTATATGATACGAAACTTCGGTGAGAGCGCAGGCATATTTGATCTTATTATCTACCAATTGATAAAATTCAAGGGGAACATCCTTGCTGCAACCAGTAAAGGTGTTTACGAGATCAGCAATGTTGAAACACTTTTAAAAGAACAAGCACCGCCGATCCCTTTTTATATCACTTCTGTCAACTATTACAGGGGAGATACAAGTGGTATCAAGACCCTTACCGTACCATATAACAAGAACAGGATAAAAGTGGCCTTCAGTGCGGTTTGTTTTACCTCCCCCAAGCAGTTGCAATACTTTTACCGGTTTAAAAACAAGGATAGCGCCTGGTTCAATATCAATAATACCGAGTTGATACTTGAAAACCTGTCGCCAGGCAACTATGAACTGGAGATCAAGGCGGTAATGCTGGAAGAAAACAGGGTTTCTGCCATTGAAACACTGACTATAATTGTAAATAAACCCTGGTGGCAACGTGCCGATGTACTGGGCCTGTCGAGCCTCGTATTTTTCGCGGGGTTCTACTTTTTTTACAGGCGTAGGATCAACCAGATCAGGAAGAGGGAGGAAGAGAAAACAAGGCTGAAGATACAGATCGCGGACCTTGAGCAAACGGCATTGAGGTCGCAGATGAACCCCCATTTCATTTTCAACTGTCTTACTTCGATCCAGCAATTGGTGGTAACGGGAAATAAAGAGGAAGCAAATGAATACCTGGTAAAATTCGCCCGTTTGATCAGGAAAACACTTGAATATTCCAACCGTTCATACATCACTATTGAAGAAGAGATGGATTATTTAAGGGAATATGTTGTGTTGGAGCAATTGCGAATACCCGGCAAATTTGAATTTCTGGCAGCGTTGGACCAGGATCTCAATACAGAAATAACACTGATCCCGAACATGACGCTGCAACCCATCGTGGAGAATTCGATCAGGCATGGTATTAAACACCTGGAAAAATCCAAGGGTATCATCAGGATAGAAATGCGGCAGGAAGGAAGATATATTTGTTGTACGGTATCAGATAACGGGGTTGGAAGGAGGATGTCTATGGAAAATACCGCCGAAATGTATTGGGGAGAAAAAAGTTATGGGATGGAAATCGTTCGTAAAAGATTAAATGTAATCAGTGGGAACGAGGAGAATGAATCCCTGCTGGAAGTGGAGGATATGTACAATGCCGACGGTTCAGCCGCCGGGACAAAAGTAATTGTAAGAATGCCTTTTAAAAAAATAAGCAATGATCAAAGCAATTCATATTGAAGATGAGCCAAGGAACATCGAATTGATGCAGAGTCTCCTCAGCAGCCATTGCAGCGACCTGGTTACCCTTTGCGGTCATGCAGGTAATAAAGCAGATGCCATGAACCTCATCCGGGCAGTAAAACCACAGTTGGTATACCTTGATATCGAACTGAACCAGGGCAATGCATTCGAGTTGCTGGAAACGCTGAATGCACAGCATGAGCTCGATTTTCATGTGATCTTTATCACTGCTTTCAACCACTATGCGGTAAGGGCCTTCCGCTATAATGCCGTGGATTACCTGTTGAAACCGATCAGCATTACTGAGCTGATAGAAGCGACCAGGAGGGCAGTTGAAAGAATCACTCATCCGGCTGGTGGCGGCCAAATCCTGGAATTGATCCAGCATTTGAGATTGAGCGTTGCCGGCTCGAAGATTGGCGTACCCGTTCTGGATGGGGTGTTATTCGTAAATGTCGAACAGATCATCCGGGCTGAGGCCAAGGGGAGCTATACCGTACTTTACCTTCAGAACGGTGAAAAGGTCACGGCAACGAAGAATCTAAAAGATATGGAGGTAGTATTGCCGGAGCTGCATTTTCTGCGTGTGCACCATTCGTGGCTGGTGAATACGAAGTACATGAAGAAATATTACCGGGGTAAGAACAGTTATATTGAGATGGAAGACGGGGCAGCCGTACCTGTATCCATCAGGAAGAAAGGTAAATTCCTGGATTTCCTGACCTGAGTGGGTCAGCACATTCCTATTGCAGGAGCATATTATCGATCAGCCTTACTTCTCCAATGAATGCAGCGCAAAGTGCCACCAGTTTATTATTCCCATCCCAATGATCGATGAGCTCGAGTGTATCGGCATCGGCTATTTCTACATAATCCGTTTTGAAGCCCTGATCATTTAATTTCTTTACAGCCTCATTTTTTAGCGTGGAAAGATCCCCGGGCCTTACGGAAGATTTGATGTGTAACAGCAACCTTGAAATTTCAACCGCTTTCTTCCTGCTCTCTCCGTCGAGCCGCATATTGCGGCTGCTCATAGCCAGACCATCTCCTTCACGAAGGGTGGGACAAATGATGATCTTAGTGTTGAGCTTTTTTAACTCTGTCATCTTTTTTAGGACCATGCATTGCTGGAAGTCCTTTTGCCCGAGATACATGAAGTCTGCAGGAATGATTGCCAGTAATCGATGAACCACCTGGCATACTCCCTGGAAATGTCCTGGACGGTATTTACCCTCCAGAACGGTTTCCAGGTAGCCCAGGTCAAATGGAGTTGTGCCTGACAGCCCATCAGGATACATTTCTTCTACAGATGGAAGAAAAAGGGCATCACAGCCGGATCTTTCCAGTTTATCAATATCTGCCTCAATGGTTATAGGATAATTCTGAAAATCTTTGGGGTCATTGAATTGGGTCGGGTTTACAAATATGCTGCATATAACAAGGTTGCCACTTTTCCTGGCGGTTTCAATCAAAGAGAGATGCCCTTGGTGAAGGGCACCCATCGTGGGGATAAAGCCGGTTTCCTTGTCCTTTTTCCCTTTTTTATGCAGGAATTGGCCGATATCGGCTGCTTTCTTGAAAATAATCATTGGCTGATCAATTTGGCTTCAAATGCTTGTTCAATCGCTATTTCCCAAAAAAATACAGTACCTTTGCACTCCCTTTAAATTTAAGCTGCAACAAACTAAGCACAAATGTCAACAAAGAAAAGAATTTTATTTATTGCCAATGAAATGTCGCCCTACCTGGAGCTGACCGATTTCGCCGAAACAGTGAATAAACTGGCAATAAAAGCGAACGAAAGCGGGATGGAAGTTCGATGCATAATGCCCCGGTTTGGTGTGATCAATGAAAGGAGGCACCGTTTACACGAAGTGGTTCGCCTGTCGGGGATCAATGTCACGATTGATAACGACGACTATCCGTTGGTGATAAAAGTGGCTTCCCTGCCGAATGCACGACTACAGATATATTTCCTGGACAATGAAGACTTTTTCAAACGTAAATCGATCTTTCATGATGAAAAGGAGAACTGGTTCGATGATAACGGTCTGCGCACGGTACTTTTCTGCAAAGGGGCCCTGGAAACAGTAAAAAAATTCGGCTGGCCTCCCGACATTATCCATTGCAGCGGCTGGATGACCGGTCTCATTCCCATGTTCATCAAAAATGCATACAAAAAAGAACCGGTTTTCAGTAACAGCAAGATCGTATATACCATCGGGCAGCAAACCTTCAAAGAAAAACTGGGCAACGACTTTTTAAAGATCGCCACGATCAACGATCATATCACTAAGAAGGAACTGGAGCCATTCAAGGAATGTAATAACCTGGCTATGTTCCGCGGCGGGGCCACTTACGCCGATGCCATCACCTTCGGCGCTGATAAAGTAGATAAGAAGCTGCTCGAACAGTTCTCCAAAGTGAAGGGTAAGAAGGTGATCAAGTATGATGCAGAAAGTGATTTAACAGACTATTTGCAATTGTATGCCGACCTTGCAAAGTAGATAAAACCAACCGACTCATTAAGATCAGTATGCTGCATAAACGTATTCTATTTACCGGGATAACTGCGATTGCTTTTTTCTCCTTCTTAAACTGGAATTGTACAAAACTGGATACAACAAAGATCGGCTCCGACCTGCTTCCGGCGGTTGACAACGTTCATACTTTTGCGGATACACTTTTCATCAATGCCCAGCAAAAGGATTTCCTTGATACGTCCATTATTACCTCAGTGAAAAACCAGGTATTGGGGAATATCAACAACGACCCGTTATTCGGCAAGACCACCGCTCATATGTTTATGCGGTTAAGACCGCCTTTCTTCCCCTACAGCTTCGGGCATCCTGATTCCATTGCGTTTGGTGGACTTGATTCTGTTGTGCTATGCCTGAACTACAAATATTTCTGGGGCGACAGTACCATGCCGCAGACCCTGCAGGTATTTGAAGTAACCAATGCCATATTCCGTGATTCGGTGAACAATAACTGGGAAGCTTCCGAGCAGCCCACCACCGGTGTTGCGATCTCTGCAGTGAAAACAATCGATGTGCGCCGGCTGAAAGATTATATGAAATATGCCTGGAGGAACGATTCGGTGAACAACCAGATCAGGATCAAACTTGACGCAGCCTATGCCAACAGGCTGTTCACAAGCGATAGTGCCACCACCGGGCCGGGCAGCCATGCTTTCTCCAGTGATTCTGCCTACCGGCACTGGTTCAACGGAATTGCAGTAAAGGCTGTGGGCGGAGGTTCGGAAAACGGATTGATGTTCATCGGCCTTACCGATACAACTACGAAACTGGAGGTTCACTACCGCATAAGGAATGCCGGTAAAATGGATACCATCTACCGGTCGCTTACATTTATCAACGCTTCGGCAATAGGATCTTCCAGTGCCAATTATGTCAAGCGTGACCGGTCTGGAAGTCCAGCGGCCAGTCCGGCACCAACAGATATTTACTTACAGGGCCAGCCTGGTACCTATGCAAGCCTGGTGATCCCGGGGCTGACCGGTTATACGAACAGGATCATTCACCGTGCAGAGCTGATATTCGACCAGGTGCCTGATAATCCATACTACGATACGGCTTTTTCACCGCCTAATTTCCTGTATCTCGACCTTAAAGAACCTGGTACTGCAGTACCTGCCCTGTATAAACCGATATATATCGATCTGAATACAAGTCGTCTTTACGACCCGGATTTTAAGAAAGCAGGTTATTCGTTTTACCCGACCGGCGGCGTTGATTTTGTATACTTTGGCGGTTACATACGAAGGAAGACCGGACCTCTGGGCAACGATATCAACTATTATAACATCAATATCACCCGCTACATCCAGCAGATGGTTACCAACCAGGGCACCAACTATGAAATGAGGTTGATGGCCCCGTTCAGTTTCCATTACCCGCAATATGCAAAGGAGTATATTGATTATAATAATACGCCGGCTTTCGGAAGGATAAAGATCGGCAGCGGAACACATCCTCTTTCCCCGATGAGGTTACGGATCATTTATTCCAAACTTTGATAGCAATACACATATGTGAATTAAAAGTCTGCAGAAACCACTGCAGACTTTGTTCTTTTATCTGCAGCCCCTTATCTTTGCCATCTCAAAAAAAACAACATGCCATATTTATTTACTTCAGAGTCTGTAAGTGAAGGACACCCTGATAAAGTTGCCGACCAGATCAGTGATGCCTTAATCGATAACTTTCTTGCATTTGACCCGAACAGCAAGGTTGCGTGCGAAACACTGGTTACAACCGGTCAGGTTGTATTGGCCGGGGAGGTAAAGAGTAAAGCTTATCTCGATGTACAGGAGATTGCCCGTAAAGTGATCCGCAAGATCGGGTACACAGTCAGTGATTACATGTTCGAAGCCAACTCATGTGGCATTCTATCGGCTATCCATGAACAGTCCTCCGATATCAATCAGGGCGTTGATCGTAAGAAAAAGGAAGAGCAGGGCGCCGGCGATCAGGGCATGATGTTTGGCTATGCCACAAATGAAACGGATAACTACATGCCTCTTGCCCTGGACCTCGCTCATTTCATTCTCATCGAAATGGCAGCCATACGCAGGGAGAACAAGCAGATAAAATACCTGCGCCCCGACGCAAAAAGCCAGGTGACGCTAGAATACGACGATAACAACCGCCCGGTAAGGATCGAAGCCATCGTTATCTCAACCCAACACGATGATTTCGACAGCGATGATAAAATGCTTGCCAGGATCAAGAAGGACATGATCAACATCGTAATACCAAGGGTAAAGGCAAAATATCCTAAATACAAAAACCTGTTCAACGACAAGATCAAATACCATATCAACCCCACAGGTAAGTTCGTGATTGGTGGCCCGCATGGTGATACAGGCCTTACCGGACGTAAGATCATTGTAGATACCTATGGCGGAAAAGGAGCTCATGGTGGTGGTGCTTTCAGTGGTAAGGATCCCAGCAAGGTGGACCGCAGTGCAGCATACGCAACCCGTCACATTGCAAAGAACCTGGTAGCGGCAGGGCTTTGTGATGAAGTATTGGTACAGGTTTCTTATGCCATCGGTGTGGCAGAGCCTACGTCGATCAACGTAAATACATATGGCACTTCCAAAGTGAAACTTACCGATGGAGAGATCGCTCAGAGGGTGATGAAGATGCCGTGTTTCGATATGCGCCCATACTTCATTGAAAAACGCCTGAAACTCCGCAACCCGATGTACAGCGAAACGGCTGCATACGGTCATATGGGCCGTACCAACAAGGTCGTTGAAAAAACATTTACCTCCCCGGATGGAAAAGTGGTTAAGAAGAAAGTGGAATTGTTCACCTGGGAGAAACTGGATGCAGTAAGCGATGTGAAGAAAGTATTTGGATTGAGATAAACTAAATGCTTATACCAGGCCCTCTCAACCGAGAGGGCTTTTTTATTTAATTCAACTAACTTCATGCTGTGAAAAATTTCCGTCATCAGCACCAGCGTCCCAAAAAAAGCACCCTTGTCGTGGGACGGATGGCTGTCATCGAAGCCATGCGGACCGGTAAGCAACTCGACCGTATCTACCTGCAGTCGGCCGTGCATGGCGACCAGATCGATGAGATCAGGAGGCTGGCTGAAAAGACCGGCACGCCCATCAATAAGGTGCCTGTCGAAAAACTCAATAACCTTAATGTGAGCAATCATGAAGGATGCGTAGCCCTGATTGCCAAAGTGCAGTACCAGGACCTCCAGGATGTGATCTCTTTTGTGGTAGATAAGGGGGAAGTGCCCCTGCTGCTGATCCTTGATGGTATCACCGATATCAGGAACATTGGCGGTATTGCACGCAGCGCCTATTGCTTCGGGGTGCATGCCATTATTATACCCGATAAAGGTGTGGGCGCTTTGAATGAAGACGCCGTATTAACTTCTGCCGGTGCCCTTGAAAAGATAGCGGTATGCCGGGTGAACAGCCTGATGAAAACGGTAGACGATCTGCACCTGAACGGCATCCGCGTATTTGCAACTGAAATGAATGCCGAACGCTCCATTGCCGAAACCGACTTCACGGGCCCCTGTGCCATTGTTATGGGCGGGGAGGAGAAAGGAATTTATCCCGCCTTGATAAAGATCTGCGACGAAACTGTCAAAATCCCCATGAGCGGAGATTTTGACAGTTTGAATGTAAGTGTGGCAACGGGGATTGTACTGTATGAAACAGCAAGACAGCGGTTCAGGTAAAGATCAGTTGCCTTCACCGCCTCCGGCAACTTCATACCGTGACTTGATAATTACTTTCTCCGACTCTTGACCCACACTGATGCCGGTTCTGTAATAGAGATAGTATTTACTGTTAACCTGTAATTGATATAATTCATAACAAGTGTTGTTATCCAGGTATTGTACCAGTTTATACTTCCTGTCCTGACATGCATTGGCTGAACTTTTAAGGATGACCCAATCCTGGTAATGGTGCGTGTCATTTTCAATACGGTCCATATATGCCACCACATTGTTATTGTTATTGAAAGTAAGGTATTTGCCCGCTGCATTTTTGATGAGTACTTTTTTCACCGTTGTATTCCCATAAACACCGTTGTTAACGATTTCGAAATACAGCTTGTCGACATCTGTCCGCGATTGCGGCTTCTTGATTTCGGGCGTAGGGCCAGACAAATAGCCGGGGAAGGTCTGGCAATCACCTGTAAGATAGTCTACCCCAGGAATAAAGAATGCAAATTGAGTCCGTTCCGGGAGGTCGGCTGTTTCAATACAACGGAAGCATAATGTATTGGAGGATCCGATAAAAACCTCCCTGGTCAGTTGATCGTTTCCGGGTTTATTGTCAATAAAGGGTGAGCCGGGTTCGGGTTTGATGGCACAGGTAAAAATATGCGCCTTATTAAACGGGATATCGGAACCTGAAAACTGGATTTCCAGTTTTACCGATACTTGCTGGCCATGCATCAGGATAAAAACATGACTGGGGTCAGTGATATCATTTTCCGTCGCTTCCCATCCGTTGAATTCAGTAATCCGGTACCGAAATACCCGCATTCCTTCTTTGAGCACTAGTTTGAACTTTGCCGTATGTGCGTCTTTGTTGGGATTCGCAATTTCTACTGTGGCAGTCGTCTTCAAGGTGCAGCCCGTTTCTGCAATAAGTGTATTGGGCAGTACGAACCGGCTGCTAAGATCAATAACCTTTGGAATGCCCGGGACTTTGTCATTTGCCACTGAATTGAGTATGCATGTGCATAATAAGATCAGAATTACTGCTAACTTTTTCATAATATAGTTTTTGATGTTTGCCTACTTTTTTTCAGGTTTTCGGCAATTCCTGTAAATTTTTGCGGAAGGCGCCGTACTTTTTTTGAATTCAGATTACTTTCCGATTGGTATTGATACCGTTACACCGGCAACCGGTACTGTACCTCTGCCCGGAATATAGGCCCCTTGGTTCTTAAGTATTGCTTTTGCTTTGCTGTTGTTCACATGCGCTATGATCATGAATGGGATGCTGGCAACACCGGTTGCAGCACTGAACAGAAATAGAGTGGCGGCCGCGTCGTCGTTTCTTTCCCCGAACCCGGTGTTGGGGTCATTGTCGTCGGCACTGGCTACGATGATGCCTGTTGCTCCGAGAACAACACCCGCCCCTAGCAGTGAGAGCCCGATGGTACGATGTGTACGTGCCCTTTTCTTATAGAGGTTGTAATCTGGGCCTGCCTGTTTTGTATCCATAGCGAGGAGTGATGCCGCCGAAACCGGTTTGGTGAATGATGTATGGTTCTTGCTTGCCAAACCCGCTGTTGTTGCGTGTTGAGCTTTTGCCGGGCAAATAGCAAGGAGGATCAGTACCACTGCGGGGAGTAATTGCTTCATAATTGTATGATTTAGGTGATGAATGTTGTTTGAGTCAAAACTAGGTAGCCAGGCAACCTGCTTGAAATGAGTAAATGCCAAAGCAGGAGATATATCCGCGGCGATTGCTTTTTGTTGCCTGTTCATGGGGAGTCATAGCCGGGATTTGCAAAAAATGCAACGGGGTTATTGCAGATTGGGTTTTAATAAGATAAATTAGAGGGGCTGTTTGCATTTTTTACCAAAAACTGAACATGGAATCAAGTCATTCTCAACTGCAGTTCTTCCAGCACATCAAATCGATCCTGCCTGAGCATATTTCTTTTGTAGATGAGATAGCGGGGTTACTCGATATCAGCAACGACAGTGCCTATCGCCGTATCCGCGGCGAAAAACAAATCAGCATGGACGAGATGCAGAAATTAGCTGTACACTTCAAGATATCCATCGATCAGTTCCTCGACCTTCATTCCGACTCGTATATCTTTTCCGGGGAACTGGCTGCTCCCGGTGATTATGTATTTGAGAAATGGATGGAAAATGTGCTCAGGCAACTCACCCTTATTGCAGGGTCTTCGCACCGGCATATGTATTACCTGGCCAAGGACATTCCTATTATGGAACAGTTCATGGTGCCCGAACTGCTGGCATTCAAATCATTTCTATGGCGTCGCTCTATCCTGCAATATGCCAATATGAAGGGTTTGAAATTCGCTTTATCTGAGGCCGAACCAACCCACCTGGAGCTGGGAAGGAAGATCGTGGAGAAATACATGCAGATACCCACTACCGAGATATGGAACCTCGAAACGATCAACAGCACCATCCGCCAGATTGAATTTTACCGTGAGGCCAATATGTTCCAATCTGAACTGGATGTAAAGAAAATATACCTTGGCCTGATCGGCCTGCTCGACCACCTGGAATTGCAGGCAGAATCGGGCGCTAAGTTCGCTCTTGGGGCTAAGCCCGGCAGCGGAGTGGCATACCATCTGTTCTGGAACGACCTGGTAACGGCAGATAATACCATCCTGGCCGAACTCGACCTGCGAAAAGTCACCTTCCTTAACCACAGCGTGATCAACTTCATTTCCACCACGGATGTTAAATTCAATACGTTCATGTTCGATAACATGCAAAACCTGATCAAGCGTTCCACCCAGCTAAGCCAGGTGGGCGAGAAGGACCGCTACCGCTTTTTCAACCGCCTCCGCGATAAAATGAAATTGGCTGCCCGTCTTTAGTTATTTTTGCCGGATGAATATGCAAAGGGTAAAGCTGATCGAATGTCCACGTGATGCCATGCAGGGCTGGCCGCATTTCATTCCTACCCAGAAAAAGATTGAATACATCAATGAACTGTTGAAGGTGGGTTTTGATACCATCGACTTCGGAAGTTTTGTTTCTCCCAAAGCAATACCGCAAATGGCAGACACGAAGGATGTGATCCGTAAGATCGACCTTCGAAACTCAAAAACAAAACTGCTGGCCATCATTGCCAACGAACGGGGGGCGCAGGATGCTGTGGTTTACGATGCGGTCCGTTACCTGGGTTTCCCGTTCTCCGTTTCAGAAACGTTTCAAAAAAGGAATACCAATGCCAGCATTGAAGGATCGCTCGGCAGGGTGGAAGAGATACAGAACCTTTGTATAAAGAATGACAAGGAACTAGTGGTATATATATCCATGGGCTTTGGCAACCCGTATGGGGACATATACAATGAGGACATCGTTTTTACCTGGGTGAATAAACTGGTGGAAATGGATATCCGCATCATTTCATTGGCTGATACGGTTGGGTTGGCAACGGCTCAGCAGGTATTGGATATTACCAAACACCTCGTAAACTCATTACCCGGAACAGAGATCGGAGTTCACCTGCATTCCACCCCAGCCAACTGGAAGGAAAAACTGGATGCGGCACTGGAAGCAGGCTGCAAACGGTTCGATGGAGCATTAAAGGGCATCGGTGGTTGCCCGATGGCCGATGATGAACTGGTGGGCAATATGGATACCGAATTAATGATCCCTTATTTTGAAAAACGTAAGTTGGCTGCTGATCTTGATAAACAAGCCTTGCATAACTGCAGCAGGCTGGCTTCTTCTATATTCGTTTAATTAGTGTCAATGGATTTTCATCTTGAATTTACTCCCAGGCCGTTCGAAACAAAGATCAGTCTCCGGCATAAACTGTTGCTGATCGGTTCGTGCTTCACGGAACAGATCGGCGGAAAGCTGGCCTACCATAAGTTTACCGTTATGGATAATCCGAACGGTATCCTGTTCAACCCCATCAGCATAGCCCGGTCTGCTAAGACATACATTGAAAACAGGAAATACAGCAAGGAAGATCTCTTTTACCAGAATGAATGCTGGAACAGCTGGGAGCATCATAGCCGTTTCTCCCATCCGGATGCGGATGAATGCCTGAAAATGATCAATGCGTCGCAACAAAATGCACATACTTTCCTGAAAGAGGCCGATTGGCTGCTTGTGACACTGGGCTCTGCATTTGTGTATGAATTGGATAATAAGGAAGTGGTTGCCAATTGCCATAAAGTACCGACCGATAAGTTCACTAAGCGGTTATTGGGTATTGGCGAGGTGGTAACGGTTTTGCAGGATATGGTCACAGAACTTTCCGTGTTCAGTTCCTCCCTGAAACTGATATTTACGATCAGCCCCGTCCGTCACCTGCGGGATGGTTTTGTAGAGAACAACCGAAGCAAGGCAACACTGGTGCATGCGGTTCATCAACTTGTTGAAACCAATCCGCATTGTTTTTATTTCCCGGCCTATGAGCTCATCATCGACGACCTCAGGGACTATCGTTTCTATGCCGAGGATATGGTACACCCGAATTATGCGGCCACCAATTATGTCTGGGAGAAATTCATTGCCACCTGCATTGATGAGCCTTCCCAGGCACTGATGAAAGAAATTGCAGTGATCATGTCGGCCCGGAACCACAAACCATTTAATCCAGACTCTGCACAGCATAAAAAATTCCTGCAGACCAACCTGGAAAAGGTCAGGAGATTGCAGGAACAATATCCCTATCTCGATTTAGCGGGAGAGGCAGCATTTTTTGAAACCTGAGCCTCTTACTGCCAATAGCCTGTTTATGAGAAAAATATTATTCGTACTCCTGCTGCTGGTAAGTACAGTGCTGATGGCCCAGAAGCGGCATCGTTTTTCACCCATCGTTCAGAAAGGTTTTTACCTGACATTGAACCCGTATTCACCGCTGGAGATGGCCCAGGGCGCTGCGGGACTGGGTATTGGATACCGGATTAATAAGCGGGTTGAGTTATGGACCGAGTTCAGTTACCTGTACAAAGGAATCTTTTACGATGGGGACGATTTCAATGGCCTGAAGGGAATAAGGAACATCACCTCGTTCAAATACTATTACAATAACAAACATGGGTTCTTTGTGGGCGCCGAATTCAGGTTCAAAAAATACTCTTACAGCAGTGAGACGGACTTCGTTAACGACCTCACCAGCGATACCCTTACCGATTACATTCATGAAGTCGTACAAAGTATACCGGGCGGCGCCGTATTTTGGGGTAAGCGATTCAAATTGACTCCAAACGGGAAGTTCGAGATGGAGGCTAATATCGGCTTCGGGGTAAGGCAGCGGATCATCAGCAGGAGAGGAATGCCCGACGGTTACAAAAAGCTTGAATATGATCTCAAAAATATACGGCGGATCAGCCCGATCCCGGATCATGATGTTGAAGGAGTTTTGCCTTATCTGCCCTTAGGCGTCCGACTGATCTGGCATTTGTGATCAATGAATGCGGTCGCCCCGTACTTCCATTTCTTTCATAACCTCTTTTTCGTATTTCAACCATTCAGTCCAGCGTTTACGCACCGCCTTCTTATCCAGGTAATGTTCAGCCAGGTTGATGAAAAGGGTATAATGGCCTGCCTCGCTTTCCATAAAGCGCCGGTAGAAATTTCGCAGGTATTTATCTTCCAACCCTTCACTCAGTCGCTTGAACCGCTCGCAACTCCTTGCTTCGATCAATGCCATCGTAAGCAGTTGGTCCAGGAACCGGTCATCTGGGTGGCCCCCCTTTCGCTGGAATTCAAGTAGCTTGTTCACATAAACATCCTTTCGCTGTTTACCCAGTTTAAGATTTCGTTTTTGCAGCTCGGCCAGTACCTGGCGGAAATGCCCCCACTCCTCGGTTACGATAGGGCTCAGTTCCTTCACTAATTTTTCTTTATCTGAATATCGCTGAACGAGGCTGATACAGGTGGTGGCGGCCTTCTGTTCGCAATAGGCGTGATCGGTGAGGATCTCTTCCAGTTGCAGCTCAGTAAGGTTCACCCAACGGGGGTCGGTTGGTAATTTAAGTCCGAGGATATTCTTTGTATCAATGCTTAGTTCTTCCATACTGCAAAAATAAAGTTGCCCTCAATTAAGAAGGCAACTTTTTACTTAAAACCTCGAAACCACTAAAAGATTGGTTAAGACAAAGGTGAAGGCCGAAAGTTTATCTGACAATACTACTTTCAGGGTATATGATCAGGGTTGCTTCGTTACTGAAAATACGGCTTCGCCTGTCACAGCCGGACTAAGCCCAACGGTGCCGGGCATTATATTCGAACTGCTGCTGTACTTTGCCTCCAGGGCATAAATGGCGCTTGAACCAGTGTATGTGTAAGTAGCCTTCACCGTATCGCCTGCCAGGGCCCAGGTGCCATTTGCAATATCCGGTGTGAGCGAGTTGTTGGCATGGACTACCAGTGCACCACCCGATTTGAAAGTAAGCGCAAAATAATTCACCGGTCCACCCGCCCCGTTATTATACGTCCCCGTCCACTTCCCATCAAGACTGTAACTGGAAGCAGGGGATTGGCCTGGGTCGGATTTACTACAGGCAGCTAAAAACAGCATGATGATACCAAATACCAGGGGAATGTTATTTCTTTTCATAGTCGTTCTCTTTTAAGTAAACTGAAAGATCGGATCCTTTAATTCTGGTCTCAAACATTATACCATCAGCAACATCCGGAATATATTTTAACATGTGGTGGAAAATGATTTTCCGTGTATAACAATGATTACCTCCATTACACGGGTTTTTAGTATTTTACAGCAAATAATATTCTTCTATGAGAATAGTTCCTTTACTGGCAAGTGCCGTTGTAACCACAGGACTTGTGTATACATTGAATACCAGTTTTAAGATCGGTGGCAAAGACGCCCCTCCATTTGGGGCTTTTTTGAGTCCCCAGCACGGATTCTGGCAGAATGCTGAAGCGGTGAATACCGACTATAATGCCGATCTGAAACTGCCCCAGCTTAAAGGGAAAGTAGAAGTTTATTTCGACGACCGCCTTGTACCTCACATTTTTGCTGACCAGGAGAACGATGCCTATTTTGTACAGGGGTACCTGCATGCAAAATTCAGGTTATGGCAAATGGAATTGCAAACATTCGCGGCGGGTGGAAGGGCCAGCGAGATCGTTGGCGAAAAGGCCCTCGAACATGACCGCGAGTTCAGGAGGTTGGGAATGGTGTATGCTGCAGAGATCGCTTTGCAGGTAATGGAGAAGGACCCGGTGATCAAGGCACAATGCGATGCCTATACCGCCGGGGTGAACGCCTATATTGAAACACTCACAGAAAGTTCACTGCCACTTGAATATAAGATGATCGGGTACAAGCCGGAGAAGTGGAGTAATATGAAGACCTGCCTTTTTTTAAAATACATGAGCTATGACCTTGCGGGGAGGGATGATGATTTTGAACTGACGAATACAAAAAGTTATTTCGGTACCGAAGATTTTGCCAGACTCTTTCCGTCCCTGCAGGATTCGTTGGACCCGATCATACCCAAAGGAACCCCCTTTGCAGTCCAGAAGGTATTCCCGGTAAAACCAGTGGCAGCCGATTCTGTATACATCAACGGTAAAGAACTGGCAGTATCCGAAATGTCAAAGCCCGACAGGGATAATGGCAGTAATAACTGGGCGGTAAGCGGAAGCAAAACAAAAAGCGGTGCACCGATCCTTTGCAACGACCCCCACCTCGGCCTTAACCTTCCCTCTCTTTGGTACGAATTACAATTATCCACTCCTTCATTCAATGCATATGGCGTTAGTTTTCCGGGAGCACCGGGCGTGATCATCGGATTCAATGACAGTTGTGCTTTCGGATTTACCAATGGAGGCAGGGATGTAAGAGATTACTATGAGATCAGGTTCAAAGACGACAACCGTACGGAATATCAATTCAATGGTCAGTGGATGAAGACGAAATTCCGCATCGATACCATTAAAATAAAAGGCAAGCCCCATTTCATTGATTCGGTAGCATATGTACAATTGGGAGATGACTGGTGCCCCGTGATGTATGACAGATCTTTTTCAGGAGGAAGGAATACCAATAACAAATATTACGCAGTTCGCTGGAAAGCTCACGACGCCAGCAACGAGCTCCGCATCTTCAATATGCTCGATCATGCTAAGAACTATGCCGATTACCAGGCGGCAGTTACCAACCTGCACACACCGGGGCAGAATGCAGTATTCGCAAGTAAAAATGGAGATATCGCCATCCGTGCACAGGGCGAGTGGCCCGCAAAATGGAGGGGGCAGGGCGATTTTGTGATGCCTGGAACTGATACAGGTTATCTGTGGCAGGGAATGATACCCCAGGATGAAGTGCCTTCCCAATACAATCCTGAACGTGGGTTCGTGAGCAGCGCCAACCAAAAACCCGTAGACGACAGTACATATCATTATTATCTTGGAAGGGATTATCCTGTTTATCGTGGCATCGCCATCAACAAACGCCTGAGGGAAATGAACGGTATCACTCCGCAGGATATGATGGCCCTTCAAACGGACAACCTCGACCTTAGTGCCGCAATGGTTCGCCCCCTGTTCATCGCCGGCATCAGGGAGAACGAGTTGAATACGGCTGAGAGAAAATTCTATGAGATTTATAAGAACTGGGATTCCAGGAATGAAGTTGGCTCAAAAGGGCCGACCGTTTTCGAACAACTCTGGAAGAATTTCGAGAGCGTGGTATTTGATGACGAATATGCCAAAGCGCCCAAAGTGAATATCCGTCCCTTTGTCAGCACACTGGTGGAAGCAATATTGAAAGATTCGGCCTATAAATTCCTTGACGATATTTCAACACAGCAGGTAGAGACACTGGCGGATGATGTTACCGCCGCTTTCAAAAAAGCCTGTGTGCAGTTACAAAAGATCGAAGCGGAAGGTAAACTGGATTGGGAAAGGAATAAAGCTACCCGCATCAACCACCTTGCTAAACTGGCCCCGTTCAGCCGGCTTAATCTGCCGATCGGGGGAGGCGGGCAGTGCATCAACGCCACTAAAGTGGATCACGGCCCAAGCTGGAGGATGGTGGTTAGTCTTACTGCCAAAACAGAGGCCTACGGGGTGTATCCCGGCGGACAAAGCGGTAATCCCGGAAGCAAATACTACGACAGTTTTATTGATCAGTGGGTGGCCGGAAAATATTATTCACTCTGGATGATGACAAAATCAGAATCGAATGACAAAAGAATAAAAGCAAAAATGACATTTAGTAATTGATCCGGCAATGAGTAATACTCACTGAATTCTCGATCATCACTTCACCAAATCACCAATTAGTATCATGAAGTTCCTTGTTTCTTTAATACTGACAGCCTTATTGAGTTTTGCCGCATGCCTTTACCTTCCCTGGTGGGGTATTGCCCTTGCAGCCTTTGCCGTAGCGGCTCTCATTCCCCAAAAGCCAGGCAAAGCTTTCCTCTCAGGCTTTCTTGCACTCTTTCTATTGTGGGGTTCCTTGAGCTTTTGGATCAGTAATGCCAATGAGCACCTATTAGCCCATAAAGTATCAATGGTCATGCTGAATATGGACAGCCCGTATGTATTGGTGCTGGCTACGGCCTTGATCGGGGGGCTGGTAGCGGGCATGGCCGCACTATCCGGCAGCTACCTGCGCAAGAGCTGAGCAGGAAAAGGGCATCTTAATTTTAGTGTTTCGGTAACAAAATGGCTTTTATTTTTGTTAGTAATCAAAACTGATCATGCCCAAGGCTCTCTTGTTCCTTTTTTTACTTGCCGCCACACCAGCTTCCGCTCAAAAAATATATGGAACCGTTTTTTCTGCCACCGGCGACCTGTTGCCTTATGCATCCATAACCATTAAAGGGACCTCCATCGGGGCCAGTGCAAATGAAAAAGCCAAATTCTCGTTTTCGGTTTCTCCAGGCACATATACGGTGGTTTGCCAGCATGTAGGCTACCGCAAACAGGAAAGCAGGGTTACGATAACGAAGAACGATGAAGAAATTACCTTCATCTTGTCGAACCAGCAACTTGAACTGGCCGAAGTGGTGATAAAAAGAGGAGAGGACCCTGCATATGAGATCATCAGGCAGGCAATCAAAAAAAGGACCTATTACAGCCAGCAGGTAAAAGCATTTGAATGCGATCTATATTCGAAAGACATGCTTAAGCTGAGGACCCTTCCAAGAAAGATACTGGGCCGCAAGATATCCGACCAGGACAGGGCAGACATGGGTGTTGATTCTGCCGGCAAAGGCATCATCTATTTATCAGAGTCGGTTTCAAAAGTATACAGCCAATTGCCGGATAAATTGCGGCTGGAAGTGGTCAGCAGCCGGGTAAGCGGCAGCGACGGCTTCGGGTTCACCTTTCCCACTTTTATCAGTTTCTATCAGAATAATGTCTCCATTTTCCTGAACCAGCTCAACCCAAGGGGGTTTGTTTCACCCATTGCCGACAATGCACTGGGCATGTACCGCTTCAAGTTCCTGGGTAGCTTTTATGAAGATGGGAAGGAGATCAACAGTATCCAGGTGATCCCCCGCCGGTTATATGAGCCTGTATTCTCAGGGATCATCAATATCACCGACGGCGATTGGAGGATACACAGTCTCGATCTAAGTCTTTCTAAATTATCTCAACTGGAGATTGTAGATACACTAAGGATCAACCAGATACATGTGCCGGTAGGCGGCGACGTTTGGCGTACCAAGAACCAGCTGATCCATTTCAGCTTTAAACAATTCGGTATCGACGCTATCGGCAATTTTGTTACGGTCTATTCCAACTATCTGGTCAATCCCAGCTTTGCAAAGAACCGTTTCAATAATGTGATCATCCGGTACGATACGGCTGTAAACAAACGATCGAAAGAGTACTGGGATACCATCAGGCCGGTTCCTCTGGAAGTGGAGGAAAGGCTGGATTATGAAGTCAAGGATAGTCTTTTTGAGGTCAGGAAAGATTCTTTGCTCAGTCAGACCTCGATCGATTCGCTCAAGAAAAAGCAAGGGAAGCTCAAGCCTCTGAACATTTTCTGGAAAGGCATTCACCGTACCCATTACAGTAAGACCAACACCTACCAGTGGGGGATCGAATCACTCGTCAAAGGGCTTGAGTATAATACCGTGGAAGGGGTGGTAACAAACCTGAACATGTATTTTGAGAAGCACATCGATAAGTGGAAGACCAATATTTCTTTTGAACCCAATTTCAGGTATGGTTTCAGTAACACCCACCTCAATGCCTGGGCAACGATGACCTTCCGTACGAGGGACTGGGAAACGGATAAAAAGATCAGGCGCCAGACCTGGGAACTGGGTGGCGGAAAGCGGGTTAGCCAGTTCAATAAACAAAGCCAGTTGTTGCCCTTGAACAATACCATCAACACATTATTGTGGGGCGATAATTTTATGAAGATATATGAGAACTATTTTGCTTCGGTTGGATTCAGCAAACGCTTCGAGAGCGGGTTCCGTTTAGCCATTGGTACCCTTTACGAAGACAGGCGTCAATTGAATAACACCACCGATTTTACCATTTTCAAGGAAAACCTGAAAAACTTCACACCGAATTATCCTGTAGACAGCATACCTGCTCAATATTTTGATAACAATAAGGCCTTCATCCTGACGATCGATATGAGTTTCCGTCCCGGGCAGCGCTATATCCAGTACCCGAACAGGAAGATGTCATTAGGTTCCAAATACCCTACTTTCAGCCTGAACTATACCAAAGGTATCAATGGAATATTTGGCAGCAATGCCAACTTCGATAAATGGCGCTTTAGTGTTGCTGATGGCGTGAACCTTAAACTGGCTGGTACGTTCCGTTATAAACTGGGCATCGGCGGGTTCATCAACCATAAATCTGTTTTTATCCAGGATTTCCAGCACTTTAATGGTAACCGTTCTGCCGCAGCCAGCGAGTATGTGAACAGTTACCAGCTGGCACCTTATTATATCAACAGCAATACCGAGCCTTTCTTCAGTTTTGGTCATATCGAGCATCATTTCAATGGAATGCTGACGAACAAGATACCATTGTTCAGAAGACTCAACTGGAACCTGGTGGTGGGCAGCAATGCCTATTATGTGAACAAGAAAAACCATTTTGTGGAGGCATTCTTCGGCTTGGAGAATATCATTAAGATCTTCAGGGTCGATTATGTATTCGGGTATACCAACAACCACAGCTATTCCGGGGAGATCCGTATCGGGGCCGGTGGACTGCTTGGTAATTCCGTCCGGGCCAATGCCCAACCCCGCCGCCGTAATGGTAGTTTGACTATCTCATTGTAATATGGCCATCCTTTCCGGATTTCCTTTGTATATTTGCGGAATAATTTGGTTTGCCCTGCAAGCATCCAATCATTGTCCCTGGCCAGGAAAAGGGACTCAAAGATTTCCCTGTTAAACGGGATCAAATTAAAATCTATGGCAGTATTACACAACCGGGTTTCCCAGGCGGAACTGAAAAAATTATTATACGCCGAAACCGAACACCGCACCACCATTTCCTTTTACCAGTACTTTCCGATCAGCGATCCGAAGCTATTCAGGGACGAAATGTACAAGGCCCTGCATGCATTGAAGGTATTCGGACGTATTTATGTGGCCAAGGAGGGTATCAATGCACAGATCAGTGTACCAGACAGCAATGTGGATGCCTTCCGTGAATACCTCTATTCGGTTCCCGGATTAAATGGCCTGCGGTTGAACATTGCCGTAGAGGACGATGGGAGATCGTTTTGGGTATTAAAGATCAAAGTAAGAGAGAAGATCGTTGCCGATGGCATAAGCGATCCTTCTTTCAGTATGGAGAACAAAGGAAAGTATGTGAATGCAGCGCAAATGAATACTCTTTTGCAGAACGCCGACACGATCGTGATCGATATGCGCAACCATTACGAATACGAGGTAGGGCATTTTGAGAAAGCGATCGAAATACCCAGTGATACGTTCAGGGAACAGCTGCCGATGGCTGTGGAGATGATGAAAGATAACAAAGACAAGAACATCATCATGTACTGTACCGGGGGCATTCGTTGCGAAAAGGCCAGTGCTTATATGCTCCACAATGGATTCAAAAATGTATTTCACCTGGAGGGCGGCATCATCAATTACGCCCGGCAGGCAAAAGAAGCAGGATTGCCAAGCAGGTTCGTTGGTAAGAACTTTGTATTTGACGACAGGCTGGGGGAGCGGATCACGGAAGACATCATTGCCAAATGCCACCAGTGCGGCCGGCCGGCCGACACACATACCAACTGTAAGAATGACGGATGCCATCTGCTGTTCATACAATGTAAAGAATGTGCCACTGCCTATGATGGTTGCTGCAGTGCGGAATGCCAGGCCATATATAACCTGCCCGCGGAGGAACAAAAAGCACTCCGTAAAGGGATCGATAAGGGGATGATGGTGTTCAATAAAAGCAAGAAAAGACTAAGGCCCAGGCTGAATGAACAGAATAAATGAGAGCGTTTCATCGGCCATGAGCCTTGTTAGGGCAAATACCTAAGAATCTCAGGGCTGTTAATATTTATAAAACTCTTTCATCCGGCTTAACAGGGCTTCTTTTTTCCTTCGGCTTACTTCCACGTTGCTGCCGTTGGAAAGTACTACAGTGCCGCCTTCACCACGGATATATTCTTTTACATGAAGCAGGTTGATCAGGAAGGATTTATGTACCCTCACGAAGCCTGCGTCCGACAAGAGATCTTCATACACATGGATCATTTTTGCAGAACATACCATACGTTTATCCAAAAAATAGAAATTGGTGTAGCTGCCGGTCGCTTCGCAGTAAAGAATGTCTTTCAGGTCGACTACCTGGAAACCCTTCATGGAAGGGATGCATAGTTTCATTTCCTGCGGAGTCTGTGTTTTCTGGAGATTGTGCAAGAATGCAGCTACATTCTGGTTGGCAGCTTTTGCGGAAACCCGCTGACTGGCCCTTCTCACCGCATCCACCAGCAGGTCTTCGTCAATGGGTTTCATCAGGTAATCTACGGCACTGTAATGAAAGGCCTGCAGCGTATATTCGTTGTGTGCGGTAACAAATATGATCTCGAAGTGGATCGATTCCAGCTCGGCAAGCAGGTCGAAACTGCTTTTCCGGGGTAAGGAGATGTCGAGAAAGACCAATTGCGGTTCCAGCAATTCGATCTTTTCTTTGGCAGATTCTGCATCGGCGCATTCTGCTATCACTTTCACCTCCGGGCAATACTCCTGTAATAGTTTTTTCAGTGTATTGATGCCACGGGGTTCGTCATCTACCAATATGGTCTTTATCATAACTATTCGTTTACATGTTGAAACGCAGGACCACCAATGTGCCGTTGCTTTTTTTGCCGGGTATATCAGACCTGTCGGTTATTTCCAGTGAACTGTTCATATGATACTTTTCATTGAGCACCCTCATCCGTTCCTTTATACTCGTGAGGCCCAATGAACGGTGGGTAGCCTGCAGGTTTGTTTTGTCCTTCATGGATTGCCTGATGCCGATGCCATTGTCTTCGATCTCACAAACCAATTGCCGGTCTCTGCTGTAAAAACGTATCCCGAGTTCCTTTTCACCGGCATGGTTCCTCAAACCATGCCAGATGGCATTTTCCACGATGGGCTGTATCATCATCGGTGCGATCAATGTGTCTTCGGGCAATTCATCACTCAGGTCAATCGAATACCGGAACTGGTCAAATCGGATCTTTTCCATTTCAAGATATTGCTGCAGGTGATCGATGCATTGTTTTACTGTTATGAAAGTCTGCCTGGATTGATCCAGGTTCGTACGTATCAGCTGAGCAAATTTGCTTAAATAGCGGCTGGCGTTTTGTTTTTCATCATGAAGGATCATCTCCTTGATGCTGTTGAGGGAGTTGAAAATAAAATGCGGGTTCATCTGTGCGTGCAGGCCTTTTATTTCCAATTCGGCAAGTTGCTTATCGATGTTCACTTTCTGACGAACAGAGCGGATGCGGTAGCGGAACAGCAGGTATAAAATACCAAGAACAGCCAGTACTGCCAGTATGATAAACCAGCTTGTCTGCCAAAACGGAGGGTGGATAACAATGGTGATCTCTTTTACCTGCTCAGGCCAGCTATTGTTCTTAATGAATACTTTCAATTGCAGCCGGTGGGTGCCCGGTGAAAGGTTACTGAAAATGATGCTGCGTTGCGTGCCTGTCTGTTGCCATGCCTCGTTCCCGTTGTCAACAAAACGATAAGCGAATTGTTGCTGGTAGGCATCTTCGAAATTGATGGCCGCCAGTTCCATCACCATGTTATTGTGCCGGTACGATAACTCTACCTTATTGCCCGGGTGGGCAAATACCTGCTGGCCGGTAACGATCCGTTCCACGAAGAAAGCAGGAGGTGCACTGTTCTTTGAAAGGTGGTTCGGATCGAACCGTATGATGGTATTCCGGAAGGCACCATATAGTTTCCCGGAAGTGCTGTCGTAATAGAATGAATAGGCAGAGAAGGGATCGGGAGGAATATTATCGGCTATGCCGAAAGAAGCGATCCTTTTTGTCTGAAGGTCATAACTGGACAGACCACTCTCTGTTCCCATCCACACTTTGTCCTGGTGAATGTACACGGCTCGTACCGTATTATCGGGCAGGCCGTTGGTCCGGGTCAGCTGGGTGAATTTATTTTTTTCCGGGTCGCAAATGATCAGCCCGTTTTCCGGCAACCCGAAATAGAGCATGCCTTTTTCATCGAATACCGGGCTGAGCACCTCCCTTCTTCTTGTTTTTATATAGGGGAAAGAATCCATCAGCTTGTTAAATTGATGCCGTTCGGGGTCGTACCTGCTGATGCCGTGCCCGCTGAACCAGATATTGCCACCGGGATCTTCTGTGATGAACCTTGGTGCCAGTATCCGGAAAAGGGCGTTGCCCGAATTCTTGTATAAACTGAAACTTTTTTCACCTGCTTTGCGGAAATAGAATTGCTCATTCTCATTCCTGCATGCATAAATGCTATTGCGTGAGTCCCTGTAAAGCGCCCCGATCCAGTTGTGCTCCACATCCCATTCAGGTAATGCGGCGACACCTTGTGAATAATTCCTGCTATCGATCCATGCCAATACGCCTTCTGCACCCACCCATACAGTATCGCCTGCCGTTATACAGTTATAAATGGTATTGGCCTTTGGGAAGTAAGAAGAAAGGCTTATTTGTTTTAGCGGTTTCATGTCTTTACTGTCCAATACAAGCATCCCATTACCATTGGTGGCTGCAAATATTTTATTATCCGCAAGGGTGATCATTTTTACCTGCAGGTCGCCGCTGAACAGGTTCATTGAAGCAGGAATGGTCATTTGATCCACATTAGCGGTATTTTTCTTACCCTTGAACAATCCCTTACTGGTCCCGATCCACAACCTGCCATCCCTGTCGAACAGAACCGAGGAACAGAAATAATTTTCAAAGTGAGGGGCAGGCTCTATGTGGAATTGTTTTTCCTTTTGATCGGGCCTGACGAAGTAAAAGCCTCTTTCTTTTCCGTTGATGGCATAGAGGGTATCATTGATACGGACGAATTTCGAACGCCAGTTGAATTTTCCGCTGGTCGAAAAAGATGCGATGAAAGTTTTTTTTGTTTTTGATGCGATATCGAAATAAAAAAGCTCTTTTGCAGATTCCGTTTGTATACTGAATGAGCTTGCATCGGAATGCATCACCCAGAATTTTCTCCCGGGTTCTGAAACCTGTTTATAAAATGGATCATCGTTCATCCCGGCCGCATGCAACTCTTTTAAAGGGATATTGTAGATGTATAACCCGGCGATGGTGGAAAGCAATAGTATGTTTGGCTGGAGTTGTACGATATTCTGCCCGAACTGGAAAGGTTCCACTTCTACCTGTTCGCTTTTATAATGGTCGTACCGGAATATCAATTCATTGTTCCGGTTGTAGTGGTAGAACCCCGAACCTGTGATAATGAAAACATTGCCGTTCTTATCACCGGCCATATCCTGCACGGTATTCACCTTATATCCATATTTCATTGGCCCCGCCGGGATAATATAGTTGAGGCTTTGTAGCGTGCTGGTATTGACCACGTGCAACCCGCCGGGAGTCGAGGCGGCCAGCGTTTCTTCGTTCAGCCAGCGTAGCTTGAGGACCCAGTCTTCAGGCAGGCTGTTGCGGCTGCTGTCGGCAAAGAACTGAAGGAATGAACTGCCATCGAACCGGTTCAGGCCTTTACGTGTTGCGATCCAGATATAGCCGTACCTGTCTTGTGTAATCGCCCAGATATCGTTACTCGAAAGGCCATCCCTGGTTGAATAGAATGTAAAATCCTTTTCGGTAAGCGATTGTGCCTCGCTGTGCAGAACAAAAAGTAGTGATGCTATGACAGATATAAGCTTTCGCAAAACCAGGTATTCCCCTGTAAGGAAGGGTTATTAAAATTACTGGTAAGTAATGGAAAAAAGTATGGGTAAAGTTGTTGGGTATGAACGAAAGCCATTTGT
>CAZYAT010000022.1:0-26570 GCA_964645235.1 uncultured Ferruginibacter sp. | reverse complement strand
AAGTAATGGAAAAAAGTATGGGTAAAGTTGTTGGGTATGAACGAAAGCCATTTGTAGGAGCAAACCTGCCATTGCTGGCTTCAATTCACCCGTTTACAAAAACCCATGCCCTATTTTTTATTTTCATTCACCGCCGGAAAAAAAAGGAAGACAACCGTTTGTAAGAAGCCGGTTCCGCTTTCCTGTGTTTTCTGATACCTTATGAACAATTTAAACTGTCATTTATGAAAACAAAGCAGATATACCGATCAGTTGCTGGGATATTGGTTTCCTTTATTTGCGTGTTCATATTCTCATACCACTCGCATGCACAGAGTTTTGGTATCGGAACCCTGACCCCCGAGGCAACGGCACTTCTTGACGTAAGCAGCACCAGTAAAGGCGTATTGATCCCCCGGCTGAGCACCGCCCAGCGGTTAGGCATTACCGGCCCGGCGAACGGGCTGATGGTATACGATTCCACACTCAAATTATTATTCTATTACAATGGGACTTCCTGGCAGGATATGCAGCCGGGCAATAATGTCTGGAAGATCGGAGGTAACAGTGCAACGAATCCGCCGGTAAACTATATAGGTACCAGTGACAATAAGCAATTATATTTCAAAGTGAATAATGTAAAGGCGGGAGCCATCGATCATGTCAACAGGAATGTATTGCTCGGCAGCAAAGCCGGGTTGAACCTCTCTGCAGGATCAGTCGAGAACAGCATCATCGGCGACAGTGCTTTCTATGCCGATGCCAGCAACCTTACCGGTAATACCGTAATGGGGTATGGTGCATTGGCACAAACCACCGGAGCAGTTAATTACAGTACAATTTTTGGCCAGCATGCAGGAAGGAACAATATCGGCTCCTGGACGGTCATCATCGGCGAAGAGGCAGGTATGAATAACCAGGGGCATGGCAATGTATTCATGGGTTCGAAAGCAGGGATGATGAATACATCGGGTGCCGGAAATACTTTCATTGGTAATAATGCAGGCCGGGACAATGCCATCGGGATCGACAATACTGCCGTGGGCAATTATGCAGGCAACAGTAGTACGGGTTCCGACAATTCCTTATTTGGCTTTTATGCCGGGGGAGGAAGTGCTGGTTTTTCAGGAAGCAGGAATACGTTTGCGGGCTCGTACAATGGCTACTTTGCCACAACAGGAAGCGATAATACCTCTTATGGTTATGCTTCACTATACCTGAATAACACGGGATCGAATAATGTGGCCATTGGTACCCAGGCATTGAACATGAGCACTACGCAAAGCGACCTGGTCGCAGTTGGCTTTCAGGCCCTGGCCAAGAATGGGTCCGGAGGCCCTTCTGTTTTACAAGCGATCTATAATACGGCGGTGGGGTCGAAGGCACTTTATGAGAACACGACGGGTTATGGTAATACAGCAGTAGGATATATTTCATTGAACAAGAATACCACCGGTAGCTATAATACAGCGCTTGGTATGAATACATTACTGAACAATACCACAGGTACAAACAATGTTGCCATGGGCCTGGGAGCATTGAACAATAATACAACGAGCAGTTTTTCCACGGCACTCGGGGCCAATGCATTATATACGAACACAACAGGAGCTTATAACACCGCAACAGGTGGTTATTCCTTGTTCAGCAACAGTACCGGCGGCAATAACACGGCTTCAGGATATTATTCATTGTACAACACCAGCACCGGGGCCAATAACACAGCCATGGGTGTGGAAGCCATGCGTGCTAACAGCAGCGGTAATAAAAATGCCGCGTTCGGATACAGCGCATTGCACGAGAATACAACAGGCTATAGCAATGTGGCTGTAGGTACAGAAGCGCTTTTCTTTAATACCAACCGCAGTAACCTGGTTGCGGTCGGAGATTCTGCACTTTTCTTTAATGGTGTCGGCGCTACTGTTGCAACACAGGCCACACACAATGCAGCACTGGGTTCGAAGGCCTTATATGCAAACAGCACCGGGGCAGAGAATACAGCACTGGGGTTTCAGTCGTTGTATTCAAACGGGAGTGGCTCAAGCAATACAGCCAGCGGTGCATTGGCGCTTTATACAAATTCTGGTGGTAACTACAATACGGCCAACGGATACGGGGCTTCGTATTTCAACAGTAATGGTGTGCGCAACGTGGCAACAGGCGCATTGTCGCTCTATGTCAATTCCGATGGCAGTGCCAATATAGCCAACGGGGCCTACTCGCTGTACAGCACTACCGGAAGCTACAATATCGGGGTGGGTGATTTTGCAGCGTATTACAATAACGCCGGTAATTATAACACAGCCGTAGGTGCCAATGCCCTGCTCAGCACAACCAATTCCTGGTACAACACAGCGGTAGGTTATAATGCCGGTGATACTTATGATATGGGTTACAACAATACTATCCTCGGAGCCAATTGCGATGTTACTGCGGCCGGTTTATTCAATTGCATAGCCATCGGGCAGGCCGTAACCTGCAACGCCAGCAGCCAGGCCAGGATCGGGAACTCGGCCACCAGTTCCATTGGCGGGCAGGTTGGTTGGACCACCCTCAGTGACGGCCGGTTCAAGAAAGACATTCGTGAAAACGTAAGCGGACTTGATTTTATCATGAAACTTAAACCCGTCACATATCACCTGGATGTGACCGGTATCAGTACGGCGTTAGATGAAGCAAGGGGTAAAGAACTTGACCGATATTCCAGGCAGGCCATTGATGAAAAAGAAAAGATCCTTTATACAGGTTTTGTTGCACAGGATGTGGAGAAAGCTGCCCGGCAATCGGGCTTCGACTTCAGCGGCGTGGATAAACCAAAGAATGAAAAGGATTTTTACGGGTTGCGCTATGCCGAATTTGTAGTGCCGCTGGTCAAGGCGGTCCAGGAACAACAGGTAATGATCGATGAATTAAAAAAACAAAACAAGGATTTGAGAGATCAATTACTGATTCTCGGGAAACAGCAGTCTGCAAACAAATAGAAACGGAATGATACCGGGCATCTGTCTGTCTACCTGAGCCGCCCTAGTACTTCCAATATGCGTTTCTCTGTTTCTTCTTCACTCAATTTCTCTGGAAGGAATGGTTGCCCGATCACTTTCTCATACAGTTCGATATACCGCTTTGAGATCGTGTCCACCCATTCATCGCTCATGGCCGGAACGGTCTGCCCTTCTTTACCCATAAAATTATTTTCTATAAGCCATTCCCTTACAAACTCTTTGCTGAGTTGCTTTTGACGTTCGCCTTTTTGCTGGCGTTCCTCAAAACCTTCCGCATAAAAATAACGGGATGAATCCGGGGTATGTATCTCATCCATCAAAATAACCTTCCCATCCAATGTCCCGAATTCATATTTGGTATCAACCAGGATGAGTCCCTGCCTGGCAGCGATCTCTTTTCCGCGGGCAAATAATTTGAGCGCATAATCGCTCAATATTTCCCATTCGGCCTCTGCTGCAAGCTCCCTGGCAACGATCTCTGCCGGGGAAATGTCTTCATCATGTCCTTCCGAAGCCTTGGTACTTGGTGTTATGATGGGTGAGGGAAAGTAATCGTTCTCTTTCATGCCTTCGGGCATTTGTGCACCGCACAGTTCCCTTTTTCCAGCAGAATAGGTACGCCAGGCGTGGCCGGTGAGGTTTCCCCTTACCACCATTTCAATTTTAAAAGGCTCACATTTTTTACCGATGCTGACATTTGGAGCGGGTACTTCCATAAGCCAATTGGGGCAGATATCTTCAGTAGCATGCAGCATGTGGGAGGCTATTTGAGTGAGTACCTGCCCTTTATATGGGATCGGCCTTGGCAGGATCACATCAAAAGCAGATATACGATCGCTGGCAAGCATGACCAGGAATTTGTTGGAAATGGTATAAACATCTCTTACTTTGCCTCTGTAAAAGGCGGTCTGACCCGGAAAATGAAACGAACTCATAAGGCTAAATTACGGGTACAAGGCCGAATCGGGTCTTTTTTATGGCCTTAGATTTCAACAGGTTGGGTAAAAAAATTAATTTCTGGTTAAAAATAACAATCCTTAATTTGCTTTATATTTAAAACCAAAAAACTAGATATGAGAAAACTTACAAGCTATCTGGCTGGTATTCTTATGGCTAATATGTTTACGATTGCGGCCTATGCACAGAATATAACCATCAGCGGCAATGTCAGGAACAGCAACTCCAAAGAAGCTGCGGGGGCTGTTTCCATTACTGTAAAGGGGGGGGAGACCGGAACATTCACAGACGATAAGGGTAACTTCAAAATAACGGTGAAAAGCTTACCGGTAACCCTTCTTATCTCCTCCGTGGGATACGATATGCAGGAAGTGACGGTCTCGAATGCATCGAAGACCGTCCAGGTGGATTTTGTTCCAAGCAATGCCTTAGGCCAGGAAGTGGTAGTGGCGGCCAACCGTGTTCCGCAAAGGATCATGGAATCGCCGGTATCCATAGAACGCATCAGTGCTGCCAATATCCGTAATTCGCCCGTTTCAAACTATTATGATGTTGTAACCACCCTTAAAGGTGTTGATATCACCACGTCTTCACTTACATTCAAAACGCCTACCACTCGTGGTTTCAACTCAAGCGGCAATACCCGCTTCAACCAATTGGTGGATGGTATGGACAACCAGGCCCCCGGTCTTAACTTCTCGGTGGCTTCGATCATCGGCTTAAGTGAACTGGATGTGGATAATATCGAATTGCTTTCCGGAGCCTCCTCCGCTTTGTATGGCCCGGGTGGTATGAATGGAACCCTGCTGATGACCAGTAAGAATCCATTCAAATACCAGGGGCTTTCTTTCCTCGTAAAAGAAGGCCTCATGCACGTAGGCTCTTACAGGCAGAGGGATGCATCGGCATACCACAACTGGAACCTGCGCTGGGGTAAAAAGCTATCAGAGAAATTCGCATTCAAAGTAAACGCCGAACTGATCCAGGCCCGTGATTGGATGGGAGTTGATACAAGGAATTACAGCAGAAGTGGTACTACCGGAATGGTCATTGCGGGTAACCGTAAAACAGATCCGAACTACGATGGTATCAACGTCTATGGCGACGAAACCATGGTAGACCTCAGGGCCTTTTATTCCCAGATCGCTGCAAGCCTGCCGGGTGCAGGTAATTTCATTACTGCCAATGGCCTGCTTAATACACCTCAAAACGTTTCACGCACGGGTTATACAGAAAAAGAACTGATCAACCCCAATACGGTGAACTTTAAACTGGGTGGTTCCCTGCACTATAAGATCAATGCTAATACGGAAGCGATCTTAGCGGCTTACTGGGGAACCGGTAACACCATTTACACAGGAAGCGACCGTTACTCATTGAAGGATTTCAAGATGGGCCAGTATAAGATCGAGATCAATAACAAGAACTGGTCACTGCGTGGATACACCACCCAGGAAAATGCAGGGGAATCATATAACATGACTGCAACAACCCGCCTGTTCAATGAATCATGGAAAAAATCAGTTACCACCGATGCGGCGGGTAACCCGACTCCACAACCAACCGACTGGTACATCCAGTACACATACAACTACCTGAGCAACCGCATGAGCGGCATGACCGATTATGACGCCCACCAGGCTGCCAGGGCTATTGCCGACCAGGGACGTCCTACTGCAGGAACCCCTACTTTCCAGGCTGGTTATGATGCCATCCGTAAGAAACCGATCTCTCAAAACGGTGGTTTATTGCTCGATCAGTCAGACCTGTATGCGATAGAAGGTAATTACAACCTCACACATATTACAAAAAGCATTGCTGACATCATCATTGGTGCCAATTACAAGCGTTATATCCTGGATTCAAAAGGAACCTTGTTCGCCGATTCAACAGGGCCTAAAGGATTGGCCCAGTACGGAGCTTACATCCAGGCCAGCCGCCAGGTGATTGATCGACTGAATGTGACGGTTTCTGGAAGGTATGATAAGGCAGACAACTTCAAAGGCCGCTTCACGCCCAGGGTTACACTGCTCTTTAAGGTGATGAAGGATAATAACATTCGTTTGTCATTCCAGACAGCTTATCGTTTCCCGAGCAACCAGCAGCAGTATATCAACCTCCAGGTAGGCAGCACCCGCCTGATAGGAAGCGCTCCTGGTTTTGCACAACTGTTCGGTTTCCCGGCCAACCCGCTGTATACATTTACCGTTGCCCCGGGCACTACAACGCCAACCAATTTCAAGGCGTTCAACCCCCCAGCTGTTAAACCCGAAGCGGTAAGCTCATTTGAACTCGGTTACAAGGGCCTGTTGATGAATAACAGATTATTGATCGATGTATACGGATACTACGGCCAGTACAAGGATTTCCTCGGAAGGGTCAATACCATTCAGACAACAACCGGCAATGCAGCCGATACATCTAACCCGAATAAGCGCCGGAATATTTCTGTTGTGATCAATTCCACCGATAAAGTGAAGACCTATGGTTTTGGTTTAGGGCTTGATTACAAACTGCCGCTTAACTTCATGATCAGCGCCAACATCTCGTCTGATGTGCTGACCGATGTGCCTGCCAATTTCGTGGCTTATTTCAATGCACCTAAATACAAAACAAACCTGACCCTTGGTAACACCGGTTTCGGACCAGGCAAAAAACTCGGTTTCAGCATCGCCTACAGGTGGCAGCAAGGCTTCTTCTACCAGGGTGACTTTGCGAATGGCAACCTGCCTGATGTACACAACCTGGATGCACAGATCAGCCTGAAGATCCCGAAAGCAAATAAATCCATTATTAAACTGGGTGCGACCAACCTGCTCAACCAGTATTATTACAATGCGATCGGGAATTCACAGATCGGCGGGTTGTATTATGTAAGCTTCGGTTACAACATTTATTAATCAGCTGCAATCAAAATACTTAATTTAAAAATGACTATAATGAAAACAATGATCAATAAATTCAAGGCGTATTACCTGGTGATATTATCTGGCCTGGTTTTGACAACCTCCTGTAATAAGGACCTGGAGCAATTGGCGCCCATACCTACGCCGGTATATCCTACCGGTAATGGCATTGCTGCAACATTGGCAGCTAATGCCAACTACAGCTTTTACAGCGCACTGATCACCCGGGCAGGTATGACCGCTACATTGAATGATCTTACAAAGAGTTTTACCTTATTCGCTGCCGACAACAACGGTATGAAACTGTTTGTAAATGCAGCTTCTGGTGGAGCCGTTCCACTAAATGCGCCCGATGCAACCTTCCTGGGATTCATCAATACAACCCTCCCGGTAACCAGTGCAGCTGGTATTGTTTCGTATAATACCGTAGGGCAAAAATTCCCTGCAGCTAATATCGGAAACAGTTTTCCGAACTACCCGATCACGACCCAGATCATTCTTGACCTTACACAGCCTTTTGTGAGAATGAATATCTTCCCGGTCAGGGGTGCTGTTTCGTATGTGAATAACCTGCCGCTGGTCTCTACTGATATGGCTGCTGCCAATGGCATCATCCATACAGCAGCGAGTGTTGCAACTCCGCCAGCAGCAACATTGAAAACAATGCTGGCAACTGAATCCACTCTTTCATACTTCAGGGCTGCTGTGGCCCGTGCAGACAGTGGATCGATCGGGTTATCCAAGTTCGATTCCCTGCTGAATTACGGAGTTACCAATATGACCGTTCTGGCCCCAAATGATGCAGCTTTTCAGACTTTGATCTTCGGAATGGTGTATGCCCAGGTGCTGGCAGCAACGGGTAATACCACCATTGCAACCGCTCAGGCTAATGCTGCCGTGGCACTGGGGCCTGCATTTTTCTCAACTCCTGCATTTTATGGTGCGGTGCCCGCTTCAACAGTGAAAGGAATAGTAGCGTATCACCTGCTTGCCTCCCTGACAAGCAGCACCACAACCCCATACCAGCCGAATATCCGGGTTTTCTCGAATAATATACCGGCAACACCCACGTTTGTAAAAACCCTTGTAAACGGCAGCATTGGGGCTCACCCGGGCGTAATGGCACAGGCAACGTATTTAGGTCCTATCGCCACTTCTGTGAACTTCTCCAGTTATGGAACGTTCCCTCCGGGCGGCGCTCCGTTCAGTTACACTGCCAACAGCGTTACACTTGACAAACATGCCGTGAACGGGGTTTATCATATCATCAATAAAGTATTGCTTCCGCAATAGCACATCATTAGGATATAACAAAATGGCCCCGGTAGATCCGGGGCCATTTTGTTGATAGCCGGTTAATTTCAGCAGGCATGCTTTTATGGTATGCTTTGCCCAACTGTGAGTAAGTTATTGTCCGGGTCATGTATTGAAAATTCCCGTTGCCCCCAGGGTTTATTTTCAATGCCGGTAACGTCCACTCCTTGTTCCTTTAGGAGCCCGTACCAGTCATCGATATTGTCGGTACGTATGTAGACCTGTCCATAATTCTCTGTCGGATCTATTTCTTTGAATTCGAAGAAATGAACCTGGATATTATCCTTCTCGACCATCAGGTAACCGGTGTAATCGGTAACCCCGAATTCCTGGAAACCAAGTTTGTTTATATAAAAATCCCTGGTGATGGCTTTATCACGCATGGGCAATTTGGGATTAATAGCAGTGAGCATACGGTAAGTTTGCATTAACGATCAGTATTATTCTATGGCAGTCTACTGCCTGCAGGCACATTCATGGTGTTCATCGATATAGGCGATGGTTGCTTTACATAGTTTTTCAAGAGCGGGGATATTTATATCAGACAGTTTTTTCACATAGATACAGGATTTAGATATTTTATATTTTCCCAGATCGGCCAATAAATGCCTGTTGTCCCGGGCAGGGGAGAATACGTAAAGTGAAAATTCTGCTTTCCTGGGCGAAAAACCGATAATGGGTGAATCACCTTCATGCCCGCTGGCATACTTGTAATGGTAACTGCCGAAGCCGATGATGGTAGGCCCCCACATCCTGGGTTCAAAACCAGACCACTCACGCATCAATTCGATCAGCCGGAAACTATCTGCTTTCTTCTGTTCATTATCAACAAAAGAATCAATGAATCCATTGACTTTTACGTCTGTTTCGGCGGTCTTGTTTTTCTTCGCCATATTTTACTGTTTTATGCCTTTAATGAACCCGGGAAATACTGATGATCAATGCAGGAAGGGCATCGTTCAGCGCCTGTGATTCATTCTATTTATAAGAATAGCGTATATTTTAATTTAGGGGCAGCACATGACCTCAATAAATTGAGGAAAGAAGGCATCAGAATACAGTTACTGCCTAAGTATCTTATCCATTTTTCTGCCTTTGGCCAGTTCATCGATCAATTTATCCAGATAGCGCATCTTCTGTATGAGTTTATCCTCAATCTCTTCCACCCTGTAGCCGCAGATCACCCCCGTGATCTTTGAGGCATTGGGGTTGATCTTAGGAGCCTGGGCGAAGAAGGTCTCAAAATCATTTTTTTTATCGACCTGTTGTTGCAGGGTCTTTTTGTTGTAACCGGTCAACCAGAATATTATGGTCTCCACTTCTTCCTTTGTTCGCCCCTTTGCCTCCGCCTTTTTAATGTATAAAGGATATACACTTGAAAATAAAAGCCGGTAGATTCTTTCTTTGTTCATTTTGATTTATTAAAGAGTATATCAAAGTTAACCGGTTATCACTAAAAAAACCTGACAGCTCTGACGTGCATTTGCTTTGATTTGGAGGTCAATTTCCGATCGCCGTATACAAAAGACTGGAAGAAAGCATTGTTGGTATCTCCCTCATACATTGTCAGGCTCCAATAGTAACCATTTTCAAATCCACCCACTATGACCTTGTTTGCATATAATACCCCTATTTCTTCCCTCGTGGGTAAACGCCAGTCTTTATAGCCATTTAGGGTCAGGGAGTCGCATGCACGCCGTGCGTCCTCCCATTTATAGGTTCCCGGCAAATCCTTCTCGGCGGCAATGACACCGTGCTTCCCCATCGCATCAAGCCAATGAAAAATGATTCCGCCCTGGTATTTTGACCCAATAGAGGTTTTCTTCAATTCTATGAAATCGTGCAGGTTCTTATTGGCCAGTATGGTTTTTTCTTCAGCCTCCTTTTTATTTATTAGTGCCTCCTTTCTATTCTCATTGGCGATATTCCCTGCTGCTATAGCTCCTAATAGTAGGAGTACCAGTAAACCTAGGGCCCCATTCCTCAGCATGATCATCTTCTTATGTACAGTAACTTCTTCACTTGCCAGGTCATTGGGCTGCTTGTTGTGTAATTTGGCGGCTAATTTCAATACTTCCTTCTTAAAAATAGGATTATCCAAAGACAGGTCATCCTGGCTTTTGGATTGGCGGAGGTCTACGTAAAAGGGTTCCGACTTAAACTTGTTATCCAGGCAGTGGGGGATCGAGTTATTTTCGGACTGTAAAAAGCAATTGGCCTCGTCATCCCATTTTACCTCACCCTCTGTCAACACGATCAATATTTTGTCAATGGATCTGATTTCAAGCCAGAATTCTATTTCCTTATTGACCCATTTTGATTTCTCCGATTCTGAACTGGCTAACAATATAAGGTATTCCGATTCCTGTAATGCTTTTGAAATGTTTTCCCAAAGGTGTGGAGAGGCAGAAAGGGTGGATTCGTCCCGGAAAATTTCCAGGTTGCGTTTTTTGTACCATGGCTTAGCGAATTTTTGCAAAGCATTTTGTAAGGCCGGGGCTAATTTTCCGTCCGCTGCGTGCGAGTATGTGATAAAGGCATTGTACATTTTTGAGAAGCCCGGTTAAAAAAATTGCAGATGAATTCCTTTTCTCAATTTTTATGCGTGATAATAATTATGATTGCAGAGGATTGAAAGCCCCGCGACAAACCATAAAGCGCCCGCTAAATATGTTTGTGTAGCGGGAACATTTACCCAAATATGCGGGTTAAGAACCACTGTCAATGTAAGCACAATGAGAGTGGATCCAATTATTCCGGCAAGATGCTTTGAGTTTTTCATTGAAAGAATTTTTTGTAAAGCAAGACACTCTGTTTAATTAAAAAAATGACTTTTGTCAGGAATAGAAAGTTTGTAAACTGCCAAGCCTTGAAAGGCAATATTGGATGATTAATTTGTGCCCGGATTGTTTCCAGGTGGTTTGGCAGAAGCTGGATCGATGAGCTGCTGCCCGCTGACTTCTGCTTGCTATAATGGGGCATAAAGTAATTATGGTTTCTATTTTACTTTTCTAATCTGTCGATTATTGTCAAATCGATCAAAATTCCAAGTCCGATACCAATCGCATACATCACTAAATCCCATGGGTCATAAGCAGAACCAAAAAATTTAACTTTGTTTAACTGTAATATTTCCACTCCTGTTCCAAAGGCGAAAACCAGTATGGCGGCCATGACTCTTGCCTTCTTAATTGATACTGCCTTTCGCAGGGATATTTGAAGCAATAAATACAGATTCATAGGTAAGAGGATGTCAATCAGATAGCCCCTGATAAAATGCCTCAAGAATCCATGATAACCCGGGCCAAATAAAAAATGCAATAAGCCAACGAACAGGGAGATAGAGATAATCAGGTAAATGCTCTTTCGGTTTTTCATTTTTTAAATAAATCTGGTTGTGCACCTAATTGTCCCGGCTAAACAGCATAGTTGTTGTTGTTCTTCTGATATTGCTAATAAAGTTGCAGGACCATCAGGTCTTCTGAGTAATATTTACCCTCCCATTTTATTGAATTCGGTTCAGTACCAAATCTTTTAAAACCAAATTTTTCATAAAGAAGCTTTGCCTTTGAGTTATCAGAAACTACAATCAGGTTAATTTGTTCAATGCCCGGTACAGCCATGGCCCGTTTAATTACATCCTCGAGCAGCTTTTTAGCAATTCCGTGCCCCCGGTATTCCGGTGAAACATACATTGTTGATATAAGCCCTTTGTGCTGTAATTTTTCCCTATCCTCCCCATCCCTGACAAAGCTTACTACTCCAGCTAAAACATTCTTTACGTAAGCCCCCAACGTGAAGTTGTCATTTCTGTCTTTTGTCGGGAAAGGAGAATTTGCGTTGTCCCTGGCAGTAATAAGGAGACTCTCCTTGTCATTTTCAAGAGCGGCTGCTAAGAATATTTTGTACTGGGTAACCTCTGTTGATGCAATTTCTTTTATTTCAATATCACTCATTTTAATTTATTGGCTAATTCAAGGAATGATTGCAGAGTTTTTCAAAGTTCACGAACGGAAATTCTGTTTTCTGTTCACAGGTATCCTGTCAAAGCTTCATTAGGATAACGGACTTTAAAATTATTCAAATTATTCTGTTTAGTATTAAAATTCCGATAAGGAGAATTGTGGGGGAGGAGATTTCGGGAAGGGGTTGGCTGCCTAAAATGCTAGATCTGTTTTTAAATCAAACTGGTTATTATGAGTGGGGTTATTGACTCTTCCCAGGGATCTCAGAAATTTTAGATGTTCCTTAAAGATCCTGGCAATTGAAAGGTTTTTGTACTTAACATTGTTTTCATGGGCTGTTTCTTTGATAATCTTTGTAAGCCTGTAATAATGAATGTGGTTTATTGAGGGGAAAAGGTGGTGTACTACATGTGTATTCAGGCCTCCTGTGATCCAGTTTATAAAATAATTGTTGGCTGCAAAATCTACCGTTGCTTCAATTTGATGCATGCCCCAGTTACAATGGATCAACCCGTTTTTGTCAGGCAACCTATATTCAGATTCCTCGGTTACATGTACCGGAACAAGTATGAAGCCGATGAACAATCCAATGGCTAAGTGCATCAATAAATGGTAGCCTATAATTTCAGGCCAGGAGATATCCAAAACTATTTTCGGAATGATGATCATGTAGCCAATGAATAGCACTTTGGTTGCAAAAAGGATCCATATTTCCTTTACAGGATGCCTGGCAATTACCTTATTGCCAAAATGGTGCTCAAAAAAGAGCTTAAAATCCTTGATATAAACAATGTTAAAACTTAATAAAGAGTATAGAAACGGGGCGTATATGTGCTGGTATTTGTGAAACCACTTGCGAGGAGAGTTTGGGTTAAGGCGGACTAATATACTTTGATCAATGTCGCAGTCTTTTCCGGGTATGTTCGTAAAACTGTGGTGTGAAATGTTATGCTTTAATTTCCAGAAGTAAGATGAAATGCCCACTGAATTCCAGGCATATGAAAGAGAATGATTGATCCACTTTTTATCGGAAATGGCATTATGAGAGGCATCATGAGCTACTGAGAAAAGAAAAATAGTAATGAATAGGCCAAATAGGATAAAAAGTAAGGCTAAATACCACCCAGCTGCTATATTACTAAGTATAAGCCAATAAATTGCCACACTTATAAAAAAGTAGGATAAGATCTTGATTACAAAAAGCCAATTAGCTTTTTTCGAGATATTATTTTCCCTGAAGTAGGTATCTATTCGGTGCGACACTTTTATAGAGAAGTCATCTTCAGGAGCATGATCAAATTTCACTTTTTGCATGACTTAGCCGAACGCCTTTTGAAATTGATTAATGGAGCCTATCTTTTCCATAGACTATATTTCTAATTTACAAAAAAAAATGGAATATGTACTTTATTTAAAAATTGGCTTCAGGGGATTTCCCAGACCTCTGCCTGGATACGTGGAAAGAAAGAAATTTGGATTACGCAGAAGCAGGTAGAATTATAGTAGGCCGTTCACCCTGCCTTAGTTGAGTTTCTGCACCCCCATCCGGCTGGCGGCAGGATACTCCAAACCAATGTTTGCAGTAGTGTCATTATTAACCTGAACAAATTGGCGTCTGCAGAACTAGTTTCTCATCCCGCTTACAGCGGCATGGAAAACCTGCCCCTGTTTTGAAATTACGCAAGCACTGGAAGAAAGATTGAGATTTCCGGTTGTTGGTTTTCGCCAGATAACACTTCCATCCGTTGCATTTAAGGCATAAATGGCTTTATTCGACGAAATATATACTTCATTATTTGCCACTACGGGAGAATTAATGATCCTGTCATCTCCTTTGGATTTGACATCCAAAGTCCATGCAATTGTTCCTGAAGCGGCGTTAATTGCATAGATCACTCCTGCGTTATTCCCTGAAAAAACTAGGTTGCCATCAGCGTCCGGACTGGTGAAATCATACGATCCATTACTTTTAAAACTCCAGCGCCTGGGTATAGTTCCACCGGGTCCTAAAGTATAGCCATATAAAACACTATCAGCGCAGATGTATAAAGAATTATTTACTATGACAGGCGAACTATAAGTTGTTGGTTTTAAAGAGAGGTCAGCAAAGTCGGTAGTGATTAACAGGAGCGATAGCGGATTGGCGCCATATATCATCGAGCTGGTGAATGTGGTGTGTTGCCTGTCGGTAATATTATAAACCGTACCGTTGTAATAGCAAGGAGAAGAGTGGCTAAACCTGTAATTAACATTTATACTGCTTAGGTTCGCTATCGGCGCACCTGTGGCAGCATTAAATGAATAAAAGGTATACAGAGAATTAATATAGAGTATATTATTCGCCACCGTGGGGGAGGAATGAACCTCACCATAAACACCGGGCTCAAGGTCTTTAGACCAGATAATAACACCAGTTAAAGCATTAATTGCATATAGTTTGTCACCGCCGATATATACCACATTGTTATAGACACATGGTGACGAAATGTATCTTCCATGAGGGGGGAACATGGTAGGTCCTGTAAAGCATTTCCATTTAAGTAAACCATTTTTAGCGTTAATGGCATACACGTAATAATCTGAGCTGCCAATATATATCGTGCTGTCGGCATAAGCCGGGGAAGAGTAAATATTATTATAGTTGATATTAGGATTGGGTTCCAGCATATAGCTCCATACAGTTGATCCATCGTCAGGATTTAATGCTTCCAATTTGCCAATATCGCTTCTTACAAATACCATGGCATTCAAACTGGTATATTTGGATGATGTTGAAGGCAAATCATTGTTCGTAGAACACGATGACAGGTCAAATAATAAAATGATAAAAGGAGAAATAATTTTGGCTAACCTGGGATTCATAATGATACGTTTAATTCACTTGCAATATAAGGCTTTTATTCTTTTATAAAACGGGGGTAACTAAAGTAATGGTCAAACGTTAATCAGAACCATGCAGGGTTTGCCATCATTATTCGGGTATAAAGTTCCGGATTTTGCTACTTCTTTTGTTGGTAAAAGTACTATTCTTGAATTAGGCATCTGGAATTTCAGGTTCTACTAATTTTATTAATTTTTCCAGGGATTCCTGCCAGCCCAAATAGCACATTTCGGATGGAATAACTGAGGGAATGCCTTCCTGAGTGACTTTGAGCTCAGTGCCGCACAAGACTTTTGTCAGCCAAATCGAAGTAATCATTTCTCCAGGTAATTTCGGATCATCAAATTTATCGGTGTGTTTTATAAATTCATTTACCTTGATTTCAAGGAATTCGCCACCAAAAGAATGGCTGTTGCCTGTCGAAAAATTAGTAAAAGACATTTTATAACTTCCGCCTGCCTTTGCCTCGAAGTTATGAACAGTGCATAAGAATCCATAGGGAGGAAGCCAGTATGAAAGGGCATTCGGCTCAGTAAAGGCACGATAAATCTTTTCGGGATCAGCCTTGATGACTCTGTGTAGTACTATGCTGTTTGACATATTTTAACTCTTTGTTTTTTTCTAAAATTGGTTGTTTTAGTTTAAATAACTGTAAGCTTTGTGGTAAACTCATTCACATTACTTATTAGTGGACCCCATTCTGTGAAGTTGCCATTTGCCATTAACCTTTTTGAATATCGCTAACCAGGCATAATGCGATGTGTCAACTTTATTTTCTACTGTTTTGCTTTTGACAACAACTAGCTTGTCTACTACCACGGTCGCCATTGTTGCATCATCTGAAAAGCTAATGATCGGCGGGGAAACGTCGTCCCATTTTGTGAAATCTACTGAATTGAAATAGGATTCAAACTTTTTAAGACTTTCGGCATGAGTAGGCTTTTTAACTACTCCGCGGTTTACTTCAATATAGTCCGGTGAGTTGTTGCCAAGTAATAATTCAGCATTCTTTTCAAAGTGAGCTTGTCTTTGTTGATCGTGGAGGGCTAAGATCGCTCTCCTGTTAGCTTCAATATCCGGGCGATTCTTGCATGCCTGGACTGCGGTAAGGGATAAAAAAAAGAGGAAGCTGTATTTCATGGTTTGCTGTTTAATAGATATTTCATCATGGTTGATGACTGTTGTTTGGCTGCTGGAATGGCTGGATACCTGCCTCTAACGTCGTATTACGATTGATACCAAGTTGTCAGCAGTTTCCAACGTACTTACTTCCGAATTCAGCATATTCGTGACCAGTTAAATTACTGAATGAGGAAAATAGTACAAAGGGAGTATTGTATTACCCGAAAATACGCCCTTTGTTTGTTGTTAAAAAAAGCAATATGAAAAAAATAGTCATCAGCACATCTGTAAAGGCAGCATTGTTATTAGCATTAGTTGCTGGAATATACTCCTGTAAAAAATCCAATGTCAGCTCGGTCTCACCGGGAAGCTTTTCCTGGAGTGTTTCTGGTACAACTTATACAGCTGACAATGATACAGCCTTTGTTTCCGGTCCATTTACAATTATAGCCAAAAAAGACGCTTCCAACAGCAGTAATTTTAAAATATTTGAAATCAACCTTTCTTCATTTACTGTTGGCGCTTATGCACTAACTGCCTCCGGGAACCAGGTGAATTATGCTACAAACGCTGGTGTGGTTACTTCACAAAGCGGTACACTTAATATTACTGAAAATACAGGGACAACAATAAGCGGCAACTTTACTACATCGCTAACCGGCGGTTTGGCAATGACAGGGAATTTTGCAGCCGTTCCGATAATACCATGAATGTAGCTATTTTACTTTCAAAACGCTTCATATATCATATAAGACCCGAGAGGCCACTCAGTAATTGTGCCAGATAATGGAGTGCGGAGTTGATCTGCCTTTCCAGGATCTCACTGTGCAAGCGGCTGGCTAAACTGAAGAATATTACCATCCGGATCAGCTATGATAAAGCTACGGACAGCTAATATTTTATCGTCGAAGAGGTTCACTACGAATTTAATACCGGTGGTTTTTAGGTAATTTGCAAGTGTCGTAGCATCGGAAACCCAAAAGGAAACTTTTGTAAATCCTTGTAATAAATCACCCGAAAATCCATTGTAATCCGATTTATATTTCTTTATGGAAAAAGTATTTTTTTTCTGGATTAACTCAAGTTCGGCTTTTCCAAGTTTCAGGAAAACAATATAGAGGCTATCATATTCAGGGAGGTTCATTTTTCTGGCAATAATGAAACCAAGCTTCTCCGCATACCATTTAGATAATTTTTCCACATCTTCCGTTACAATGGCAGCCAGGTAAGGTCTGAAAAGGGTATCACTTGCCAGGATAGGAGCTTGGTTGCTGGAATTTGATTGTGAATATGTTTTTGTAAATAATGTTAGAATTAAGCTTACGGTAATAAATATTTTTGGAAGCATGGTGGCAACTTTTATTTAAATTATTATTGTAGATAACGGAGGTGCATTATCCAGCCTTGCTGTTGCAAATACTTTTGTTTGCCGGGGCGTTTGATTTCTACTTTTGGATTTTGTCTTCCTCATTAATAACTCTGTTTTCGGGCGTTCATGTAAGCTGCAGGGCCAAGCCTTTGTTAGATAGTGATTTGTCTTAAGAGCTGGCTGGTTTGTACCATGCAACATCTGACCAAATTGAATCGTCGGCAATAAATTCTTTTACTTGAGGTGCATCTGGTAAAACGTCAATTACTTCCTGAACAGTGCATTGTACGTAACCCATTTTTGACCAAAACTCTGGAGCTTGGCGGCTAAATAGGTAAAAATGAAGAATTCCTTTTTTTTCTAATTCAGATTGCAATTTTTGATAAAGGATGGTTGCTATACCTTGCTTCCGCCACTCCTGCGAAATCCCGGCAGCTCTGATTAGGGCATAATTCTGGTTAAATTCAGCACCTATAGTCCCAATAATCTCATTCCCGGTTCGGATATAGTAGTAAACAGAATTTTCATTTAATACGATTGAAGGCCGAAGTTTATTTTCAACAAGAAATTTCTTTAACGTACCTGTATCTTTCTCCAGAGCCTGGCTAAGGGTAAAGTTTGGGAAGTTCATTTATAATAATAAATGTAGTGTCTACCAATGTTTGGATAAATGCTGCCATTAACGTTTAGTCAATGGTTTTAATCAGGGTGGTTCCAGTTACGGTATTTTTGAAAACTTTGGTTTTTTCGCCAATTTCTATACTCAAAAGATCTTCGCCAATCTGCAAAGCACCTTCATATTTTGTACGGGTTCTGTTTTCTAAGTCGGTAATTGTTGGAGGGGGGAATGAAGGGTCTGCTGTCAGGAGTATGATATGCGAAAATACTGCTAGTTTGGGTTTTATATGTTCAAATACTTTCCCGGCATCTTCTGGAGATGTATGAAATCCGAGAATTTGATTGATTAAAGGGGATGTTTGCATTGATGCTTCATTTGCTGCTGCTACTTCATGAATAACTACATCAGCGCCTTTTGCATATCTGATTAAGTTTTCACTGTATCGTGTGTCTCCGGAAAGAATAACCGAATGGCCAGCAAAGTCGATCCTGTAGCCAAGAGCTGAATCAATAAACTCAGCATGGCGAACTGTAAAGGGAGTGACTTTGACTCCTTGTTTTTCCCAAATAAAACCCTCTTTTATCTCTGTTGGAATCAGCAAAACGCCACTATCGGCTTTGTTGTTTTCCTTGCTCCGGATAGTGATATCCCATGAAAATGCCTTCACGAGATTTTCGACCATATTTTGGGTTCCGCTTGGCCCGAAAACTTGAAGTGGACGGGCCCGTTTACCATAAGCTGCGGGTATCCAACCGGTAAGCCATACATCTGGTATACCAACTACATGGTCGGAATGGAGATGTGTGAGAAAGAGCCCGTCAATTTTCCCCAGGAGGATTTTCAATTGCCACAACCTTTGTCCTGCACCTCGCCCACAGTCAAATAGAAGTTTAAGCCCTCCTGCTTCTACTAATATACTTGGACCAAAACGTTCAATGGATGGAACCGGGGCTCCTGTTCCAAGTAAGGTAACCTTTAGTGGCGTTTGGGCTTTCAGGCAGGAGTTTACTAGAATGATAAAAAAGAGCAGAAGTATACCTTTGATATTATTTTTTTTCATCTTTAATGCCTTAATAATTTTAAATATTATAACAACATGGGTAACCAATTTGACATTTGTAAAATAGCCACAGAACGTTCATGCATTGATGAAGTACGGGTATTGCTGTACCGTCGCTGGTGTTGGTTAAATAAAGAAATGAAATTACTCCCTTTAGCGAAATAGAGCCAATGACACTGGGGGCGTAGTCAAAACAGCTCGGATATCAGTTAATAGTCCTGCCCGATGACCTATGCCTGGATGTGTACCCTAGACGAGAATTTCTCAACCTTGTTCCACTATGTCAAGCCAATGTTATGGGGAGTTTTTCATGGCCGTATCCAAACTCTGACTTGTCTTTCTTTGCTGATATTGTTTAATTCATTTCAGTTCTGAAAGTATTAACTTTTTCTGTTTAAATGTATTCTTCATTGCCTTTTCTCTGACTTTAGGATCATCGCTGTTAATAAGGTCAAAATATTCAATGGGAACAACCTGCCACGATAAACCATATTTGTCTTTACACCACCCGCAAGATCCTTCTTCTCCTCCGTTTGCGGTCAGGGCATTCCAATAATAATCTACTTCGGCTTGGTCTTTGCAATTGATAACAAACGAAACCGATTCATTAAACTTGAAGAATGGCCCTGCGGCCAAAATACTGAATTCTATATTGCCAATTTCCATAACAGCTGTTTCAAAGCTGTCTTGACCGCCCTGTTTTTTTGCTTCTGGTGGATTTTTATATTGATGAAATTCTTTCAATTTGCCATCTTTAAAGATAGAAAGGTAATACTCAACCACTGCTTTTGCATCTTTCTCAACCCAAAGACAAGGAGTTATTTTATGTATAATTGAATCAGGCCTTTTTGTTGCAGTTTGCTTGCTGATTGTATCTGTTTTAGTGTTGTTAGAATTTTGCTGAGAATTTCCACAGCCCAGTAAATTAGCCAGAATTATGACTGTCGAGAATTTAAGTATACGTTGTTTCATTGGTTTATTTTTTTGAAAGTATAAAATTTAAGTCAGCAATCTCTGTTTGTAGGGTGTCGCTAAAATTGTCTACAATGTTCATGCATGGACGCAGTACAGGTATTGTTGTACTGTCAGTATGGTTTGTGATTTTATAAAGGAACAGATTTTTAAGTTAACGAAATACCGCCGGCAGCTCTAGGAACGTGGCCAAACCTGCCTGCCGGCTGGCAGGACCAGCTGGCGGTCGGGGATCAGGTCAGCCCGGAACCAATGCCTCGATTTGAGTTTTAGCTGAAGTTCGCTGGCCAGCCCCAATAATGTAAATGCCTAAGTTAGCGGTCGCTGTTTTTGTTCACTTTTGTTGTTGTGCAAATTTTGTTTGTCAGTTCGTTGCGGGCGGGTGTTTATATTCCGAATAAGGAATGAATGTTTTTCCATCGTAAAGGTAGAGGCCTGTTTCTCTCGTACCTACCCAAATATTTCCATCTCTATCTTCCAGCAGTGACCATATACTGTTGTTCAGTAGCCCGTCTTTTGTTGTAAAGCGAGTGAAAGATTTGCCATCGTAACGGCTAAGTCCGGCATTGGCATCGCCACCGAACCAAAGGTTTCCCTTTTTGTCTTCTATTATACGTGTAACACCACCGGGTAAACCATCTTTTTTTGTAAAACTTGTAAATGATGAGCCATCATACCGGTAGGCTCCACCCCAATTGCTGAACCAAATATTCCCGTTTTTGTCTTGCAATTGAGGCCATGCCCAATTATGGGGTTTTGGCTTTGGCCCATCTTGAAATAATTCCTGTAGTTTGAGGTTGGTTATGGTTTTACCATCGTAACGATACACACCTTCATTGGCTCGTACTCCAAACCAAATGTTACCTGCATTATCTTCTAAAATCCGTTCCACATTGTTGTTACTACTAAGAAAGCCGCCTGCACCTTCATTAATTATAAATGGAGTAAAAGTTTTGCCATCGTAGACATAAACACCATCTATTGTTAAGAACCATAGTTTTCCACTCTTTGCCTGCATGATGCTGAATACCCAATGCGAGTGGCGATAGAGGTCATTTTTGTTGGGAGGTGGGTTTTTGGGTAAAGGAATTTCAATTTCCGAAAATGTTTTACCACCTTTCCTGAGCGAAGTCGCAGGGTTGTAAAGACAAAGGCCCGCTTCAGTACCTATCCAAATGTTACCCTCTTTATCTTCCAAAAGCGAATAAATATTATTACTGTTTAGCCCATCGGCCACTAAAAACCGGCTAAACGATTTGCCGTCATATTTATAAAGGCCATTTTCTGTAGTGCCGAACCAAAGGTTACCAGCTTTGTCCTGCAGGATGCATTGAACATTGCCATATCGAGGGTTACCTATGGTTTTTATGAGTTTTGGATGTTCCCTTTCTTTTGGTAAATCTTTTTTGACTGGCCCGTTGCAGGCAGTGCCAAAAAGTAATACTGTCAGAAAAGTAAAAACCTGCTTTTGAGAGAATTTTTTTTCCACTGTTCAAATTGTCTTTGAGGATTTGTAATCTATTTTTCGGTTAGGCGTTGCTCTGGAATGACCCCTGGCGGCCTGGCATTTACGCAGAGGAAGGAAGTGGTGTTTGCCCGCCAGGTTGGTAATGCTTTTAGAGTTCATGTATTTGAAGTTACCATGTTTTGGCTTAGGATCAGGTCAACACAGAACGAATGCCTAGCCTTGGATTTTAGCTGAAGTTCGCTTGTCAGGCCCCATGGCATAAATTCCTTGTGAGCGGCCGTACTATTGTTTTTTGAACTCCTTTTTATGCTTTCTCCAAAAGAAAATACCCCAAAATAGGCTGGTTAAGTGAAAAATATTAAAACCTATGAGCACCCAAGTATGAACCCGGGTTTCGTGGCCTACTGCATTTTGCTGTAAAATCAATGCAATAAGAAAGGGTATAATACAGGCGATTGTTGATACTTTAATCCACCAGGGGAATGGCTTGTAGTAGCAGATAAGTATCATTGAAGGCAAAAAGAAATAAGCGGCAGAAGTGCGTACTTCTGTATCCAATTGAAGACTTTGAAAATCTATTGCTGCAAATAAAATTCCCCAACCGATTCCCAAAATTGTATAGCCGGCGGCTGCCATATCCCAACCTTCTCTAGCAAGTTTTACTGCCAGTAAGATTGTGCCACTGACAAAAAGCATATCATTTATTTTGCCAATATTTTCGGGCATTTTACCTGAGTCGGAAAATGGCATGATGAGGAATGGCAGTATTAGTGCTGTGGTGAAGAATATTAGTTGCCATCTAACAACATTTAGATCTTCAGTGACATGGTTAGGCTTGTTTTCTTTTTTTTGCATATTACTATTATTATAGCTGAATAGGTGGTTTTATTTGCATGGCCGCTGACGTTCCGGGCTTGGCGTTAGTTGTGGAATTTCCCTCCGGCCGCCCGGGTTGTGATAATATAAAGGAACGAAATTTTTGAGTTATCGAAAAGCAGCCAGTGGCACTGGGAGCATAGTAAAAGACAGCTGGCGAATAAGTTAGCGGGCAAGCCGGTAACGGGTGATTGGCAGGGTTAAAATGCCTGGATTTAGCCTGTCAAGCCCCGTATTGCTTCAATGCTTTGTTATCGGATGTGCTTCAGCCAACAAGCCTATAGACTTGGCTTTCATTTATTACTCTGTTTCTTTCAGAGTTAGTGAAGCAAGAACCCATAAAAGAAGAATGTACCCGATGAGAATTGCAAAATCCAGATACGTATTATGCAATGAATATTCTGGTTTTATGATTTCATGAATAATATTAACTGCATAATGCAAAGGAAGGCATTTTCCAATAAATGCTGCCCAGCCTGGAAGGGCATTTGTGTCAATGATGAGCCCTGTCAGAAAAACGGATGGGAGAATAATTAAGGGAATAAAAGGAAAAACATGCCCTTCGTTTTGTGCAAATGTGGATACAAAGATTCCAAGCATTACCGATACAACTGCAAGCAGCCAAATAACAATAAACAAAAGAAAGATGGTCTGCCCGCTATAATCTAAATTAAAGAGCCAGAGTGATTCGAAAAGCACCGCTGCTGCCTGAATTGTTGCAAGTCCTATATACCCGAGTGTATAACCCCCGATAATTGATATTCGCCTGTATCCGCTGATCAGCATTCTTTCTAATGTACCTCTTGTTCTTTCCTGCACAAGGAGTATGGCACATAAAAGGAAGCTCAAAAAATGAACAATTAAAGCACCTATCGGAATAGTAAAGTTTGTTATCGGTACGATTGGTGGAAAAGCATTAAAGAGAAGTTTTAGGAAATAGATGATAATGAGGGGCGCAATAATTGATAGTGCCAGGTATTTTTTATCTCCTTGCAATTGCTTTACTATACGTTTGGCGATAATGATTGTCTTCATTGCTTTGTTTCTTGTGCTTCTTTTTTCTTAATAATTTCCAGAACGATACTTTCAATGTTAGAAGGATGAAAAGAAATGGATGTAATATTTTGATTTAGCCCCAATTTATGTAACTCTTTCGCAAGACTTTCGGGAGCTGAGTCTGTTACACTCTGTTTCATTTCCCCATTTTCTGAAAATTTGAGTACTGTTTTACCTCTTTCTAAAATTTTCTGCGGGTTGTCAAGTGCAATAATTTGTCCGTTGCCGAGGATGGTAACCTTATCGCATAGCAAAGCTTCATCCATTAAGTGAGTACTGATAAATAAAGTCACCCCAGTTTTGGCAAGCCGGCGGAATAAATTCCATGATTGGATTTTTAAATGTGGGTCAATAGCAGCTGTTGGTTCATCTAAAAAAATAATTTTTGGTTGATGGATAAGTGCACAACAAAGTGAAACTCTTTTTTTCATTCCTCCTGAGAAAGTCTTAACAAGGTCATTCGCCCTGTTTGTCAATTCGGCAAAAGCTAAAATGTCGTCTGTCTTTTTTTCTAAATCGCTAACATTCTGTGCTTCTCCAAAAAACATAATATTTTTTTTGGCAGAGAGGTCATCGTACAATGCTGGTGTCTGTGGCATGTAACCGATTTTTCTCCGGAGCTCCCACTTGTTTTGCAATGGATCTAATCCCAATACCCTTACTTGCCCTTTTGTTGGTTTCAAAGTCCCAACGATGGTTTTTATCAGAGTAGTCTTTCCTGCACCGTTTGGCCCAACCAAGCCGTAAATAGAACCTTCTGGAACATTAAGTACTATGTTGTCTAATGCTTTGATTTTGCCGTAATCTTTCGATAGGCTATCAATTTCTACAGCATTTGTCATATGTGTCTTTTCTTTAAATTTTGTTTAGAATCCTAGGGCCTGATGAAATATCTGATAACGTTCCAGCATTGGTGCAGTTAGGTAAGTCCGTGTTCTGTCCGCCTGGTCTGGAAATAGTTTAAGAAATGAAATTACCAAATTATTACGCAAAAGCCAGTGATATTGGGAGCGCAGCCAAAGCTGCTGGTGGGTTGGGGTCAGGTCAAGCCCTGTATTGCTTCGATGCAATGTTGCCTGCTGCCTGCTGCAAGTAACGCGGTAAGTATTTAAGACATAAACCAGGAAGCATATAATAACACTAAAACCCAATGATATACAGTGTCAATGATAAAGGCAGGGAGCCATCGTAAAATTGTACTTGTCCAACTAAATCCAAAAGCTCGCTTTAATGAAAAAAAGTAGTATGCAGCATTAATAACAGGTATTGATAAAAAGATTGAAGCAGGGGCGTGTATTAAAAGCATTAGCAGTGCTAATATCCATATCCATACGGCATGGAAAAGCGGAATCACTGTATTAACATGTAGCGTAAAGATCATTGAATCATAGTAGAGTATTTTTTTTCTGTAGAGAAAAGGAAACAGTAATAACGCATTGAGAGGAAGCAACAATACAAAAACGATATTATTCCCTGTTGTCATTTTCTTTATATAGGCAGACAGGGTTAGTTGACTATTTATTTGAGCCCGATAGGCCTTTACCAATTGAATATGAAAATAATCGGCAGGATAATTTTGGCCCTTCAGCCAACTTTTAATTTCATTGTTGGACATTTTTTTTAAAACCCTCTGCCTGCTTGCAGGCGTCGAAGGCAGCGTTGGCCAAAATCCACTGGTAATAATTTCGATTGTAGTGCTTGTTGAATCAGGCATTTCATCAAACCGCTTACTCAATGATTTACTTGCTTCAGAAGCTGTTTCTGAATAGTGGATAAAAGTATCCATGAGAAGCCAGAAGCTAAACATATAAAATGCAGTGCACCAGATAAACATCCTGACAGGAGGGGAATAGCGGTTTCGTTTATCTTCAATGAAATCTTTGGTGATCTTTCCCGGGCTGGTAAACATGGTCTTAATGGTAAGCCATGTTTTATTGTCAAGGTGGAAAATGCCTTCCATTAATTCGTACAAATAATGGAAGAAAGGCCTTCTGGGGCTATGATTTTCCTGCCCGCAATTAGGGCAGTATTTCATATGCGGCAAGTCTATCCTGAAATCGTAGTTGCAATTTTTGCAGTGCTCAGTCCGTATTTTCCTCCTTGGCATAGCTTTACCCAATTAGATTTTGAATCGATAAGATTTTCAATAGGGTTGCAGGCAACGGCACGGCTTACCGAAGTGGGGAATGGTCGCTGTGCCAGCTCCGGCTTACCGAAGATAAATTTATGGATAAAGCTGATGATTTGTACTCAGCTAAATTATTAATGTCCAGCCGGAACAAAGGCAAATTTGAAAAGCAGAAGTAGAAACACAGCTTCCGTTCGTCCAGCCCGGAATTGTATTAAAGAAACGTTTTTTTTTGGGTTAGCGAAATGCAGCCAGCGGCGCTGAGAGCGTAGCCAAACCTGCCTGCCTGCCGGCAGGTTACGCCAAACCAATGTAGGCGGCAGTGCTTATGGACTTAATTAAGTGTTTGAATGAAGAGCTATTGAATTCCCTTCGGTGTCTAGGAAAAATGCCATAAAACCATTTTGACCAATAGATGTTTTTTGCATAGTTGTCTTCCCGCCTGCACTTTCAATGCGGTTCAATACATTTTGAAGATCGGGATTGGCATTGAGGTAAATAATAGAACCGGTTGAGCCCGGGGTATGCATCGGACTTTGAGCCAAGCCGCCAGCAATTTTTCCTTGCATAGGATCAAATGGAAACATTGCATATTTCAGACCTGGCATTTCCATTTCTTCCATTTTGATTTCAAAAATAGTTTCGTAGAACTTTTTAGCTCGGCCCATGTCTACAACTGGAATTTCAAACCAATTAATTGCGTTTGTTTTTGAGCTCATTTTGTCGTTCATGTTAGAAGTCTTTTATTGTTAGATAATATTAAACTTGGAAAGTAAAAGATCTTACATAATTGGTCTTGGCTACTTTTTTAATAAGTATAAGCTTACTAATGCATGCCGCCCAACGGTCCAGGCTTGGCGTTAGTTGGGGAATTTGCCCTCCGTCCGCCCGGCCTG
>CAZYAT010000021.1:0-55060 GCA_964645235.1 uncultured Ferruginibacter sp. | reverse complement strand
TTTAAACATCACCACAGCACTCGTATCCTTTACATCCTTATACGTTCCCGGTTGGTTCAATTCATGACTGGATAAACCGGTTCCTGCAGCGGGGGAATAGGGTTGTATGCTAACGCTTTCATACAGGTATCCTTTCTTGTACAATTCGCTCAGGCACCACCAGAGCGATTCAATATAATTGTTTTCAAAAGTTACATAGGGATCATTGAGATCTACCCAATAGCCCATCTTTTGAGTGATATCATCCCATTTGTCTTTAAAACGCATCACCACTTCGCGGCATTTCTTGTTGTAATCTTCAACAGAGATCTTTACACCGATGTCTTCCTTGGTGATGCCGAGTTCTTTTTCAACACCTAGTTCAATGGGCAGGCCATGGGTATCCCATCCGCCCTTGCGTTTTACCTGGAAGCCTTGCATGGTCTTATAGCGGCAGATCAGGTCTTTCAGGGTCCTAGAAATAACGTGATGGATACCAGGCATTCCGTTGGCACTCGGAGGCCCTTCGTAGAATACAAATGGGGTTCTTCCTTCCCGGAGTTCGACACTTTTTTCAAATGTTCTTTCCTGCTTCCACTTGGATAAGATCTCTTCGCTGATGGAGGGAAGGTTAAGTTGCTGATATTCTGTGTATTTCACACTCATATGCTTTTTTCTTCGATCTGTATGTTCTAATGAGTGGGCAAAGGTAGGAAAATCAAGGTGTCCATCACATCTTTCTGATATGAACGATCCAATTTAAATGAGCATATAATTTCGTAAGATTACGAAGGGATTTTCCGTGAAATCCGGGACCATTTTAAATTCATCTCTTAGTTATCCACAGTTTCCCCATTTGGCATAAAATTGGCTTTTTAGTAAAGCGAAAATATCCTTTAAAATAACTGAAAATTATATATGACAAGAGTTTTGCTGGTTTAGGGTTTTATTAGGGTAAAAGACGGGAATAGTCTTATTCCCGTCTTACTTTAAACGACTCTTTCCTGCACAAGTTTCGCTTTAAATATTCAATCCAATTCCGCCAAAGTTGTCTGTTGCAAAATATCCGATGAAACAACCACCAATATCTGATCACAAGACACACTATTAAAATTGCAACAGGTAACCCCCAAACAAAACGGCTTCCTTATTAAGGAAGCCGTTTTTGGTTTAACGGTTTCAATCAGTTTATCAAGCTGTATTTGAATTCCGGTTTACCTCGGGTTCCACCGTCGTTCACGCCCATGGCTGTACATTTCAGTTTGTAAAAATTACCCCGGCCATCTTTAATGATATAAAAACGATCCAGTCTTGCCCCCGTGGCGGGTTGGGTGCTCCTCCAGCTGCTGCCTATGGCCCAGCGATTGGAAGAGAAACTGCTCGCAGCGACACTATCTTTATTGCATGCATTGTAGGCCGCATTAGCAGTTGCGGCATCCGGGTATATTTTGGTTGCAACCGTCACGCCCGATAAATAATTCACTGCAATCAGATCAGAGAAATTATAAGGCACCTGTCCCGCACCGAAATTGGCTTCAAAAACAGAATAGGTCCAAACAATATCCCAGTTGTCTTTTGCAGGTTGGGCATCTACGATCCCGCTTTCAAAAGAAACGAATTTGAAATGCCAGTTGGCATCTTTAGCGATCAGGATTGTTTTGTAGCTGGTTTCCTGTATGCCTGCATATTGCAATGTATACCCACCGAGTGAATTCCTTAATACCCTCAGTTTTATCCATGCCCTGGCTGTAATACCACCACCGGTTCCACGGTTCAGGATGACCACTTTATTTTCCGGGTCGATGGCAGAAACAGGAGGGATCACTGTTTTAGAGAGATCGCCAGCTACATTATCAAAGTAAGGCAGTTGTTCGGGCAGGGGGTTGGTTTGGCTGGTAGCCAGTGTCAAGCCAATGGTATCTGCAGCATTAACGGTGGTAAGATCATTCTTTGTAAGCAGTTTTGCTCCCGCCGAGGTAGTGTTATTCAGAATCACACGGAATTCGCTGCCGCAATAAAAACCCAGGTCCCAGCCAGAGCGGAGGACGGGAGTTTGTTTATCGGAAGAGAGATCAAGGTAAACTGAATTGCCCGCAGCACTTCCTGTTTCTGATGCAGCAATGCCGTTCAGTTGTATTGTCGCACCTGAGGAAGTGGGGACTGCAATGATCGGATCTTTATCTTTTTTGCAGGAGAAAAACAGCCCACTTACTGTAGCGGCTGTCAATATTCTTGTAATCGTATTCATAAAAATAGTTTATTCAGTTAATTATTTCTGTTTGCTGTTCCATTGCATATTCAGTCCGATGAAGCAGGAGCGGCCATAATTGATGGCCATATTGCCAGCTGAGTTATGGATACTGCCTGATGCAGAAGCTGCATTGGTATTCACATTGTTCACATCAAAGAGGTTTTTTACGCCACCCGAAACACTGAAGTACCTGTTTATGGTGGTGTTGAATGTAAGGTCTGCAAGGTGATATGCTTCGGTTTTAGCTATGTAAAGGACCGATTGGCCTGCCGTATTTGATCCCTGTATGTATTGTGGTTTTAGGCCGTTATATTTATAAAACAGGCCAAACTTTGTTTTTATCCTATCTACCCCGTAACTAAATGAAAGAGTAATTTCAGGACTCCACAGGTACTTGTTCTCATCGAGTTTAATATAGTCCTTGTCGTTATACAATTCACGATAGAAGCCGGTATAACTGAACCCCGCAGTTGCCGATAATTGCTTCCATGCGATCTTGTTTTCCAATACAAGGCCGGTGGTTTTAGCCTTGTTCACGTTGAAATAAGTGTATTGCTGTGAAGAAGGAGAGGATAAGGCATAATCGATCAGGTTATTGAAGTTGTTGTAAAAACCGCCCAATGAAATAGTATACACAAAGCTTTTTTTTGCGACGCTGTTCCAATTCAGGGAGCCATTGAAACTATTTGAATATTCCGCTTTCAGGCCGGGGTTGCCAACGATGTTGTGGTTTACGTCCACAAAAACGAAATACAGTTCCCGCAAAGCCGGTGCACGGAACCCATAGGCATAAGCCAATCGCAGGTCAAGGTTCTTGCTCAATACGAATTTGCTGTTGATGGAGGGGATCACCGGAGGTGCAGCGTAAACAGAGTTTTTAATAAAACGTAATCCTGGCCGAATATTAATGGCTGTGGTTGGTTTTATCTCAGCTGAAACAAAAGCGGCATAATCGGTTATCACCGGATTCCCCTCGATACGTTCCCCGCTTGCCTGTTCCCGGTTGATGTCTATACCCGGTTGCAAGGCCATCCTGTCTGACAACTGGTACAGTACACTGGTTCTGAAGATAAAGTTGCTGAACCTGCTTATATCCTGCTCTCCAGGGCCTGTTGTCAATACATCTGTCCCTTTTTCAAAGTCGTGAAGGGTGGTCTTTGTTCTGCGTTTATAATCGGTATAACTGATGATGCCTGCAAGCTGGAACTTCTTACTGAAGTTATACCCTCCCTGGAGCTGCTGTGAGAAACGATCAGTTATATACTGCTGGTCGATGGCTTTGTAATTGTTGTAGTTGATTGCGCCACGGCTTCTGATGTCTTCATTCATCAGGTCGGTCCGGTAATAAATATTGAAGGCACCCTTACTGTATGCAATGCGGGCGTTGCCCAGCCATTGCTCTTTTGGTTTCCATGTTTTCCCTCTTCCATAGGTATCACCCCCAAACCCGTCGAAATCATTATGTGTGCCACCCAGGTTAAATGACCAGCAGCCCTTCTTATAAGCCATGTTCAGGTTTTGCGTATGCACGCCTTTATAGCCGAATGGGTGATATTCGTTGCCGGCAGTTTCTTCCTGTAAGTTTGCTGATACGGAAAGATTATTCTTCACCTGCTTTTTCGTAATGATATTTATTACACCTGCCAGGGCATCTGAGCCAAAGATCACCGACATGGGTCCTTCTATGATCTCGATCCGTTCGATGCTGTTTACATCAACCTGGTTAAGGCTCTCCCGGGTATCGCCCCGGTCGATCATGGGAACACCATCAAAAAGTATCTTAACATTACGTCCACTCATACCCATCAATTGCACATCAGCCGTACCCAGTGTATTATCGTTGGAAAAGCGGAACCCAACCTGGTTATTCAGCACCTGCTGTACATTAGTGGCGCCACTGAGTTTGATACGCTCGCTGTTGATGATGCGCACCTGGTAGACGGATTTCTTTACGGTTTGAGGCCGGTACTGCCCGGTAACCGTAACTTCCGAAAGGTCTTTCGAATACCAGGAGGTATCATTGTTCGGTTTGTTTTGGGCATTGATCCACGTCGTGGTAAAAACAGCCGACATGATCATAAATAGTTTCTTCATTGAAAATTCATTTTATGCCACAAAACTATTTTTGGTGCCGAAGAGCTTTATCACGGAATTGTCATTTGAACATGTTGCTGATATCAATCATGCAGCTTTTACGAAGGGATGACAAAGCTGCTGAGAAAGATCAAATCGTTTCCTGATCAGGGTCAGCGAATATAAAATCGGCTGGGTTTCGATAGCATCATTGACTCATTCCCTTTTCCGTAAACCATTTTCCTTAATCCGTAAGAAGGGTATCTGCAACGAAGTGAAATTTGCATCACTAAAAATTGGCTATGCTTAAAAGAATGCTTCTTCTTGTAGTACCTGTTGTTTTTTTACTTCCCGGCCTCGCCCAGCAAAAAAAGACCAATACCGATAGTTTTGAAATCAAACCCAAATACCTGCCCGATGTAACGCTGATAGGCCGCGGCAGCAGAAGTGATATACAGCAAATGCCTGAAGTAGTAGGAACTTCCATCTATGCGGGGAAAAAGAGCTCACTCATTGTACTGGATAATGTAAAGGGAAATGTGGTGAACAATACCATGCGGCAGGTAGTGGCAAAGATCCCTGGCATACAAATATGGGAAAGCGACGGCAGCGGGATTCAGATCGGTGTGGCAGCACGAGGATTAAGTCCGAATCGTAGCTGGGAATTCAATACACGTCAGAACGGATATGATATTGCCGCAGATCCCTATGGGTACCCTGAAGCGTATTACAACCCGCAGTTGCAGGCAGTTCAGCGTATAGAAATTATCCGTGGTCATGGCTCCCTCCAGTATGGCCCTCAATTCGGCGGGATGATCAACTATATCCTGCGCAACGGGAGCGAAATAAACAAGCCGTTTGAATTCGAAACACAGCAAACTGCCGGCAGTAATGGCTTGTTCAACAGTTATAACGCCATTGGGGGAGAAACAAAGAGATACCATTATTATACATTCTTCGACCATCGCAATGCGGATGGTTGGAGGCATAACAGCAGGTACTATACCAACGCCGGGTTCGGAACATTCACCTACCGGCTAACGAATAAACTTTCGATTACCACAGAAATAATGCAATCGCACATTCGCAGTCAGCAACCGGGTGGTCTGACAGATGAGCAGGTGCAACAGGATGCCCGGCAGAGTTTCCGTAGCCGTAACTGGTTTGATATTAAATGGACCACCGCAGCTGTTATAGCCGATTACCAATTCAGTACATCTTCCAGGCTAAATGTAAAATTTTTTGGAGTACATGGCGACAGGCATAGTGTGGGCTATATTCCTTCTGGAGGCATCGTCATTGCTGACACTATTAATAAAACCACTTATGAATATAATCCCCGAAATCTGAACACGGATAAGTACAGGAATTATGGCATGGAAATCCGTTACCTGGGTGATTATAGCTTGTTTAAAATGAAGAATACCTTTTCGGCAGGCCTGCGTTTGTACACCGGTACCACCAATCGCTATGCAGCAGATGGGAAAGGAAGCACAGGGACCGGGTTCGACATGAATATAAGTGATGGTATGTGGACAAGGGATATTGATTTTGTAAGTCATAATGCAGCACTATTTGCAGAGAACATCTTCCGCATTGGAAAAAAAATAATTGTTATACCGGGAATACGCTATGAATACATTCGGGCTTCTGCTTCAGGCCGCAACGGGTTCAACAGCAATGGCACCGAGGTCATGCTACAGAATGAAAAACGCGGACGTGGATTCCTGCTTGCCGGTATCGGGGCAGAATATCACGCAACAGCCAAAACAGAGATCTATGCAAACATCACCCAGGCTTACCGGCCTATCCAGTTCGCTGACCTGACCGCACCTCCTACCACCGATGTGATAGACCCCAATATTAACGATGCCAGGGGATACAATGCCGATCTTGGATACCGTGGAAAAGTGAATAGCTGGTTTTTCTTTGATGCAAGTATCTATTACCTGCAGTACAATGACCGTATCGGTATCATTACACAGCAACGTACTGATGGAAGTTTCTATAACTTCCGCACCAATGTTGGTAACAGCACCAGCAGAGGAATGGAAATGTTTATAGAGATCAGCCCTGTACAGGCGTTTTCTAAGAATAAGGAACTGCGCTTCGGCGACATCTGCTTGTTTGTTTCTTATGCATACAACGATGCCCGCTATGGAAGGTTTAAAGTCATTACCAAGAACAACAGCAACCAGTTGGTGGAAAGCGACCTGAAGAACAAAAAAGTGGAGAATGCACCGGCTGATATTTTACGTAGCGGACTTACATACAGTTTTAAAGGTTTTTCCGTCACATACCAGTTAAGTTTTGTTGATGAGGCATTTACCGATGCCAATAATACGGTTATACCTACTGCCAATGCACAAAACGGGATGGTTCCTTCATATACGGTAACAGATATCACCGTTTCGGGCCGGATCACAAAGAGAGTAAACATCCGGGCCGGAATAAATAATTTAACTAATGAAAGATATTTCACCCGCAGGGCAGGCGGGTATCCCGGGCCTGGCGCTTTACCAGCCGACGGAAGGACCTTTTTCATAAGTATTGGGACGAAACTCTGATAACGATAATGGCCGGTGGAGCCGGCCATTATCGCTTATTCTAAAAAGATATTTTATTAATGAAGCAGCAGCTCGCAGGGTTTTATGCCGGTGTGTTTCTTGAATGCCGTACTGAAGTGGGAGATCGAAGAATAACCGAGCATCATTGACACCTCTGTCACACTCAAGCCCTTATCGTACAAAAGATATTTGGCATGTTCCATGCGCTGTCCCTGGTAGAAATCAAAGATGGTGGTTCCGAAAATCTCTTTGAAACCTTTTTTCAAATAACATTCATTGATGGCTACTTTGCGGCTGAGTGCCTTAATGGTGATCGGTTCGCCGATATGCTGCAACAGCACTTCTCTTGCCTTAATGATCTTTTCTCTGTCTTCTGCATTCTGCAGGAATTTGCAGCTGAATTCGGTTTCTTTATCCTCGCCAAGCATACAATCCATACTATACAGCAGCAAGATCTGGGTTTGTGCATTGATGAAAATATTCTCCCTTGTATCGGTGTAGGTATGGTTCAATAAGGATTCAATGGCTGTTCTCGTTTTACCACAAAGAGGCAGTTGTTTCGAGAAGGATATCTTATGCCTGAACGAAAGCACTTCTTCGGTTAAGCCGCTTTGGGTACTGTTATTGGTGAATTGAGTAAGATAAGCAGGCTTAAAGCTGAAGCTGACCACATCCACACTGTCTACTTTTTCCACGCAGGACTTGCTGCTGTTGAACTTGCAGAAATCACACTCTGTCTGTTTTTGCCGGCAGTATACATTCCCGCTCACACAGAATTTCAATTCCAGGTAATTTCCGGAAGGGTTATTCTTCTCTACGTGATATACCAGGATGCCTGTATCGTCTATGCTCCACTGGGGTTGCTTTCGGTAACGCCTGATCGAATAATTCACCGATCCGGGAACTACCCGGTCAACCTGTTGCAATACGTCCAGGTCCTCCTGCAAAAGAGGCTGGCGATGCGCAATGGCCAATATATCTGCCTGATGATTCATTGAAAAATTTCGATACAAAGGTACAAAAGAATGTTTAAACAGTGAAAAACAGAGTTCGAGTGAGAGGCCCTGGATAGGGAAAGGGATGAGACGAACTTTGCTGGTATTATTGTGTAAACACAGAGAAAAAGACTTAAAAACTGGGTAAAAAAATGGGGTAAAATAGGTGCCCGGTAATTGCCTTTTGGCCCTGCTTTTTTGTACATTTGCACGAATGTATTTTTTACATCTAAAAAGCGACTGAAGACGATTTTATGAGCACAGAAACAGTAACTGTTCCAACCCCCGCCACCAACGGCTATGGAGCCGATAGCATCCAGGTTTTAGAAGGTTTAGAAGCGGTGCGTAAGCGCCCGGCCATGTATATCGGTGATATAGGGAACAAGGGCTTGCATCACCTGGTGTATGAAGTGGTCGACAATTCAATCGACGAGGCCCTGGCCGGTTATTGCAAGAACATCGAAGTGGCTATCCACGAAGATAATTCCATCAGCGTGCAGGATGATGGCCGTGGTATCCCCACCGCAATGCACACAAAAGAAAAGCGCAGTGCACTGGAAGTGGTAATGACCGTGCTGCATGCGGGTGGCAAATTCGATAAGGACTCTTACAAGGTATCCGGGGGCCTGCATGGTGTAGGTGTGAGTTGTGTGAATGCACTCAGCTCTAAATTGCATGTAACCGTACGCCGTGATGGAAAGACATTCGAACAGGAATATGCTACCGGTATCCCTCAGTATGCAGTTAGGGAGATCGGTAAGTCAGACAGCACGGGAACGGCTGTGCGGTTCTGGCCCGACGCATCCATTTTCTCAGTTACAGTTTATAATAAAGACATTCTTGAAGGAAGGTTGAGGGAGTTGGCATACCTGAACCGTAAGATAAATATCACCCTTAACGACCTTCGTGAAAAAAACGAAGAAGGAAAGGCCTACAGCAAAACCTTTTACAGCGAAGGCGGTATTACCGAATTCGTGGAAATGATCGATAAGAACGCTAACCGGATGCCCTTGATCCCAAAAGTGGTTTATTGCGAGGGTTATGATAAAGCCACCAACGTCACCGTAGAAGTGGCTATGATCTACAATGCAGGTTACCAGGAACACATCTTCAGTTATGTAAACAATATCAATACCATCGAGGGTGGTACCCATGTGGCTGGCTTCCGCCGGAGCATTACCCGTGTGTTCAAGAACTACGGTGAAAAGGAAAGCATGTTTGAAAAGGCAAAAGTGGAAATTGAGGGTGATGACTTCAGGGAAGGTCTCACAGCAATTATTTCTGTTAAGGTTCCGGAACCCCAGTTCGAAGGGCAAACAAAAACCAAGCTGGGTAATAATGAAGTGATGGGTGTGGTGGATGCAACGCTGAGCCGTGTACTGGAAGCATACCTCGAAGAAAATCCCCGTGAAGCAAAGACCATCATTCAGAAAGTGATACTCGCTGCACAGGCCCGTGCTGCTGCCCGTAAGGCAAGGGAGATGGTACAACGCAAAAGCGTGCTTACCGGTGGAGGTTTGCCAGGTAAATTGGCCGATTGCAGTGATAAAGACCCGGGTAAATGCGAATTATTCCTCGTCGAAGGAGATTCGGCAGGTGGTACTGCAAAGCAGGGCCGCGACAGGAGTTTCCAGGCCATCCTTCCATTACGTGGTAAGATATTGAATGTGGAAAAGGCAATGGAACATAAGATCTACGATAATGAAGAGATCCGGAATATGTTCACAGCACTTGGCGTGAAGATAGGCACCCCGGAAGATCCTAAGGCACTGGACACTTCCAAACTCCGTTACCACAAACTCATCATCATGACCGATGCCGATGTGGACGGCAGCCATATTGCCACGTTGATATTGACCTTCATCTTCCGTTATATGAAAGAACTGGTGGAGCAGGGTTTTGTTTACATCGCACAACCTCCTCTCTACCTCGTAAAAAAAGGAAAGGAACAGGCATATGCGTGGAATGATGAAGAACGAAAAGCAATGGTTGCCCAAATAGGACAAGGTAAAGACGACAGTGTGACCATACAACGCTACAAAGGCCTGGGTGAAATGAATGCAGAACAACTCTGGGATACCACTATGAACCCTGCCACCAGAACATTAAAACAGGTGGCATTGGAAAGCGCAGCTGAAGCAGATCGTGTATTCAGTATGCTGATGGGCGATGAAGTTCCACCACGCAGGGAGTTCATAGAAAGCCACGCACGTTATGCCAAGATCGATGTATAATCAAAGGTGAGCCGGGACTCGTACGAGCGGGCCAAAAAACCACCGTTTTTGGAAAAACGGATATTTTCAGTAGCTTGTAACCCGAAGTTTGTTACTTCAAACCCGTATTACTAACTATAAATTCAAAAAAATGTCAAAAATGTTAACCGCTTATTGCATGAAGACAAAGGAAAAGAATGTTCCGATGCAGGATGCAGTAATCACCAAAACGGCCCGTGGGGGGTATATGGCCCAGGGACACGACGGAAAAGGCAATAAAATGACCACCATGCTTAATGAAGCTACCGCCCTGGAAGCCGTTAAGAATGGGGTGGCTAAGAAAGCCTGGTAAACTTAATAATCGAACTTAATAAGAGGTCGTTCACCGGAAGGTGAATGGCCTTTTTTGTTACGGACAAGCTATAAATAAGTAAAATGCCGTAATTTTCTCAACGAGACCCGTTCAAACCCTGGATAATGAAAAAAAATGTCGTATTCCTCTGCTTGTTAAGTTTACTGACAACCGTAACTTTTTCACAGGTAAATAATTATTCTGCCTTCATGATCCCGGACTCATTAAAGAAGGACGCCGACCTGGTAGTTCGTGAGGAATCCGTCCGTTTAAACGTTAAAGACAAAAGCAATGCCTGGTATGATGTACACCAGGTGATCACCATACTGAATGAACAGGCCAGGCACAAGCTTGTTTTTTACTGGATGTCCTCTAAGTTCCAGGTGCTGGATGATGCAGAAATAAAAGTGTACGATGCGGCAGGGACCAAAAAGAATACGTACTCCCGGAAAGAGATGAATTCAATGAATTATGGGGAAGGGCTGGTGCCGGAAGGCAAGCTGACCTTTTATGAAGTGACAGCTCCCTCTTATCCCATCACATTGGAATATACATATAGCGTTAAATTCAAGGGTATTTTCAGCTTACCGGAGTATTCTATTAATTCGCCCTGGCAATCCGTGCAGCATTCTGTTTTTGAAGTGGAGGCACCTGCTGATCTTGGTGTACGTTATAAATTGCAGAACACCGACCTACAGCCTGTATTAACCCATTCTGGAAATAAAGACATATTGCATTGGGAAGTAAAAAACCTCAAGGCATACAAGCTGGAGAAACACAGTGGTTCTTCAGATACGTACCAGCCCATGGTGCTTATCGCCCCGAATAAATTCCAGTTAGACGACTACGAGGGCGATATGACCAGCTGGAAGAACTTTGGTACATGGATCAATAACCTGTATGCAAAAACAACAGGTTTGCCGGAAGCGAAGAAGCAATTTTATCAGGACCTCGTAAAAAAAGCGGTCAGCGACGGGGACAAAGCAAAGATATTATACGAATACCTGCAGGATAATATGCGCTACGTAAGTATCCAGCTGGGTATTGGGGGGCTGAGGCCGTTCCCTGCCAGCTTTGTCGATGATAAGAAATACGGCGATTGCAAGGCATTGAGCAATTACCTTCGGTCGGCCCTCGATGCGGTAGGGGTAAAATCCAATATTGTCATCATCCAGGGTAGCATGACACCCCGTACTGTGGTGGAAGACTTCCCTGCGAACTATTTCAATCATGTCATTCTTTGTGTTCCCCGGCAAAAGGATTCGATATGGCTCGAGTGTACCAGCACAACATTGCCGTTTGCTGAGCTGGGTGTCTGGACAGAGAACCGGAAGGCAATGATGGTAACAGACGATGGTGGGGTACTGGTCAATACACCTTTAAGCAACTATAAAAAAAATACAGAAGCAAGAAAAACGGTCATAGAAGTGAACGCAGAAGGGGGAGCCGTGGTAAAGACCACTGCCCACCTGACCGGCGATGAAAGGGATATGCTTTTGATGCGTTTTCATGATATGAAGGACGATGAAAAAAGAAAATACTTTATCACTGAGAAAGGGTGGAAACAGCCTGATATTCTGAACCTGTCAACTGCAACAAAGCGTGCCAACCCTTATTGGGTAAACGGTGATATGGAATATGAGAAGATATACTCCTTCAACGCGGGAACAAAACTTTTTTTTGAGCCAAGGTTATATCCTCTTTTTAATGAAGACATTCCCGAAAATAACGACCGGAAACTCGATTACCATTTTATAAGCCCTTACCAGGTTTTTGACACGACTGTTTATAAATTCCCGGCGGGGTTCACGATAGAAAATAAGCCTTCCAATAAACAGGTGTCCAAGCCTTTCGCCCAGTATGCCTGCAGCTATACCTGGGATGCTGACACCCGTACGCTGACGGTCAACGCCTCCCTTCAATTAAAAGAACGGGTGATCAAAGCGGCCGATTATAAATCTTTGTACGATTTCTATAAACAGGTTCGGGCGGATGCGAATGAAAAGATCGTTATGAAGAAGGAATAACATTATCTGTTACCTATTCAAGGAAATCGAGGTCTTTTCCGAAACTTTCTTTCGTAAAATAGAGCGCAGCGAACCCAATGACCATCACGGCTATGCCCAGCATCCAGGCGGCAGGTAAATAACCTGTTATCTTTCTTAATTGGGTAAAAGATAGCAACAGCACCGGTGTAAAGCCCCGCACCATATTGGTAATGGAAATGGAAGCCGAAGCCCTCAGGTTCGTTCCGAATTGCTCTGCCGAGGTGGTGATGTACAATACTGAAATGCCTGCACCAAACCCCAGCCCTCCGCAAATGAAATAGAACCAGGCAGGGGATGAATTCTGCTGTATGAAGAACAGGATCATGAAAAGCGCCGTGATGCAATAAAAAACAAACAGGGCCTTCTTTCGGCTTTTTAAAATATTGCTCAGCAACCCTGCGGTTACATCACCCAGCCCAAGACCGATATATTGATACATGATCGCATCGCCCGGCTTTATATTCGGTATACCCATCCGGATGGCGAACTGGTCGGCAAATGATACCAGCATGCCGATGATATACCATACGGGCAACCCAATGAGTATGCCCTTCATATAACGGTAGAACCTTTCTTTGCTGGTAAAGAACTGCAGGAAGTTCCCGAGTTGCACATTTGAACCTCTGACGGCATCATATATACTGCTTTCCGCAACGGCGATACGGAGTACCAATAATGCCAACCCCAATCCACCACCGATGAAATAAAGCATCCGCCAATCGCCGATGGTCTTATAAAGCAATGCAGCTGCCACCCCTCCCAATACCCCGGCAACTGCAATTAATGCAGCGGCAAGGCCTCGTTTTTCCTTTGAGAGGATTTCGCTGGTAAGGGTAATACCGGCGCCCAGTTCACCTGCCAGCCCAAAGCCGGCGATGAAACGGATGATGATATACTGATCGGTAGTTTGAACAAAGCCGTTCAGGATATTGGCGATGGAATACAGGAGAATGGATCCGAACAGGACTTTCAATCTCCCTTTTTTGTCACCCAGGATCCCCCAGGCAATACCTCCTAACACCATGCCGACCATCTGGATACTGAGTAATAACTCTCCTTGGGGGAGGATTCCGTCTTCCGTCAGGCCGATGTCATGCAAACTCGGTTTACGAACTACCCCGAATAACAAAAGGTCAAATACATCAACAAAAAAACCCAGCGCAGAAACGATCACCGGTAATGAGAAAAGTCTGAATTCTTTTTTATGCATGGGAATTATGTAGAGATCGCCACCTAAGTTAAGCAGAAGTGGCGCTTTTCGACATGCGATCTAAAAATTCATGCAGATCTGACATTGACCGGATATTTTCTACCACCAGTATTCCGTTCTTTCCAACCTGCTTCAGTTTGGCTTTGTTGGTACCGGTTTGCAGGAATTTTAAAATGCCATTGAAAACTTCCCCCTGGAAGTATGGTGAGTCGGGGTTACCCACAAAGAAGCATCGAAGGGTCTCATTGCGCAGGAGCATTTTTTCGAAACCGAGTACTACGGCCAGCCTCCTGCAACGAACCGTGGTGAAAAGATCTTCCACCTGTGGGGGAACCGGGCCAAAACGGTCGATCAGTTCCTGGTGAAAATCGTTCAGCTCTTTTTCTTTTTCGCAATTGTCAAGCCTTGAATAAAGGCTCAATCGTTCAGTAATGCTCTCAACATAATCGTCGGGTATCAGTATTTCCAGGTCGGTATCGATGCTGCAATCTGTTACAAAATCATCCTGCTGTTGTATCTCTGCCTTGAATAACTCCTTGAATTCGGAGCGTTTCAGTTCACGGATGGCCTCGTCCAGTATCTTCTGATACATCTCGAAACCGATCTCCGCAATGAAACCGCTTTGTTCGCCCCCGAGCATGTTGCCTGCACCACGGATATCAAGGTCACGCATGGCGATCTGGAAGCCGCTGCCCAGTTCACTGTACTGTTCGAGTGTAGTGAGCCGCTTACGGCTATCGGCCGGCAGGGTGCTCATTGGCGGGGCGAATAAATAGCAGAATGCTTTTTTATTGCTTCGGCCTACACGGCCTCTTAACTGGTGAAGGTCGCTGAGTCCAAACTGGTGGGCATTATTGACTATGATGGTATTTACGTTCGGAATATCCACGCCGCTTTCTACAATGTTGGTGCAAACCAGCACATCATATTTCTTATCCATGAAATCCAGGATGGTATCTTCCAGTTGATCGCCTTCCATTTGCCCATGTGCATAAGCAATGCTGAGGTCGGGACATAGGCTTTGTATGAGCGCTTTCATTTCAGCCAGTCCTTTTACACGGTTGTGGATGAAAAATACCTGCCCGCCTCTTTCTGTTTCGTAATATATGATGTCCCGGATGGCATCTTCATTGAACACCATCACTTCGGTTTGTATGGGCTGGCGATTGGGAGGAGGGGTGTTAATGATGCTGAGGTCCCTGGCGCCCATCAGGCTGAACTGAAGCGTGCGTGGGATGGGTGTTGCCGTTAAGGTGAGTGAATCGACCGATGTACGGAGCTGTTTTAGTTTTTCTTTTGCTGCCACACCGAATTTCTGTTCCTCGTCGATGATCATCAACCCTAGGTCTTTGAATTTGACCTCTTTGTTGAGCAAGGCGTGTGTACCGATGATGATGTCGATCTTTCCTTCGGCCACTTTTTGCAACGTCTCTTTTCTTTGCCTGGCCGATTTGAAACGGTTGATGAAATCTATCGTAACAGGGAAATCTTTCAGCCGTTCTCCAAATGTTTTGTAATGCTGATAAGCCAGTATGGTGGTGGGAACAAGCACGGCTGCCTGTTTGCCATCGCAGCAGGTTTTGAAGGCGGCACGGATAGCCACTTCAGTTTTGCCGAAACCCACGTCGCCGCAAACCAACCGGTCCATGGGCGATGGTTTTTCCATATCCCGTTTCACGTCTTCAGTTGCTTTAGCCTGGTCGGGCGTATCCTCGTAAATAAAACTTGCTTCCAGTTCGGTTTGAAGGTAATTATCAGGGTTGTGGGCAAAGCCTTCCTGCGCCTTCCGTTTGGCATACAGTTTTATCAGGTCTGTTGCGATGTCTTTAACCTGTCGCTTGGTTTTGTCTTTGAGTTTGCTCCATACATCGCTGCCCAGTTTGTTCATCTTGGGTACGGTTCCCTCTTTACCACTGTATTTACTGATCTTGTGCAGGGAAGAGATGTTCACATACAGGAGGTCGTTGTCCCTGTACAGAATCCGAACGGCTTCCTGCATCTTCCCATTCACTTCTATCTTTTGTAACCCGCTGTATATGCCAACTCCATGGTCGATATGTGTTACAAAATCCCCCGGCTGTAATTCCCGGAGCATTTTCAGCGTGAGCGCTTTGTTCTTGCTGAACGCCTGTTTTACCTTGTATTTATGATAGCGCTGAAAGATCTGGTGATCGGTATAGCAAACGATCTTCAGGTCGTCGTCGATAAATCCCTCATGAATGGAAGTGGGGATCGGGACAACATTGATCTCGGCTTTGAGGTCGATGAAAATACTGTGTAACCTTTCCAGTTGCTTTGGATTCTCCGCAAAGAGGTAGATATTGTATTTCTTGGTTTCGTATTCTTTCAGGTTTTTGATCAACAGGTCAAACCGGCGGTTGAAAGCGGGTTGTTCTTTGGTGTTGAAGCTGACCTGCAGTTTGTGGCCGGAGGGCACTGTTTGGTTGATAAAATAAGTCCTGTTCCCAAACTCCACGATATGCCGTTGCTTTACCTGGTCCTCCAGTGCCGTTGCGTTAATAAAATCACCTACGCTTACCTCTTTTTTCAGGGCAATATCTTCCGGTTCATCGGCTTCTTTTGGCACTTCGGTCCCTGAACCTGCCTGCCCGGAAGCCTGGCTCCAATCCCTGAACTCTTCTTCCTGTATCTCGATCTTATCTTTGATGAATTCCCAGTCTTCCGTCCATACAACCGTGTTTTCGGGCAAGAACTCCAATAGTGAAATCTTATCATCGTCTTCGGTCCCGAAAGTATTCGGGAGTGTCTCCACATTCGGGATGATGTTCACCTGCAGCAGTTTTCGCTCACTCAATTGCGATTCAGGATCGAAGATGCGGATGCTGTCTACTTCGTTACCGAATAACTCCACCCTGTAAGGCTTTTCATTACCGAACGAATAGATGTCGAGTATGCCACCACGTACCGCAAACTGCCCGGGTTCATACACAAAGTCGGCCCGCTGGAAACCATATCCAACCAGCTTTTCGAAAACAGCATCCGTATCAATGGTATCGCCCTGTTTGATGCCGATGATGCTGGAAGCGATGGCCCTGGGGAGGACCACTTTCTCGAACAACGCTTCGGGATAAGTTATTACTGCACCTACACGGCCATCACCCATCGGGTTAGAAAACCTGGTAAGGCATTCGGTCCGCAGCATCACATGGCTTGGGTTCAGGAGCCGGTAGTTCTTTTTATTCTTGAATGAAGAAGGGAAATAAAAAAGGTTCAATGCCCCGGTAATGTTCTCGAGGGTATTATAAAAATAAGCGGCCTCCTCAGCATCACGGAGGATGATCAGGTGGTTCAACTGGCTGGTTGCCGGGTGATTGAAGATGGTTGAAACAATGAAGGGAGCGGCGCTGCCATGCAAGCCTTTGAGGCCTATTTGCTGGGGTTGGGACGCAGTAATCCTGTCCGCTACGGAAAAACAGCGGCTGTCATTGGCGTACTCCTTCAGCAACATTTCCAGGTTCATCGGGGCGGCAAAGATAAGATGAATGCCAATTCTTTATAAATTACCCGCCAACTGCAATACGAAGGGCAGCAAAACCGTTAATCTCATTGTCTTATGGAGGATTTTGTACATATTTTTTGCCCTGATCATTATAAGACGGATCCAATAGCATAATACATGAAAAAAGGCTGCTTATTTTTTCTTCTCTCTGTCGGTTTGTTTTACCAGGCGAAGCTGCAGGCTCAGAATGCAGGCATGCCTGTTCGTTTTAAAACCGGAAACTTCATAACCGGCAATAATATCCAACGGAAAAGTTTTACCGATAGTGACCTGCAAGCGGCCCTTTATGGAACCAACTATTATATATTGGTTCAGTTCAATAGACTTCCTTCTGCACAAACAAGGCAGGAACTTACTAACAGGGGCATCCAATTACTCGATTATATACCAGGCAATGCCTACCTGGCCAGTGTAAAAAAAGGCTTCGATTTCACAACTGCCGGAGACTATTCGATCATTTCTGTAAACAATATCCCTTCTTCGTTTAAGATCGATCCTGCCGTTCTTTCTTTTTCAGAAAAAGGAGATAAGGTTATTGCAGTAAGTTATTTTACCTCACTCGGACGTACGACGGTAGCAGATGAATTGAGAAAGAGCGGAGCAACAATCGTTACTACCAAGTTCACCGATGCGAACATCGTGTTCATCAGGATAGCAAAACAGAATATTGCGGCCATTGCTTCCTTGCCATTTGTGAGTTACATAAGCCTTCAATCGCTCAGCGACAAACCGTTGAATTATAAAAGCACTGCCGCACATGGGGTCAGCGGTTTGCTTTCCCCTTCAGGCAGGGGGTTGAGCGGAAGAGGAGTGGTAGTTGGTGTGGGTGATAATTCAGAAGTGGCCACTGCACACCTGGATTACACCGGCAGGGTGATCAGCAGGGTGCCTTTCCCGATCAGCTTCCACGGTATTCACGTTACCGGTACGGTAGCCGGTGCGGGTTGGCTCAACCCAAAACACAGGGGCATGGCGCCAAGGGCAACGATTGTTGGGCAATACCTGAGCGATATCATCAGCAATACGCCTGTTTATGTTACTGATTACAATATGGTGGTGACGAACAATTCCTATACCGCTGCCGATGACAGTTGTGCGGGCAGCAGCGTGTATGACGTGATCAGTAATTATACCGATGACCAGATGAAGACCTATGAACAGGTGTTACACGTGGTGTCTGCGGGTAATGACGGATTCTATACCTGTTCGCCTTACCCGCTTTCCTATGCTACCATTAAGTCGGGTTACCAGTGTGCAAAGAATGTATTATCGGTGGGAGCAATGGATTCTGTATATAACATTGCTGCTTTCAGCAGCCGGGGACCGGTTGCTGATGGCAGGTTAAAGCCCGAGATCGTAGCAGATGGGGTGAATGTTATGTCGACAAGGCAATTCAATACCTATGGTGTCAATAGCGGTACCAGCATGTCGGGCCCTGTTGTTGCCGGTTGCGCTACGCTTCTGAATGAACGCTATCGCCAGCTTAATGGAAACGCTGTTCCAAAAGCTTCCCTGATAAAGGCTCTCTTATGTAATAATGCAGATGACCTGGGCAACCCCGGGCCCGATTTTACTTTTGGCTTTGGTATGCTCAATGCCCGTAAGGCAGTTGAAGCCATGGAAGCGAACAGGTATTTCATCAGTACTGCAACGCCTTCCACCAATACCATCACTGTACCTGCCGGGGTGCGCAGGTTGAAAGTCATGCTGTACTGGGCCGATCCTGCTGCAGCACCCAATGCAGCCAGCACCCTCATCAACGATCTTGACCTGAGTGTGACCGGGCCAGGCCCCGCAACTCACCTTCCATTGATATTAAATCCAAGCCCGGGAACTGTCACCAACAATGCCGCCGAAGGAGTGGACCGGGTAAATAATATTGAACAAGTGGTGATCGATAACCCGGTAACAGGTAATTATGATCTGAACGTTGCGGCTTTTACAGTTCCCCAGGGTCCGCAGGAATATGTGCTTACGTACTCGCTGGAGATGAACGGCATAACTGTTGAATACCCGTTTGGCGGAGAGACATTGGTACCCGGTGAGATTGAGACCATTCGTTGGACCGCAGATGGCGACGATGCCAACACATTCACTATCGAATATTTTGATGGTACAGCCTGGAACCTGATCAATAATAATGTTCCGGCTGCAGCCAGGCATTATTACTGGACGGTACCTTCGACGGTAAGTAATAATTACCGGGTAAGGGTAAGCCGTAATTCATCTTCGTATACCGATCAGAGCGACCATGATTTTGTGGTGATCGGCCAGCCGGTCTTAAATAACCCAACGGTTCCCTGCGAAGGGTACGTTCAACTCGATTGGCCAGCCATCCCCGGTGCTACTTCCTATGATATCTGGCAATTCAGGACCGATACAATGGCGATCATCGACAATACCACATCGCTTACATACCTGGTTCAGGGATTGAATAACGCCACACAATATTGGTTCGGTGTAAGCGCCAGGAACGGGTCGGTAAATGGAAGAAGGTCCATTGCAAAAAGCATTACTCCTTCCAGCGGCGCATGCACGTTATCCAATTTCGATAACAACTTCAAAGCCGTTTCCATCAGTGCGCCGGTAAGCGGCAGGCAATTCACTTCATCGGCACTCACCGCCGCCGAACAAGTACGGTTCACTATTAAGAACCTGGATAATGTTGCCTCATCCGGAAACTACGACCTCTATTACCAGGTGAACAGCAATGCACCGGTAATGGAAAGCAGCTCAACGGCAGTAAATTCACTGAACACACGGCTCTACACGTTCACAACCACAGCCGACCTTTCTGCAACCGGTATTTATGTTATAAAAGCCTGGGTGAAAAAAACAGGAGATGCACAACCGCTGGACGATACTGTTTCAATTACGATCAAGAACCTGCCTAACCAATTGCTTACTTTACCGCAGGCAGATGGTTTTGAAGCGGCCCTTGCCAAAGAGTATACAGTGAATACCCTTGGCCTGGATAGTATCGATAAGGTCGATTTCAAATCGAACGGCACAGGAAGAGGCCGTGCAAGAACATTTGTGAATACGGGCATGGCACATAGCGGCAACCGGGCAATCACACTTGACCAGTTCCCATACAATGCCGTAACCACGACCGATAGTATGTTCATGACCTATAACCTGAACAACTACACATCGGGCAACCAGCTCCGGATCGATTTTTATTATAAGAACCATGGACAGGAAAACAATCCCGATAATAAAGTATGGATCAGGGGCAGCGACACCAAACCATGGATCAAAGCATACGACCTTGTTGCCAACCAGGGAGGCCTGGGTCAATGGAAACATGCGGTCATTAATGTGAATGATGTACTTGACACAGTTGTTCCGGCTCAACCGATCGGAACCAGTTTCCAGGTTAAATTCGGCCAGCAGGGAAATACATCTGCCAACGTGGTGAACCCGATCATAGACCAGGATGATGGGTATACATTCGACGATGTGACTATAAAGGAAGCATCCAATGATATTGGTATCTATAAGATCATTTCACCTTCCATCACCGGTTGCGGGATGACAGGTGCACAACCCGTATCGCTCCAAATAAAAAATTACAGCGCTTCCACATTTACAAATGTGCCGTTGTATTACCGGGTCAATGGTGGAACCCCTGTTATGGAAACAATTGCCTCCCTGCCACCGGGCCTGTATACCCACACATTTGCAACCCCGGAAAACCTTGCGATCAACACGGATTACAGTTTTGATTTCTGGGTGGATGAAGCATCCGATAATTACCGGCTCAACGACAGTGTGCTGAATTATTCGTTCCGTACCAGCCAGGTGATCAACAGCTTCCCATACCTGCAGGGTTTTGAAACCGATGATGGGGGATGGTATTCAAAAGGGTCTAATAACAGCTGGCAATGGGGCACTCCAACAAAAGCAATCATCAACAAAGCTGCCAATGGAACAAAGGCATGGGTGACATCGCTCAATGGCAATTACAAGAATTATGAACTTTCTTATCTCTACTCTCCCTGCTTTGATCTGAGCGGGATGGTTCAGCCGGTCATTTCTTTCAGTCATATTTTTCAGCTTGAGGATGCAACACCTGCTGATTACACCTGGATCGAGTACTCGGATGACGGCGGCGTGACCTGGAACAGGCTCGGCAACAATGCCGGCGGCACCAATTGGTTCAATGACCCCACCGGAAAGAAGCAATGGCGGATATCCCTTACTACCTGGCATGTAGCCAGTGCCAATATACCCACCAAAGGCGCCAATGTACGTTTCCGTTTTGTAATGTCAAGCGACATGGGCTTTAATATGGAAGGGGTGGGTATCGATGATATCCATGTCTTCGACAAGGCGCAGATCTATACCGGTACATCCAGCGTAACCGGCATTGCACAAACCGTCAACGGATCAAACTGGGTACACTTTACCACCGGGGGAACGAGGGTCGCATCCATCAATGCGAACGGGTTCGACCTGGGAAGTACCACCGTAGATGTATATCCTTATACAGGTGCGGTCCGTTACCAGAACAATCAGTATTACGCGAACAGGAATATTGTAATACGTCCCGCAAATGTTCCGGCAGGATATGTTTCAGTGCGTTTTTATTTTACAGATGCAGAAGCAAAGAGCCTGTTGGCTGCCACCGGGTGTGCTTCCTGTACCAAACCCTATGACCCATATGAATTAGGAGTAACCAAATACAGCGGCACGGCTATACAGGAGAATGGTACGCTGGCAGATAATTTCAATGGAGCCTATATGTACGTGCTGCCCGCCAATACCGAGATCGTTCCCTATGATACAGGGTACTATGCTGAATTCCCGGTGAACAGCTTTAGCGAATTCTGGTTGAACAACGGCGGAATCAATGGCGATGAACCATTGCCCATCAACCTTATTTCTTTTGAAGCCATTAAACAGAACAGCAAGGCATTGCTGCAATGGGAAACGGCCAATGAAGTGAATGTGGGCACTTATAGTGTGGAAAGGAGCAATGATGGGCGTATATATATAAGCATCGGGGAATTGACCGCGGCTAGTAACCCGTCCAACCGTTATTCGCTTACCGACCACCATCCTGAACCCGGATTGAATTATTACCGGCTGCGGATAAAAGATAAAGATGGTAAGATCAGTTATTCACCGATCCGAAAGATAAACTTCAACAACCCGGGAGATGATATCACCATCTATCCCAACCCGGTTACGAATGCGAAGATCTTTATCGCTTCGTCTGGTAATTGTACAGGGGCCATCCTGTATGATGCAACTGGTAAACTTCTAAAACAGTTTATTCTCCAGGGAAGAAATAATACACTTGATCTTTCAGGTTTAAGCAAGGGAGTTTACCAGTTACGGATCATGACAGCCGATTCAGTGATCACGGAAAAGATAATGATCCAATGATTTTCCTGCTTCGGTAAAGGTCAGTATTTCCTTTTATAGCAACCGTGTTAACCGTTTATTCTGTTACTTTGTGCCTTATACCAAACGAAATAAATGGCTTTACAACCCTGGCGCACCGGTCATATCATCCGCGTGGAAAATGAAACCAAAGACACAAAGAGGTTCTGGATACAGGTGCCGGAACTTGCATCCTTCGATTTTGATCCCGGTCAATTCGTTACCCTCGACCTCCCCATTCACGAAAAGCCAAACAGGCGCTGGCGCAGTTATTCCATTGCCTCCTGGCCCGATGGTACCAATATATTTGAACTGGTGATCGTGCTTGACAGGAAAGGCGCCGGAACCAATTATCTTTTTGAGAGTGTTCATGTTGGTTCGGATGTTACCTTTCGGGGGCCGCAAGGAGTATTTACCCTGAAGGAGCCACTTGAGAAAGAGATATTTTTCATCTGCACAGGAACCGGTATCGCTCCATTCCGGAGTATGGTAAACCATATTCACAACAAGTCAATTCCACACAAGGGCATCAATCTCATCTTCGGCTGCCGTACCAGGGACACCTTATTATATTACAACGAAATGAAAGCCCTCGAACAAAACATGCCTGGCTTTCACTATTTTCCTGTTCTGTCAAGAGAGCAATGGGAAGGGCGTACAGGTTATGTGCATCCGGTTTATGAACAGTTATGTGCCTCTAAACAGCCGGCCGGCTTTTATCTCTGCGGATGGAAAGGTATGATCGATGAAGCAAAACAGCGCATCATTGATTTGGGTTACGATAAGAAAGATATTCATGTGGAGATCTATGGATAAACCCTGACAAGGATCATCCTGCTGAATGATATATACCATATCTGCATAAACCTTTGTTGAAAGCATTTTTTCACTACCTTGTAGCACCAAAATTTCACATCAACCACTGAATGCTATGGGTGCATCATCGATGATTGTTTTGATTATTGCCGGACTTGCTTTCTCCATCATCGCTATTCTACTCGCCGGACTGGTTACTAAAGCAACCAAAAACCCACAAAAAACGGAGCCTTACGAATGCGGCATCCCTACCAAAGGGAAAACCTGGATACAACTGAATGTCGGGTATTATTTGTTTGCCCTGATATTCCTGATCTTCGATGTTGAGCTGATATTCATCTTTCCCTGGGCGGTAGTGGCTAAAAGCATGGGATGGGTAGCCCTCATCGAGATCGTTATTTTCTTTTTCATCTTATTTGCCGGGTTTTTATATGCACATAAGAAGGGGGCTTTGAAATGGATGTAGGTAACCGTACAATCCGTTAATATTAATGACCGAACAACAACATACAGCAAAGAAGGATTTCCCGGGAGTGATACATGAAACCCCGGGAGGTGGCATTGTGTTAAGCAAGCTGGATGATGTGATCAACTGGGCCCGTTCCAATTCCCTGTGGCCCCTTACGTTCGCCACCAGTTGCTGTGGTATCGAAATGATGGCCGTGGCTTCAGCGAAATACGATTTTTCCCGTTTTGGTTTTGAAGTGGCAAGGGCCTCGCCCCGGCAGGCCGATGTCATCATCATCGCCGGAACGATCGTGAATAAAATGGGCCCTGTATTAAAGCGGTTGTACGACCAGATGGCCGATCCAAAATATGTAATTGCCATGGGCGCCTGCGCCATCAGCGGAGGCCCTTTTTTCTATAATACGTATTCGGTAGTAAAAGGTGCCGACCATATCATACCCGTAGACGTATATGTGGCTGGCTGCCCGCCAAGGCCTGAGGCATTATTGCATGCCCTCATCAGTTTGCAGGAAAAAATAAAGGCCGGGATGACCAGGGAACAGATCAAAGCCGGTAATGAAAAACTATGACCAACGAAGAACTGAAGACCAGAATAACTGAATTGCTGCCAGCTGCCACTTTTGAAGAAGGAGGCGAGTGGCTCAATGTAAATATAGGTGCCGGTAATCTACCGGGTTTTGCGAGGCATCTTCGAAACGATGGTGCATTGCAGTTCGACTACCTTTTCTGCCTGACATGCGTGGATTGGAAAACACACCTCACAATGGTGTATCACCTCACTTCAACACAATTCCGTCATATCATTGTTGTGAAATCAAAACTGGAGAACAGTAATCCCGTCATTGAAACAGTGAGCCAGGTCTGGAAGACGGCTGAGTTCCATGAAAGAGAGGTGTATGAAATGTTTGGCGTGAATTTTTTAAACCACCCCGACCTGCGGCTATTGATCTTACCCGATGGGTGGGAGGGAAAGAACCCGATGAGAAAGGATTTTGAAGACCCGGTGAATATGATAAAACTATAATCACTGCACCCTGAAGGGGTGAGTCAGGTGATAAAGGGTTTTGGAAGTGATTGAAATAGGATTTAATCATTAAATACAATTGTCCCTCATTGGGGGATAGGGGTATGTTTGAAGAAGTAACAACAACGACCGAAGGCGATCTGATCATTAATGTGGGGCCTCAGCACCCCGCCACACATGGTGTATTGCACCTGGTATTGACGTTGAACGGTGAAACCATCAAAAAAGTGGAACCACATCTCGGTTACATCCATCGTTCGATCGAGAAGATGTGTGAGAGCCTTACCTACAGGCAGTTCATTTATGTGACCAGCCGGATGGATTACCTTTCTGCCCACATCAATAACCAGGCCTGCGCACTGTGCGTAGAGAAAGGAATGCAGATAGAAGTGCCTGAAAGGGCTAAGGTCATCCGCACCATTATGGCCGAACTCACCCGGATCGCATCGCACGAATTATGGTGGGGGGCGATGGCAATGGACATCGGAGCTTTCACACCTTTCTTTCATGCCTTCCGTGAACGGGAAACCATTAATGATATCATGGAAGAGACATGCGGGGCACGTTTGACCATGAACTATATGGTGCCAGGGGGCGTGATGATGGAACTGCATCCCGATTTTCAGCCAAAAGTAAAGGCCTTCATTAAACAGTTCCGGGATAAGATCAAGGAATACGATGAGCTGGTTACCGGTAATATCATCTTCCGTAACCGGATGAAAGACGTTGGGTTCCTCTCAAAAGAGGATGCCATCTCTTTTGGTTGTACAGGGCCTACGGCAAGAGGAAGCGGGGTAAGCTGCGACATACGAAAGCTCTACCCGTACGATGCTTACGATAAAGTACAGTTCGATGAAGTGCTTGAAACGGCCGGCGACTCACTTGCCCGCTATATGATCCGTATAAAAGAATTGCACCAGTCGGTAAGCATCGTTGAGCAACTGATCGATAATATCCCCGAAGGAGATTTCCAGGCCAAAACAAAAGCGGTACTGAAACTGCCCAAGGGTGAATTCTATACACGGGTGGAAACGGCCAGGGGGGAACTGGGTGTATATATAGTAAGTGAAGGCGGCACGACGCCCTATCGCATCAAATTCCGTTCGCCCGGATTTTCCAACCTCTCCGCCCTGGATACCATGGCTAGAGGAAGCAAACTCGGCGACCTGGTTGCGATGATGGGAACCCTGGACCTGGTGATACCTGATATAGATAGATAATATTGTACGATAAGACCTGAATGAACAACATTCAAAATAATTTAAATGCCGAGTTTCAGCAACATAGCAAAGATCATCGATAGCTGGCTGAGCGAACACTTCAGCGCTACCTGGACCCTGATCTTCGAAATGGTCATTGCCGGGGTGTCTGTGATCGGCTTGTTCGCCTTACTCGGATTGGTGTTGGTGATCATGGAGCGGAAAGTTTCGGCATGGATGCAGATACGCCTCGGGCCGAACCGTGTGGGGCCAAAAGGTCTGTTGCAATCATTTGCTGATACATTGAAATTACTGGTGAAAGAAGGGTTGACCCCTGGTGGTGCAGATAAACTGCTGTTCAACCTGGCCCCGGTAATCGCATTGGTGGTAGCCATGCTGTTGATGGCCCCGATCGCTTTTGCAAAAGACTTCCAGTTATGGGACCTTAATATCGGTGTGCTGTATGTATCTGCCGTTTCTTCCATCATGGTCATCAGTATATTAATGGCCGGCTGGGCCAGTAATAATAAGTATTCACTGATGGGGGCCATGCGCAGTGGCGCACAGATCGTAAGCTATGAATTATCCGCCGGGTTATCCGTATTGGCCATCGTGGTGCTGACAGGCAGTTTGAACATATCCGACATCATCTATTCACAAGCCGATGGCTGGTGGATATTCAAAGGACATATACCGGTGATCGTCGCGTTTATCATTTTTATTATCGCTGTTACAGCAGAGACCAACCGGGCGCCGTTCGACCTGGCAGAAGCAGAGTCTGAACTGACAGCCGGATTTCATACCGAATATTCAGGGATGAAATTCGCCCTGTTTTTCCTGGCCGAATATGTGAACGTGTTTATCGTATGTGCGATCGGGGCCACCATTTTCCTCGGCGGATGGATGCCCTTGCATATCGGCAACTGGGAAGCTTTCAACCATGCAATGGATTATGTTCCGTCGAGTATCTGGTTCTTTGGAAAGACATTCTTCCTCATCTTCGTGATCATGTGGTTCCGGTGGACATTTCCCCGCCTGCGTATCGATCAGTTGCTGAACCTGGAATGGAAATATTTATTGCCGATCAGTATGTTTAACCTGCTGTTGGTGACGGCGATGGCAATCTTAAAATGGCATTTTTAAAACGACCCGATGTTTATTGTAAAGTACATAAAGGATGTTTTCAACGGTATCAAGTCATTGTTGGTGGGCATGAAGCGTACCGGTTATTACTTTACACATCATAAAGAGATCATCACCCAGCAGTATCCGGATAACCGGGATACTTTGAAGTTGCCCGATCGCTTCAAAGGTGAAGTGGTGATGCCTCACAATGAGAACAATGAACACCGATGTACAGGTTGCACGGCCTGTGAACTGGCCTGTCCGAACGGGACCATCAAAGTGGTAACGAAATTCGATATGACGGCAGACGGGAAAAAGAAAAAGGCCATTGACAAACTGGTATACCACCTGGAGCTTTGTACCATGTGTAACCTCTGCATCATCGCCTGTCCGTCGGATGCGATCGTGATGGCGCAGACCTTTGAGCATAGTGTATTCGACAGGGCCGAATTGACAAAGATCTTAAATAACCCCGGATCCAAAATAATGGAAGGAGTGGAATAATGGACGGAACAACGATCATATTTTATTTGCTCGCAGCGCTTACACTAGTGAATGCTGTGCTGGCTGTTACAACCCGGATGATCTTCAGGGCTGCCATCTATTTACTGTTCTCACTGATCGGTGTTGCAGGGATATATTTCTGGCTGCAGTATGAGTTCATTGCAGCTGTTCAGATTGTTGTCTATGTGGGAGGGATCGTGGTGCTCATCATCTTCTCCATCTTCCTTACGCAACAGGCGGGAGAAAAACTGCCAAAGCAAAAAATGGGGCGACAGGTTTTCTCTGCATTGGCAGCGTTTTGCGGCCTGGCACTGGCAATGGTACAGCTGGCGAAGCATCCCTTTACCCGTTCTTTAGTTCCGGAAACAGAACCGAGCATGACCAATATCGGCCAACAGATGTTAGGCACCGGGGAGAATGGCTATGCGCTGCCTTTTGAAGTGGTGAGTATCCTCTTGCTGGCAGCGTTGGTGGGATGTATCGTGATCGCCATGAAAACAAAATCCGAAAACAAATGATCGAACCCGGATTATATCATCTATTGTTCATCAGCACTGCGCTGTTCTTCATCGGCGTATTCGGCTTTTTCACCAGGAGGAACCTGGTAACGATGCTGATGAGCGTAGAACTGATATTGAACAGCGTGAACCTGAACTTTATCGCATTCAATAAATACGTTTGGCCGGGAAAACTGGATGGATTGTTTTTTACCTTATTTGTCATCGCCATCGCCGCTGCTGAAGCAGCCGTGGCCATAGCGATCATAATAAATCTTTACCGCAGTCACCAGTCGATCGATGTGGAGGATGCGGAGGAACTTAAATACTAACGAATCATGTACAAGGAACAAGGAATCACGAATTACAACCGGTCAATTCTTTGTTCGACATTCAAATGATAAATGCAACATACATAGCGTTGATCCCGCTGCTGCCGCTGGCAGGGTTTGTGATGCTGGGAATTTTCGGGAGGAAGTACTTTAAAAATACTTCCGGGATGATCGGCACTGCCTTGTTGCTTGTTTCAACCATCCTTGCTTTGTATACGGCCTATGGTTATTTTTTCGAGTATGGCAAACTGAATGGGGTATATCAGAAACTGGTGCCACTTAAATATGCCTGGCTCGAATTCGGCAAAGGGGTTTCGATCGATATGGGTATCATCCTCGATCCTATATCGGCGATGATGCTGGTGGTGGTGACCTTTGTTTCATTGATGGTGCATATTTACAGCCTGGCGTACCTGAAGGGCGAAGAACGGTTCCCTACCTATTATGCTTTCCTGGGGCTGTTCACTTTTTCAATGCTTGGACTGGTATTATCATCCAATATTTTCCAGATCTATATTTTCTGGGAACTGGTGGGTGTTTCCTCGTTCCTGCTGATCGGGTACTATTATGATAAACCATCTGCGGTGGCCGCTTGTAAAAAAGCATTCATTGTAACCCGGTTTGCCGACGTAGGCTTCCTGATCGGGATCCTTGTCCTGTCGTACTATTCTGGTACGCTCGATTTCAATACACTGATCACCAAACTGTCATCACCTGAATCGAGTGAATATAAAAATGCTGTCACGGCTTCTTTCCTGGGCATGAGTGCACTAACGTGGGGCCTCGTGCTTGTGTTCATAGGCGGAGCGGGCAAGAGCGCCATGTTCCCGCTACACATCTGGTTGCCTGATGCAATGGAAGGTCCTACCCCGGTGTCGGCCCTGATCCACGCGGCAACAATGGTGGTGGCAGGCGTTTTCCTGGTGGCCCGGTTGTTCCCTGTATTTGCTGCTGCCTCTTCTGCCCTGAGCCTGGTTGGATATGCCGGCGCCATCTCTGCACTCATAGCAGCGATTATTGCCTGTACGCAAACAGATATTAAAAGGGTATTGGCTTATTCCACCATGTCGCAGATCGGTTATATGATGTTTGCACTGGGTGTGGCAGGATACGGCGGGGAAGAAGGCCTTGGCTATACGGCTTCCATGTTCCACCTCTTCACCCATGCCATGTTCAAAGCATTGCTGTTCCTGGGCGCCGGAGCTGTAATTCATTTCGTGCACAGCAATGAGATGAAAGACATGGGTGGGTTACGGAAGTTCCTGCCCATTACACATATCACTTTTCTCATCGCTTGCCTGGCCATTGCCGGTGTTCCGCCTTTTGCAGGGTTCTTCAGCAAAGAAGAAATATTACTGGCCGCTTACCAGCATAACCAGGTCATTTACTGGATTGCCTTGATCACATCAGGCCTTACAGCATTCTATATGTTCCGCCTTTATTTCAGCATATTCTGGAATAAAGGGCATCATCCGCACGGGGAACAGCATGGCGAGGGTGGTTTTGCCATGATGATGCCGCTGGTGTTACTGGCTATTGGTGCCGCTGCCGCAGGGTTTATTCCATTCGGCCATTTTGTTAGCTCCGATGGCACCCGGCTCGAATCGGAATTTCATTTACAGTTCTCGATATTGCCGGTGGCCCTTGGGTTGGCAGGCATACTGTTGGCAATGTGGTTGTACAGCAAACACAATGAGAGGCCGGACAGGATCAGTGCTTCACTTAATGGTATATATAAAACGGCATACCATAAGTTTTATATCGATGAGATATACCTGTTCATCACCCATAAGGTCATCTTCAACCTTATTGGCCGGCCCGCTGCCTGGTTCGACAAGTATGTGATAGATGGCCTCGTGAATACCGTAGGGGAAACAACAAGACTGGTAGCAGAAAAAATAAAGGGAGTTCAATCGGGCAAAGTACAACAATATGCCATTTACTTTTTGGTGAGTGTGGTCGGGCTGGCCCTCTTGTTTATTTATATATGGAAGTAAGATGAAACTAAAACGGAGAATTAAGATTTGATCGTATGAACCTGTTGTTATTGATATTGATACCATTGTTTACGGCGATCGCCGTTTTGCTGATGCGGAATGCTTCACAGGTGAGGTGGGTATCGTTTTTCGGTGCGGCGGTGCAACTGGTGCTTTCTTTTATATTATTCTTTGCTTTCCGCCATGAACGTACAACAGGCAATACAGCACAGATGCTGTTTGAACAGCAGTATAATTGGTTCCCTTCCCTCCGGATAGGTTTCCACCTGGGTGTTGATGGTATCTCTGTAGCTATGATCCTGCTGACCGCTTTTGTGGTGGTGGCCGGCGTATTGGTTTCGTGGAATGTGGAGAAAATGACAAAGGAGTTCTATTTCCTGCTCATCCTCCTGAGCCTGGGAGCGTACGGTTTCTTTATTTCACTCGACCTCTTCATTCTTTTCTTCTTCCTCGAACTGGCGGTGATACCGAAGTACCTGCTGATCGGCATCTGGGGAAGCGGTAAGAAAGAATACAGCGCCAACAAACTCGCCCTGATGCTGATGGGCGGTTCTGCACTTGTATTGATCGGTATGCTGGGAATTTACCTGAGTGCTTCTGAAAGGACATTCGACCTGATCACACTGGCAAAAAGCAATATCTCTCCGGAAGTGCAGCAAATATGTTTCCCTCTGCTCTTTGTTGGCTTTGGCGTTTTCACTGCTTTGTTTCCCTTCCATACATGGGTACCCGATGGTCACTCTTCTGCACCCACGGCCGGATCGATGTTCCTGGCAGGTATCTCTATGAAGCTGGGAGGCTATGGCTGCCTGCGGGTGGCCACTTACCTGTTGCCACAGGGGGCATTGCATTATTCAACCGTGATCATTGTGCTGTCTGTGATCGCAATTTTATATGGTGCTTTCGCTACCATGATGCAGAAGGACCTGAAGTACATTAATGCCTATTCATCCGTGAGTCATTGCGGGTTTGTGTTACTGGGTATTGGTATGCTTACCAAAACATCCATGACGGGTGCTGTGATGCAAATGGTATCTCATGGCTTGATGACAGCCCTTTTCTTTGCCATCATCGGTATGATCTATGAACGTACACATACCCGCCAGGTAAGTGAAATGGGGGGCTTATTGAAGAATATGCCGTTTATCAGCACAGTGTTATTCATTGTAGGATTGTGTTCACTCGGTTTGCCGGGGTTGAGCGGCTTTGTAGCAGAAATGACGGTATTTGTCGGGTCATGGGAGAACCCGGACAGGTTCAGCCGCGTTGCAACGATACTTGCCTGTTTGTCAATCGTGGTCACAGCCGTATATGTTTTGAGGGCGGTTGCAAAAGTGGCCATGGGCCCGGTAAAAGAAGAATATAAAGCACTGACCGATGCTGCCTGGAATGAAAAACTGGCTGCTATTGTGCTGATCGCCGGTATCCTGGCCATTGGTACAGCCCCCTTCTGGCTGAACGATCTTATTAGCCCCGCTACCGGGATCATAAAAGAAAAATTATTAGTAATGCCACCCATTGATTGATATGAATGAGCTATTGACGATAATGAAAAGTGAACTGCTGGTAACAGCTATCATCTTCGTGTTACTTTTCATGAAGCTGGGCAAAGGGATACGGAACGAGGCTGTGTTGATGCTGGTACAGGTACTGTTATTGCTGAATTTTATCGCGGGCTTCTTTTTTAATGAGGAAGGCAGCCTGTTCGGCGGCATGTATCATTCTAACCCGGTTCTTGTATTGCAGAAAAGTATTCTTAACCTCGGCGTGTACCTCATCTCTTTATTGTTCAGCAGCTGGTTTAAAAAAACGGCGCACCTGGCCGAGTTCTTCATACTCATGTTATCAGCCTTACTGGGTATGTTTTTCCTCATTTCGAGCGGCAACCTGCTCATGTTCTTCCTCTCGCTCGAACTCGCAACCATTCCGGTTGCAGCGATGGCCAACTTCGACCTGGAGAAAAAAAGGTCTTCAGAGGCAGCAATGAAGATGATCCTGAGTTCTGCGTTCTCATCAGGCATCCTGTTGTTTGGTATTTCGCTTGTGTACGGGGCAACAGGAACCATCAGCTTTAGTGAGATGCCTGCGCACCTGAACAGCAGCGGACTGCAGGTGCTGGCCTTTGTGTTCCTGTTTGCGGCGTTCGCTTTTAAATTATCCATTGTACCCTTCCATTTATGGACGGCCGATGTGTACGAAGGCTCACCGATGGCCGCAACGTCTTTTTTATCGGTAATATCAAAGGGTTCGGTGGCTTTCATCTTCATGGCTGCGCTGTATAAAGTATTCCAGCCCCTGCACGGTGTATGGTATAATATGCTCATGGTACTGGCCATAGCAACAATGATCATTGGCAACCTGTTTGCCCTGCGCCAGCAGAACATTAAGCGGTTCCTTGCCTTCTCTTCCATTGCGCAGGTTGGTTTCATCCTGGTGGGTATCAGCGGAACTCCCATTGATGGGGCTAGCTCCGTGACGTATTTCATATTGATATATGTCTTCTCGAACCTCGCTGCTTTTGCAGTGGCTGATGCCATCTCGTCCCAAACAGGGAAAGAGAACATCAGCGACTACAATGGAATGTATAAAACAAACCCGTTTTTGAGCTGGATGCTGACACTGGCATTATTCTCCCTGGCAGGCATACCCCCGGCGGCCGGTTTCTTTGGTAAATTATTCTTACTCACCTCCGGTGCCGCTGAAGGGAATTATTTCTTCATAAGTATTGCAGCACTCAATATGATCATCTCTCTCTATTATTATTTGCGGGTGGTACGTGCCGTGTTTATGGAAAAGAATGATCAGCCCATTGACAAAATACATACCGATGGATCGGTGAAATTCGGTTTGATTCTTTGCGGAGCCGGTATTGTGCTAACGGGTTTGCTGAGCTGGGTATACGATCACATTCAAAACCTGATTGTACAATGGCCATAAATAAGAACCACGAATTTGAAGAGCTGGATGGTGTAAAATGCGGTATCGTTGAAAGGAATGCAGCGTCTGAAAGAGTAGAATTCCTTAAAAAGATATTATCCTGTAACGGCTTCACAGTTGTCGTTGCTCCTTCACCACCACCCAAGGCAACCCCTGTGCCGAAGCCTGCCGAAGGAGAAGCAGCAGAACCTGCACCACCGGTTCCTGAAACGCCCCAAACCTTCACGGTAGGGGTGACCGATTATACATTCAATCCCATCAATGCCGTTTACGGCCGCCTTCTTAAAACAGCCGATGGACATGTGGTTACACCGGCTTACTGGCAACAAAAAGACCCGGTGAGCCATGATGAAGTGCCTTATTATGATAATAGTAAGTAGCAATCCTCTGACTTTTTAGAATAATTTTCACTTTTGGTGAAGTAGTTTTCGTTAATGAAATACTTGGTTATTTTTTTTCCTTTTATACTAAAATCCCAGGAGTTGCCATTTACATTGACCGGAAAACTTCAACAACCGTCCTCTGTCTCAACACTTTTAATTGCTTATCCAAAAATGCATATGGATAGCTTTGCTCTTCAGGCTGATGGAAGTTTCTCATATTCCGGGAATTTAGCAGAGCCGGGTGAATTACAAATTGGGACAAGAAATTCTACGTGTAAAATCTGGCTTGATACTAGTTTGAAAAAGGTATACCTGTCAGAAAAACCCAATGCAAATGGTAGAATGATACTAAAAGTCGACTCGGTTATCGGATCAGAGGATACTTATTTATATTATTATACCCTCCAGCCCAGAAGCATAGAAACCGGCAGGACTAAAATAAACCGCAGTTTTTATTCGCAAAAGGAAATGGATGCTCTTTCTGATAGTTTAAGGAAAGTAACAAAACCCCAAAGTGACAGTTTTTACAGGGTGTATTGTTTCCGGATAATTGACAGCGTTTTTAAAACAAGGCCCGATTCCCGGGTTCTTCCCTGGCTGATTACCTATTATGCTCCTGCTATCGGAATTGAGTCTATGCAGGGGTATTATTACCGGTTAAGTGCAGAACAGCAGCAATCGGGGTCGGGTAAAAGGTTGTTAATGGAATTGAATAAACTACAATCCTTAAAACCGGGCTCTTATTTCAACGATTTTTCCATGAACGATGATCAGGGTAGAATATTTCAGCTCAGCTCTTTAAAAAGTAAGTATGTGTTGATTGATTTCTGGGCAAGCTGGTGTGCCCCCTGCAGGGCAGTTCATCCCACACTCAGGGATTTGTATTCAAGCTATCAAAATCAGGGATTTGAAATTGTTGCTATATCCCTGGACGAAGATAAGGCCAATTGGCTGGAGGCCATCAAACAAGAGAACCTAGTTTGGATCAACCTAAGTGAACTAAAAGGCCGGAATAATAGCATTGCCCTGAAATACAAGATCACAGGTATACCATATTCTATACTCCTTGATCAAAACCGGAAGATTCTTCTTGTAAATCCAACAACTTCTGAATTAAAAGCCTTCTTTACCGATCAAATACCCAGATAGACGGCTTGATATATTTGAGCCGATTTCAGCCATTTCTTGCTATTGATTGACATATTTGATTATGATAAAAATCAACTTTCCCGGTGACCTAGGTTTCCCTGATTTGCAGGGCTATGCCCTAACTATGCAGCGTACTAAGTCTTACAACTATGGCAAACAAGATAAAAGCCGGGAAGTATGTCTACTTCTTCGGCGGCGGCAAGGCCGACGGAAACGAATCCATGAAGAACCTGTTGGGGGGTAAAGGGGCCAACCTGGCTGAAATGGCCGGTCATCCAAAACTTCGCCTGCCCGTTCCTCCCGGTTTTACTGTCACAACAGAAGTATGCACCTATTTCTACGATCATAAGAAAACATATCCCAAAGCATTGAATGCACAGGTAAAAGACGCATTGGCCAGGATCGAAAAACTCACCGGAAAGAAATTCGGTGACGCCAACGATCCGTTACTGCTATCGGTTCGTTCAGGTGCCCGCAGGAGCATGCCCGGTATGATGGAGACCGTACTCAATGTCGGCTTAAATGAAAACACCATCAAAGGTATGATCGCCAAAACCGGTAACGAACGCTTTGCCTATGATGCATACCGGAGGCTGATCATGATGTATGCCGACGTGGTGATGGAAAAAGCAGCAGGCGTTGAGGTCAAACACGGAAAGGGTATCCGTAAGATACTGGATGAAAAACTGGAACACATCAAACACAGCAGGGGCTATTCAAGCGATACAGAGCTCACGGTGGATGAACTGAAGGAACTGGTGAAGGATTATAAGAGAACAGTGAAGAAAATATTGGGAACAGCATTCCCGGAAGATCCCTACGAACAAATGTGGGGAGGTATTGGTGCCGTATTTGCCAGCTGGAACGGCAAGCGGGCCATCGAATACCGCCGTATTGAAAAGATACCCGACGATTGGGGCACTGCAGTGAACGTACAAGCCATGGTGTTTGGTAATATGGGCAACGATAGTTGCACCGGCGTTGCGTTTACCCGCAACCCAGGCAGTGGCGAGAATAAATTCTACGGGGAATACCTGGTAAATGCACAGGGAGAAGACGTGGTGGCCGGTATCCGTACCCCGGCGCCGGTAAATGAATACTCGAAGAATGCTCAAAGCAAGCATTTCACTACCCTGGAAAAACTAATGCCCGCCTTGTATAAAGAACTGTACAGTTACCAACGGAAACTGGAACAGCATTATAAAGACATGCAGGATATTGAATTTACCATTGAAAAAGGTAAACTCTATATGTTGCAATGCCGGGTTGGTAAACGCAATGGTGTGGCCGCCGTCCGGATGGCCACCGAAATGCAAAAAGAAAAACTCATCGATGCAAAAACGGCGGTACAGCGTGTAGCTCCGAATCAGCTCGTGGAATTGTTGTTGCCGATGATCGATCCTAAGGCAGAACAGCTTGCGAAAGTAATCGCCAAAGGATTGCCTGCCGGCCCGGGCGGTGCAAAAGGCCGTGTTGTATTCTCTTCTGCCGATGCAGTAGCCTGGGCAGCCAAAGGTGAAAAAGTGATACTGGTAAGAGAAGAAACATCGCCCGAAGACGTGGATGGTATGCATAAAGCACAAGCCATCCTTACAACCAAGGGCGGCATGACCTCTCACGCTGCGCTGGTGGCAAGGGGATGGGGTAAATGCTGCATAGTGGGTTGCGGTGATATCGAAATTCATGGGGATTCGAAAACCTTCCATGCAAAGAACAATGTGGTCATCAAGGAAGGCGATTGGATCACCCTGAATGGCACCAAAGGGTTGGTATACGAAGGAGTTCTGCCATTGGTTGATACCGATATCGAGAAAAATCAATCCTATAAAGACCTGATGAAACTGGTGGATAAGGTCAAGCAGATCGGCGTGCGTGCCAATGCGGAAACCCCCGAAGATGCCATCCATGCTGTTAAATTCGGCGCAGAAGGCATTGGTTTATTCCGGACCGAACATATGTTCTACGGAGAAGGAAGTGAAGAGCCCTTGTTCCAGCTTCGTAAGATGATCGTAAGCAAGACAGAAAAGGAAAGAAGGGAAGCATTGGATGGGTTGTTCAGGTACGTAAAAAAAGATGTAAAGGACACATTGCAGGTAATGAAAGGCTACCCGGTTACCATCCGCCTGCTCGACCCGCCATTACATGAATTCGTACCGCATGATAAAGAAAAGTTGCGTCAGCTCAGCAAAGAGCTCGGCATCAGTATGGGTATGCTCAACCGCCGGGTACTTGCCCTGCATGAGAACAACCCGATGCTTGGGCACCGCGGCGTTCGCCTCGGCATCAGTTACCCGGAGATCACCGAAATGCAGGTACGTGCCATCTTTGAAGCAACCGCAGAATTGATCAAGGCAGGCAAGAAAGCCCTTCCGGAGATCATGGTTCCCGTAACCGTTATCTGGCACGAATTGAGCCACCAGAAAGCGATCGTGGACCGGGTATACAAAGAAGTATGCGACCGCATGAAGTTGAAAAAGATCCCTTATCTATATGGCACCATGATCGAAACTCCCCGTGCTGCATTGCGGGCAGAGTACATGGCAAAGGCAGCTGACTTCTTCAGCTTTGGTACCAACGACCTTACACAGATGAGCTTTGGATTCAGCCGCGATGATATCGGCGGGTTCCTGCCAAAGTATCTCGACCTGAAAATTTTACCGGCCGATCCGTTCCAGACCATCGACCAGGAAGGCATCGGTCAGTTGATAAAAGCCGGGACCGAAAGAGGTCGTCTCACCAAACCCAACCTGAAAGTGGGTATATGTGGTGAACACGGCGGCGACCCGGACAGTGTGAAGTTCTGCCACCGGATCGGAATGAACTATGTAAGCTGTTCTCCTTTCCGTGTGCCTATAGCACGGCTGGCAGCAGCACAGGCAGCTATTGAAAATCCCAGGAAAACCAAATAAAAACTGATTTGGCGGTTTGCAGGTATTACCTGCATGCCGCCTTCTTTATGAACATCTGGAAAAATATCATTCGTAAGCCCACGTAGGTTTCCTGTAGTACTCATGCAGGAAAACCGATTTTTTCATCAGTCACCCGACTGAAAAATTATTACGAATGAAAACGATCATAGAACCCTTCCGGATTAAATCAGTGGAACCGATCTACTTCACTACAAAAGAACAGAGGAAGGAGATTTTACAAAAAGCCGATTACAACCCTTTTCGCATCCATGCCAATGACGTGCTTATCGATCTGCTTACTGACAGCGGTACGAGTGCTATGAGCAGTAACCAGTGGGCCGGTATCATGCAGGGCGATGAGTCGTATGCGGGCAGTACCAGTTTTTTTAAATTCGAAGAGTCTGTTCGAAGTATAACCGGAATGCCATACATCATTCCCACACACCAGGGCCGTGCGGCAGAAAAGATCATCTTTACCATTCTTGGCGGTAAGGGAAAATATTTTATAAGTAACACGTTGTTCGATACCACCCGGGCCAATATTGAATTCTCAGGCGCAGAAGGCGTCGATTGTTTGTGTCAAGAAGGTAAGATGCCAACCGTTCCGGCTCCGTTCAAAGGAAATATGGATACCGAACTCTTGCAAAGAACGATCCGGGAGAAAGGGGCTGCCAATATCCCGATGGTCATCATCACGATCACCAACAACTCTGGTGGTGGGCAGCCGGTAAGCATGCAGAATATCCGGGACGTAAAAAAGATATGTACTGAATTCGGTATACCGCTGTTTATAGACGCTTGCCGCTTTGCAGAGAATGCCTGGTTCATCAAACTGAGGGAAGAAGGCTACGCAAACAGAACCGTGCCGGAGATCGCCAGGGAAATATTCACTTATGCCGATGGATGTACGATGAGTGCGAAGAAAGATGCATTTGCAAACATTGGAGGATTCCTCGCGATGAGAGACCTGGAACTGGCCATGCGCTGCCGCAACCTCCTCATTATTACAGAAGGGTTTACTACGTATGGAGGGCTGGCCGGCCGCGACCTAGAAGCGATTGCCATCGGGTTGCAGGAAGTGATGGATGAACATTACCTGCAATACCGCATCCGCAGCATTGAATACCTCACTAATAAATTGATCGATGCAGGAGTGCCTGTGATGCAGCCTGCCGGCGGGCATGCCGTGTATCTTGATGCCAAAGCGTTCCTGCCCCAGGTACCCGTTGAACAATACCCCGGCCAGTCATTGGTTTGCGCCCTGTATGAAGAGGGCGGTATCCGTGCGGTGGAAATCGGGTCACTCATGTTTGGAAAATATGATGAGCAGGAGAAACTGATCCCGGCACAAATGGAACTGGTGCGATTGGCAGTTCCGCGGCGTGTATACACACAAAGCCATATCGATTATGTGGCCGAAGTGATCATCGAGGTTTTCAAAAAAAGGAATGAACTGCGGGGTCTTTTCATTACAGAGGAAACACCGCTGCTCAGGCATTTTACAGCTAAACTAAAACCGGCCTCCTGAATACATCACGTGGTTGGCTCGATCATTTTTGATTTAAAAAATAAAAACTCAATAGCGATATGAAACATGTGATCAAAAGAAGCTGGGCCGAGCCCTATAAAATAAAGATGGTGGAATTACTTAAAATGACAACGCCGAACCATCGTAAGAAAGCTTTAGAGCAGGCAGGCTTCAATACCTTTTTATTAAGATCGGAAGAGGTCTATATAGATCTTTTGACAGACAGCGGCACCTCGGCTATGAGCGACCGCCAGTGGGCAGGCATGATGCTGGGTGACGAAGCCTATGCCGGCAGCCGGAATTTCTACCACCTCGAAAAAGTAGTGCAGGATGTTTACGGGTATACATACCTGGTACCTACTCACCAGGGCCGTGGCGCAGAGAACATCCTTTCCAAAGTGCTGATCAAAAAGGGCGATATCATTCCAGGCAACATGTATTTCACTACTACACGATTGCACCAGGAACTGGCCGGTGGTAAGTTCGAGGACATCATCATCGATGAAGCACATGATCCCGAGAACGAACATCCATTTAAAGGCAATGTGGATCTGAACAAACTGGAAGCGCTGATCAAAAAATACGGGGCCAAACGGATCCCTTATATCAGCATTGCCACCAGTGTGAACATGGCCGGAGGACAACCGATCAGTATTAAAAACCTGAAGGAGTTGCGGGCGCTGACCAAAAAACACGGCATCCGTATCATACACGATATGACGAGGGTGGCGGAGAACGCCCATTTTATACAACAACGCGAAAAGGGGTACCAGAATAAATCCATCAAAACGATCGTAAAAGAGATCTGCTCGTATACCGACGGTGCAACTATGAGTGCCAAGAAAGACGCCCTCGTGAATATCGGCGGTTTCTTGGCAGTGAACGACTGGGATGTATTTGAAGAAGCCAGGAATATGGTGGTTGTATATGAAGGATTGCATACGTATGGTGGCCTTGCCGGCCGTGATATGGAGGCGATGGCCATCGGAATACAGGAGAGTGTTGATGACGATCACATGCACGCCCGGGTGGGGCAGGTCGTCTATCTCGGCGAAAAAATGATCGATTATGGTGTGCCTATCGTAAGGCCGATCGGGGGGCACGGCATATTCGTTGATGCAAAGAAATTCCTTCCACATATCCCGCAGGATGAATTCCCGGCGCAGACATTAGCCGCAGAAGTATACCTCGATTCCGGTGTACGCACCATGGAACGGGGTGTTGTTTCAGCCGGCAGAAAGCCGAATGGGGAGAATTATTATCCTAAGCTGGAGCTCGTTCGTTTTACAATACCACGCCGGGTGTATACCCAGGCACACATGGATGTGATAGCAGAATCAACGGCAAGGGTATATGAGCGCAGGAATAGGATCAGGGGATTGAAAATGGTGTATGAACCTAAATACCTTCGTTTCTTCCAGGCACGATTTGAACAACTGAAATGAGTTATTTAACCCCCTCAAGGATGCGGATATAATTGGCCCGTTCGTATGCGGTAGGGTCGGCGATATTCTGCTGGCTCATAATGCCACGGAAGGCATCCAGGCTGTCGAAGCCCATCATGTACATCCAATCGTTCAGGTCTTTGTTCATTGTATTGAGGTAGGGGATACCGTTTTTGTACAACGAAGAGGCGGTCATCACCACATCGGCACCAGCCAGCAGGTATTTGATCACTTCCACGGCGCTTTGCACGCCGGTGGTGGCTGCCAGTGATAATTTTAGTTTCCCGTACAACAAACCTATCCACAGCAGCGGTAATCGTATTTCTCCTGCCACACTGTAATGCAGGTCGGTTTTGATCTGGAGTTCATTGATGTCTATATCAGGTTGGTAAAAACGGTTGAACAACACAAGGGCATCTGCTCCTGCCGCTTTCATACGCATGGCCATATTGCCCATAGCGCTGAAATAAGGGTTGAGTTTTACCGCAACGGGGATCGTTACAGTCTGGCGGATGTTCTCAATGATATTAAGATAACGGTGCTCTACTTCGCCGGTCGACATGTTCAGGTCGCCGGGTATAAAGAAGATATTGATCTCGATGGCATCGGCGCCCGCCTGCTGCATTTGCCTGGCATAATCGATCCAGCCTTCATTGGTGATACCGTTCAGGCTGGCGATGATGGGAATTTTCACCCGTTGCTTCGCTTTGCGTATGTTTTCGAGGTATTCATCGATGCCAACATTGAATTCATCCAGCCCGGGAAAGTAATCCATGGCCTCGGGGAATGCATAGGTCGTTTCATTCAATACGCTGTTGAAGATCGCTTCTTCCTTGCGTATCTGTTCTTCAAACAACGAAGGCATCACCACGGCACCGGCGCCATAATCTTCCATCTTTAAAATATTTTCAAGCCTTTCGCTTAGTGTACAGGCAGAAACAACGATGGGGGAGTTCAACTCCAGGCCCATGTAATTTGTATGCATTCTCATGATGCGTGTTTTTTGTTTGTAGTTAATGACTCATGGTTCATGGTAATGCTCTTTCACAAAGGCTGCTTTCAACTGTGAACACGCGGACTATTGCTCTGCTCACGCTACCGGTATAAAATCACTTGCCTTCTTCGTGGCCAGCTCTTCGTATGACTTCCATTTCAGGTTAACCAGTTCCTGTGCATGCTTCATCAATTCATCCGCTGCTTCGGGATTGGTCATGGTAAGTACTTTATACCTCAGTTCATTGTATGCATAATCTTTAAGCGCCATACTGGGCCTTGGCGAATCGAGCACAAAGGGATTCTGATTCTTTTTCCGAAGCACCGGGTTGTATCGCAGCAGGGGCCAGTGGCCGCTGGCTACTGCTTTATGCTGCTGGTCGAGTCCGTCTTTTAAATCATATCCGTGCGCTATGCAATGGCTGTAGGCGAGTATGAGCGAAGGGCCATCGTATGCTTCGGCTTCCCGCATGGCCAGCAATGCCTGTTGGGGGTTGGCGCCGAAAGCAACCCGGGCCACGTATACGTTTCCGTACGAAATGGCTTGCATAGCCAGGTCTTTCTTGCCGACAGATTTACCACCGGCAGCAAATTTTGCGGTGGCGGCGGTTGGGGTAGATTTGGATGACTGTCCGCCGGTGTTGGAATACACTTCAGTGTCCAGTACCAGCATGTTAATGTTTCGTCCGCTGGCCAGTGCATGGTCCAATCCACCATAACCGATGTCGTATGCCCAGCCATCGCCGCCCACCAGCCATACGCTGCGGCGTACCAACTGATCGGCCACGGAAAGCAGGTGTTGTGCTGCAGGTGTTTTGATGCCTTTTAATTTTTCTTTCAATGCTTCCACTCTTGTCCTTTGTTCAACCAGTTCGCTTTCGAGTGTTTGTTTTCCTTCGAGGATGGAGTTTACCAACTCTTCTCCCAACGATGCTTTCATTTCACTCACCAATTGCCGGGCAAGGCCAAGCTGTTTATCGGCAGTGATGCGCATGCCCAAACCAAATTCTGCATTGTCTTCAAAGAGCGAATTGCTCCAGGCCGGTCCGCGGCCATCTTTGTTCTTCGCCCAGGGTGTGGTAGGCAGGTTGCCGCCGTAAATAGAAGAGCAGCCTGTTGCATTAGCCACTAAAAGCCGGTCGCCAAAGAGTTGTGACAACAATTTCAAATAAGGTGTTTCACCGCAACCGGCACATGCACCGCTGAATTCGAACAGGGGTTCCAGGAACTGGGCTCCGTGAACGGTTGAGAAATCGATCTTTGAGCGGTCGTTCCAGGGAATGTTCTCAAAGTATTCGATATTGGTTTTTTCTTTTTCCAGGATGGATTCTTTCTCACCCATATTAATGGCCTTACGGCTTCGGTCGTTCAGGTCGATGGCCGGACAAACTTCCACGCAGAGATTACAACCGGTACAGTCTTCAAGGTAAACCTGGAGTGAGTATTTTGTCTCCGGGAAACCCCTGGCATTGATCGGCGCCGACTTGAAACCTTCCGGAGCTTTGCTCAGGAATTTCTCGTGGTAGAATTTGGCACGGATCACACTGTGCGGGCAAACATAAGCGCAGTTACCGCACTGGATACAGGTATTGGGTTCCCAAACCGGCACCAGGTCGGAGATGTTTCGTTTCTCCCATTGCGTGGTTCCGCTCGGATAGGTCCCATCCACCGGCATTTCACTTACGGGGATATTGTCGCCATGGCCGATCATCATCTTCGCGGTCACTTCTTTTACAAAGGCGGGGGCTTTATCGGAAACAGTGAGCAGGTCAACTTCTTTGCTGGAAACTTTGGCCGGATATTTTACCTCATACAGGTGAGCCAGCGTTTCATCCACGGCTTTAAAATTCTGCTCAATTACTTTCGGCCCCTTTTTGAAATAGGTTTTTTCAATGGCCTTCTTGATCTGTTTGATCGCTTCTTCTTTCGGCAATACACCCGAAAGGGCGAAATAACAGGTTTGCATGATGGTGTTGATGCGGCCGCTCATGCCTGTTTCTCTTGCCACGGTAGTGGCATCAATCACGTATACTTTTATTTTTTTGCTGATGATCTGCTGCTGGACCTGTCCGGGTAATTTGCTCCACACGTCTTCTTTGCTGTATGGGCTGTTGAGCAGGAAGGTGGCGCCTTCGCTGGCATATTCCAGCATCTCCACCTTTTCTACAAAGTTGAACTGGTGACAGGCGATGAAGTCAGCCTGTGAGATCAGATAGGGAGCCCTGATCGGTTTGGGGCCAAAGCGCAAATGAGAGACTGTCCTGGCACCAGACTTTTTAGAATCGTACACAAAATAACCCTGTGCAAACAGGTCGGTATTCTCCCCGATGATCTTAATGGTGTTTTTGTTGGCACCAACGGTGCCATCGGCGCCCAAACCGAAGAACAGGCCCTGTCGCCATTCACTTTCGTCCAGTTTATAAGATTCATCGTAAGCCAGGCTGGTGAAGGTCACATCATCGTTAATGCCGACAGTGAACCCGTTCTTTGGATTTTGATTCAACAGTTCGTCGTATACGGCTTTCGCCATGGCCGGGGTAAATTCTTTTGAAGACAGGCCATAACGACCGCCAATAATTTTTGGAAGATTCTTGATCTTGCCATTCTGGAATGCTTCTACCAATGTTGCCAGCACATCCTGGTACATCGGTTCGCCGGCAGCGCCCGATTCTTTGGTGCGGTCGAGCACGGCCATCGTTTTTGTGCTGGCGGGCAGCACGCTTATGAAATGTGCCAGTGAGAAAGGACGGTATAAACGGACAACGATCACTCCCGTTTTTTTTCCTGCGGCATTCAGCGCTTTCACCGTTTCTTCCACCGTTTCACTTCCGGAACCCATGATCACCACAACCTGCTCAGCATCGGGAGCGCCGGTATATTCAAAAGGTTTGTATTGCCTCCCGGTAACTTTCAAGAAATCATTCATGACTTCTTCCACGATGCCGGGGGTATTGTTGTAAAATGTGTTTACGGTTTCACGGCCCTGGAAATACACATCGGGATTTTGAGCGGTACCCCGGATGAAGGGATGCTCAGGATTCAATCCCCGTTTGCGGTGTGCAATAACCAGTTCATCAGGCACCATTGTCTTGATCTGTTCATCGCTCAGTAATTCGAGCTTATTCACTTCATGTGATGTGCGGAAACCGTCGAAGAAATGCACGAATGGGATCCTGGATCTTAAAGAAGCCACCTGGGCGATCAATGCAAAATCATGCGCCTCCTGTACACTGGCCGAACTCAGCATGGCAAAGCCGGTCGTTCTTGCTGCCATCACATCCTGGTGGTCGCCGAAAATGGATAAGCCCTGCGCTGCCAGGGAGCGGGCAGCCACATGGAACACAGCAGGGGTCAATTCACCGGCGATCTTATACATGTTCGGTAACATGAGCATCAGTCCCTGTGATGCTGTGAACGTGGTGGTAAGGGAACCGGTTTGCAACGCACCGTGAACCGTACCGGCAGCACCGCCTTCGCTTTGCATTTCGATCACGTCGGGAATATTTCCCCAGATGTTCTTTATTCCTTTAGAGGCCCACTCATCTGCCAGTTCTGCCATAGTGGAAGAAGGAGTAATGGGGTAGATGGCACATACTTCGTTGATGCGGTATGCCACGTAGGCCGCCGCTTCATTTCCGTCTATTGTCGCAACTAATTTTTTATTTGACATTGGTAACAGCGTTAACAGGTTCAGGAATCATTTCTATGGCGTGGCAGGGGCATTGCTCATAACAAACCGCACAACCTGTACAGGCTTCATAATTGAATTTGTAGCGGTTGCCCTTGCCCAGTTTGACGATGGCATCTTCAGGACATGCACCGAAGCATCCGTCGCATTCGAAACAGTTGCCGCAGCTGAGGCAGCGTTGTGCTTCAAACCTGGCTTCGGCTTCTGTTAAGCCGTGGATCACCTCATCGAAATTTTTCACGGCTTCGGCCGGAGCCAGTTTATCCTGTTCTTTCTGCGGAGCATCTGTCTTGTACCACATATGTAGTTTTTTGAAACCGGCCGTCTGGTGTTTATCAGGTTTTACATAAGTTTTTTGAGTTAAGAAGCCATGTATGTAGCGAGCGGCTTTCTTACCATGACCAATTGCGATGGTGGCGCTGCGGTTCTCACCAGGCAGCATATCACCCCCGGCAAAGATCCCTTCGCCAGCCATGCGTTGGGCATCGATCACCACGGTGCCGTCTTCGTTGATCCTGATATTGGATACATTACGCAGCAGGCTGGTATCGCTCTCCTGCTTATTGGCATTGACGAGCACATCCGCTTCCACGATCTCGAATTCACCGGTACCAATGGCCTTGCCCTTTTCCACTTTCATGATCTCCAGCACCACTTTTTTGTTTTCAATGCGGTTGATACTTCGGAAGAGTTTCACATCCACTCCTTCAGCAAGGGCGTCCTCGGTTTCATAGTCGTAGGCCGGCATCATCTTCTGATCGCCGTGGAAATAAACCGCAGCGTCCGACCCGAAACGTTTGATGATCCTTGCGATGTACATGGCCAGTTTATTGCCGCCATAGACCAGTACTTTCTTTTTGGTGTAAGGCGCCGGGTTCGATCTGGATTCATTGAAAAATGAAAAAGCATCGGTGATGTATACCGAATTATCGTGTTTGAAATCTTCGTTGTGGATCAGTTGGGCTCCTACCGAAACATATACCGCATCGAAATTGCCGGCTTCTTTTTCGGCCAGCACATCCTCTACCTTCCGGTTGACTTTTATGGTCACTTCCATTTTGCGGATGCGGTCGATCTCGGCATCGAGGATATCTTTGGGCAACCTGTAATCAGGAATGCCTGTCCTCAATAAACCTCCCGGTTCACTGCCGGCTTCGTATACTTCAACGGTGTGCCCCAGGCGGGCCAGGTGATAGGCAGCCGATAAACCCGAAGGCCCGGCACCGATCACCAATACCCTTTTGTGTGTGGTATAGGCTACGAATTGCACGGGCCATTTCTGCCGGATGGCTTCATCACCGATATATCTTTCCACAGCGTGGATGTTGATCGTTTTGTCGATATGATTCCGGTTGCATCCCGTTTCACAGGGCTTTACGCAAACACGACCCATGATGGCAGGGAAAGGACAGTCTTCCATCAGCGTCTGGAATGCCTCGAAGTAGTTACCCGCTTGCGCATAGGAAAGCCAGGCCTGTATGTTCTCACCTGCGGGGCAGGCGCTGTTGCAGGGTGGCATGAAATCCATGTATACCGGGCGGCGGAATCGCAAAGGGCCGGTACCTTCTGAATGAGTAAGCAGGTCGACCGGTTTGGTGATATCTGACGAAGCCATGTGTTGAATTTTTATAGCGATAAATACAGCGCGAAGGCTGGATAAGGTTCAGCAAAATATCAATGGCTGCCAAGAATGAAGGTGACCTAATTCAAGGGCGGGACTGATTTATATCAGCCTGAAATAAAAGCCCCCGGCTCAGGCCGGGGGCGGTCAATACTGATTGAAGGGGTTTATTCGATTGCTTTCAGGATGATGTCTTTTACATCTTTCATAGTGATCCTTTCCTGCGTCATGGTATCCCGGTAACGGATGGTGACGGTGCCATCTTCCTTGGTCTGGTGATCGATGGTTACGCAGAAAGGAGTACCGATGGCATCCATGCGGCGGTAGCGTTTGCCAATGGTGTCTTTCTCTTCATAGAAGCAATGGAAATAAGGTTTGCATTCTTTCATCAATGCTTCAGCGACCTCGGGCAGGCCGTCTTTTTTGGTGAGTGGTAAGATCGCCAGTTTGGTAGGGGCGATCCTGGCCGGGATACGCAATACCACACGGCTGTCTTCACTGCCATCTTCCTTGGCCCATTTCTCTTCGGCATAACTCAGGCTGAGGATGGTTAGTACTAACCGGTCCAGGCCAACTGAGGTTTCCACTACAAACGGCACATAGTTGCCGTACGGTTTGTTGGTGGAGGGATCGACATCATTATCGAAATACTGAATTTTCTTTTTGCTGTATTTCTCATGGTTTTTCAGGTCGAAATCGGTGCGGCTGTGAATGCCTTCCAGTTCTTTCCATCCAAACGGGAATTCAAATTCAATATCGAGTGCCGCATCGGCATAGTGCGCCAGCTTAACATGATCATGGAAGCGCAGTTTTTCGGCAGGGATGCCGATGCTCTCGTGCCATTTCTTTCTTTCCTCCTTCCAGAAGTTGTACCATTCCATCTGGGTGCCGGGGCGAACAAAGAACTGCATCTCCATTTGTTCGAACTCACGCATGCGGAAGATGAATTGCCTGGCAACGATCTCATTGCGGAAGGCCTTGCCGGTTTGGGCAATGCCGAAGGGGACCTTCATCCTCCCCGTTTTTTGCACATTAAGGAAGTTGACGAAGATACCCTGTGCCGTTTCGGGGCGGAGGTACACCATATTATCATCCGGGTTATCGGAAGCTACGGCCCCGAACTCGGTTTTGAACATAAGGTTGAACTGGCGAACGTCGGTCCAGTTACAGGTCTTGCTGATGCTGCAGGTGATCTTATTGTCTTCGATCAGTCTTTTCAGTCCTGCGTAATCGTCCTTGGCAAGCAGTGCATCCATTTGATCAAGCAATGCCTTTGCATCCGGCTCCGCCAATGTTTCGGCGTGTGATTCGATGAGGTGGTCAACCCGGTACCTTTTCTTGCTGTCCTTGTTGTCGATCATCGGGTCGCTGAAATTATCCACGTGGCCGCTTGCCTTCCAGGTGGTGGGGTGCATGAAGATGGCCGCATCAATACCCACGATGTTGTCGTGCAGCTGGGTCATGCTCTTCCACCATTGGTCGCGGATATTCTTTTTCAGTTGAGCGCCGTTCTGGCCATAGTCGTACACGGCAGCCAGTCCGTCATAGATCTCGGAGGACTGGAATATATACCCGTATTCCTTGCAATGGGAGATGAGTTCTGCAAAAATGTTCTGTTCGTTTGCCATGGGCGCAAAGATAAGCAGTACGGGCTTACGTTCGGGGGGCGGAGGATTATTTCAGCTTTTCATTTTGCTGGTGCCGGTCTTTATCCCGGTTGTTTTTTTTCTCGAAATTTTTTTGCAGGGCTTCCGTCAGATCCACACCGGTTTGATTGGCCAGGCATATCAGCACCCAAAGCACATCGGCCATTTCATCGGCGATCTCTTTTCCTTTGTCGCTTTCCTTGAATGATTGTTCTCCGTATTTGCGTACCATCAGCCTGGATAGTTCGCCCACTTCTTCCATAAGGATACCGAGGTTAGTGAGTTCGCTGTAGTATTTTACACCGACCGTTTTTATCCAACCGTCAACTTCCGATTGGGCTTCTTGTATTGTCATAAATTCAACATTTAAAATTCAGCATTCAGAATAGCCTATTCCTTGTTCTTCGTGTCTATAACAATCGTTACCGGCCCGTCGTTCAATAATTCCACTTTCATATCGGCGCCGAATTCTCCGGTATGGATCTTCTTACCCAGGTCCTGCTCCAGTTGAATGATCATCTTTTCATAGATCGGCACCGCAATATCGGGCTTGCTTGCTTTTATATAAGAGGGGCGGTTACCCTTTCTGGTAGAGGCATGCAGTGTGAACTGGCTTACCAGCATGATATCGCCGTTGATGTCTTTCACGGATATATTAGGCACTTTGTTCCCGTCATCGAATATGCGGAGGTTGACGATCTTGTTGCTGAGCCATTCAATGTCTTCGGTACTGTCGGCATCTTCAATACCAACAAGCACCAGCAACCCGGCTCCGATTGCTGACCTTGTTTGCCCATCGATGGTCACACTTGACCTTGTTACACGTTGTATCACGGCTTTCATGAAATAAAGATAAGACAGGAATGGCCATTCTCTGCCCAAAGGCAACTATCGTTGCTGCTTAACTCAGGCCTTTTCATTTTATCCCAAAAAAGCAAAAATGCAGTAAAATCAGGCCTTGGTTTTTTTGAGGAATTTTCCAAGATTTTTTTTGAAAAATTTTTCTGCTAACTGGGGAAAAATGCGCAAAAGCCCAACCCATTTGCGTCTTCTCAATTATCCACCAAATGTTAATATTTAACGGTTTGTTTGTTCCGGGTGAAAAGATATTTTCGTTTGCTTAACATTTACTTAACCCCACTAATCAAGCACGATAAAAATTTTATGGCAAAGAAAATCCAATCTATTAAAGGACTACAGTTTACCCGCCAATTCACCAAAGAAGGCGTGAGTCCTTTTGATATGTTCGAGTACGATTACCGCACCTCTGTTATCAAGAATCCAACCGGTGAAGTTGTATTTCAAATGGACAATGTGGAGGTTCCAAAACAATGGAGCCAGATCGCTACAGACATCTTAGCACAAAAGTATTTCCGTAAAGCAGGTGTTCCCAAAGAGGATGGGACCACCGGCAGGGAAACATCCGTTAAACAAGTTGCCCACCGTCTGGCTCATTGCTGGAGGATTTGGGGTGAACGATATGATTATTTTGCAACCCCCAACGATGCACAGGTATTTTATGATGAACTGATCTATTCCATCCTGAACCAGGCATGCGTACCCAACAGTCCGCAATGGTTCAACACCGGTCTTCATGAAGTATACGGCATTACCGGCAAACCACAGGGCCATTACTATGTCGACCCCAAAGACGGTCAGCTGAAAAAATCGGAGAACGCTTACGAACGCCCCCAGCCCCATGCCTGCTTTATATTAAGTGTGGAGGACGACCTGGTGAATGAAGGTGGTATCATGGACCTCTGGGTTCGTGAAGCACGTATATTCAAATATGGCAGCGGTGTGGGAACCAACTTCAGCAGCATCCGCGGCGAAGGCGAAAAGCTGAGCGGCGGCGGCACCTCCAGCGGGTTGATGAGCTTCCTCAAGATCGGTGACCGTGCAGCGGGTGCCATCAAAAGCGGCGGTACTACAAGAAGGGCTGCCAAAATGGTTTGCCTCGATCTCGACCATCCCGAAATTCAGAGCTTCATCAACTGGAAAGTGGAAGAAGAAGATAAAGTGGCAGCGTTGATCGCCGCTGGTTATCCCAGCGACTACGAAGGAGAGGCTTATCGTACTGTAAGCGGACAGAACAGCAACAATTCCATACGTATACCAAACGATTTCTTCGAAATACTGGATCAGGATGGTGAATGGGAACTGAAAGCCAGAAGCGACGGAAGGGTGATGAGGAAAGTAAAGGCCCGTGACCTCTGGAACCAGATCAATTATGCGGCCTGGCGTTGTGCCGACCCGGGTACTCAATATGATACCACCATCAACGAATGGCATACCTGCCCCGAAGGCGGCCTGATCAGGGCTTCCAATCCCTGCAGTGAATACATGTTCCTCGATAACACTGCCTGCAACCTGGCGAGTGTGAACCTGCGCCGCTTCTTCGATGAGAAAACAAATATGTTCGATGTAAAGGGTTTTGAACATACCTGCCGCCTCTGGACCGTGGTGCTGGAAGTATCTGTACTAATGGCTCAATTCCCGTCAAAGGAAGTGGCACAGCTTTCATACGATTACCGTACGCTTGGACTGGGTTATGCTAACCTGGGTTCCATGCTGATGGTAAGCGGTATCGCTTACGACAGCGAGGAAGCAAGAGGCATCGCCGGTGCCATCACCGCGATCATGACCGGTGTGGCATACAAAACATCGGCTGAAATGGCCGCCTTCCTCGGCGCCTTCGATAAATACGAAGAAAATAAAGAACACATGCTGCGTGTGATGCGTAACCATCGTGCCGCCGCCTACGACGCCAGCGATGCTTACGAAGGACTGCGCATAAAACCACAAGGCATCAATGCAAAATACTGCCCGGATTATCTGCTTAAATCGGCCACCAAGGCTTGGGACGATGCGGTACAGATGGGAGAGAAATACGGGTACCGCAATGCACAAACAACGGTGATTGCCCCAACCGGCACCATCGGCCTGGTAATGGATTGCGACACGACCGGTGTGGAACCCGACTTCGCCCTGGTGAAATTCAAAAAACTGAGCGGCGGCGGTTATTTCAAGATCATCAACCAGAGTGTTCCTGCAGCCCTGCGCAACCTGGAATACAGTGAAAAGGAGATCGAAGAGATCGTGGCCTATGCAAAAGGACATGCATCGCTCGACAAAGCGCCCTTCATCAATACCAAAACACTGCTTGAGAAAGGGTTCACTACCGAAGACATCGAGAAACTCAATAGCGCATTGGGTTCGGCCTTCGAGATCGGCTTTGTATTCAATGTATATACACTTGGGGAGACCTGCCTGGAGCGCCTCGGATTCAAACCGGAACAATACAACGATTTCAGCTGGAGCCTGCTCGAAGCATTAGGGTTCAGCGACGAAGAGATCGAAGCGGCCAATGTATATATATGTGGTACCATGACCGTGGAAGGAGCTCCTTACCTGAAAGAAGAGCACCTGCCGGTATTCGATTGCGCCAATAAATGCGGGAAGATCGGTGAGCGTTATATCCATGCACACGGGCATATCCGCATGATGGCAGCTGCACAGCCTTTCCTGAGCGGCGCCATCTCCAAAACCATCAACCTGCCGAACGAGGCGACACAGGAAGAGATCGCCGATTCATACCGGCTGAGCTGGGAACTGGGCCTGAAAGCATGTGCTTTATACCGCGACGGTTCCAAACTATCGCAACCGCTCAGCAACAAGAGCGATAAGAAAAAGAAACTCGACGAACCCATCAGTGAAGAAAAAGCCGCTGCACTGGCCAACGAGATCGCCACCATGGTGGATATGAGCAAGCTCACCATCGACGACCTGCTCGATGAAATGAACAGGCGTGTGCAGAGCAGTGCCGATACCACGCTGAAACGCCAGCTGGCGATGATCGTGGAAAGAAGGGCCCTTCCCGCCAAGCGCCGTGGGTTCACCCAAAAGGCAAAGATCAACGGACAGGCGATCTTCCTTCGTACCGGGGAATACAACGACGGAACACTGGGTGAGATCTTCATCGACATGGCCAAGGAAGGAGCTACCATGCGCAGCATGCTCAACTGTTTTGCCATTGCCATCTCCATCGGCCTGCAATATGGGGTGCCGCTGGAAGAATACGTGGAGAAATTCGTGTTCACCCGCTTCGAGCCAAGCGGTATGGTGGACCACCCGAACATCAAATCAACCACGTCCATCATCGACTTCATGTTCCGCTCACTGGCCTATGAATACCTGGGCCGCAACGACCTGGTTCATGTGCTCGACAAACCCGAAGTGCAGAACACAGGCAACGAAGCCTGGGACCAGAACACACCCACCATTGGTGAACGCAAACCCGAACTGAGTGAAGTGCGTGTGGTGAGTTCTGTAACGCCGCAACCGGCCAAAGCTCCTCATCGTACGGCCCATAAAAAAGCAGAGAAAGGCCTTGATGCCGTGAATGCAGCTGCCAAGAGCATGCAGAGTGATGCACCAGCCTGCAATACCTGCGGACATATCACCGTACGCAGTGGCACCTGCTACAAATGTCTCAACTGCGGCAACAGCATGGGATGCAGTTAATATCGTTTTCCAATTAAGCACGAACATACAACAACGCCACTCGGAAGAGTGGCGTTTGGTTATAATATATGGATACTGATATTTCTAAGGTTATTAAATAAATAGTAATGTCATTTATTGCTGTTTCTTTTTAAGGTTTTTAGCATACTTAAGACTTTCTTTTACAGCTTGAATATTTGGGTGTGTAGGAGAATGAAAAAGCTTGAGAATATCTAAAGCCTTTTTAAAGAATTGTATAGCATTATTGTATTCTCCATTACCTAGATAAGCTGATCCAATATTGTTGTAGTCTATAGCAATATCCGGATGTTCTTCTCCATGGAATTTTTTATCAATTGCTAAGGCCTGTTCATAATATTGAATGGCCTTATCACATTCTCTCTTATGTTGGTAGGCTGATCCAATATTATTGTAGCGGATAGCAATGCGGGGATGTTCTTCTCCGTGGAATTTTTTGTCAATGCCTAAGGCTTTCTCATAGTGTTGTATGGCTTTATCATATTCTCCCTTGTCTTGGTATGCTAATCCAATATTATTATAGCGGATAGCAATGTCAGGATGTACTTCTCCATGGAATTTTTTGTCAATGCCTAAGGCTTTTTCATAGTATTGTATGGCTTTATCATATTCTCCCTTGTTCCGATATACTACTCCAATATTGTTATAACGGACGGCAATGGAGGGATGTTCTTCTCCATGGAATTTTTTATCAATGGCTAAAGCCTGTTCGTAGTGTTCTATGGCTTTATCATATTCCCCCTTGCTACGATATGCTAATCCGATATTATTATAGCGGATAGCAATACTGGGATGTTCTTCTCCATGGAATTTTTTACCAATGGCTAAGGCCCGTTCGAAATGTTGTATGGCTTTATCATATTCTCCCTTGTTCCGGTATACTAATCCGATATTGTTATATCGGATAGCAATACTGGGGTGTTCTTCTCCATAGAATTTCCTGCCAATAGCTAAGGACTGTTCGTAGTGTTGAATGGCTTTATCATATTCTCCCTTTTTGTGGTAAGCTGATCCAATATTGTTGTAATCTATAGCAATAGTTGGGTGTTCTTCCCCGTATGATTTTTTATCAATGGCCATAGCTTGTTCATATTGCTGTATTGCTTTGTCGTATTCTCCCCTGTTTTGGTAAGCTGATCCAATATTGTTATAGCTTATGGCAATATGGGGGTGTTCTTCTCCATGGATTTTTTTATCAATAGCTAATGCTCTTTCAAAATATTGTAAGGCTTTGTCATAAAGGCCCATAATTTGGGCAATAACGCCAGCTTCATTAAGGTATAGACTGTTGTCAGTGGTAATTTTTGCTGCTAATTCATAATAGTTGAAAGCTTCTGCATATTGCAGCTGCAAACCCTTAATCTTTGCTAACTCAAAAAAAGTTGAAGCTGTTTCCTTAATACTTGCCTTGGCACTTTCCATCAAGAAATCTTCGGCCTCTTTATAATTTCCTTTTTCTATTTCTTCAAGGGCTTTAGCTTTCAGATTGTCGTGTTCAATTTGAGGAGCCAATTGCTTTTCTAAAGCCTCTTTATCTTTTGCTAATTGACTTCGTATTTCTTCACTTTGTAATAAGTTATTCTTGATAGTCTCGACTTCTTGTTTAAGCGTGAGTAATAATGCCTCAGATGTAGCATCTGGAATAGAAGAATTTCTGT
>CAZYAT010000020.1:0-57647 GCA_964645235.1 uncultured Ferruginibacter sp. | reverse complement strand
CGTGATGGCGGGCTTTTTATTTATATTTGACCCTATGACTCCCGAACGAAACGAACGCCTCACTGCCGTACTCAATAAACGTCAGCCCGACCTTACGGTAGTACTGGAAAATGTCTTCGATCCACATAATATCTCGGCCGTCATGCGCACTTGTGATGCAGTGGGAATACAGGATATTTATATCCTCAATACAAAAATACCCCGTCATAAGAAGTGGGGGGCCAGGAGTTCATCCAGCGCCGCCAAATGGTTAAGCATCCATCAATTCACCGATGCAGAGGCCTGTTTTACCGAGTTGAGAAGGAATTATAAAAAGATATATACCACACACCTGAGCAGCGATGCGGTTGGTTTGCATGAGTTAGACCTCACCAAGCCGGTAGCATTGGTATTTGGCAATGAACACACCGGGGTAAGTGAAGAGATCATTGCCATGGCGGATGGGAATTTCATCATACCGCAGGTAGGGATCATAAAATCGCTGAACATCTCAGTGGCATGTGCCGTCACACTGTATGAAGCTTTCCGGCAAAAGACAAAGGCAGGGCATTATGACAAAACAAGGTTGGACGGGGAACGATTACAAAGCCTGAGAACCGGGTGGGGGTTCCTTGAGGAAGGATAAACGGTTGTATAATTCTGCCCCATTTCCAATAACTTTAGCGGATCAAACTAACAAGTATGAAGAAACTGCTTCTCCCCGTATTTATTTGTATCTCCACTCTTTCTTTTGCTCAGAACCTGCCTACCGGACAGGCTGGCAAAAAACCACTGGATCATTCTGTGTATGATGGCTGGAAGAATATCGGTGAACGTATGATCAGTAACGATGGAAAGTATATTGTGTACGCCATCAACCCACAGGAGGGAGATGGAGATCTTGTGATACAAAACCCTTCATCTCAGTACAAGAAAATGGTCCCGCGTGGCTATAATGCCGTGATCACAGAAGACAGCCGTTTCGTTGTTTTCAGGATCAAACCCCTCTTCCAGGATACCCGGCAGGCAAAGATCAAGAAAAAGAAGCCTGATGACATGCCCAAGGATTCGATCGGTATCCTTGAGCTGGGAAAAGAAGATGTAGTAAAGATCGCCAGGGTAAAAGGCTATAAGACACCGGAGAAAGCAGCCGGTTGGCTGGCGTATCAAATGGAGAAACCGTTGCCCGATACTGCAAAAAAACCAAAGCCTCCTGTAGACTCTGCAAAACTGAACATGGATAAACTGGTAAAACTGGCCGATTCAGTGATCCGTAGATCCATTGATTCGGTAAAAGGCAGGGTGACGAATGAAGAAGTGATCACAGCGGCACAGAAAGCAGCTAAAGAGATACTTAAAAAAGGAAGGGACGAAGAATGGTCAGAGGCGATCACATTGAAAGATGCTGAGGGAGATGAGGCCGGCGCAGGGGCCTCCTCCGAAGGGACCGACCTGGTTGTTCGCCGGATGAGCGACAATAAAGAGAAGACCTTCAAACTGGTCAGTGAATACTATTTTGACAAGAAAGGAACCAGGCTGCTGGTCGAAACAACAAAGAACAGCAAAGACAGCAACAGCAAAGCGCTGGTACTTTTATATAACCTCTCGGCCGACAAAGTGGATACGGTGATGAAAGCCTTCAATGATGCAAAGAGCTACGTATTTGATGAAGAAGGAACTCAACTGGCTTTTGTAGCCGAACGTGATAGCAGCGCCAAAGCACTCCAGAAATTCTATAAACTCTGGTACCATGCCGGCGGGCCCGACAGCGCCCAACTTTCCGTAGAAAAAAATACGGTAGGCATGCAGATCGGTTATACGATCAGCGAAAATGCAACACTCCGGTTCAGCAAGGACGGCAAAAAACTATTCTTCGGCACCGCACCGATCAAAGGGCCAAAAGATACCACCCTCGTGGATTTTGAACTGGCCAGGCTCGACGTTTGGCATTATAACGACGATTACCTGCAGCCACAGCAGTTAAAGCAGCTTGACCAGGAATTGAAACGCAGCTACCTGGCTGTTATCAAACCAGGCGATGATCACATCGTTCAATTGGGAGCTGAAGATGCAGAGAACATAACATTGGTGAATGAAGGCAATGCAGATTGGGTGCTGGCAGAGAGTACCAAAGGCAATCGCGTTGAAGCACAATGGAGGGGCCGCGTAAAAGTTACTGCCTATGCCATCAGTACAGCAGATGGTAAAAGAAGGCTCATCAGGGCGAGCGATTTTGTGAACTATGAACCTTCTCCAAATGGTAAATACGTGTATTGGTATGATCCGGCCCAACGGAACTACTTTGCCTGGGATTATGCCAGTGGTACTGCAAAGAATATTACTGCTGGCATTAAAGAGCCACTCTATGATATCGAGAACGACGTACCTGATTATCCAAACTCACAGGGTATAAGCGGCTGGACAGAGAACGACCGTTACCTGCTCGTTAATGATGTGTACGATATCTGGCAGGTGGACCCGAACGGAAATGAGCAGCCCAAGAACATCACCAATGGTTGGGGTAAGAGAACGAAAACCAACCTGAACTATGTCCGCCTCGATCCCGAAAAGCGCTTCCTGAAAGAAAATGAGACGATCCTGCTGCGTTCACAAGATATGACCAGCAAGAACGGTGGGTTTTATTCGAAAAAGATCAATGAGGTTTCTGACCCGTCTTTATTGACTGCCGGCACATATTCGTTCAGCAACCCGGTCAAGGCAAAAGAAGCAGAGCAGTATATTGTTCAGCGAAGCAATATCAATAACAGCGAATTGTTCTCTACTTCCGATCTGAAAAATCTAAACCAGCTCACCGATGTGGCGGCCCAGCAGAGAGAATACAATTGGTTAAGCGTGGAATTGGTAAAGTGGAAAATGTTCGATGGCAAGATGAGCGAAGGATTGTTGTTCAAGCCGGAGAATTTTGATCCAAAGAAGAAATATCCTGTGATCTTTTATTTCTACGAAAGGAATGCCGATGGCTTATTTGCATACAGGTCGCCTGCGCCAAGTGCCTCTACCATCAACATACCGTACTTTGTGAGCAATGGGTATATCGTTTTCGATCCCAACATTTATTATAAGGACGGTGAGCCGGGCGCCAGTGCATATAACAGCGTGGTGAGCGCAGCAAAATACCTGTCAAAGATGCCCTGGGTAGACAGCACCCGTATGGCCATACAGGGACAAAGCTGGGGCGGTTACCAGGTGGCGTATTTAATAACAAGAACAAATATCTTTCGTGCAGCCTGGGCAGGCGCCCCGGTTGCGAATATGACCAGCGCCTATGGTGGCATCCGGTGGGGCACTGGTTTGAACAGGCAGTTCCAGTACGAACATACACAAAGCCGTATCGGTGCCAACCTCTGGCAACGGCAGGACCTCTATTTAAAGAACTCCCCTTTATTTGCTGCTGATAAAGTGACCACCCCGCTGGTGATCATGCACAATGATGCGGATGGAGCCGTGCCCTGGTACCAGGGGATCGAATACTTTACTGCCCTTCGCAGGTTGGGCAAGAAAGTATGGATGCTTCAGTACAATAACGAGGATCATAACCTTGTGGAAAGAAAGAACAGGAAAGACCTCTCTATCCGGTTGGGTCAGTTCTTCGATTATTACCTGAAAGACGGTAAACCGGCAAAATGGATCAAGGAAGGGCTACCTGCTACCGAAAAGGGTAAGGATTGGGGACTTGGATATTAATCAACACGTATAAAATCTAAAGAGAAGCGATATGAAATTATTTCTTTTTACTGCCCTGCTTGGTTGCGTAGTGGCATTCAGTAATTGCAGTAAATCCGACCCGGTTACACACCCTAATTGCGATGGACTGGTTACCGATACGGCTGGTACAGGTGATAATGCACGCATCTTCATGCCCAATGCATTCAGTCCTAATAACGACGGACTGAACGATGCCTGCCTGCCGATCACAATCAATATCGATTCCATCGGGTTCACCTTATACGACGAGAATAACTTTGTGGTGTTTACCACCAATCAACTCGGACAGGGATGGCAAACCACATTTACAACCAGTACAGCCAAAAAGTACTACTATAAGATACAGGCCCGTACCCTGGCAGGGAAACACATCGGTATCTGCGGGGAAGTATTCGGGTTAACCTGCTTCCCTGTAAACCCACCCAAAAGCTATTACTATTTCGAGGACATGCTGACCCCCGGGGGTTTTACAGGCAACACAGCGGAAACTATGGCCGTTTGCCCGTAGCAATTAAAAAAGGTAAAATTGAAAACGGTCGGGTATAGAAGAATTTTCCTCCTGTTAAGTATGGCTTTATTCGTGACTGTTGTGCTGGCCCGAACGGTGGATGTTTACCGCTACGCTCTGGTGGGGGGTATTTTCGAATTCATCTGGTTTCCCTCTCTTTTAATCTTATTTGTCCTGCCTGTACCTGTATTCATATACTGGCATAAAGAAAAATACTCAATCAGTTCACCGCATCTTTACTCAATAATGCTGTTGATTGCTACTTTTTTTCTGCTTTTTTGGGTAACATGATCAAACAAAAAAGCCGGATGAAACCATCCGGCTTTAACTAACTTAAACAGGGGGTATCTATATGCTTCTGTTAACGTCAAAATTCTCCAGCTCTTTTGCCACAGCATTCAAAAAGGTGGAACCCAGGGCCCCGTCAATGATCCGGTGATCATAGCTTAAAGAGATATACATCATGTGACGGATCGCAATGCTGTCGCCTTGCGGAGTTTCAATCACCATGGGTCGCTTCTTAATGGCACCTACTGCCATGATCGCTACCTGTGGCTGGTTGATGATGGGTGTTCCCATGATGCTACCGAAAGAACCCACATTGGTCAATGTGAAAGTGCCGCCGGTGGTGTCATCGGGTTTTAACTTCCCGGTACGTGCAGCATTGGCCAGGCTGTTGACCTGCTTCGTCAAACCAACCAGGTTCAACTGGTCAGCGCTCCTGATCACGGGAACGATGAGATTACCCGAAGGCAATGCAGTTGCCATGCCGATATTCAGGTCTTTTTTAACGATGATCTTGTCGCCTTCAACACTGCTGCTGAGCCAGGGGTATCTCTTGATACATTTAACGATCGCTTCAATGAAAAGGGGGGTGAATGTGATCTTTTCACCTTCCCTTTTTTCAAAATCCTTTTTCACTTTCTCTCGCCATAATACAAGGTTGGTCACGTCGCATTCGGCAAAACTGGTCACGTGCGGGGAAGTGTGCTTGCTGTCTACCATATGTTTGGCAATAAGCTTGCGCATCCGGTCCATTTCAATGATCTCCACATTACCGGTATAAACCGAAGGAACATTATTCGCTGCAGGTTGCTCAGCTGCAATGGGTCGTTGCTCGGAAACGGTTACGGCCGCTGCCTGTTGTGGTTGACTGGTTACCGGCGCCCTGCCACCAACTGATTTATTTGCCACGTAAGCCAGGATATCTTTTTTGCTCACCCTTCCTTCCTGGCCTGTGCCGGAGATGTTCTCCAGTTCGGCCATGCTGATCCCTTCCTGCTGGGCAATATTTAAAACGAGCGGTGAATAGAACCTGACTTTTCCGCCTTGTCCGTTGTTTGTCGCCGGCTGGCTTGCAGATGGTTGATAGGGGATCTCTTCAACAACTTTTGCGTCCTCGTAGACTTCGGCTTTGGGGGCTGGGGGAGGCTGACTGTTCGAAACAGCAGCGTTGGCGCCCACACGGATCCTGGCGATCACGGTACCGATGGGTACCACATCGTTCTCTTTGAATAATATTTCCTCAATAACCCCTTCGGAGGTAGACGGTACTTCACTATCCACTTTGTCGGTGGCGATGTCGAGTACGGTCTCATCCTGTTTGATCGGATCGCCTGGTTTCTTATGCCACTTCAGAATAGTGGCTTCCATGATACTTTCACCCAGTTTCGGCATTACAAGATCTACTAAACTCATGCGGATTGAATATTTTTGGTTGTGTGTTGAATATTTTGGAACCAGCGTCTGTTTTCCATGGCATCATCGTTGTGTTACTCACTTGTACGGCAGTACAAAGGGGTGCAATAACAAGCAATGTATCAGACGTGTCAAAGGTAATTATTCCGGCTTAATTGATGAAACGGGTTTAGCCGTTGACCAGGATGAACTTCCGGAGCAGGTTCAACGCGTTGACGGCAGTGAGTTGTATGTTACGCATGCGGTCGAACCGGAAGGAAAGCTTGTAAGCTTCTGCCTTACGGATATCCCCTACTGCGATCCATACGGTACCCACTGGTTTTTCTGCAGTGCCGCCGTCGGGGCCCATGACACCCGATACGGCCACGGCATAATCGGTTTTGAGGTTCTTTAGTGCACCATTTACCATCTGCAACACTACTTCTTCGCTAACGGCGCCAAGGCTTTCCAACAACGCTTGTTCCACCCCCAATACATCTTTCTTTACCTCGTTGGCATAACTTATCACCGATCCTTTGAAATATACCGAAGACCCCGGTATGGAGGTGACCAGGTGTGCGATGTAACCGCCTGTGCAGCTTTCGGCGGTGCCCATGGTTTTGCCTTTTGCCTGCAGCAGCTTGCCAACAACCTCCTCGATCGGTTCATCTTCATTTGTTACCATGTATTCAGATACCAGGCCTTGTAAGGTTTCGAACTGTTGCTGTATCTCTTTTTCCGCTTTCTCCTTGTCGAAGCTGATCGTGGTAAGGCGTAACCTCACCATACCATAATTGGGCAGGTAGGCCAGTTTGATATGGCCAGGCAGTCTTTCTTCGAACTCCTTTATCTTCTCTGCCAGGAAGCTTTCACCCACGCCAGCTGTTAATAGTGTTCGGTGGATGATGGCCGGGAACTCAAATTTTTTCAGCAGCATCGGTATCACATCAGCCTCCATCATGCCTTTCATCTCGTGCGGTACGCCGGGCATGCTTACAAACACTTTCCCGTTCTTTTCGAACCACATGCCGGGAGCGGTTCCCCTTTTGTTCTGTATCACCGTGCATACATCAGGCACTTCGGCCTGTTTCAGGTTCCGGTCTATTAAAGGCCGGTTGAGCTTCGAGAAAATATCGATCACATTTTGTTTGGCCGCCTCATCAACGATCATGTTGCCGTCGAAGTATTTACACAATAATGGCTTGGTGATATCATCTGCCGTAGGACCAAGACCACCAGTAATTAAAACGATATCTGCCTGCTGTTGTTCATCATTGAGTGCATTCCATATTTCATCCCATACATCACCAACGGCCACCCTTCGTTTTACCCGTATGCCCCATTTGTTCAGTTCCTGGGCCATCCAGGCGCTGTTGGTGTCAACCACCTGCCCGATCAGTAATTCATCTCCGATGGTAATAATCGATGCTTGTGCCATGTATCGTATTAAATAGTTTAATTTTATTGCAAGATAAGTAAGAGATGAGAACCATTTATTTGTTTGCTGGTTTACTTGCCGTTATGTTTTCTTCTGCCCAGGATGCAGGATCACGTCTTGCTGTCGCCATAAAAGCCTTGGAAAAGGATACACAGTTCAGGCATGCTGCCATCAGCATGTATGTGGTGGATAGTAAAACGGGCAAGGTTGTTTTTGAGAAGAACCCTCAACTGGGCCTGGCGCCTGCCAGTTGCCAGAAAGTGATCACAAGCGTAAGTGCATTTTCAATGCTTGGGAAGGATTTCCGGTATGTTACCTATATCGGGAAAGATTACCCGGTCGATAATAAGCACGATGCAGGCTGCCTGTTCGTCACCGGGTCAGGTGACCCTACGCTGGGAAGCTGGCGCTGGTCTTTTACAAAAGACAGTGTCGTATTCAAAAAGATACTAGAGGTGCTTAAAGAAAGAAAACTGGCATCATTCGGAGAGAACCTCGTTATAGAAGATTATTTATATGGTCTGAATCCCTTACCCGGGGGATGGGTATGGGAGGATATTGGAAATTATTACGGGGCTGCCTGTTTTGGGTTCAACTGGCATGAAAACCAGTTCGATCTCGTACTTCAACCAGGTGCTTCCGTCGGTGCGCCTGCAACCGTGGTCACCGAGAAGCCTTTTTTATACGATGTGGTACTGAATAACGAAATAACAACAGGTAAGCCGGGCAGCGGTGATAACGGTTACATATATACATCGCCCTATTCAAACATCATGTTCACCAAAGGAACAGTGCCCCTGCAAAAGGACCCTTTTACGATCAGCGGCAGCATCCCGGATCCGGCAAACGTTTTCAAAACCTCTCTTCTTGATTACCTGGTAAAGAACGGTATCCGGTTCGGGGGAGCACCGGTCTCAGGTAATGTTGCAAGAATCAGCAAGCTGCCAGTCCATAGGTCCACCCATATTCTTGATTCGATCATTTCTCCTTCACTGGACAGTATGAACTACTGGTTCCTTAAGAAAAGCGTAAACCTCTATGGCGAGGCGTTCCTGAAATCGATCTGGGTAAAAAAGCTCGGTTTCACAACGGCAGAGAATAACTACGATAAGGCCATTGAGGCCATTAAGGATTTCTGGGCACAGAAAGGCATTGAGCGTTCTGCGATCAATATCATCGACGGAAGCGGGCTCTCTCCGGCTAACCGGGTTACTACAAATGCGCTGGTTGCGGTGCTGCAATTTGCAAGGCAGCAGGATTGGTTCCCTTCTTTTTATTATGCATTGCCCGAGATCAACGGGATCAAGATGAAGGACGGGTATATCAGCGGCGTAAGGAGCTATACCGGTTATATGAAAAGTAAAAAAGGGGAGGAGTTTACCTTTTCCTTCATTGTGAATAATTTCGACGGTAGTGCTGCCACGGTAAGGGAAAAGATCTGGAAGCTGCTTGATATTCTTAAATAAGACCAAAAACTAATAAATATGACAGAACAGAATTTTAAGAACCATTCCCGGTATGTGCTCTTTCATCATTTTATCGCACCCACGCTGATCCTTGCACTGGTCATCGGTTCATTCATTAACCTCGGTGAGTGCATCAGCAAAGGGGAAGGATTGTATAGCGCTTCGCTGATATGCCTGGTAGGCCCGATCCTTACCATCACCTGGTGGTACAGCCGGGTGTTTGCGCTGAGGGCACAGGACAGGGCGATCCGGATCGAGCAGAACTTCCGGCATTTCCTGGCTACCGGGAAGCCTCTTGATAACCGGCTTCGCATGAGCCAGGTAATAGCCCTGCGTTTTGCCGGTGATGATGAGTTTGTTGAATTATGCAAAAAAGCGGCAGAGAGCGGCCTGTCTTCGAAAGAGATCAAAATGGCCATCAGGAACTGGAAAGCAGACCATCACCGGGTTTAGGGACCGAAATAACCGGCTAATTTTTCTTTAAGTGCTTCCGGCATGGCAGTGCGTTTCATTGTTTTTGCATCTACAAAAAATAAAGTAACCACTCCTGTATTCAATAATTCATCCTGTTCGTTGAATATCTCTGCATGAAAAATGATCTTATGGTGTGAAGGCATTTCTTTTAAAGTGGTCTTTACCGTGATCAGGTCGTCGTATTTAGCCGGCCTCAGGAAGCGGCTGTGTATCTCCACAACAGGCATAATGATGCCCATGGCCTCAATCTCTTTATAGGTATAGCCGATCTGTCTGATGGCCTCCGTTCTCCCTATCTCATAGAACTGTGCATAATGCCCATAATACACAATCCCCATCTGGTCTGTAAGGGCATAATGGATGCGTATCTGCGTTTCGGTAATGAACATGATGAAGGATTGTTTATTTGCCGATCATTTCATCCACACTCACCCTCCCCGGTCCGATGATAAGCAGCACCAGGAGCCCGGCCACATACAGTGCGGGCGATTCATGCTGTGCAAATACCTGTCCGTTATTGATCTTGAAGATGACCACACACATCGTAATGATGATGGGAATGGTTGCAAGCCGTGTGAAAAGGCCGAGAATGAGGAACAGGGAACAAAAGAATTCCGCAAAAACCGCCAGTGCAAGTGAGAATGTTTTGCCGAAGCCAAGGAAATTAATGAATTGATCTTTGTATTCAGAAAAGTGGATCAGTTTATCGTAACCATGGTTCATCATCAGGATACCAATGCCCAGGCGCAATAACAACATGGCTGCACTGACTGCGCCGGCGGAATACTTAGCGGAGAATAATTTTTTCATTTTTTCTTGAAGGATGTTTTGATACAACTGTTATAAAAACACTAAAAGAAATTCTATTATCATTTTATTAACAGCGATGTAAAAATACATTCGTTTTGTTTACATCAGTTATCCACTTATTCACAATCTGTTTGGAATGATGTTTGTATCGGTAGCGCATTAAGTAATTTTACACCGGCAAAATGATCGAACTCAAGACCATGAAAAAACTAATCAACACCTGCCTCTTCCTGGCGTTGTTCTCTGTTCCTGTTCTCTCTCAACCAACCAGTGCGATCACCGACCCCGAAAAGAAATTCAAGGATGCCAAAGCGCTTTTTGTCCAGCAACAATATGCATTGGCCTACCCGTTATTTGCCGAATTGAAATCCGAGCATCCCGACAATACGGTCAGTGATCACACCTACCTCAACGACGATGTCAACTATTTCTATACAGCCTGCCAATTAAAATTACAGCAGCCGGCAGCCGTTGAGCAGGCAAGGCATTACATCAATGTGGTACAAAATGAGCCACGCAGGCAACTGATGAGTTATCATCTTGCCAAATATTATTTCATCAGGGAAGATTTCAGCAATGCCATCAATTATTACGAAAGGGCAGGACTTGAGAACCTCGGGAATGCAGAGATCGCTGATGCAAAATTCGAGAAAGCGTACAGCTATTTTAACCTGAAGCAGTTCGAGCAGGCGAAACCACTGTTTGATGAAATACGCCAGTTGCCCGGTAACAAATACTATTTTCCGGCTAATTATTATTACGGGTTCATCAGTTACCGAGATAAGCAGTATAACGAAGCATTGAAATCATTCAAACTGGTGGAAACACAGGAGGCATACCAGGGTACGGTACCTTATTACATTGCCGAGATCTATTATTTCCAGGGGAAGAAGGAGGAGGCATTGCGTTATGGAGAGAGCGTACTGGGCAGGCCGGGTGTGCTGTATTATCAAAAAGAAATGAACCTGCTTATCGGGCAGCTTTATTTTGAAAAGAAGAATTATAAAAAGGCCTTGCCGCTGTTGGAGGCGTATGTCAACAGCAGCGAGAAAGTAAGTAAGGAGGTAATGTACGAACTGAGTTATTGTTATTATGATGCCAACCAGTTGACCAAAGCCATCGAGGGGTTTAAACAGCTGAGTACCGAAAGGGATTCGATGGGGCAGAACAGCATGTACCTGCTGGGCGACTGCTACCTGCGTACCGGGCAGAAAGCCAATGCACGCAATGCCTTTCAATACAGCGCCTTCAACAGCTCCAATAAGGTTCAGCAACAGGTGTCCCGTTTCAATTATGCGAAGCTTTCCTACGAACTCGGGTACCAGGACATCGCCCTGAATGAAATGAAGAAATACCTGAACGACTACCCCGACAGCGAATACGATACGGAAGCAAAGGAGATACTGGTTAACCTGCTGACGAATACTAATAATTTTTCTGAAGCGTTGCGTTTATACGAATCATTCAATAAACCGACCCCTGGTATGCAGAAAGCCTACCCCAGGATATTATATGGAAGGGCAGTGGAGCTAATGAATGACCAGCAGATAAAAAGGGCCGATGAACTCTTTACAAAGATCCTGCAGTTGGCTGCTTCCCCTGTTACGCCGTATGCAAATTTCTGGAAGGGCGAGATCGCATACAGGAACGAGGAGTACGACCTTGCGATCCGTTACCTGAATCTTTACCTGCAGGCCAATGTAGCTGCGCAGGGGGAGGCCAATAATGACGCTGCAAAATACGATCTCGGGTATTGCTGGTTAAAGAAAGAAAACTATAAACAGGCCCTTGGTTATTTTGAGCAGATCACGAGGTCGGTTTCAGTTACCTCCTCCTTTATGGACCAGGATGCCTATGTACGGAGCGCCGATTGCTATTTTATGAACCGGGAGTTTATTAAAGCGAACGCGATGTATGATAATGTGGTGAACAATGCATTACCGCAAAGTGACTATGCGATGTTCCAAAAGGCCATGATCGCCGGGGTAAAGAGCTCTTCAGATAAAGTAAAGACATTAAATGCGTTGGTTAAGCAATACCCTAAGAGCAACATGGTTCCGGATGTAACAATGGAGATCGCACTCACCCATATTGCCGATGAGAAATTCAATGATGCGATACCCTACCTGAATACGCTGCTTAACTCACCGGAGGCCGGTGGCCTGAAGCCAAGGGCATACCTTAAGCTGGGGCTTTGTTATTATAACCTGAACCAGAACAATGAGGCCCTTACGAATTACCAATCCCTCCTCCAGAAATATCCTCAATCGGCAGAAGCAGACGAGGCGATGGACATTATGAAGAACATCTATGTGGAGATCGGTAAGCCAAATGAATATGTGGAAATGATGAGAAGGAATGGCAAAAATATTTCTGTTTCGGAGGCCGATTCGCTCACCTATACCTCCGCAGAGCTGAAATACAATGCAGGCGACTGTGCTGCGGCGATCACCGGGTTTAAGAACTACCTGCAGCAATACCCGGCTGGTTCCTATGCACTGGAAGCAAATTATTTCAGCAGTGAGTGCTATCTCAAAAACAAGGATTGGCAAAACGCCCTTACCGGATACGATTATGTGAACAGCAAAGGACAGAACAGGTATTTTGAAAAAGCTACGCTGGAAGCGGCACGGATCAATTATTTTGAATTGAAAGACTATGCCGGTGCCAGGAAATATTTTGAATCATTGACGGCGGGTGCAGTTAACCAGGACAATCAACTGGAGGCGTTAAGGGGGCTGGTTCGTTGTTATTACCAGCTGAAGGATTATGCAAAAGCGAATGAAGCGGCCAATACCCTCCTTACCAAAAAAGGATTGAGCACCGACGACCGTTCGGTGGCTTTCCTTGTGTTGGGAAAGAGCCAGCAGGTAAACAATAACTGCCCGGCTGCAATTGCCTCATTCAGATCCTGTGCGGCCATCAATAAATCCGCCTGGGGGGCTGAAGCGAGGTACGAGATCGCCAATTGCCAGTTCAGTATGAATAATCTTGGCCCTGCAGAAAAATCGGCCCTGGCTGTGATAAAAGAAACAGGATCTTATGACCTCTGGATAACAAAAAGCTATATCCTGCTGGGCGACATATTTATGCAGCAAAAGGATTATTTCAATGCAAAAGCAACCTATGAAAGCGTAGCCAAGAATGCAGTCATACCGGAGCTGAAGCAGGAGGCCCAGCAAAAACTCGATAAAGCGATCGAAGAGGAGAAATCGGTAAGTAAAGTAGGAGGGAACTGATACCCTGAAACCCAAAATACCAACAATGAAAATGTTCAATAAGCAATATTCAATGATCAACGTTCAGCGGGCAGCCGCAGGTTCAATGCTAATGCAGCCTTATACGGAAACGGGTAAATATCTTCTACGGTTGGGATTCTTTCTTATAGCCGCTTGCCTGTTGCCGGTTCTTACCAGGGCACAGAAAGATACCACGGTGAAAAAGAAAACGACCACCATCGACATTACCTCCTCGTACAAACCGGTTCTCAGGAATGCGGTCAAGATCAACTTTTCTGCATCTCAACTGAATGCAGACACAACCCGCCCTAACCTGACTTACGATATACCTGCTCAAAACCTGTTTTATTCTTACCAGCCGATCCCACTCAGGCCATTGGCCTTGGAACAGGATACAAATTTGTACCTCGGAAAACGCAATTATGTAAAAGCCGGGTATGGTAATTTTTCGACTCCCTATATCGATGCCGCTTTCAGCTTTGGCGACGGGAAGAAATTTTTGGCCAATGTGTATGCCAACTACATCTCTTCGAAAGGGAAATTGCTTTACCAGGACTACAGCAGGCTCCATATCAAAGCGGCAGGGAGTTATTTCTTACCTAAGAATGAGATCTATGCAGGGGTGGATGTGCGGATGAATGAGAACTTCCTTTATGGGTATGATACGGCTTTGTATAAATATACAAGGAAAGATGTACGTCAGCAGTTCCAGGATTTCGCAGTGAAAGCAGGTATCCGCAATACGGTGATCGGGGAATACGGCATCAGCTATAACCCAAGCCTGGTTGTAAGTAATTTCACCAATGTGAATAAGCTTGTTGAGACCTCGGCCTTGCTGACGGTACCGGTGGAGAAACAATTCGGGGAAGTTTTCGTTTTTAAAGTAGAAGGTAAAGCGGATATAACTGCCTATACCACCAAAGATGTATTCCCGAATGTAAGACTGAACAATAACCTGTTCTCGGTTGCCCCTTCTATCGTATTTTCTACGCCACGCTTCAGTATCAGTGGGGGACTGGTCCCAACCTGGGACAACGGCAAATTCGTCTGGCTGCCTAATGTTTATGCAGAAGCTCAGATCGCCGACAATGTATTTGCCTTCCAGGCCGGCTGGATCGGGAAGGTCACAAAGAACTCTTATCGAAACCTATCCCAGGTAAACCCATATCTGAAGACACTCACCTCTCAACTCAATACAAAGGAAGTGGAGTATTACGGAGGTATCAAAGCTACCCTCGGAAAACATTTCAACTTTAATGCGAAAGCCGGGTTGGTGACCTATACCAATCTGCCCTTCTTTATCAACGATACTGCCACAGATGGTAAGGCTTTTGTCATCAGTAATGAAACAGGGGTAAGGAACCTACGGGTGCATGGAGATGTCAGCTACATACAGCAAGACAAATTTTCGGTTACGGCTTCCCTGACGTTCAATGGGTATACAGGCATGAAGCGGAATGCAAAAGCCTGGAATACGATTCCTATGGAATTTACCAGTGCCCTGCGCTGGTGGGCATTCAAACAGGTGTTGCTGAAAGCTGATTTCTATGCATTCGGCGGCGGGCATTACCTGGATAAAGGAAATGTGAGCAGGGTTTTTTCACCCGGCTCCGATTTCAGTGCCGGCATCGAGTTCAGAATAAGCAAGATGTTCAGTGCCTGGTTCGACGTAAACAATATTTTCAATACCAAGTACCAACGTTGGCATAATTACGAAGTGTATGGCCTCAATTTGTTGGGAGGCGTACGAGTGAGTTTTTGATCCGTTCCCTATATACATCGCCGGCTGATGACCTCAGCCGGTTTTTTTTTATCCGTACACCCATTTGCCTGCCTCATCTGTAGGTTATATCTTTGTCCACATCTTGAACATGCACCAACTTATAGCTTCCTATCTTTTCCAAAATAAGGTATGCCCTTTGCCGGGCTTTGGCACTTTATCCGTGCGCACATCTGCCGCAACCGCTGATTTTACAAATCACCTCATCACAGCACCAGCGACAAGCATCCTTTTCAGCGACAAGGATTTAAATGCCGCCGGGTTGATCGGTTATGTGGCCGGGAAGAAGAATATGAATGAGCAGGAGGCAACCCAGGCCTTGCGGGATTTCTGTGATCAGATAAAGGCCGCAATATCAAAAAATGCCCGGACGGAATTACCTGGTATCGGCAACTTTTTCGTTGACGAGCATGGCAATACCATTTTCGAACAGGAAGACCTACCGTCTTTTTTTACTGCTCCCGTTGATGCTGTCCGTGTCATTCACCCGAACGCAGAACACAGCATGCTGGTGGGAGATAAGGAAACCACGAACACACAGATGACGGAATTTTTTTCCGAAGAAGTCCCGAAAAAGAACCGATGGTGGGTTTGGGCCATTGTGATCGCAGTTCTGAGCCTGCTGGCATTGATCACTTACTCAGGCAACGGCAATGCCGCTTTCTTTGGCAATGCAATCAAAATCTAATCTTCCATGATCCACTATACCAGTTGCCCTGCCTGCAAAAGCGAACATATAGAGCCCCGGCTAAAAGCAAAGGACCATACGGTTTCTCAAAATGACTTCGCTGTCTGGCATTGTAACGACTGCACATTGCGCTTCACCCAGGATGTGCCCGGGCAAGAAGCCATTGGGGCCTATTATGCTTCTGCCGATTATGTTTCGCACAGCGATACAAAAGAGGGGCTCATCAATACACTCTACCACCTGGTAAGGAAACGTACACTTGTTTCTAAAAGAAAGTTGATCGAAAGAGAAACACGGTTGAAAAGCGGTTCCGTCCTCGATATCGGCTGCGGTACGGGCGCCTTTCTCAACACAATGAAAGAGGCTCGCTGGGAGATAACCGGGCTTGAGCCGGACCCGGTTGCACGCACAAAGGCGACGGAATTGTACCATATCGCCCCGCAGGAGCCGCAACGGTTATTCGATCTTCCACCTGCGTCATTCAACGCCATTACCATGTGGCACGTGCTTGAACACGTTCATGAACTTCATGCCTACATCAATAAGATAAGTGAGCTGCTTGCGGCCGATGGGAGGCTGTTTATAGCAGTGCCTAATTACACGTCATACGATGCGGGCTTTTACAAGGAAAACTGGGCAGCCTGGGATGTACCCAGGCACTTGTATCATTTTTCGCCGGCCAGTATGGCAAAGCTATTTGCTCAACATGGATTAAAACTGGTATCGGTAAAGCCCATGTGGTTCGATAGTTTTTATGTGAGCATGCTGAGTGAGAAATACCGCAATGGTAAAGGGAATATCATAAGTGCTTTTTTCAACGGCCTGGTTTCAAACCTGAAAGCAATAGGGAATCACCGAAAATGCAGTTCGGTGATCTATGTGATCGGGAAATGATCAGATCAATCCAGCCTTACCTCAAATAATTTCGGCCATCTTTTGCCAGTGATGAACATTTTCCTGGATGTGCTGTCGTAAGCAATGCCGTTTAATACATAACCCATATCGGGGGGCAACTGGCCCGGGAAATACTTGTCTGCCAGGCCGGGAAGATCCATTTTACCAACCACTTTTCCGCTCTCGGGATCAATCTTCAGGATGTATTCCGATTCGTACACATTGGCATATACAAATCCATCGATGTATTCCAACTCATTAAGTTCAGACACAGGGCCTGAACTGCTTTCCACACGGATGGAATTCATCACCCGGAAGTCATCGGGGTTTACGAAATACAGAATGGCAGTTCCGTCGCTAATGATAAGCTGTTTGCCGTTGTTGGTAAGCCCCCATCCCTGGTAAGGCCAATTGAATGTTTTGACCGGTTTCTCAATATTCCTTACATCGTACACATATACAATATGGCTTTGCCAGGTAAGCTGGTAGAGTTTTCCGTTCAGGATGGTGATGCCTTCGCCAAATACCGAGTCGGTGCCCATGATGTGCTTTTTCTCCACTTTACCTGTCTTGTAATCGGATATCTGCAAAGCGGAATTCTTATAGTCGCCGGTTCCTTCATACAGTTTGCCTTTGTAAAACTGAAGTCCCTGTGTGTAGGCACTGGTATCGTGGGGATATTGTGAAATGATGCTGTACTTTATTACAGGGATGGGTATCGGCTTGACCGATTCATCGGTTACAACCTTTTCATCATCATTCCCATTGCAGGCGGCCAATGCTACCAGTATGGCCAGGGCGGAAAATTTCTTCATGTTTTTCTGTTAGCGACGCCAAATGTACCGAACAGATGGCATGCCCGGTACATCGAAGCCGTAAAGATTGCAAATATTTAGTTAACCGTCTTGCGGTAATGAACCCCCCGCTCCGCCAGGTAACCGAAGATGAAGTTGAAACAGGCTTCCTCTTTACCCACCAGTTCGGGAGGGAATACTCCTTTTTCTGTAAAGAGTTTTTGCCTCAGCATGTTCAATGCGGCCGTACAGGTATACCCGGTGGTGCGGCTCATCGAAGAGGTTTCTGTGACGGGGTCGTATTCGTCGTACAGGTCGTAGCAAATGGTCGTCTGCTCATTTCCCAGCCTGATACGCATGATGGTGAATTCTTCTTCTGTTTCTCCCAGTCTCCACTGGTCGAATAAAAGGGCTGAAGTAAACTCCATCGGCGTGATCTGCTGGCCTTTGACCGAAACCGGTGAATTACCGAGGAAGCCGGCTTTGATCAACCCTTTCATTAGGTCGATATGCCCCGGGTAACGCAATGTCTTTTCTTTCATGTTCGGGATATGAGGCATGGTAAACAGGATCGAACGTAACCCATCTGTATTGAACGATTCCAGGGTGCCAACTTTGTCGAAATCAACCAACTCAGCATCACTTAGCGCTGGGCGTGTGATGATATGATTATTCTCCACGTACCGGGCCGGGCGCAGGTATTCTTCCAGTACATCGCTGGGGGAAAAAGGTGCTTTGTATTCAAAAGGGCAGGTCCTTTTTTTAGGGAGTCCGCCTACAAGGCATTCAAAATAGGTGATCTTCATGCGTGCGTTGTGATAGCCAAGAATGAGGTTACCCATACCCGGCGCCACGCCACAGTCGACCACAGCCGTTACATTGTTTTCCTTTGCCAGTGCATCAAGTTCGAGTGCATTTTCAGGAAAGAATGAAATATCCACCACGTCTTTTTTTGCCCGGATAACGGCCTCCAGTGTTTTATATCCCATGAAGCCCGGAACAGCCGAGATCACGTAATCGAAATCTTTTAACAGGGAGTTGTAGTTACTGTAATCAATGAGATCGGCCTTAATGGTCTTGACCTTTTTATCCTTTTTAGCAAGCATATCCAGCGACCGGTCGCTGATATCAAAGGAAGTAACGGAATAGTTGGCGGCGAGATCGATCGCCATGGCCCGGCCAACCATGCCGGCACCAAGTATTGCTATTTGCATATTTGAATATGATTTACCAATCATTCGATGTGATGCTGGAATGATTGCTGGTTTAAAAATATCGTTGCATTAACCGGCTGTCGGATTGATGGGGGACGCCGTTCATTAGTGAACGAATCCCGATGTTCCATTCATCATGATGGAAACGTAGGCGGAGAGCCTGTAGAAATGGGCGTATGATCGTGTTTTGGTCAAATCAACTTAATTTCTTCTTTGTTCATGGAACAACTTTCCAGTTCTTTCCATCCCGTTTTTCCGTTATATCCCAGTCTTTTAAAGTAAATCTTTTTCTTATCGAATTTCAGGGTAATGACGGCAGCTACTTTTAATCTGTTCCCGGCATCTTCATACACATCCGGTTTACTCCATTTAGTATTGTTATTAATTACTTCATCAATATGCAACCTGCCAATACTGCTGTTTGATTTATTTTCAATACTTAAGCAGCATGGAGACCCAGTTGTGTCAATTATTACCTGAATATAAAGCTCGCCCCTTAATTCATCCACAATATCCTTATCCAGGCTAGAGACGATGGAATATAGTAAAGAGTCTTTATCAGCGGGTGCAATGATCTTGCTCTCAAGCTGGAACCTGTCGGTTGTGCAGCCGGCAAATTTGACAGGGAAAATGTTTTGCCCTTTTGCTCCTATTGAGATTACGCAGATTAGGACGAAAAAAATCTTTTTCATTCACTATTTTGTTTTCTTACTCACCAGTTTCAGCTCACCGATGATATTCTTTGCTCCGGCATATTTGTCTACTATGAAAAGTACGTAGCGGATATCCACCATGATATTCCGGCAGATGGCCGGATCGTAATTGATATCGCTCATCGTTCCTTCCCATACCCGGTCGAAGTTGAGACCGATGAGGTTGCCGTCGGCGTTGAGCGCCGGGCTCCCCGAATTGCCACCGGTGGTATGATTGGCTGCGATAAAGCAAACCGGTTGCCTGCCGTTCACTCCATACCGGCCAAAGTCTTTTTTATTATAAAGGTCGATCAGTTTTTTGGGGAGATCGAATTCATAATCGCCCGGCTTGTATTTTTCTATCACGCCATCCATATAGCTGTAGAAATCGTATTTCACTGCATCCCTGGGCTGGTAGGGTTTTACATTGCCATACGTAACACGGAGGGTGCTGTTGGCATCGGGATAAAATACTTTTTGTGTGAACACATCCATCTGTGCCTGCATGTATGTACGCTGCAACTGGTTGATGTTCGCCTGCAGTTCCGCGATTTTTCCGCCAACGTTGCCTGCATAGGTCTTCTGCATATCCATCGAAAGACGGTAGGCGGGGTCGGCCTTGATGGCATCGCAAACATCTTTGGCACTTCCGTTCAATAAATTTTTCACCGAAGTCAGTGAACTGAATTTGGTATTGGAATAGAAGGCAGCGGCCGTTTTGATGTAACTGTTCTCATTCTGTTTCAGCATGTCTTTGAGCAGGGGAGATACATTTTGTTCTTTCTGATCCGAGACATACATTTCCATCAACGTTTCAAATAGTCTCTGGTCCACATTGGCATTGTATTCCTTGAAGAGTTCTTCCAGGGTATTCAGGGCTTTTTCCCTGGCCGTGTTGTAAGCTGCTTCTCCATTCTTTTCAAAGGCATTCACCAACGTATTGAGCTGGTTGGCAAAACCGAGTATCTCTATTTTGGGGAATATCTCGGTGTAATAATCCCTGGCATATGCGTAAGGTTCAATATCGGAATAAGCCTGCTTCAGGTCTTTCAGCAGGTTCATATACACCAGGTTGAATTCTGGTTTTTGCATGACGATCTTCTCGAAACTGGCTTCCACCTCTTTTCTTTTTTCTACGGCATTTGTCTTTGTCAGCCCAAGCACTTCTCCCTGCCATTTCTTCCAGGCATTGGAGATGCCGGCGTATTTGGCTGCATACTGGATCTTTATCTCTTCATCCTTGCGCATGAACCCATCAATCACATTCAATGCTTTTGTGCGGATGGCGATCTTGGCGGGATCGCTCATTTTTACGGTTTGCTCAATGGCGCTTGAGTGCAGGTATTCGTTGGTGCGCCCAGGGAAACCGAACACCATTGTGAAGTCTCCTTCTTTTACGCCGTCGAGTGAGATGCTTAATGAACGCTTTGGTTTGTAGGGGACATTGTCGGGTGAATAGGTTGCAGGTTTATTGTCTTTGTTTGCATAGATACGGAACATGCTGAAATCACCGGTATGCCGGGGCCACATCCAGTTGTCGGTATCTTTACCGAAATTCCCGATCGAAGAAGGGGGGGCGCCTACCAGCCGTACATCCCGGTAAGTCTCGGTCACGAAGAGATAGTATTTATTTCCTTCAAAAAAAGCCCTTACAAAGACATCCTGGTAGCTCTCTTTCTTTACATTGGTTCTGAGGGCTGTTACATTCTTATCGATGGCACTCTGCCTTTCTTTTTCATTCATGGAAGATGCAACTCCTTTCAGCGCATCAGTGGTTACGTCATCGATGCGGATGATGAAGGTGGCAAAAAGGCCGTCGTTGCGTAATTCCTGGTCTTTATTGTATGCCCAGAACCCGTCGCGGATATAATTGTTCTGTATCGATGAATGATTCTGAACGGCATCAAAACCGCAATGGTGGTTGGTGAGTAAAAGTCCCTGGTCGGAGATCACTTCAGCAGTGCAGAAACCACCGAAACTGACGATCGCATCCTTCAGGCTTCCTTTACTGATGCTGTAAATATCGGAGGCGTTGATCCTCATTCCCATTTTCTTCATTTGTTTTTCATTAAGGCTTTGCAGCAGTTGCGGAAGCCACATACCTTCTTCGGCAACGGTTTTCCCCAGTAATGAAACAATAAGGAGCAGCAGGAGGAAGTATTTTTTCATATCAGATCGTTTGTGGCAAATTTAAGTGTTATGTGCCATATGGGGAATAAAGCTGCCGGGCCTTCTTTCTGAGGCCACGCTGTCTTTTACACTAACGAGAAATTAACCCTTTCTTAGCATCCATGGCTTTATTTTTGTTCAGTAATGCAAAAATCAACCATGAAAAAGATTTTACTCTGTCTTACCTTATTTCTTCTTACGCTCCCGGCCACCCAGGCTCAGTTGATCAAGGATGTTCTAAAGAAAGTATCCAAACCCACACAGGGAAGCAGCCTCAGCAATGAGGATATCATAAGCGGTCTGAAGGAGGCTTTAAGGGTGGGTACCGACAGCAGCACAAAAAAATTGGGATCTGTAGATGGCTTTTTTAAAGATGCAGCCATTAAAATACTGATGCCCGAAGAAGCGAAAAAAGTAGAGAGGACCTTGCGCAACTTCGGGATGGGAAGTTTGGTAGACAAAGCGGTACTGTCCATGAACCGGGCCGCTGAAGATGCTGCCAGCGGAGTAGGGACCATCTTTTGGGATGCCATCAAACAGATGAGCATCACAGATGGATTGAAAATATTGCGGGGTGGCGATTTTGCCGCAACCGATTATTTGAAATCCGTTACCACCAAACAGCTTACTGAGAAATTCAGGCCGGTCATAGAAGCATCTTTGGTGAAAATGGATGCGACCAGGTACTGGAAAGATGTTTTTACCGCCTATAACCATTTTTCCAAAGAGCAGGTGAATACCGACCTGGCCGCCTATGTTACTGAAAAAGCCTTGGCGGGCCTGTTCCATAATATCAGCCTTCAGGAGCAAAAGATACGCAAAGACCCGGCTGCGCAGGTTACCGATATCCTTAAAAAGGTATTCAGCAGTAAGTAAACTTTTCTTTACAAGCGGCATTGCAGAAAGAAGGGGGGAATGTATATTCACTTCCTAAATCATTCTGCAATGAGGATATTTATCGCAACATTTTTTTCTGTTATCTCGCTGGCCGCCGCTGCACAGGATACCTATTTTCTCTCCAATCCATGTTTGACGCCCGATGGCCAAACCATCATATTCAGTTTTGAAGGCGATCTCTGGAAGGCCTCTGTAAATAATGGCCAGGCCAGCAGATTGACGGCCATGCAGGGTTACGAGACCAGCCCGCGCATTTCCCCGGATGGGAAATGGATCGCATTCAGCGGCAGGCAATACGGTAATTCGGATGTGTTTGTGATGCCTTTGAATGGGGGTGAAGTAAGACAGATCACCTGGCACAGCGCCAACGACGAAGTAACAAGCTGGAGCTGGGATTCGAAATACATTTATTTTAATAGCAGCCGCATGGGGCAAATAGCCGGGTTTAAGGTAAGTGCGGATGGTGGAACACCGGCGAGGGTCTTCGGCAATTATTTTTTCCAGTTCGACCACAACCTGTTTGAACATCCATCCAGCGGCGAGATATTCTTCAACGATACATGGGAAAGCAGCAACCAGGTGCAGCGCAAAAGATATAAGGGACCCTTCAACCCGGATATACAGTCGTACAACCTGAAGACAAAGCAATACAAACGGTATACGGACTGGCAAGGGAAGGATTTTGCTGCCACCATCGACCGGAATGGAAACGTGTATTTCATCTCCGATGAGGCAAACGGCCAGTATAACCTTTATGAACTGGATAATGGAAAGAAAAAAGAACTAACCCGGTTCTCTTCTTCTATTAAGACACCCCAGGTGAACGCCAACGGCGGTAAGGTTGTTTTCGAAAAGGACTATCAGTTGTGGTTGTATGATGTAAGGACCGATAAAGCCTCTAGGCTCGATATTTCGATCATCCGGAATAATATCCTGCCAAAAGAAAAAGATTTCGAGGTGCGTGGGAACATTACCGGTTTCGATGTTTCACCTGATGGGAAGAAACTTGCCTTTGTTTCCCGGGGCGAATTGTTCGTAAGCGATGTGGAAGGGAAATTCGTACAGGAGATCAACCGCAACTCCAGTGAAAGAGTACGGGAGGTAAAATGGATGAGCGATAATAAGACCATCCTCTTTAACCAGACATTGAATGGGTACACCAACTGGTATACCATCCGGGCCGACAGCAGCGGGAACCCCAGGCAGCTTACCAACGATAAAAGGAATAACCGCTCACTTGTTATGAACAAGAACCGCAGCAAAGCCGTTTACCTCAGCGGCCGGGATGAGGTACGGCTGCTGGATACTAAAACAGGAGAGAGCAAGACACTTGTGAAAGATGAGATATGGGGATTCCAGAACAGCGATCCGGGTTTCTCACCTAACGATGAATACGTACTGTTCACTGCCTACCGGAATTTTGAGCAGGATATTTTTGTGCACAGTATCAAAGAGGATAAAACGATCAACCTTACCAATACCGGTATCACCGAAACATCACCACTATGGTCAGCAGATGGGAAATATATCTATTTCACTTCTCAGCGACTGAAGCCCTCTTATCCTTTCGGTTCGCCCAATGCTCATGTGTACAGGCTGGCATTGGAAAAACTCGACGAGCCGTACCGGTCGGACAAATACAATGAACTTTTCAAGGAAGATAAGAAGGAGGATAAAAAGGATACTACTAAAAAGGCCGGTGCTGAATCAAAAGCGATCACCATCGACACAGACCTGATCATGGAACGGCTTGAACAGATCAGCCCGAACCTCGGCGCACAATCCCTGCAGTGGGTTTACCAGAAGGGAGAGAAAACGACTATTTTATATATAAGCAATCATGGAGAGGGAAGGAATTCGCTTTGGAAGACAGTGATCGAGCCATTTGAACAGAATAAAACAGAGAAGATCGCAGGCACCGATAATAGTTTTGGGTTTGATTTTGCAGAGGTGAGTGACAAGCTTTATATCCTGGCGAACGGGGCGATCAATAAACTGAACCTGGATGCAAACAAGGCCGACCCGATCAATATCGGTTACACCTTCCGCCGGAACCTGGCTGCCGAATTCAACCAGATGTTCGAAGAGGCCTGGGCGCAGATGGAAGAGAATTATTATGACGAGGATTTTCACGGTCTTAACTGGAACAAGACAAAAGAATACTACAAACAGTTCCTTCCTTACCTGAACACCCGTGCTGACATCCGCACGGTGCTGAATGATATGCTGGGCGAACTCAACTCATCGCACCAGGGATTCGGAACCTTCGGCGACGATGAGAACATTGCATTGAGTAACCGTACCATGGAAACCGGGATCATCTTTGACGACAATGAACCGTATAAGGTCAAATATGTGGTGAAACGTTCGGCAGTTGATAAAAGATCGATCGACATCAGGCCGGGGGATGTGCTTGTTAAGGTGAATGATGAAACGATCGATAAGGGCAGGGACCGTAACTATTATTTCACCCAGCCATCGCTCGACAGGGAGTTGAACCTTAGTTTTAGCCGGGGCGGGCAAACCATTCCGGCCAAGGTCCATCCGCAGGCAACCTTATTCAATAATCTTTACGACGAGTGGATCGATAATAACCAGAAACGGGTTGATGAAAAAAGCAAGGGCCGGATCGCATACGGTTATATGAAGAATATGGGGCAGTTCGAGCTGGAACAATTCATCATCGACATGACCCAGGAACTGAACAGGAAAGATGCCCTCATTTTTGACCTGCGCTACAATACCGGTGGTAATGTACACGATGAAGTGTTGAAATTCCTTTCGCAGAAAACCTACCTCAACTGGAAATACCGCAACGGGAAACTCACCCAGCAATCCAATTTTTCTCCGGCCGATAAACCCATCGTGTTGCTCATCAACGAGCAATCACTGAGTGATGCGGAAATGACCTCGCAGGGGTTCAAGGCATTGAAACTGGGAAAGATCATCGGTAATGATACCTACCGCTGGATCATTTTCACCAGCGGGATCGGGTTGGTGGATGGATCCACTGTCAGGATGCCTTCATGGGGCTGTTATTCACTGGAAGGGAAGGACCTGGAAGCGACCGGCGTTCAACCCGATATCAAAGTGATCAATAGTTTTGAAGATAAACTCAATGGCCGCGATCCGCAGGTAGACAGGGCCGTGGAAGAGATACTGAAGATGTTGGGGAAGTAAATGAATAAGTCATAAGGAATATCGAATAGGGGATGGCATAACTCCTTTTTCGATATTTCTTATCGGCTATTTTGCAGAGTTGGTGATTATTGGATTATTACCTATACTTGCATCATAAAAAAATGCCACTCCGTAGAAACGGAGTGACTTTTTAACGATTGCTTGCTATATGAAAAACTTTTTTATTAGTTGTTGCTGACCCGGTCAGCGTAAGGCCGAAAGATGCCTGCTAACGATTGGTTGTTTCCCTTTCTAACGATTGCCTGCTGTATGAACATCTTTCTGAAACAAAAATAGGATCAGCTTATTTTTGCACCTAACCAGCTTTGGGGTGATTTTACCCTGCTAAAAGCGTTTTGTAAAGACCAGAACCCTTTCCAGTAGTGGGTTTAGGCGAAATTTATCTATGATGTCCAACCGCTCAAACGACATATTGTTTCAACTGGTGAAGTCGCTTGAAAAGGCGGAAAAAAGGCATTTTAAGCTCTATATCAAGCGGAGTTCCTCCCGCCAGGATCTGAAGATCATCCAGCTTTTCGATGCCATCGACAAGGCCAGGGACTATAATGAACAGCAGATCCTGAAGAAAATCCCGGGGGTGGAAAAACCCCAGCTTGCCAACCTTAAAGCCCATCTTTATAAAGAACTGCTTGCCAGCCTGCGGCTGCTGAAGAGTTCAGAAAGCATCGACCTGCAATTGCATGAACAGCTTGATCATGCCCGCATATTGTATAATAAGGGCCTTTACCTGCAAAGCTTACGGATACTTGAAAAAGTAAAGGACCTGGCCAAGAGCTATCACCAGGAGAGTTTCCTGATACAAGTGATATCCCTCGAAAAAAAAATAGAAACGCTTCATATCACCCGGAGCGGAGAGGGGGCTGCAGACCGGCTTACCCAGGAGGCCAACGAGGTGAATGAGCAGCGCACGATGATCACCACCCTTTCCAACCTGGCGCTGCAATTGTATCAGTGGTATGTAAAGCACGGCCATGCCAGGAACGAGAAAGAAGAAAAAGGGGTTAAAGAATTCTTTAAGCAGCACCTTCCGGCAAACACGGAAAACATAAAGGGCTTTTATCAATCGCTCTATTTGTGCCAGAGCTATTGCTGGTATGCATTCATCCGGCAGGATTTCCTGATGTACTACCGGTACAGCAGGAAATGGGTTGACCTGTTCAAGAACGAACCATTGATGATAACCGTGGAGACAGGTCATTATATCAAGGGTATGCACAACCTGCTTACGGCCAATTTCAATTTGCGGAACTTCCGGAATTTTGATAAATACCTCACCCGTTTTGAACGTTTCACCTTTTCAAAACCAGCCATCCAGCACGATAATTTCAGGATGCAGGCCTTTGTTTATCTCACCAGTGCGAAGATCAACCAGCACCTGATGAAGGGAACGTTCGGCGAAGGGTTGAAACTGGTGCCGGAGATACAAAAAGGACTCGAGGAATTCTCCATGTATATCGATCGCCACAGGGTACTGGTGATCCATTACAAAATGGCGTTGATGTATTTCGGGAACGGCGATTATGAGAAATCCATCGATCATCTTCAGATCATCATCAACGGGCCGGTGGACATGCGTATCGACCTGCAGTGCTATGCACGCCTGCTCCACCTGATGGCGCATTTCGAAATGGGCAATGATGCCATTATCGAATCGCTCATCAAGTCGGTTTTCCGTTTCATGTCGAGGATGGAAAACCTTACGGTGGTGGAACAGGAGATGTTCAAATTCCTGCGGAACAACGTATATGAATCTGCCGAAAAACTGAAACCGGAACTAAAGAAACTGCTTAACCGGATCAAGCAGTTCGAAAAGAACCGGTTCGAGACCAGGGTATTCTCTTACCTGGATATCATCAGTTGGGTGGAAAGCAAAGTGTATAACAAGCCGATGAGCAGGATCGTTCATGAAAAATACCTGCAAAGCAAGCACCGGTGATTTATCCCTAAATCACAGCTTTCTTTTTTGAGACCAGCTTTTCGATCTCTACTGCAAAAAATACCAGGGAAGATAATACGCCCACAATGAGGAATTCATTAAGGCTGAGTGATTCTGTCTGAAAAACCGGCTGGAGGAGTGGGGTATAAGTAACGGCGAATTGGAGCAATAAGCCGGCCAGTACCGCTCCAAAGAGTGGTTTGTTGGAGAAGATCCCGATCCTGAATAATGATCGTTTCTCTGACCGGATAGCCAGGACATGGCCCATCTGGCTAAGGCATAGTACATTAAAAACAATGGTCTGCCAATGGAGTCCGTTATTGATCGCCCAGGCCTGGGCCGATAAACAGATACCTGCCATGAGCATTCCTACCCATATCATGTGCAATCCCCTTCCATTTGAAAATACATTGCTATGGACCGGCCGCGGTGGCCGGTTCATGATGTCTTTTTCAGATTTCTCAAATGAAAGCGAAATAGCCGGTAGCCCATCTGATACAAGGTTGATCCATAAGATATGGATCGGCAGGAGGGCGACCGGTAACCCGATCACCGGGCCGAGCAGGAGTGTCCACAATTCACCTGAGTTGGTTGTCATCAGGTATTTGATGAACTTTAGAATATTGTCGTAGATCCGTCTCCCTTCCCTGACCGCCTTGACAATAGTTGAAAAATTATCATCGAGCAGGATCATATGCGCTGCTTCCTTTGATACATCTGTTCCTGTTATACCCATTGCTATTCCGATGTTTGCACGCCTGAGCGATGGTGCATCATTTACTCCATCACCTGTCATGGCCACATAGTGCCCTTTCGATTGGAGTGCCTTAATGATCTGCAGTTTTTGTTCGGGTGATACCCTTGCGTACAGTTTTATCTTTTCCACTTTCGATAGAAAACTGTCCTCATCAAGTGCTGCGAGCTCTTTGCCGGTTATCAGCAGGTCGGAATCACTGGTGATGATGCCTGTCCTCATTGCAATCGTCCTGGCCGTGAGCGGGTGATCGCCAGTGATGATGACGGGAACGATCCCTGCTGTCTTGCATTGAGCCACCGCATCGGCTACTTCTTCCCGGGGCGGATCAATGATCCCGGCCAGTCCCAGGAATCTCAGATCGGTCTCATGGATAAGTACGTCGGGATTGTCCGGGATCGTATCCCAGAAACGGTAAGCAAAACCCAATACACGATGCCCCCTGGCTGCCATGACATCAACCTGTTGCAACAAGGTCCCCGTGTCTGAAATATTACAGCGTTGCAACAGAATATCGGGTGCCCCCTTTGTGAAAGAGATGATCTTTCCTTCATAATCATGAAAAGTAGTCATCAGCTTACGACCGCTATCGAATGCGATCTCTGTAAGGCGGGGCCAGCTAGCCGGATTTATGTGCTGTTCCCGGGCAACTTCCATCAGGGCAGTTTCAGTAGGGTCCCCCTTGATATTCTTTTCCTGGTCTTCAGATGAATCGTTATTGAGTGCAAAAGCCCGCAGCAATAAAATACCCTCTTCGGTGCCTGTTACAGAGGCAAGCTCACTTCTCTGGAAAATCTGCCTGTTCACAAATACTTCTTCCACATGCATTTTGTTCTTAGTGAGTGTACCCGTTTTATCTGTACAGATGTAAGTCACTGAACCGAGTGTTTCCACAGCCGGCAATTTTCTTACCAGGCTGTTGAAACGGATCATCCGTTTAGCGGCCAATGCCAACGAAATGGTGATCACGGCAGGCAGAGCTTCGGGGATGGCTGCCACAGCCAAAGAGATGCTCGTTAATACCATTTTTACCAGGTCCTCTCCACGAAGCCACCCTGTTACAAAGAAGAGTACGCAGAGCAACAATACCAGTACAGACAGGTATTTGCCAAAGCTTATCATCCGTTGTTGCAAGGGGGTTAAGGTCTCCTCTTCCTGCAGCATTCTGGCAATACGGCCCAGTTCGGTTTGCATACCGGTTGCTACCACGATACCTGCCCCGCGTCCATAGGTAACAAAAGTGCCTTTAAATGCCATGTTGCTTTGGTCTCCGACAGGCAGGTCATCTGTTTCCAGTGGTTCGGTGATCTTATCGATCGCATGCGACTCCCCGGTAAGTGCCGCTTCTTCTATTTTTAAATTCACGGATTCAATGACCCGGATATCGGCAGTAACAGCGTTGCCTGCCTCAAGGTGTACCAGGTCACCCGGCACCAGTTTAGTTGCAGGTATCCAGTTGCTTTTGTTGTTACGGAATACCCGCACCTGGGTAACAGCCATTTTTTTTAATGCCAGTATGGCTTTTTCTGCCCGGTATTCCTGGAAGAAACCGATGATGGCATTGAGTATCACAATGACGAGGATGACGATCGTATCGGTAAGGTCTCCGATGAACCCGGAAATGATGGCTGCCGCCAGCAGGATAAGGATCATCAGGTCTTTGAACTGGTCGAGCAACATGCCGGCAATGCTCTTCTTTTTACCTTCCCGCAATTCATTCGGGCCATACTGCAACAATCTGCCTTCCGCATCTTCAATATTGAGTCCCTTCCGGGAAGTACCCATCAGCTCAAGAATTTCTTCAATGCTTAGTCGATGCCAGTTCATTTATTTTTTTTTTACGGGTCATTCCTGATATTCAGCGGTTGCTGTATCTATAAAACAGGTAAGGTGCTACAGCAACCCAAACAGGGACAAATATCCAGAGCCGGCCCCTCAGCAGGTTATAATCTTCCAATAACTTTTCCCAGGGATTTCCCCGGTAACGCCCAAAACCGAATTCGAACAGCAGGGTGAGCGCCAGCCAGAATAAGCCAATGAGCACGGCTTGCCCGGGTGAAGCAGGGGTTATGTATTTTATGATCATCCCAATGTAAACAGTGAAAAGAACCACCAGTGAGAAGGTAGAAAGCTGGTGTGCGGCAAGTTCGCCAACATACTTCCTGAATACCCACTCCCTCAACGCACCATTGGCAATCGCCAGCAACAGCATCGGCACCCAGGCGAGGAAATATTTGAGAAATACAGGCATGAGATTATCTATGCTGTAAAGTAAATATAAGGGGGTGCTAAAAAAGAATGATAACTGTCACCTGCTGAATTGAATCTTGTATGAGACAGAGATATACCGGATTGTCGCCTTTTCTGCCGCCGAAATAAAAAGTTATCTTTGCTTTCTATCAGCCGGGTTATCGTTCAACCTGCAGTGATGCAGGGAGGAAGGAAAGTCCGGACAGCACAGGGCAGCATACCGGTTAACGGCCGGCCTTCGCAGCAGTGCGGGGGAGAAAGTGCCACAGAAAATAACTACCTCAATTTATTGGGGAAAAGGTGAAAACGTGAGGTAAGAGCTCACGGGTCTTTGCAGCAATGCAGGGAACGGGTAAACCTTGTGTGCTGAAATGCCACGTATACCGGCGTCCCGATAGCTATCGGGGTAGGGCGGCCCGCCCAATGCCGGAGGGTAGGCAGCTAGATCCCTGCAGTAATGCAGGGGCCAGATAAATGATAACCCTCTGCTTTTGCAGGGACAGAATCCGGCTTACAGGTTGATAGTTTTAAAATAGTAAAGGCCCGCCAAAGCGGGCCTTCTGTTTTGGGTCTTATCTTTTTATTGATCTTTCTTGAAGGTGCCGTTGTCCACGTCTTTAATGAATTGGATGAGTCCCGGGAAATAATTCTTCTGGTCGTCGTACATGCTCATATGGCTGCCTTCTGGACAATATAAATACCTTCCGTTCTGTACCTGTTTGCTCATCCATTTCATGTGCTCGGGATCCATCGTATCGTATTTACCACCGATGGTGAGAGTGGGTACTTTGATCTTCGGTAATTCTTTGCTTACGTCCCAGTTGGCAAGGTTCCCGCCTATTCCGAATTCGCTGGGCCCCTGCATAGTTACATACAATGAGTGATTCATTTTATTGAATGAACGAACCATCGGCTCAGGCCATTTATCCAGTGGGATACGGCAAATGTGCTTGGCATAGAAATGCGGCATCAGCAGTTCCATATACTTAGGGTTGGCAAAATCTTTCTTTGCTTCGATCTGCCTGATCGTATCCAGCACTTTCGGGTCGAACTGTGGCGCCAGCACTTCCTGGGCATATTTTCCATAAAGCGGGCAACTGCTCATCATATTACTGATGATAAGCCCTTTCAGATTGTCCTGGTATTTCAATGCATACTGCATAGCGAGGATACCACCCCAGGAATGGCCAAGAATATAGAAATTGTCTTTAGTAAGGTGATGGGCTTTGCGGATCTGTTCCACCTCTTCCACAAAGCGATCAAGGTCCCATAAACTGGTGTCGTTGGGATTGTCGGATAAACCACAACCTAATTGATCATAATAAAAGAATTCGATGTTCTGCGGCTGCAGGAAACTTTCCATGCATTCGAAATATTCATGTGTTGCTCCGGGGCCACCGTTCAGCAGCAGCACTTTTATTTTCGGGTTGTCGCCGTTGTACTTTGTCCAGATGTTGAATTTCCCCTTAGGTGTTTCGATCGGTATTATCTTCACCCCGCCGGCCTGGACTTCGTCGAATAAGTATTTGTTGATGGTTACTTCTTTGGACCTGCCACCATTGCAGGAGAATAACAGGGCGGCCAGGCCGCATAGGAATAACTGTCTCATAAACTGTTTTGGTTAAGAAAAGATATTGATTTCTTTTGACAAGCAGGACTAAACTTTCCGGTTGTCCGCAAATTCCCTGAAAATGGTATTCCTGATCTCCGGCCAATCATCATCGATGAAACTGAAATAAACGGTATTGCGCACTGTGCCGTCTTCATTGATGATGTGTTTACGGAAAGTACCTTCTTCTACAGCGCCGATCTTCCGCATGGCTCTTTGTGATTTCAGGTTCAGGTGACTGGTTTTAAGTTCGATCCGGTTAAGCCCGAGGGTTTCAAATCCGTGACTCAGCAACAGGTATTTGCAATGCTTGTTGAAACCTGTTCCCTGCATTGAAGGATGGATCCATGTCCAGCCGATCTCAAGCCGTTTATTATCGAAGTCGATATTGGCATAGCGGGTGCTTCCTACATAACGGCCCTGTTGTTTATTGTAATAAGCGAATGGGTAAGAGCGTCGCTCTTTTCTTTCTTTCAACGCAATGTCAAAATACCGGCGGAAGCTTTCCGGGGAAGATATCTTGGCGGCAGTATACAGCCATAGTGATGGCTCCATTGCTGTAGGTAAAAGCAGGTTGAAATGGTTTTCTTCGAGGGGCTCTATCCGGACGAGGTCATCTTCCAGGATCAGTTCTTTGTCAAAAAAATCGGAATGATTCATGCTGTACTATTTTAGATAAACCAATAAAACATTTACATCTTTCCCCAATCCCAGATTTCCCATTTGAGTCTATCACTGAGTTTGATACCGGATTGTTTCGCTGTAAGCAGGATGCTTCCCCGGTGATGTGCTTCATGTGCCAGGAAATAACCCAGGAGGAAGACGATCCCTTTCTTATATCCCTTTAGTTTTCCGTCGTCGTCTGCTGTTTTCATCCAATCTGCCAAGGCATTAGCTGAGGAAGTGAGTTGTTTTTTAAGCAATGCTTTGTCTACCTTGCCTTCCTTGTTGATCTTGGCCTGTGTTTTATAGAGGGCGGGAACACAAACCTCCAGCCACTTCAGCCGTACATCATGCATGTGTGCAAACTGCAGTGCGATCGTCCTGCCTCCACGTTTTGAAAGGCTGGCTTCAAGCGCTTCAGCGGGCAGTTCGTCTATCATGGTCATGTTGATACGGTTATTGGTTAACCAGGTGTCGATGCTTTGCTGTACAAGGGGGTTCATGGCTGATTTATTTATTTACATACGGTCTAAAGGGTCATTACCGCTGGATGATCAGTAAACAGTGTGACGTTCTCTTAGCAATTTAGCAACAATTTTATCAATCGGAAGTGTTACGGATTCTTCCGAGAAATCATCCCAATGGATAAAGCGGAAGGTCTCTGTTTCCCCCAGTTGTGAATATACTTTCAGTTGCTGTTCATCAAAATCAAATGGGGTGTTGCGTAAAGCTGTTGTGATCGGCTCCAGTGCATGAGCGTAATAATAAATGGAAATGATCTGGTGTTCGGGATTGAAAGCACTGCGCTGGTAAAAATCGGTGGTGTACAAATGCTCACCCACTTCCACTTTCAGCTTCATCTCTTCCATGAACTCACGGGCAAGGCAATCCCTTGTTCCTTCACCTGGTTCAAGGCCGCCCCCCGGGAATTTGGTATAATAACTCCCGCGAATGAACTCATCGCTTACCAGCACCTGTCTCTGGTCGTTGATCAATATGCCGTATACCCTGATGTTGAACATAGGTTATTTCCTGATCCGTTTAGCGTAATTCCAAACCGTGAAAGCGAGAATAATAAATGAAAGTGCAACAGGCAGCCAGAAAGCAAGGTGGCTTTCCTTGTATGGGATCGGTACGTTCATCCCATAGATGCTTGCGATGAGTACAGGTACACTCAGGAAGATCGTGAGCGTGGTGAGGCGTTTCAGCACTTCGTTCTGGTTGTTGCTGATGATGCTGGCGAAAGCATCCAGGGTGCTGTTCAGGATGTTTGTATAGGTATTTGCCATCTCAAGGGCCTGGGAGGTCTCTACGATCAGGTCTTCCAGGAGGTCTTTCTCCTCTTCGGTCAGGCGGAGGATATTGGTGCGGCTCATCTTCATCATCAGCAGTTCGTTGCTGCGAAGGGCAGTAACAAAATAGACGAAACTCTTCTGGATCCTCATCAATTGCAGCAATTCCTCGTTGCGGTTGCTGTCGTAAAGTTTTTGTTCAAGGCTGTTGCGGCGCTGGTTGATCTCTTTCAGGTATTCCTGGAAGTTGGTGGTTATCTTCTCGAAGATCTTCAGCACCATCATATTCATCTTGTCGGGGTTGCGGTGCTGGAAGGTGTTGAGGAATTTCTTGATCGCTTCGTTCTCAAATGAATTCACCGTAACGATGCGGTTATTGGTCAGGATGATACAAATGGGTATCGTGATATAGAAGGCATCGCTCAGGTTGAACGAATTGTTCTCGGTTGGTGTCTTGATCACGATGAGTTTTACATTGTCGTCGATCTCGTAGCGGCTGCGCTCATCGATATCCAGCGAGTCTTTCAGGAAATCGACCGGGATGTTCATCGAGTCGCTTAGTTCTGTGAATTCTTCCTGTTTGAGCGGGGGAAGCACGTTCACCCATACAGCGTTTTCGAGTTTGTCGACAGCGATCGTTTGTTTATCGGTATTCTTGAAATACTGGATCATTGCGGAGAGGTAAGGGTTTGTATGGTCTTTAAATGATGTTCGGTATGAAAAATGGTAAAATGACACAGCTCACGGAGCGTTATTCTTCCCAATAGCGGATGCCGGGCAAGGTACTTGTCCAGGTCCTCATCGGAACGGTTCTTTGAAAGCGAGTCGATGTATTTGCTGGTCGACCTGTTCCATTCCTCTATCAATTTTTCTTTGCCATACCTGATCTCAATGGGCTTTGGAACAAATCGGGCGCTGGCCCTTCCGCCTTCGCTCAGTTTCTTATAGTATTTGGCCTTTAGTTCTTCGTAACTCCTCGAGGGGCGGTTTGGTGTTCCGCCTACCCATCGCACCACCAACTTAGGCAGGGCATAAGCGAGCCGTGTCATGTTGGTGGAGATGACCAGGTGTTTAATGTTTTCAGCTGCCGACCATTTTTCATCTGGTTTTCGGAACAGCGCCGCTTCGTCTATGCCTTTACAGGTATGAGAAAGCTCGCTGAAGATTTTTTCAGATGCTGTAATGATCTCTGTCTTTGTCATAATTCTATTTCTCCTTTATATACCAGTTCTGCGGGCCCGCAAAGCCAGATATTTTCAAAATGCTGGTCATCGAACTTTTCAAATTCCACGCTTAATTTACCGCCGGGTGTTTTTACTTCCACCCGGTTAAACCCTTTATCATTATGTGCACTCATTAAGGCCGAAGCAGTAACACCGGTGCCGCAACTCAGTGTTTCATCTTCCACACCCCGCTCATAGGTGCGTACAAAGATGCTGTCTTCATCGATCGTTTCCACAAAATTCACGTTAATACCTTCATTACGGAATTCTTTGCCATAACGTATATCGCGGCCGGTCTCCACTACGTCGATGTTCTCAACATCGGTGGCGAACTTTACAAAATGGGGCGAGCCGGTATTCAGTATGATATGACCGGAGTGGTAATCCACGCTGTATACATCCTGCATCTTTAACCGGACCAGTCCCTGCATATCTATTTCCGCTTCGTGTTTCCCATCGGCTGCCATGAAATGATAGGTATTCTTATTGATGCCTATGAGGCTTGCGAATTTCACCAGGCATCTTCCCCCGTTGCCGCACATCGTACTGGGGTTCCCATCGGCATTGAAATAAATCATTTCAAAGTCGAAATACTTTTTGTTGTTCAGCATCATCAGCCCGTCGGCGCCGATGCCAAAGCGCCGGTCACAAAGTAATTTTACCTCGCCGTCGGTGAGGTGGCTGTACTTTTCATCCCTGTTGTCGAGTATCACAAAATCATTCCCCGTTCCCTGGTATTTATAGAATTCTATTTTCATATCAGATACTTGAATCTGCAATGACCTGCAGTGAGTGTTTGATCAGGTTTTCCACGGCTTTATTTCCATCGGAAGTGAATGTCTTACTGATGCGGTTGGCAACGATCACATTCAGACTGAGGCAATGATGGCCCAACGCTTTTCCTAAACCATAGATAGCGGATGTCTCCATTTCAAAATTACTTATACGGTGGTTACCGAAACTGAAGCTGGTAAGATCGTCGATCAGGCGTGGGTAGCCCAGCCCCATTCTCAGTATACGTCCCTGCGGACCATAAAAGCCGGGGCAGGTAACTGTGATCCCCTGGTGATAGCCACCGGTAAAATGCTTAAGCAGGGAAGCGCTTGCCATGCTTATGTAAGGAGCAACGTTGCCGTTATTAAGCTGCGTATGTGTGACGAATGCATGCAGTATCTGCTTTTCCTCTTCATTGTTCTGCATGCGGTAAAAATGCATGAGGTTGTCAAGACCAAGACCATGTGTACCGGCCACAAAACTGTCCACGGGGATCTCTTTTTGCAGGGAACCACATGTGCCGAAACGGATGATGTTCAGCGAGGTGATCTTCTCTTTGATGATCCTCTTTTCGAGGTCTATGTTCACCAACGCATCCAGTTCATTCAAGACAATATCAATATTGTCCGGACCGATGCCGGTACTTACGCAACTGACCCTTTTCTTCCCGATATAACCGGTATGAGAAATGAACTCCCGGTGATGATTTCTGAATTCGACCTTGTCGAAATGCTTGCTTACTTCAGCAACCCTGTCCGGATCTCCAACTGTTATGATCGTAGTTGCGATCTCTTCAGGACGGCAATCAAGATGGTAAACAGCGCCCCGGCTGTTAATGATCAGTTCCGATTCAGCTATCCGGTTCATGTTATGAATTTATCGGTGCAATTTCCTTAAAATTACCCTATTTTTGCGCTGGAAAAAATAAATGGTTCTTTATCCGCCGCAGGTGGATAGGCAATTTAACTCCTTTGTCCGTCAACTGGCGGATAAGTAAAGACGGTCCTTTGGCCGAGTGGCTAGGCAAAGCTCTGCAAAAGCTTCTACAGCGGTTCGAATCCGCTAGGGACCTCGGATAAAAAAGCTGCGAATCCTGCAGCTTTTTTTATTTGCACAGTTCCCGCAATTCATCCGCCGATTCCCTCACCTCATTCAGTAAGTCATCTTTACACTTACTATACCAGATTATGTTTGCACCAGTTAAAGTAAAAGCAATATGAAAGCATTAATACTATTGGTTGGTATAACGGTAGCCAGCATAGTGGCCATTTCAGGGGCAGATAAGAACATAACAGGTACCTGGGTGATGGAACAGGGCGACAGCAGGACAAGCCCACCGGTCATCCGTATTAAAATGGGAGAGGGCATATGGGAAGGACGTATAGATATGCCTGAACAGGAGGTATACGACCGTAAACTCGGGTCCGTGGTCCTGCAAGGAGACAGCGTATTCATCACCATATACAAAGATGGGCCGAAGATATCTGCCAGGTTATTGGATAATGTCACCATCAGCGGTAGTCTGAAAAATGAGAACAGGGGAGAAATGATCCTGCTGAAGAAAAAGAAAGAATGATTCAATAACAGGGTTTGTAACTTGTACATTAAATTCCTGCAATTATGGCGACGCAGATAATACTATTCCTTGACATCCTTATTTGGAGCATAATAGCCGGCCAATCGTATATGTATATCATAGCGCTGACGGATGTCTCCAAAAAACTGGATGCACCCGGATACATTCGGTTCCGGCAACTCGTCGACAGGAATTTTATGGCCAAGTACAAATGGGTGGTGTATGCTGCCATGCTCCTGGGGCCCTTGCTTTGCATACTGGCAGCCACGAAAGGGAACATTGTTTTCGTTTGTTCACTGGTCACTCTGCTGGCGCTTGTATCCGACCTTGTGCTTACCCTGAGAGGCAATATGCCCATCAATAAACTTATCAATGCCTGGTCAACGAACGAGTATCCCATCGATTGGGAAATATACCGTAACAAATGGTTGTCTGTTTTTTTCAAAAGGCAGGTCGTAACCATTATTGGTTTCATCAGCCTTGTCACTGCTGCCATTTTCGGGAACCGGTGATCCTGCAGCCGCCGGCTTTCTGCTATCTCATCTCATAAAAAATTTCCTTTTGCCAATTGGTAACGAAGAAATTAAAGGCGTTCAATTCATCCACGCCTTTCTCCAATTCATTCATGGTACAATTGTCACGGCATTATCCAACATCTACCTTGCATCAAAATCAAAAACTACCAATTATGCGTACAAAAGTATCAGCCATGTTTGTTGCCGCCTTCGCAGTCACTGTATTCGTGATCTCGTGCGACAGCAAGAAAGAAAAAACGACCGCCGCACAAGCCATCAGTAATGACAGCCTTATCAAGCGGGGTTCTTATTTAGTGAATGCCATCGGTTGTGACGATTGCCATTCTCCCAAGAAAATGGGGCCGCACGGACCAGAAATCATTGAAGAAACCCGTTTTGGAGGATATCCTGCCGGCCGTCCGATTGCAAAGACAGACAGCAACACGATCAAAAACGGCTGGATGATGCTCGGTGCAGACCTCACCAGTGCCGTTGGTCCATGGGGCATGTCATTTGCCGGTAACATCAGCAGTGATGAGACGGGTATCGGCAACTGGACCGAACAACAATTCATGACCGCCATCCGTAAAGGAAAATACAAGGGATTGGAAGGCAGCCGGGATCTGTTGCCGCCAATGCCATGGTTTGTTTACAAAAACCTTACTGATGATGACCTGCGTTCGGTATTCGCCTTTTTGAAATCCACCAGGCCCGTAAAAAACATTGTGCCGGCGCCCAAACAGCTGGCCGACCTATAAGCCATGAACAGTTAAGACAAAAGATCTCCCGGATGGGAGATTTTTTTTGTAGCAGGGTTGGCTTTCATAACGGTTAATCGGATAATTTAACAATTCATACATACCTGGCTACACTGGCCCTCGGGGTGGTGCTATATTTACAATGGCCTGAGGGGGTATATATGCTGCAAGGGAAGATTTGCTGGTAGGCTACAATTCATACCGCATTTTCCTCAATTCATACAAAAAAACAACAAAACGAACCGGGGCCGGATAACAAAAAAGTCAAAAGTTTGTAAATTGAAATACGGCAAAGCGATACAAAAACAGAGCAGTTTAATGAAAATGATCAGCAGTTTCCGTCTGCCCCGGTACACTAAAAAGGATCTGCAGATCCTGGCCGTCACCATGCCGTTTATCGTGGTGCTGATCAATGTCCTGCTCTTTGGTTCCCGCTACTTTACAGAAACCAGGGTGCTTGCCTGGTCGAGCCTCATCGTATTGGCGGTGATGCTGACAGGCTGGGTTTGCTTTACCTGGATAGCCGTTACCATACGGAACCGGTTCCCGGCGGGTACAGATACCGTCAGGCGGTTGACAGTAACAGTTCTCTTCATTGGCCTGATACAGGCATTGATCATGACCTTGTTCTTTAAGGGCTACGGCCAGTTCAACCTTTTTGGGTACGAATTCAACGAAACACGTTATTACTGGACCATCGGCATAGGGTTCACGCTCAATATACTCATCACAATGCTGCACGAAGGCTTTGAACGATTTGAGCAATGGAAAACAACCCTTACTGAAACCGAAAGGTTGAAAACCGCTTATACACAAAGTCAGCTGATGGGATTGAAGAGCCAGGTGAACCCTCACTTTCTTTTTAACAGCCTTAATTCTTTATCAAGCCTTATCAACGAGGATTCGGAAAAGGCGGAGAAGTTCCTGGATGAGCTGACGAAGGTTTACCGTTACCTGCTCCGCAGTACCGATGATAAACTGGTTACACTCGAAACGGAATTACAGTTCATACAGTCTTACTATTATTTACTGAAAGCCCGTTACGGGGACAGGGTAAACCTGAAAGTAGACCTGGATGAAACCTGCCGTAATAAGTTCGTTTCGCCGTTCCTGTTGCAGACCATATTCGAGTACAGCATCAACAATAATGCATTGCAGAAGGATAACCCGCTCAACTTTCTGATCACGGAGGAGGACAACTGCCGCCTGGTTGTCCGCAATAACCTGCGGGAAAAACAGACCAATGTGGAGGTTAATACCGACGGGCTCCAGAACCTGGTTGAAAAATACAAACTGCTTTGTTGCGATGAATCCGTGCAGATAGAAAAAGGGGATGCGTCATTCAGTGTAAGGGTACCTTTATTATATGAAACCCAAACCGATTGTTCATGAACCTGGTAAGGCCAAATAAAGTGGAATGGTTGAGTTTCTTCGTGCTCATGCCCGTTATTGCGGTGGCAACCTGTTTTGTATTGTTTGGCAGCGATTGGTTCTACCAGAGACAGTTTTGGATTTATGGTTTCCTGTACATGATGGTGGTGGGCGTCTTTCTCTGGTACCTGGATGTGGCCATCACCCGGTATATACATAACAGTTTATCGGCCTACCAGGATACGATCAAACGGATCACTGCGCTGGTGATAAAACAGTTTGTGGTCATTTCCATTTCCACCACCCTTATCATTGCCGGCATCCAGCAATTCCCGGTAGGGGAGTTCTATGCCAGTACCGGGCAGGTCATCGCCTCGATCTCCATCGCACTGGTTGTAACCCTGATCGCCATGGTGATATGGGAAGGAGACTACATCTTTCAGCAATGGAAGCAAAGCATCACCGAGAATGAAAAATATACCAGGCTGAGCCTGCAAAGCGAATTTGATATCCTTAAAAGCCAGGTGAACCCGCATTTCCTTTTCAATTGCTTCAATACATTGTCGGCCCTGATCACAGAAGACAAACAGAAAGCGGAACTATTCCTCGATGAACTGAGTAAAGTGTACCGTTACCTGCTTCGCAATAATGAGGATGGCATGAGTACGGTAAGAACAGAGCTGCAATTCATCCGGAGCTATTTCCAGTTACTCAAAACAAGGCATGGGGATGCCATCAACCTGCAGATCGATATTGATAAGCGTTACGACGATTACCTGCTTCCTTCGCTCAGCCTCCAGATGCTGGTGGAGAATGCCGTAAAACACAACGCCCTTTCCCGGAACTATCCTTTGTATATAGAAGTGTTTACCACCGTGGGTAATAAACTTGTGGTGAACAATAATGTCCAGCGGCGGGCAAGGAAGGCTCCTTCGGGGCAGGTGGGCCTCAAGAATATAAAAATGAAGTATGAATTGCTCAACCAGCCGGGTTTCCAGGTGATGGACGATGGCAGGAACTTTACGGCGGTACTGCCACTCATCTGGCAAAAGATGATGGACCGGAGCCGGGTAACCTATTCAGAAAATTTAAACCAGGGAATATGAAAATCTTAATCATCGAAGACGAAGAATTGGCAGTAAAAAAATTGCACAAAATGCTGGTAGGCATCGACCAGGATATTGAAGTGATCGCCGATCTCGACAGCATCGAGTCATCCGTAGAATGGCTGGAGAACAACGAGGCTCCTGACCTGATCATGATGGATATCGAACTGCTCGATGGACAAAGCTTTGAGATCTTCAACCGGGTGAAGGTGAAGAGCCCAGTTATCTTCACCACCTCGTACGATGAGTATGCCCTCAAGGCATTCAAGGTGAACAGTGTGGATTACCTGCTGAAACCCATACAGCGGGAAGACCTTGCTGCGGCCCTGGATAAATACAAACAGATGTTCGCAACGGCACCGGCTCCATCGATTGATATGGACCTGCTGGTGAAAGAACTGCAGCAAAAATTACAGCCAAAGGAATTCCGTAAACGGTTCCTGGTAAAGAATGTACAGAAACTGGTGTCGGTGGAAACAGATGATATTGCTTATTTCTATAGCGACGGCAGGCTTAACTTCTTCAAAACACAGGATAATAAAAAATACGTGGTGGACTATACCATGGACGAACTCGACGAAATGCTCGACCCCGATAAATATTTCCGGATCAGCCGTTCGTTCTTTGTGTCGATAGGGAGTGTGGAACAGATCAATGATTACTTCGGGAACCGTCTTATCCTTGCATTAAAACCTGCCGTAGACAAAGAGGCCCTGGTTAGCCGGGAGAAAGTAACCGATTTCAAGAAATGGCTTGGGAAATAGTTAAGGCCCGGATGCAGGTGGCTCCTGGCTGAAGGCTTTACTCATAACCCGTTATTTCACCGGGACCAGCAGTACAATATTCCCGCCACCTTTTTCATTCTGCATATCCAGTTCGGCATTGATGGCTGCAGCATGAGCACGCATCTCTTCCATGCATTTTAATGTAACCCCGCTGTTGTCCTTTATCGTTGTTGCCCCGTGCATCTTCAGGCAGAGCCGTTCGTTTTGCAGGTCGATATTGATAAGCACCTGCCGGGCTCCCGAATATTGCACCATACAGCGCAGGGCAGTTTTGAAGATAAAGAAGAACCCATGCCTGTTCTTCATCTCCAGCTTCAGGCTCCTTACTTTTTGATCTACGTGCATTTCGATCTCTGCTTCATGGCGGTTCCGTAACGAATCGATGAACTCGGTCATCCGGAGCAGGGTCTTTTCCATGCTGTCGTTGGCCGGATCGATCACCCAGAGGATATCGTCCATGGCGATCATCATGTCGTTGCTCTTGTTGCTGATCTGCTCGATCAGTTCTTTTGTTTTACCGATGTCCTTATCTGCTTTCATCCTCGCCATTTCACTGAGCAGGTTGATATTGCCGAGGGCAGTATTAACATCGTGGTGCAGGTTCAGGGCGATCTCGGTACGCAGTTTCTGGTTCGATTTGAAACGAAGCAACCGCTCACGGTCGGCCAGGTAAAATACAACGATGCAGGAAATGGTAAGCAGCCCGTAGAACCACCAGCTTTTCCAGAAAGGCGGAGAGATGCGTATCTTCAATTGCAGGTCTTTTCCCGGAACAGCATCGGCGTTCTCTGCACGAATGTGCAGGGTGTAAGTACCTGCAGGCAGGTAGTTATAAATAGCCTGGTTTAGTTCATTACCTTTTTTCCAATCCTTATCAATACCATCCATCTTATAAAAATAGATGGGTTTACTCTCGTTGAAATAGCTCAGGATGGAGTAGGAGATAATGATGGAATTCTCGTTGGCCGCCAGTTCGATCTCTTTCAGGTTCAGAAGCGAGTCAACCAGAAGGGCTTTGTTCTGTACGGTGAATTCTGTGATCTTGACCTGTGGCGGGGCCCCCTTCGGGCGGATATCCGAAGGTTTGAAGATGACAAAGTCCGATGAACTGCCGAAGATCATACGGCCGTCGGACAATTCAAAATCTGTAGCGATGTCGAAATTATCATTGGTGATGCCGTCGTTCCGGTTGTAAGTGGTAAAGGTCTTTTTAAAGATATTCATCCGGCAGAGGCCTGTCGTCATCCCCAGCCATAGGTAACCGGCCCTGTCTTTCTGTAAGCTGACAATACCACGGGATGGCAGACCATCTGAAATATCTATATTCTGGATCGTATTGGTGCGGGTATTATAGAAATTGAGGCCAGCGCCAGCAATAATAAAGAGGGAGTCGTTGTATTCCAGGATATCTGCGCCGTTATTAATAAGCCTCCTGCCTGCAGCCCCTTTGTCGGTCAGGTGTTCAATCACGGCATCTGTAGCCGGATCGAATTTGAAAACCCCGGCCGATTCAGTACCTACCCATACATAACCTTTGCTGTCGACAAGTATCTTGAAGACCTTGCCGCAGTTTGCAGGAAAGTTGGGGAGTTTGTAAAGTCCATCTTCGAATTTGCGTGCACCTTTGGCAGCGGACCATTTATATACACCTCTCGACTGGGATCCAAACCAAAGATTCCCGAACCTGTCTTCTGCTACCTGGCGGATGGTCCGGGTTTCAAAAAGTGCCGGTTCGTATCGCCTGATGGTATTTTTTGCCTGGTCGTAAAATGCAATAAAGGCAGGTTGACCTACAATACAGATGGTATTGCTGTCTTTAAGCGCATACATGCACCAGGCCGACCAGGCGTTTTTTTCCTCAAGCCCCCTTATATTGAGCGGGATGTTACGGATGTCCTTGTTGTATCGGTATATTCCTTCACCCCAATAACCAGCCAGTATGTCTCCGTTTTTAAGTTGGATGAAGGAAGCTGGTCCGCCGGAGCCTTTCAATAAATTGATCCGGTTCAGGTGGCCAATGCTGTTGAAGAGTTCCTTTCCCGGGTTGAATACATAAAGCCCATTGTTGGTAGTGGTTACCCATACGTTTTCTTCGCGGTCTTCAAACAGGCTTACCGATTCAAAACTGATGCTCCGCTCCGTCAGGTATCCATTGTAAACAGGGGTAAAGGTCTTATCATTTTCATTAAATCGCAGGAATATCTGAAGTCCTGACATCCATATAGTTCCGTTTCTTTGCTCAAAAATTTCAGAAGGCTCATTGTATTGTCTTACAACCTCATTGATCGATGCAGAATCAAGAACAGGGGCTCCGTTAATCAGATCAAAGCAGAAAATATAGCAACCACCTGCAGGTGGCCAGCTGCGGTACCAGGCCCTGCGCCTGGAATCAATGTGAAATGCGGCGGCGTAGGTTAGATTTTTATTTTGCTCGATCAGGGGTTCATTACCTGCATTATGGCCTCTATAGCTCAATTGTTTTGTAGACCTGTTGTAAATGACCAATCCTGAGTCTCCGGCAACGATGTATTTTCTTCCGGTACGGTCGTCGACGATGTCGTTTGGCGTCCACCCGGCAGGCATTCTGAAGGGGTTATAAATTGGGGAGAACTCATTTTTTACTTTATTATAGGTAACAAATTCTTTAAAACTGTAAACCAGTATTATACGCCCCTCACTGTCTTCAAATAAGCGCCTTTGTCCGGCCAGATTTTTCTGGTACTGGGTGAATACATTTACCTTCTGAAAGATGAAACGTTTTGTATCGAAGATACCGATGGTACCATCGGTCAACAATACCCAAAGGTTCTTCCGGCTATCGTAAAGCACCTGCCAGATCGCATTCTCTGGCAAGGAATTCTGGTCGCCGGCAATATGGCGGAAGGTGAGGAAACGGCTCCCGTCGAATCGCTGAAGTCCGTTAGATGTCCCGATCCAGATATAACCTTCCTCATCCTGCACCACATTACAGGTGGAATAGGCAGCCAGTCCATTGTTTACAGAATAATGTGTGAAAGAATATTGCTTGGCTTCCTGGGCAGGCGCTGCCTGCCGGGCGAGAAGAAGGATTATAAGAAAGGCAAAAACGTTCCGCAAGGAATTGGTTTTGATTGCCCAAATATACCCAAGACGGGTATTAATTGCTGTAATTGATGTATGAACTGTCATTTGCATCCCTGAATTGAGCGTAAGCCCGTATGAACTGTTCTTTGGCAAAGAGCCGGCCTACGGTTCATGCCCGGATAATGGCAATTCACTCAGGCTGTAATTCCCCCGCTCTATAAAGCTGGTAAACTTGCACCTCAATCAAACAAAAAAGTATAGCCATGCAAAACAATCAAATCACCCTTACAGGAAAAATGATCCGCCCTTCGCAGGGCACCAGGAAAAAAATACTATTCGCCAATTTCCCGGCCGACGGGCATTTCAACCCACTTACCGGGTTGGCAAAATACCTGCAGGACGCCGGGCATGACGTACGCTGGTACAGTTCTACAACCTATGAGAAGAAACTGGCCAGGCTCAATATTCCCTTCTTCCCTTTTAAAAAAGCCGTGGATGTAAGCAATAACGATTTTGATAAGGCCTTCCCGGACAGGTTGAAACATACGTCACAGATCAGCCGTCTTAAATTCGATATCATCAACGCCTTCATTAAGCGGGGCCCTGAGTATTATGCCGACCTGGTGGACATACACAAGGAATTTTCCTTCGACCTCCTGGTTGCCGACGTAGCGTTTACCGGGATACCTTTCGTAAAAGAATTGATGAGGAAACCGGTGATCTCCATCGGCGTATTACCACTGACAGAAACTTCGAAAGACCTGCCCCCGGCCGGATTGGGCATAGAGCCTTCTTATTCTTTCTTTGGCAAACTGAAGCAAAGATTTCTCCGGATGATCTCCGATAAACTCATCTTCGCTGCGCCGAACAAAGTGATGTTTGAGATATTCAGGAAGTACAACATACCCCACAACGGGGAAAGCCTTTTCGATATGGCGATCCAGAAGTCAGATATGCTTTTACAGAGCGGGACCCCAGGGTTTGAATATTTACGGAGCGACCTGAGCCGGAATATACGTTATATCGGGCCATTGCTTCCTTATAGTGCAACCTCAGGGTCGGCCACCTGGTACGATGAGCGGCTGAACCAATATGAAAAGTTGGTGCTGGTGACCCAGGGTACCGTGGAAAAAGACATTGAGAAGATCCTGGTACCTGCCCTCCGTGCTTTTAAGAACAGCAATGTGCTGGTGGTAGCAACTACCGGGGGTAACGGTACAGCCAGTCTGAGGGAACGCTTTCCCGATAACAACTTTATCATCGAGGATTTCATTCCGTTCAATGACGTGATGCCGTATGCCGATGTTTATATTACCAACGGCGGTTACGGGGGGGTAATGATGGGGATCGAAAATAAATTGCCCATGATCGTGGCAGGCCTGCACGAAGGCAAGAATGAGATCTGTGCCCGGGTGGGTTATTTTAAGCTGGGCATCAACCTGCGTACGGAAAAACCAACACCTGAAAAGATCAGGGAGGCTGCAGAGAGGATCATTGGTAACAACGAATACAAGATCAATGTATCCATGCTTTGCTGCGAATTTTCGGGCTACAACCCCAATAAACTATTTGGCCAGTACGTGGATGAATTGCTGTACCCTGGTACTGCCAAGATCAAAACCGCGATCCGCCAGATGTCAAATAACTGATTCTAAGCACAACAGGCAGGATCTGGACAAGGGCCGGCAATAGCTGCCGGCTTTTTTATTAAAGGCATGTTAAGCAGGCAGATCAGCTACAATTCATGCTGTAAACAGCCCAACTCATACAGGGTGTGCTTTTCCAGGCGGCGATCAGGTTGCAATTTTACACCGTTAAAGTAAAAGCCATTTAAAACAATAAAAATTACAACAATGCAAAAGCTTAAATTCGGGATACAGATAACGGCGCTTATACTGGCATTCCCATTGTGGTTCCTGGCCGAAATGAAAGAGGCCGACCGGGAAATGAAGAAGAATCAGATTGAGAAGCAGGATCTCATTGAGACAAAGAAAGCAGAAGATGCGGCAATACAGAAAAAATCTACTGCTGCTTCTGAAGTGATCATAATGCCGGATTCCAGACTCATGGTTGTTAACATCTAAAACCGATCATAATGAAAAAGAGAATCCTTGCCACGATGGTCAGCCGGTTGCGGATTTGTATCGCAGCCTTCATCCTGGCAATAATCAGCTTATTCCTTTTCTCATTCACCCTGAAAAGGATGCAGGAGGATTTCCTGAAGCAATTGGGTATCACCAAAACAGAGGCTGATGGGAAGATCACTCGAAGCCTGCTCGGCGGTTATCTCGATCACTCCGGAATCCGAAATATGAAAAATATACTCGTGAACGACCGCGAATCGGTAATAAAAGATCTGGCAGCTTATGCCAAGCAATACGTTCTGAGCGATGCGTTTAAAAAACAGTACGCCGAAATGAAGGAACAAAATAAACCAGCGGAACCCAATAAGCCGGAAACCCCGGAGGAGATGCGGGCAAACCTGATCAAATCTGCCAAACAGTTTGTTTCAAATTCAGAAGAACTGGTCAAAAAAGCCACCCCGCAGACAAAGAAGATCTTTGAGCAAACACTCGAAACAGCCAAAAAGAACCTGAAAGATGCGGAAGATCCGAACAACCTGACGGTCAAATATTATTCTGCGAATTATGAAATGATGAAACAGATGTCGAAGCAGTCGTGGGAGAACAGCCTGAAAGAATGGGAGGAAAAATACCCGGCCAATCATTTGTTGTTTATCAAAACACGACTGAAAGCATTCCTGGATGCAACTGCGGAGATTGATTATAATGCCGCCTTATACGAAAAAAACAATAGAAAATACTTTGTGAAACCGGAATATGAGCGGAAAGATAACCGATGGAAGATGGCCTACCGTGCGGGGAAAGAAGTAGTAGAGCCCGCCAGGGTTTTTGCCAGCCAATGGTTGAACGAGATAAAGTAAGCAAGCATAATAAAGACGTACCTAAAAAACAGTCCCTTAGTTGATGTTGTAATACCGGTTGGCAATTGCCGCCGGTATTCAGTTTCAGGCCTTATCGGTTTTCCGTTATTTTTGTGTATGATCAGTTATAACCCCAAGGATTGGTTCACATACATATTCCGCTTTCATAAGGCCGATACATTCCGCAAGCTGCTTCCCATGGTGATGGGCATCGCGGTATATACCGCCTTTATTTCCTATTCCGAGGTAAAGTGGTGGAAGCTGGGTGATAATCCCTATATCAAGAACCTGCCGGTGATGCACAGCCTGCTGGGTTTTGCTATTTCGATGTTGCTGGTATTCCGCACCAATACGGCATACGACCGCTGGTGGGAGGGCAGGAAACTATGGGGCAGCCTCGTGAACAACAGCCGCAACCTCGCAGCAAAGATGGCGGCCATATTGCCGAAGGACGATGGTGTGAACCGCAGCTTTTTCCGAAAGATCATTCCTGCCTATGCCTATGCCTTGCATAACCACCTGCGCAGGGAAAAGACCCGTATTGAATTGTTCGAAGGAGAAGAAACAGCTCAACTGGCTGCCCGTATCGATACCGAGAAACATATTCCTAACCAGGTGGCAGCCCTGATGGCCGAACACATCAATCAATTGTACCGGGACAATAAACTCAGCGATGCGCAGTTGCTGCAGGTCAACCCTGAACTCAGTTCGTTTACCGATATCTGCGGCGCCTGTGAACGCATAAAGAATACGCCGATACCTTTTTCGTACAGTGTATTCATTAAGAAATTCATTTTCTTCTACGTGATGACGCTGCCCTTTGGGTTCGCTTTTACGTTAGGATACCTCTCGGTTCCCGTGGTGGCATTCATCTTCTACGTGCTCGCCAGCCTCGAGATCATTGCCGAAGAGATCGAAGACCCTTTTGGCGGCGATGCCAATGATGTGCCTACCGATAAGCTCTCGGCCAATATCCACAAACATGTGGCGGAGCTGATCTGATCTTTAGAGTTCGTTTATAACGCGATTTTCAATAAACACGGAGGGTGGAAGTTCCCTTTGAGTTACAAAAACGTTACCGCAAGCAGATGCACGGTGTTTACCGTGGTTATTGTTGCAACTGATCGAGGAGTGCAGTTATTTCAGCAGGCATATCAACCTTTAATAAATCGGCTGTATGCTTGTCCAGTTTTTGGCTTGCAGTTCTGTTGAGTTCAGTGAGGATTTCCATTCCCAGCCGTTTGTAGGGGTGACTCCAGAAATAAGTGTATTTATATGCCTCAATGGCCATAGCTGCTACAGACAGGTCACCCGTTTTGGCCAACAGCCAGGAGGCATGTACCCTTGCCTCCAGCTCTCCTTTTTCATTTACAGCGATGTTTTTTATAGCACTTGCACTCGATGACAATACGTTCATCAATGCAGCCTGGTTTGGTGCAGCCCGTTCGTGCATAAGGGCAAACAGCAATTCAGATAATGCATCAGGACTTATTTTCGTTCTTAGCTTATCAAGGTCGATCTGGAATTCGTTATCCAGCTTATCATGCACCTTGATTAACCAGTTGGCGACATGTTTACCGAAAGGGTCTTCACGTAGCGCTAATCCGAAAGCCTTCCTGATGCCTTCCGCAAGGCCATCTTCGACATAGTGATTTGGAGGTGCATTTTTGAAGTTGAAACCGTTTGATGCGATCAGCCCGGCCAGTTTTGCTTTATATTCCCTGCTGGCCGGTTTTCGGCCGATCAGCTCAAGACCAAATTCTTTTGCATCAATTCGGTCATCAGCGATCAACCGGAGAGCGGTCTGCTGAAGGTCAGGTAGTTCAGATTTCCGGAGTACCCGGCATGCAGCAGCTGCCATCTCCCTGTCCCCCTTTTCTATGAGTCCGATGTACTTTTCCGGTTGCGTTGAATCTGCCAGCTCCTCTAATGCATCAGCAAATGCATCGCATTCGGCCCTGTCGTGGTTGTAGGCCTTTGTAACGGTCAGCTTCGCCGCCTGCTGCGGCCACCGCTTCCTGATCCGGGCCTGTATTTCCAGTTGTGTCTTATTCAGCACCCGGTCACGAAGCCGGGATTGTAAATAACCATTGATTGCCTGCCTGGCGAAAGGCGAATGCTTTCCAACGAAATCGGGTACCAGGTATGGACTGAGGAAGAAAAAGATGATCCCGAACAGTAAACCAATGGCTGCTGTATTGATCAGCACTTTACTGATCATGTTACGTGACTGCAATGCCTGTGTACAGTTTCTATCTTTTGAAATGATATCGCAGATCGAATCTTCCAATGCAGGTGTGCTGGTGAAATGACCTTTTTCGTTGTAGAAGTATACAGGTATGTCATACTCATCGGGCCTGTCGTAACTCTTTTTCCAGTGGGAGACAAGGTCACGGCTTTTTTCATGAGCGATCAGCAGGATGCGTTGTTCAAAATCGAGCTCCTGTGCCATTTTACTTTCCCATTCCAGTGATTTGGTGAACTCCGATACATCGATGACCAGCAGGTTGCAGCCATTCAGCAGCATCCTGGCGGTATCCTGCCACAGGTCGTCTGTTGTCTTTATGGCAAATACCTTGCTTGATGACAGAAGCCAGTTTACATTGAGCCAGCCTTTGTTGTTCAGTGTGCGTCCCAGTCCATCAAGGTGTTTTTTCTTGCTGATGTTGCGGTGCCTGAAGTGAAAGAAACTCATCTGGCCCAATAACACAGGGATCCTGACATACCATTTTGTTTTATAGTTGCTGTCGGATAAAGTAAAAACATGCCCGTAATTGCTGACCACCGGCCTGACGATCCGGCTGATACCTTTTTTAGAGACAGGGCTATTGAATTTCCTGAACACCACGATCCGGTTTGTATTCCTGTTCTTAAAGGCGATCGGCAGCAGGATGGGTAAAGAAAGCGCAAAAGGTGCAAGGAAGAATGCACAGTACACGACGAAAAGTATTATCCAGGTAAAATAGCCCGGCGATTCCGAGAACATCCCGGCCCCGATCGCAATGCTTAGGTATGCAGCAAATACCAAACATCCCATGGCAGACAGGATCATAAAAATAATGACCATTACCCTGATCAGCCTTGCATTCCTTTTTTGAATGCGGGCCCTCTCTTTTATGTCTGTTTGAAGTGACAAGCTATAACTGGGTTGGTTCAACAGGTTGTCAACGATAATGGCATGTGGCTTTATATGATTAGTCAGTCGAAATGCTCTTTTCTTACCTGCCCGGAGGCCGCAGCAGCACCGATTTGGTATAGTTCCACCCTGTTTCCTGCATTGCTCATCTCTATGAGGTCTTCTACATCTTTTTCGCTATAGTTCTTACCAAGGTTCAGGCCGTTCAGGTCATTTTCTGTGATAGGGAAATTATACCGCAGGTATTTTAAAAGCGGGCTGCCTCCGATGAAATCGTCCTGCAGGGATTCGATCTCCATGTCTATATAGTGTGCAGTAGGGGAATTGGAAAGCCATTGCATGATTGTCTGGTTATGCCAGTTCGCATCCTGCATAAGCATGTCGGGGACATTCTTGGCCCATGTCTTGAGCCAGGCTTGTTTGATCTCTCCCGTCTGTTTCTTAAAGATACTGTAGCCGGTACCTACCGAAACAATTGCCAGTTTGTCTTCTCCCATTTCCCATCTGAACGGGAAGCCTTTTAAGGTAGCCACCATCAGCAGGGTGAGTGTTGGGTTGTTGGCCATGCTTACTCCGCCATCTACGAATGCTGCCCGCTGGCCATCGCCAACATCGATCATTTGCGGGACAAAATAGGTAGGGGCCGCACTGCTTGCCCTCACTGCCTGCCAGAGGGGTATGTTCTTGTTCTTGCCAATGATCGTGTCGTAGAATTTCCCTTTTGGGTGGTTGATAAGGGGCCAAATGCTGTTGGTGTCGGCCCGTTTGGCAACAATGCAGAGCCCGGTCTTTATCTGGTCGCTGCCCAGGGTGATGTCTTTGAATATTTTTCGCAATGAGTTTTCCAGTTCTTTGTAATTATATTCTGCCTGAAGGTATTTCCATGTTTGAAACGGATTCCACCAGTCGTATTTATCGCCGAAGATCTTTCCGCCCAGCTCCATATACAGGTCTTTGATCTCGTCTACCCGCATTCCCGTAGCCAGGCCGCTGGCGATGATCGATCCGGTGGAAGTGCCCCCGATCAGGTCGAAATGATCACAGAGCAGGTAGTCCTTTCCGTATTTCTCCTGCAGGATGGTTTCGATCTTTTTCAGGTACCCAAGCGTCAGGGCTCCGCGGATGCCCCCACCGTCGAGCGACAGTATATTTTTCGGCCCTTTGGCAGGGTCTAGGTGTTCTTGCAATGATCGTTTCATATCAGTCGTATGTTTTTTTGAGAAGGAACAAACAGGTAAGATAGGTGGTTGAACGAATACCCGTTAATTCAGAACCATCTGGCTGATCCTTTTCTTCTGTTCTTCGTAAGAGCTCATCGCAAATTCATCGCCTGTTTCCCTGGCAAGTTTACCGGCCTTCTCTTCATATTCCGATAGTTTTTCTTTGTTCGACCGGTAGTTATACGCCTCTGCAATGGTCAGCAATATCCAGATGGCGTCTTTCCTTTGCAGGAAGTCTTTTTGCTTTTCGAGTTCGAGTGTGTTGCTTAGAACAGCATTACGGATGTAGTCGGCATTGGTCTTTGTATCTTCCCAGTCCAGGCCCTGTGCCTTTTCAAGACCTGCTTTCAGGTAAAGCATGAAAGCGGCATTGATCCCGTTGTAGTAATCCTGCTTTAAGGTGAAACCTTTCTGGTAAAAGTAGATGGCATTGCTGAGGTGTTCCATTTCCTTTGTCAGGCTGTATAATCTTTTTTGTATGGCGCCGCTCAGGCCAAGCACTTCCAGGTCGGATGTCTGCCTGGGATCGAGTTCAGTTAAGATCCCGATCGCTTTTTCCAGCGCTTCTTTTTCGGATGGGTCTTTGGATTGGTAGGTACACAAAGCCATCCGGGAGATGATAAAACTGATGTTGTCTTTAAGTGTGCTGTTTGCTGATGCGATCCCTTTAGCTTTGGCAAAAAGGGTATAGGCCTGTTTGAAATCCTTTTTGCTTTTTGCCTCCTCGGCCTTACGAAGCAGATCGGAAAAGGACATGCCTTGTTCTTCCACCGGATCGGGTTCATTCACTACTGTGGGCATGCTCTCTCCCAGGAATGTAAAAACGGGACTGTCTGTAGTTGATGCCTCCGGGTTGGAAAGCTTTTCCACCAGTTCTTTGAGGTATTTTGTAAAACGGGCTACTTCTTTATGAGGTATTCCTTCTTCGGAATGGGTATACTGGTGAACGACAAAACTTTTGATATCGAAAGGAATGCTGCTCATCTGCTCTTTCTCACAGATCATGACGGTATGCCTCGGTTTCAATGCATGGCGTACGCCCAGTTCCCACATGACGTTCGCATTGAGGGTCGACAGGTCCACAAGTGCCAGGTCGGCCTTCCTGATCTCTTCGAGCATCAGTTTGTCGATGCTCCCGGAAATATTTTTGTCGATGGCCCGGTAGCAGGGAATATTCAATGCATCCAGTGCCGGTTTGATGAGCAACTCGTAGGTCTCATCAAGGTCCAACACCCTCATCTTTCCTCCGGCATAACTTGTTTTTTTTCCGTATCCGATAATGACAAAGCAGTTTTTGGGTTTTTCCATTTTCATTTTTTGAATGGGTGGAGAATTGCTTATGTATGATAGCGGCTCTGGTGCATATTGCAGGCATGTACATACAGTAGTGCTGTTTTGGTATTGCTTTGAAGTTAAGGGAGGTTAGTTATATGTAAGATATAAAATATATTTCACATTGGCAAACCATTCAATACTCAAAAGGAGGGCAGGGTACCTGTTGGTGTGATGTTAACAGCAAGCTGCATTTACCTGCACAGGTTGATAGGACGGTATCGTTTATAAGGAATGGGGGATATGGAACGGAATGATCACGCTCGATCCAGGCCGGGAGCGGTAAGGATCAGAGGCGCTATTATTTTTACTTCTGATCGCAGGTGGTCTTTTTGTTTTATTTCATCAGTTGCTCTTTTCATGTTTAGCCTCAAACCCATATTTTATTGCTGCTTTAAGTACATCAGGGTCGATATCTTTCAGCGCTTTAAAACGGATGCAATAACCGGTCACACTTGCCTTGCCCAGTTTTTTTCCATAGGCCTTGGCTAAGTATGTTTTATCCTTAATACCCATGATATAAACAGAGATCCCGGATGTATTCGCACTCAGACCGACCTGGTAAAACTCTTTCTTAGTTCCGTCTGCATATTTCATATGGTATGAGCCGTACCCGATATTGGGGTTGGAGACGATCTTTCCCTTTTCATCCCTGCCATCGAGGAACCATAATTTACATGCCGGCCTTATTTTCAGGATAAGGCGGTGCAGGGCCTGCATGTCGGCGCCTTTTGTTTCAGGCTGAGTGGCGATATAGTTTTTGATCAATTCTTTTATGGTCATGGGAGTTATTTTTCAGATAAGGCAGCCAACAAGGCTTCCAGGTTCGCCAGCGACATTTTCATGCCCTGGGTGAAGCCTTCCAGGATCATTTCCATCCTTTCGAGCGATTCATTGTAAATGCTGATCCTGACGGTGGTCTTTCCTGCCTGCCCGCTGAAGGTATGATCCCATTCTGATCCGGTGGGCTCCGGGTTTTCGTCTTTGTCGGCAAAGGCATTGTACATTTTGAAATTGGTCTTCGGGGTAATGGAGGTGTATTCCTGGAGCGCCCAGCGCTCCTGCCCGTCTGGCATTACCATCGCATAAAAGCGTTTGCCGCCCACACGGAAATCCTGGTATTTCGTCCGGGCGGTCAGGGGTTTGGGAGCCACCCACTGGTCAAGGAGCTCTGCTTTGGTGAATGCATCCCATACCAGGTCGGGTTCTGCATCAAATTCCCGGGTGATGTATACCATTTTGGTTGCTTTGTCTACTGTGAAATCGAACAGGAGGTTGTTGTTCATTTTTTTTGTTTTTTCATTGTTGATAATACATTGTCCAGTTGGTTGAAGCGTGTTTCCCAGAGTTTACGGAATTGCTCTATCCATCTATCCATTTCTTTCAGTTTGGTTACTTCCAGCTGGTAATAGATCTCCCGGCCCCGCTGTTCCTGCTTTACCACTTCGCACTCGGTGAGTATGCGCAGGTGTTTGGATATCGCCTGCCGGCTGGTATGAAAATTCTCAGCAATGGCATTCGGCGTCATGGCCTGCAGGGCGATCAGGGTGATGATGGCCCGCCGGGTGGGGTCGGCAATGGCCTGGAAAATATCTCGTCGCATTCTGTTGACGTTTTATTTAAGAAACCGTTCGGTTGCAAATATATGCGCAACTATTCGGTTTCGCAAATTTTTTCAGAGAAAAATTTTTTGTGAGTATGGAAAGCCTGAACCCGGGCCTTTGGCAGGCGGGGTGAAAGGGGTGGGGTCAATGGGTGTTTTCCTCTGTTTCTATATCGCCTTCATTGTCCCTCGGCTTCCTGTAATCGTTCTTCAGTTTGCTTTCGAACTCTTTTTCATCTTTCCGGTTGCGCACCACCAGGAATACCAGCAGTGCAACGACCAGTATACCGATTATGATCAGCGCCGTCCAGTCCATAATAGTAAGTTTTCCTGAAGTTAACCCCTGTATGTAACCTTATTGTTAAGTTTTCTTAAGCAGCTGCTTTTTTCAATAGCGTCACGGTGAAGGCAACAGGCAGGGGAAAGGATGCAGCTGACTTATCCCCATCTTTCGAAGGGTGCTTGCATTCTTCACTGAAGAAGAGTAAGTTTAAATAGATTGAACCGAGTCAGTACCACTTTTAATCACCCTTAATTTGTTTTTATGAAAAAGATGCTAACTACTTTCGCAGCCAGTGCAGGCTTATTATTTTTTCTTGCCCTTGCAACCGGCTGCAAGCGGGACAGCACCAAGGCAAATGATCTTTCGCCTGCATCAACGGCCAATAACCCGAAACTGGAAGCCATGAAACAGGCAGCGGCAGAAAAATTGCGGGTCAGCAACCTGGGCGATGTCAGTTATGCGCAGATTCAAAACCTGAGGCAGAACATACAGGTTTTTATATTCCAGAACGTGGATAATACCAGCAAGGCAAGGTTGTGGCAGGAAAAGATCAGTTCCATTATTGCCATTACCACCGATCCTGCCCGCAGGTCTTCCCTGGAGGAATTGAGGCAACTGTTCACACCAGCTTTGTACGACCATGGCCCCGGCAGCCAGGGTTCAGCGCCTTACCTGCACGATTGGGCCGACCACAATAAAGCAATTTTCAGTGAAGAAGAGATCAACGTTGTATTGCTCACTTTGAACAGGGTGGGTGTTGATGCAGCTACGAAACGTTATAACGAGGTTCCCGGGGAAACGAACCTGTTCGAGAATCCACCTTGCCCGCCCTACTGTGGAAGCGGACCCTATTGCTATTGTAACCAGGCCCACTACTCCGCACATTGTGCCAATTGCCGCAATGTGCAATGTACCTGGCAATGGGGCTGCGGGTACGGGGGAAATGAATACTGTGATGGGCAATGCTCCGGGTATGGATCTGGTTCGTTATAACCTTATCTGATCATTCCGGGCAGGCCGATTGACAGGATGGTCATTTGATCGTCCGGGCATTCATCTGTATGCCCATTTTCTCATATTCGGTATCGATGGGTTCCCAGAGCTCGATCTTGTTCCCCTCTATGTCCATAAGGTGAACGAACTTGCCATAGTCGTATGTTTCGATGGCATCGGTGACCGTTACGCCGTCTTTTTTCAGTTGTGCAACCAGGGCTTCCAGGTTCTCCACCCGGTAATTGATCATGAACTCTTTTACGGAAGGTTCAAAGTATGTGGTCTTTTCATTGAAGGGGCTCCATTGAGAGAATCCTTTCTTTGAGCTGTCGGCGCCCTGCCTCCATTCGAATACGGCTCCGTATTGATTGGTTACAAAACCAAGATGGGTCTCGTACCATTGCTTCAGTTTTTTCGGGTCTTTGCATTTGAAGAAGATGCCGCCGATACCGGTCACCCTGCCGGCGGATGTTGTGCTGCCGGTTTTCGTTATTGCGGACCGGAAGGCAAAGCCGAGGAAGAAGGTGGCGATGAAGGCCAAGGTTATCAGTATTCTGTTTTTCATATTGTTTGCTGTTGTTTTGTAAATGAAATAGTTCTCCAGCCGCCGGGAGTTGCATAAAGGAACGGAATTTTTGAGTTATGGGGAAGTGATGTCTTTGTGCCGGTTTGAAAGAATCATTTTTTGTGCCCTTTTTTAAACTTCCATTTTGTGCCGGCACATTTTTCGTTTCAATATTCCGGCACATTTTTTTGAAGCCGGGAGGGTTGTTGTAAAAAGAAATCATAGTTAGGTTCGTGTGACACGAACCGAG
>CAZYAT010000019.1:0-61275 GCA_964645235.1 uncultured Ferruginibacter sp. | reverse complement strand
CTGTTGTAAAGTGGGAAACTAAAGCATGGGGAGAAAATCCTGCTGATTTTGGAAGGAAGTGATCAACTACAATTCGATTCCACAGGTTGGACAAAATTTGTAGTGCTGCTTAATTTCTGTTTTGCATTTGGTGCAAATAGGGATTGGCATTATAATATTTTTAAATTCTGTTTTGTTTATTGAATAATAATCCTTTGGTATTTCATCAATGAATGTAGATTCGTTGCCCAATTCTGTTATAAGATAAAGCTCGTCTTTTGCTCTAGTAAGAGCAACATAAAATAGTCTTCGTTCTTCCTCCATCAACATATCAAGCTTTACGTCTTTTACAACCCTAAATACTACATCGTCGAGCCATATATCAGGAAAACCCCCAGATCCTTCTATAAGTCCAATAATAAATACCACCTTTGCTTCTAGACCTTTTGAGGCATGTATAGTCTTAGCTGTTACTTTTAATCCTGCTTTATCCAACGCTTTGCGGTATGGATCATACATTTTGCTCCTACGGTACAGGACAAGTATCTCTTCTGGATTTAGCCCGTCATTCTGTAGTTCACTTACTTTTTTTACCAGATATTCAACCCCATCGACGTCCATTTCCTTAGCTCGGTAAATTTGGATTTTACTAGGAGTCTTTTTATAAGCCGTGATCTCTTTATCAATCTGGAATTTGTTGTTTCGTATGACTTCAGTGCTTGCTCCAACAATAGTTTGAGTACTTCTATAATTTACATCAAGTTTAATAACACTTGATTTTTCGTAGTGCTTTTCAAAATTCACGATATAATCAACCTCCGATCCTCTAAATCCATAGATGCTCTGCCAATCATCGCCTACACAAAATAATTGTGTCTCTGGCGTTAGGAGAAGGTCTAACAGTTTTACTTGCAAACTGTTTACATCTTGGAATTCATCAACAAGTATATATTTGAACCTGTCGTGATAAGCATTCCTTATTTCTTGGTTTTCCTCTAATAATTTAATGGTTTGCACAATGAGGTCATCAAAATCCAGATAGGACTTGTTCACACAGTAATCAGCGTAGCCTTTCAAAATTGGGACGGCCAATTCGTAAAATACTCTTACCCGTTCATGCTGATGAGTAGACGCTTTTGTTAAAAGCTCATCTAATGGAACATTATCGGATTTGATCATTGACTGAACGCGACTTACCTTAATAAGAAATTCCTTTATTTTATCACCGTAACTCTTAAACTCTTCTTCATATTTAAGAGATGCAAGCTGAGATATCTTGTCAGTTACTTTCCCCATCACAATTCGCTCCATAGCAAGATTGAAAGTTGTCGAATCATGAGTTAATTCCTCATAAGTTTTGACACATTTACGACCCGCTATTTCAAACTGCTCCTCTTTATCTTTTGTTTTGTAACTTATGTTACTGACGTGTTCCAAGTATAAATCAGCTTGAGGGATGTAAAAATCGGGCTTAAAAGAAAAGTCTTTGAATTGAGTTGATTTCTCGTATACATATTTCAAATTATGGCGGAATAGCCAATCTGCAATATCTCTTTCAGATTTAGATTTTACTTTCTCTCCCCTCAGTGTAGTATATGTAATTTCAGTATTGTAATTACTCGTTTTTATTTTTTTGTCTATATAAATTCTATCGACATAAAAATCTAAAATATATCTTTTAAGTTTCAGCAAATAGGCGGTGTCCTTGCATAAACCGGATAAAATTTTGTGCTTTATATCACTGGATTTCTCCGGCGCAATCGCCCTATGTTCATCTTCTTTTGTTTCATCAGCTTGTTCATCTATCAAAAGACGAAACTGATTATCAAACGCCGCCCCACCGCTATTTTTAAGAAGTTGGTAGCATAAAGAGTGAAAAGTACGCACTGTTAAATTTGCAATCCAAGGAGTGGCTTGTACCCTATTTCTTCGTTCATTTTCCTTCTGCCCTTTATCAATTAGTTTATTGTTAATGAATTCTTCATATTTGTTGCTATTGTCACCGGCAATAATCAACCTATCAATCATTTCATTTGTTGCATTTTTAGTAAATGTGATTGCCAGAATATTTGAAGGCTTAATATTTTTTTCGCTTAGAAGATAGAGCAGTTTTTGAATAAGGGTCTTTGTCTTGCCAGATCCAGCGCCGGCTAGTACAAGAAGTCGTTTGTCTTCAGATAATACGGCTTTTCGCTGATTGTCGTTGAGATTAGATAATGACATTCGGTTATTAACTCTATTGATATTCTGGTGTTAATAAAACAATATACAAAAGGGGATGGAAAAATATTGTTTTCCGCAAACTTGAACAATTTAAAACACTGATTTATAATAAATTAATAATTCCAGAAGTTTATCATAGCTGCATCTTTCGTCAATAAGGGGAGCATACAAAGCCGGTTTCAACCCGGCTTTTTTCTTTCCTGAATTCCTGCATTCATCCCGGGTTTATTACTTCCTGTCAGCAACTGCATTAACCAGCCGGCGTAAAATGGTACGGGTGCCTAATGAAGGCTTTCCCTGCAAAATGTTCCAACCGTTAAAAACGGCTACAATATTATATTCCGGAATAATTACCGGAAACTGGCCTCCAAAACCGGAACCGCACCAGGCCCATTGTGCAGTACCGCTTCCGTATTGATGCAACCACCATTTATAACCATATTTTACTCCCGTGCCCAGTTCAATAAACGGTGTAACGGAATTCTTTACCCATTCGGGTGTAACCAATTGCTTGCCGTTCCAGTTTCCCTGTTGCAACCAGAGATAAAATACTTTGGCCAGGTCGCCCGGTTTTAAATATAGCCCGCCTTCGGTATCAGCCAACCCGGTTGGCGTACGCTTCCAGTAAAAGTCCTTAATACCGAGGGGCGAAAACAGGTTTTGAGCGGCATATTCCTCAATGTCTTTACCCGTGGCTTTCCGGAAAATATAAGACAGGATCTGGGTAGCGCCACTGTTATAGGCAAATGTTTCCCCCGGTTCGCTGGCCATGGGTTCATCAATGGCGTATTGAACCCAGTCAAAACCTGCCTCCATAATTCCGCAATCATTGGAGGGATCCGTATAAGAGACCGTTCCTTCGTTCCAGTCAAATCCCGCTGTCATGGTTAACAAATGCTGAATGGTCATCTTTCTTTTGCGGGCATCAATATTTTTCACTTTTGTCGTATCAAAAAAACTGAGCACAGATTGGGACAATTCGGGAAACTCCTTTTTGCTTACCGCAATACCGATGACTACAGAAGTAATTGTTTTGGTTACCGATTGTAAACTATGAAGTTCTCCCCGACGGTAAAAGGGATGCCACCAGGGATTATAATAATTATAAGGGCCTCCGGGATCAAGGGGGTTTAATACACTGGAAACTTTGCTATTGTCACCATAAATCCTGTCATAATCATGCTTCCATGATTTACGGTATATCAGTTTCCCGTTCCTGGTAATGATCATCTCATCTATATACCCATACTTACCATTGGTAATATCGGCATCAAATGCAATAAGTGAATCGGCAAGCATGCCTTCGGATTCCGGTTTCGAAACGGGCCATGCCGTTGTTGGCCATACCTGCTGCCCATAAGCTGAAGCTAAAATCAGAATGAGCGCAGTTTTGGTAAGAATGAATTTTCTCATAACAAGCAGTTTTATTGATAGGGCTCCAGCAAAAAACGGAATGGATGATAAAAAGTATCCCGGCAATGTTCACCGGTCAGCATACAATGTAGGCAAAAGTATACCTGTATCCAAACCGTTGCTGCGATTGCATCTTTCACCAATAAAGAGGCAGAAGTCATATTCCTGTTGCCTTTTTGTTATTTGTGCCTCGTGGGTCAGGGTCCGGCGAAACAAGTGTAACAATTACCGGGCAAGAAAGGGGAATTTTTCAGCTGCCGTTTCCTATTGCTTTATAAAACGTATCCCCGTGATTTATCTTCTTCAATATATCCCCGGATGGTATAAATACCCGTGGCCAGGTTTTCCGTATGAGCAGGCACAATCCGCCTGCATAAGTCTATGCAAATGGGATATAGAAAGGGTTTTAAAGGGAAATGCCGCATAGCATAAATTATTCAGGCCCATCCGGCAACTTAAGCCTACCTTCACCATTTCCGCCCGTACCCGGCCAGTCTTCAATTGCATAACATTATTTGAATCTACATGACCAAATCAAAAGACTCATTCATTAAAAGAGAAAAAGAAAAAAAGAGGATCCAGGCAAGAAAGGAGAAAGAAGAAAAAAAGCAGCAGCGCAAGGCCGAAGCCCAGAAGGGGCCGGGTATTGAGCATATGATGGCCTATATTGATGAGAACGGCAACCTTTCCTCCGTTCCGCCCGACCCCCGGAAAAAGATAGAGATCAGGAGCGAAGACATCCTGATCAGCATACCGCCGGGTAACCTGCGGGAAGAAGAAGGCCGGACCCGTAAAGGCATCGTATCGAATTTCAATGATGAGAAAGGCTATGGTTTTATCCGGGATACCAAGACCAATGAAAGCTTTTTTGTGCACGCCAGTTCCCTGCAGGAGCCGGTGCGGCAGGATAATAAGGTCAGCTTCCAGGTGGGCCGCGGACAACGGGGCATGGTGGCCCTCGACGTGAAGAAGATCGTTTAACCACCTGGACCGCAGCCGGTTAACGCCTGTCTGAAATAAATCTGCCCGGTAAGCTTATTAAGCCTACCTTTACGGCGTGATAATCGTTCTATAAGCCCGCTTCATCAGTGTAAGGTTTACGTTCCTCCTGTAACAATTTACTCTCCTTTAGTCTGCTTTATATACCATCATCACGGTATTAATTAATCAATAAAAAAAATTATGAAGATCTATGTATCTAATTTAAGCTTTAACACAGGTAATGCTGAGCTTAGTGAATTATTTGCCGCTTATGGCGAAGTGGTTTCGGCCAATGTAATCACCGACCGTGAAACGGGCAGGTCCCGTGGATTCGGTTTTGTGGAAATGAGCTCCGATGCCGAAGGCAATGCCGCCATTGCCGGACTCAATGACAAGGAAGTGGAAGGAAGGAGTATGTCGGTATCCATTGCCCGCGAAAAGAGCAGCAATGGTTTCAACCGAAATCCCGGTGGTGGTGGCCGCAGCGGCGGTTACAGCAGCAAGTGCTGGTAAGCGTTTAAATTTCATAAACAACCTATTGCCACTGCCTCTACAGTCTGGGTTCGGGCATTTAGTAAAGGACGTACAGCAGTACGTCCTTTTTTATGCTTACCAAAGCATTTCTTTTTTATCCCGCTTGGTGAGCCACGAACCGGGACCAATGTGGAGAATATGGTCTGTATTCTCTTCAACTGACTGCGGGGTTATTGTTCGCATAGAGTGTGTTTCACTTCAGCAGCTAAAATTCATCTATAAAGTAACAAGGGGGTTGAACACCCCCCTTCTTAGCCGTGGTTCGTGTCGACACGAACCGTGGCGGAGCACTTCGGCACATAGCCCCGGCGTTGAAAAAAAACAGCACCGTCGGGCAGTGGGGTACCGGCGGCTAGAATTGATTGTGCCGGTTTTTGAAAAGGCTAAACGTGCCGGCACAAAAAACAATTTTAAAAAAAGGCACAAAATTTTCTTTTTTAAAAACGGCACATACGGGGGTCTTCATCCTATGCCCGGGCCCGTCATTCACTAAAAATTAACCAGGCTGATCACCGATCGGGCCATGCAGGTTTCATTTTAACAATTGCTAACAAAATCCCGCCCGTCCTTTGCCTTCTCATGAGTAAACATTGATCATTAAAAACTTTACTCATGAAAAAGATCTTTACCTATGCGGTCCTGGCGGCCTTTTCTGTTATCCTGTTCAGCAGCTGCCGCAAAGAAAAAGTATATTATGATGACCACGCTTACTGGCTTTCGCAGGAACGGGGCGATGTGGTATACAGCAGCAACGCCTGCGGGTTCTACGTGGTGGAAACCAATTACGGCTATACCATCATCCAGAACCTCGACGGACTGAGGACCTATGACGGGGATATCATGTACGGCGATTTCGGCGGCTATGGCACCCGCGCCTTCTATAATTATACCGCCGATGTGGTTACCAGGGGTAACGTGGTGGAATATGATCTTACGTACAATGAAGCCCAGGCAGCCATTGACTATTATTGCCCCTTCGGCAAGGCCGGCGGGCAGAAGATCAGGGAAAGCGCCACGGCTGAGAAAAAAATTCCAAGAACCGCAGCTCCATAAAATAAATAAGTTACACTTTTAACCCTGTAAGGTTTGCCGGGCTGCCTGCCGTACGCAAACCTTATAGAGTTTATACATTGTTCCATTGGCCGGCAGATCAAGCGGGGTTAAAAAATTCTTCCGCATTGTTCTGTGCGGTATTAACTGTGGCTTTGTTTGACCAATCCTAAGGATGTTTCATAGAACGAACACGTAACTTTAGGTTTCAATCACAGATCATGTCCTCTATCGTCACCCTCACTTTCAGTCCCTGCATTGATAAAAGCGCTTCGGTAGCTTCACTGGTTCCTGATAAAAAATTACAATGTTCCGCTCCAAAACTGGAACCGGGTGGGGGAGGCATCAATGTTGCAAGGGCGCTGAAACGGCTTGGCATGAACGCAACAGCCATCTATCCTTCGGGCGGTTATTCGGGAAAATTTCTCGACCACCTGATGCGTAACGAACAAGTGCAGGCGGTGGTGATCGAAACAGAAAAAGAAACAAGGGAGAACATCATCATCGTGGATGAGTCCACCAACAACCAGTACCGCTTTGGCATGCCCGCCAATCCGCTGAATGAACACGAATGGAGAAACTGCGTGGAAGCCTTAAACAGCATAAGTGAAATCAAATTCCTGGTAGTGAGCGGCAGCATGCCTCCGGGTGTACCGATGGAAATGTTCGCAGAGTTATCGGCGATCGCAAAACAAAAAAATGCAAAGCTGGTGGCAGATACCTCCGGCCCCGCTTTGAAAGAAGCGTTAAAACATGGTGTGTACCTGCTGAAACCTAACCTGGGCGAACTAAGTGCATTGGCCGGCACGGACAGAATTGAGAGCGGCCGGGTGGAGAAAACGGCGAGGATGGTCTTAGAAAAATACAACTGCCATATAATTGTTGTATCAATGGGTAAGGAAGGAGCCATGCTTATTACAGCTGATGAGGTCTTTACAGCAAGCACTCCCGAAGTGCAAAGAAAGAGTACCGTTGGTGCAGGAGACAGTATGGTGGCAGGCATCGTATATAGTCTTGTCAACGGAGGCGGTCTTCAAAAGGCCTTACAATATGGTGTAGCCTGCGGCACGGCTGCTACCATGAATCCCGGAACGGAGTTGTGTCATAAAGAAGATGCAGACAGGTTGTTTGCAGAAATAAGTCAATAAAGCTTTCAATTTCATTTCATTGAGTAAGCCAAACATGTACTGTTACCCCGTAGCCATTAAACATTTAACATATTCTCAAAAACTTTGGTGCGAATTTTGATTTGGTATGAGCGTCTTACACAAACCTAACCTTACGCCATGCTTAACAGAGACAAAAAACTCCGCTTTCTCCGGAAAAAGATAGGTGAAATAAGCCTTGCTATGTTCAGGGCTGAGACCGATCCATTGTTCCAGTTACCAAACAATATCATCACTCCGTTACGTACCGACAACGAAGGCAATGTCTGGTTCCTTACTTCGTATAAGGGTGAGTTGGCAAAAGCGATCAGCGATTCTTTCCCTGCCTGTTTAGAGTTTTATAAAAAAGGCATCGATGGGCGTTTATTCGCTAATGGCCAGGCCTCCATTGTTACAGACAATGCCGGCACAGCCGAGCCTGGTAAGATCCTGATCAGGTTCCGCATATTACATGCCCGTTACAGCAGGGGCCGTAAACAATTCTATTCTTCGATCAAAACAAAGGTTGCAAATTTTTTCAGGGGGATCTTCTCTCCGGCTCAATTCCAGGAGTTCGATCTCCGGGAGGTAGCAGTCCGCTAAATCAACTCTCTTTTATTTCCTGCTCTCCGTTGAATATCGGAAGCTTGTGATTGCTTATTCAAAGCGGATGTGCTTCAATTAACTTAATACCAATTTTTAATTCCGGGCGGGTAAATGAATTTTACGATTTAAAAAAGATGGTTTTTCATCAGGTATTGTATCCACTCGGTTAGCCAACAATTTTCTGCCGGCAGCAGGAACAAGCTGATTATTTGAAAAGGAATTATTGCAGTTCTGGAGAGAAGCTGTCCGTATTGAACGGGGTGGTAATTATAAAAGAATATTGAGCATAACGATCATTTGCACTGCACAACAAATGATTTTTACTGGCGCAAATATAGACGGGCTTTTTTCAGCGTAACGCACCTTTTATGCACAATGTTGATAACCCGTTAATACGGGCCGCCGGTTTTTGGCCCGGTCAAAGGCCCGGTATATTTACAAACACGCCTTCTTCCGTCACCAGCACAGGAAAGATTTTTAAGAAGAACCCCTCCCCGCTTGTGTTCCGGCCATTAAACGTATTAAAGCGGTAACGATGAAGCGGGCAAACAATATTTCCCAATGCATCGATATAACCATCGGCCAGCACCCCTCCTGCATGGGGGCATCGGTGCGCACAGGCAAAGAGGCGGTCGTTATGCACCCCGATCGTGACCGTTTTTTCTCCAATGGTCATCACAGCAAGCCCGGCATCTGAAAAACGGATCTCTGCAATACTTTCAGCTATCTTATGCCATGTAGTCTCAGTCAACGGTTAATGATTTGCACTAAGAGTAAAAGAAAAACTTTCTTTTGATTTAGTAAAAGAATTCTGCTTTATACGGGTACCGTACCCGGTACATTTCCCTCACTTCATTCAATACAGACTGCCGTAATCCATCAATATTGCTCCGCCCGGTGGCCGATACAAACACACAATGCCCCCTGGTTTCATTTTGCCAGCGCTGTTTCAGGTCATTAAGTATCTCTTCCTTCACTTCCGGTTCCAGCCATTTATCAAAAGCCTGTTCCTCGTATTTGTCCATCTTGTTGAAGATGGTAATGGTGGGCTTATCGGCTGCACCAAGCTCCGCCAGTGTTTTATTCACTACATGGAGCTGGTCTTCGTATTGCGGGTGAGAGATGTCCACCACATGAAGTAAAACGTCGGCCTCCCTGACCTCATCCAACGTACTCTTAAAGCTCTCTACCAGGTGGTGGGGCAGTTTACGGATGAACCCTACCGTATCGCTCAGCAAAAAAGGCGTCTGTTCAAACACTACTTTCCTGGTAGTGGTATCCAGCGTTGCAAACAGTTTATTCTCAGCAAACACTTCGCTTTTGCTAAGCACATTCATTAATGTTGATTTGCCAACATTGGTATAGCCCACCAGTGCCACCCGGATGAATTCTCCCCTGTCTTTTCGCTGGGTATATGCCTGCTTATCGATCTCAGCCAGCCGCTTGCGCAGCAGGCTGATCTTATCCTTTACGATACGCCGGTCGGTTTCTATCTCGGTTTCACCAGGGCCCCTTGTACCTACTCCGCCGCCCTGCCGCTCCAGGTGCTTCCACATCCCTTTCAGCCTGGGCAGGATATATTGGTATTGCGCCAGCTCCACCTGCGTTTTTGCCTGTGCCGTCTTAGCACGACTGGCAAATATGTCCAGGATAAGATCGCTGCGGTCGATCACTTTTACCTTGAGCTCTTTTTCAATATTCTGAATCTGGGAACCGGTCAATTCATCATCAAATATCACCAGGTTTATATTCCCCTTCAAAAGGATGTACTGCCTTATCTCTTCCAGTTTTCCCTTGCCAACAAATATTTTACTGTCGGGATGGGGTAGTTTTTGGGTAAACCGTTTCACCGCTTTTGCCCCGGCCGTTTCCGCTAAAAAGGCAAGTTCATCCAGGTATTCATTTACCATGGGTTCCGTCTGCTCTTTATAAACAAGCCCGACCAGTATGGCGTTCTCTTCCTGCCTGATTATTTTTTTATTCTCGATCACTGTTGGCTTTATTTCCTATGCAACATTATAAAATTAAAACGTTCCGGTAATTTACCCGGAACGTTTTATAAAATGCGTTTTTCATTTAGTTTTTTGATGCAGTATTCTCCGGTAGCCACTTTTTCATCTCCGGGCAATCCTTATACTCATCGTCCACCATCAGGTGGTAGGTAACCACTTTTTTCTTGAACCACTGTTCCAGCACGTCGTTCTTTTTTTCTTCGAGGGCCCGTTGTGCAATGCGGTCATAATCGTCTTTCAGGTTCTCCCTGTGAGGCTCTGTCTTGGATTTCATATAAACAATACGAACCCCTCTTCTTCCTCTTTCATCGGTGAAATCGGTTGGTTGGGAATATTGTCCCACTTTAAGGTCCTTCAGCATTAACACCATATCTTTATCGAGTTGGTCGATCGTCAGGTATCCCGTTCCCTCCCGGCTTAATATCCTGCCCGCAGTGAATTTGTGTTCATCGTCGTTGCTGTATTTATTCACCGCTTCTCCGAAATCGATGGTACCGGCGATCAGTTTAGCTCTCACAGAATCCAGTCTTTCTTTCTCTGCTTTGATTTCAATAGACGTTACCTGGGGGATAAGCAGCAGGTGCCTTACAGCAGCATCATCGCCATTACGGCTTACCAGCTGCATGATGTGGTAACCAAATCTTGTTTTAAAAGGGTTAGAGATCTGCCCCTCCTTTAATGTAAATGCTTTGCCAAGCCATACGGGATCCAACTCCTTTGAATAACGGTTCACTTCGTAATATCCGCCCGTTTCCTTGCTTCCGGGGTCCTGTGTGTAAATGCTGGCAACCGTTTGGAAGTTGGACTTACCCGACTCGATCTGCTCTTTGAATTCTTTCAGTTGTTTGATACAATATTCTTCTGCATCACGGTGAGCTTTCGGGTAAACCACGATCTGGCTCAACTCCAGTTCACTTTCATAAAAGAACAGGCTGTCTGGCGGAATCTTATTGAAATAGGCGCTCACTTCATTGGGAGTGATACGGACGTTCTCCACCACTTTGTTGCGCATCGCCTTTGCCAGCTCCTGGTCTCGGATCGGTTCTTTAAAATCCTCTTTCAGCTGGTAGATCGTTTTGCCGGCGATCTTTTCAAGTTCGTCTTTGCCGCCAAATTGCTGAATAAAGCTGCGGATCTTGTTGTCGATGATCGTTTCCACTTCTTCGTCTGTTACGGGAACAGAGTCTTTCTCGGCCTGCAACACAAGCGCCTTGATACCCATTGCCTGATCCAATACCTGGCAGCGAGCGTTTTCCGGAATGTCTATTCCCTGGCGCTGCATATCGATGAGGCTGTTCTCTATATCGCTGCGCATAACGATCTTATCGCCAACAACCGCCAGTATCTTATCGGCGACTACCCCTTTTGGCTTGTTGTTCTGTGCAACGGCAGCCTGCAGTAAACCGGCAAATAAGGCAACGAAGAATAAATATTTTTTCATTGATCTTTTTTTAACCACAATGGTTATCAAAAATAAACCGCTCCTTCTAACTCCTTTCTGAGCGGCCGTTCATTTAACAAAAGATTGGGGTGGTTGATGGCTAATGATTCATAGATCATCGTGAAGAACCATTCACTGTGAACCAAGATCCATTTACATGAACTACAGGGTTCTCTTTACTTCTACTTCCTCGAAAGCCTCCACGATGTCGCCCACTTTGATATCGTTATAGTTCTTGATGGTCAAGCCGCATTCCATACTGGACACAACCTCTTTAGCATCGTCTTTAAAGCGTTTCAGGCTTCCCAGTTCCCCGGTAAAGATCACAATACCATCACGCACCAGCCTGATGCGGTTATTCCTTGCCATTTTACCATCCAGTACGAAACATCCCGCAACACTTGCCTTGTCGAATTTATATACTTCGCGTATCTCCACGTTGGCAAGTATCTTTTCCTCAACGGTTGGTTCAAGCATACCCTCCATGGCGCTCTTGATCTCTTCAATGGCGTTATATATAATAGAGTAAAGCTTGATCTGGATCGCTTCGTGTTCGGCCATTCTCGCTGCCTGTATGGTAGGCCGTACATTGAAACCGATGATGATGGCATCGGATGCGTTGGCCAGTGTTACGTCGCTTTCGGTGATGGCGCCAACTGCCTTGTGGATCACTCTCACCACGATCTCCTCGGTGCTCAGCTTTTGCAATGAGTCACTCAATGCTTCCACAGAACCATCCACGTCGCCTTTTATGATCACATTCAGTTCCTTGAAGCTTCCAAGTGCAAGGCGCCGTCCTATCTCATCAAGCGTGATATGTTTCTTCGCACGCATTCCCTGTTCACGCAATATCTGTCCCCGTTTGTATGCTACGGAACGGGCATCGCTTTCGTCTTCAAACACTTTGAATGTTTCACCGGCCTGCGGTGCCCCATTCAGTCCAAGTATCAGTACCGGTGTGGACGGCGGCGCCGTATCCACCCGTTGGTTACGTTCATTATACATGGCCTTCACTTTACCAAAGTGCTGGCCGGATACGATCATATCTCCTACATGCAGGGTCCCGTTCTGAACCAGTATCGTTGCCACATAACCACGGCCTTTATCGAGTGTGGCCTCGATAATGGTACCACTCGCCTCCCTGTCGGGATTTGCTTTCAGCTCGAGAATATCTGTTTCAAGGAGGATTTTTTCTAGGAGCAGTTCAATATTTATACCCTTCTTGGCGCTGATCTCCTGGCTTTGATATTTACCGCCCCAGCTTTCAACAAGTATGTTCATCGCAGCAAGCTGTTCCTTGATCTTCTCGGGGTTGGCCCCATCCTTATCCATCTTGTTAATGGCAAATATCATGGGCACCCCTGCTGCTTGTGCGTGCGAGATGGCTTCTTTTGTCTGTGGCATTACCGCATCGTCTGCGGCAACCACGATCACGGCGATATCGGTGACTTTTGCACCACGGGCCCTCATGGCGGTGAACGCTTCGTGACCGGGGGTATCCAGGAAGGTGATGTTCCTTCCGCTGGGCAAGGTTACTTCATAAGCGCCGATATGCTGCGTGATGCCACCGGCCTCACCGGCGATCACGTTTGTATTCCGGATATAGTCGAGCAACGATGTTTTACCATGGTCAACGTGGCCCATGATGGTTACGATCGGTGCCCTTGGTTTCAGATCTTCTTCTTCATCGCCGTCATCCTCAGCATCCATTTCATTTGCATCTTCCACACCGATGAATTCCACCTCGTAGTTGAACTCGCTTGCCACCAACTCGATCACGTCTGCTTCCAAACGCTGGTTGATGGATACCATGATGCCCAGGCTCATACATTTGCTGATCACATCGGCAAAGCTTACGTCCATCAGGTTGGCAAGTTCACTTACGGAAATAAATTCTGTTACCTGCAGCTTGTTGCTTTGTCCGCTTTCTGCTCCCGCCTGTTCTGCATGTTCTTCCCTCTTCGCCTTTCGGTATTTGGCTTTCAGGCTTTTTCCTCTTCCGCCCGCGCCGGCCAGCTTGGCCTGCGTTTCCCGGAGTTTATCCTGGATCTCTTTTTCGTCGATCACTTTTTCCTCTCTTCTTCCGGCTCCCGGCTTGTTCCTGTTAAAGCGATTGTCGCCACGGTTCTGATGGCCGGTATGTCCTCCCTCACCCGGTCTCCTGTCCCTGTCGGGCTGGCTGGGCACTCCCTTTCTTTCTACCGGTATGCGTTTGCGTTTACGCTTTTCATCCGCATCTTTTTTCGGGCGAGTATCATTGTCAACGGGCAATTCTATCTTACCCATGATCTTGGGCCCGGATAATTTCTTCGCCTGGATATTTTCTATAACCGGCTGAGGTGTTTCTGCAACAGGGGGTTGGGCCGGCTTTGCTTCTTCAGCGGGTTCTTCTTTCTTGCTTTTTTTCGCCGGAGTTTTTTTCTCTGCTTCTTCTTCCGTGGCTTTAGCCGCCGCTTTCTTTGTTGTTTTTTTAGGTCTTGTTGAGGAATCGATCGCATCCAGGTCTATCTTATCCAGCACTTTTGGCGTTTCCAGTTCGGGGGCCTTGATCTTTGTAACCTCCGTATCTGTTGCCGTGGTTGTTTTCTTCGTTGCTTCGGTTTTGGTTGGTTCCTCTGCAGGTTTTTCTTCGGCAGGTTTGGTCTCTTTTGCCGCCTCTTTTTTCTTAAATGAAAGATCTTCTTCGTCTTTTTTCTTCTTAGGCTCACCTACGGCTGCACCTTTGGGAAGGTCGATCTGCTGCGCTTTTTGCTTGGCGACTTTATCCTGCTGGAATTCGGTTTGAAGCACCCTGTACATGGGTTCCGTCAACTTGGACGTTGGCTTCAGGTCCTCTTCGTTAAAACCTTTGGACACAAGAAAGTCTACCAAGGTATCTTTACCTATGTTAAACTCTTTGGCCGCAGCCATCAACCTTGGTGTTGTTACTTCTGACATTCGTTTTTTGTTTGCCGTAAGCAATACGGCCTATTTTAAATTTCCAGAACAACGCTTCCTATAAGCTTATTCTTTATCAAATTCTTCCTGTAATATCCTCCTTACCTCCTGGATGGTTTCTTTTTCCAGGTCGGTCCTGCGTTCAAGCTCTTCCGAAGTAAGGTCCAGCACGGCCCTTCCTGTATCACAACCAACCCGCTTCAATTCATCAATGATCCATGGCTCAATTTCGTCGGTGAATTCATCGAGGTCGATGTCGAATTCTTCTTCTTCGCCTTCGTTATCCCGGAATACGTCGATCTCATAGCCGGTAAGTTCACATGCCAGCTTGATATTTACCCCCCTACGCCCGATGGCCAGTGAAACCTGGTCGGGCTTGAGGAAGACATTCGCATGCATTTTTTCCGAATCGAGTTCCATGCTGGTGATCTTGGCCGGTGTGAGTGATCTCTGAATGAGCAACTGAATATTGCTTGTCCAGTTGATCACATCAATATTTTCGTTCTTTAATTCCCTTACGATCCCGTGGATACGGCTTCCCTTCATCCCAACACAAGCTCCAACCGGGTCAATGCGGTCGTCGTAACTTTCCACAGCCACTTTGGCCCTTTCGCCCGGATCACGAACGATCTTCTTCACTACGATGAGGCCATCGAATATTTCAGGTACCTCGATTTCAAGTAATTTTTCAAGGAACATAGGGCTGGTACGTGAAATGATGATCACGGCCTGGTTGTTCTTCAATTCAACCTTTTTGACCACGCCACGCACGGTTTCTCCCTTTTTAAAATAGTCGGTTGGTATCTGTTCTGATTTGGGAAGCAGCATTTCATTTCCTTCTTCATCCAGGAGCAATACCTCCTTCTTCCACACCTGGTATACTTCACCGCTAACGATCTCGCCTACACGGTCTTCGTATTTTTTGATCAGGATGTTTTTCTTCAGGTCGTTGATCCGGGCGGCAAGGGTTTGCTTACCGGCAAGAATGGCACGGCGTCCGAATTCTTTCTGGATATCCACTTCTTCGTACAGCTCTTCCCCCACCTGGTAATCCGGCTCGATCTTGATCGCATCGCTGTATTCGATCTCCGTGAGGGTATTATACAAGTCGTCGTCTTCCACAATTGTGCGGCGACGGAATATTTCCAGGTCTCCTTTTTGGTCGTTTACGATCACGTCAAAACATTCATCGCTACCGTATTTTTTTCGGATCAGCGTCTTAAACACGTCTTCCATCACTTTCATTAGCGTTGGACGATCAATATTCTCCGCGTCTTTGAATTCCTGGAAAGAATCGATTAAGTTAATACTTGCCATAATCCTCGCCGGCCTTATTTTTATTCCCTGCCGGTAGGGGTTTTGTTTATTTAAAATTTTATAAGAACCCTGGTTTGTTTGATATTTCCCAGTGCGATTTCTTCTGTCTTTATTTCGGCTTTCTTTCCCTTTCCTACCGTGTATTCGATCAGGATCGTCTCTTCGGTCAGACCGGTAAGTTTACCTTCTTTCTTCGTTTCGTCTGTCAATATCACTTCTACATTCCGGCCGATATTCTTTTTGTATTGGCGGAGAAGTTTCAGGGGTTCGTCGATACCAGGGCTGGATACTTCCAGCGAAAAATCCCCATCGGGATAAAGCCCCCTTTCTTCAATTTGCTTATAGAGCGCCCTGTTTATCCGGATGCATTTTTCAATTCCCAGGCCATTATCGGCATCCAGGTAGATCTTTATATTGTTGGTGGGCTTTATTTTCATAGAAACCAGGAAAATGTCCCCCTCCAGCAACGGTTCTACCAGCTTTTCAATGGCCTGTATTTGAATATCCTGGGTCATGATAAAAGAAGAAGGGAACGCCTCCGTTCCCTTCCATTGTTCCTTTGTCCACTGCAAATATACAATGCTCTCCCGTAATTGCCAAAACTGAAGCCCTGGAATTGGCCGGGATTCTGTTATTTTAATTTTAACAACATCCGGTCTGTTTGATAATTAACTTTGATATATGAGCATTCTTAAAATATTATTCGAACTATTTGTATTATACCTGGTGTATAAGCTCATTTTTGACTTCATTATCCCGGTTTACCAAACGACCAAACAGGTCAAACAAAAGGTAACGGAAATGCAGAACCAGATGAATGAGCATCAGAAACAACAGCAAACCAACAACTTCGCCGACCGGAAAGAAAAAGAGACGCAACCAGTCAGGGAAGACTACATCGAATTCGAGGAAATAAAATGATCTTACAGCTCTAAGGTTTCAATCCGTTGGCCGGGCAGCAATTGGTGGGTTCGAATGCCTAAGGCTCCGGCAGCTTCCGTATTTTTCAGGAGATCATCGATGAAAAGGGTTTCTTCTGCCCTGATGCCTGCATCCTGCAGCGCATATTCATAGATTTCCTTCTCCGGCTTGCGATAACCCACTATGTGTGAATAATAGGCTTTGGTAAACCGTTCGTTGAAACTGCCGCCGTTTTGTATGGTAAACTGTTTCTGAAAAGCAGTATAATGTATGGCGTTGGTGTTGCTCAATAAATACAGGCTGTACCTGCTTTTCAGTTCTTCAAGATAATTAATACTCCCGCCACGGAATTCAAGGATCAGGGCATTCCAGGCTTTACAAATTTCTGTATCAGGCAATGGCAGCCCGGCTATTTGACGGATATTATTATAAAAATCCTGTTCAGAAACCTTCCCTTTTTCAAGCTCATCAAAAAGTTTATCGGCCTTTAACAATGAATAGTTATCATCGAACCTGGGTAATCCCAGCCTGGCAAAGGCTTCGTTGGTTTTACCCGTATCTATATCCAGTAAAACACCACCGAGGTCAAGAAGTATATTTTTAATACCGGGCATTTATTGTATCGACAGGATGGCTGTCCTTTAATTTGAAAATAAAAAGCCTCACAACGCTTGTGAGACTTTTGTGGGCCCACCTGGGCTCGAACCAGGGACCCTCTGATTATGAGTCAGATGCTCTAACCGGCTGAGCTATAGGCCCTCTCTTCAAAATTCAGTACAGCTTTGAAGAATGAGGCTGCAAATATAATCAAACCCGTTTAATTTAACGCTTCGTTAGATTATTTGCCGTTATTTTGCAACTTCAAAATCACTTATGAAGAAAATAGTACTTGTTGTTATTGCCTCTGTTTCTGTGTTCTCGCTTTCTGCCCAAAAAAAGAAGAAGTTGGGTTTCACCTCTCAAACCGGCGATCATTTTATGTTGCAGTTCACCAGTGATCACTGGATCGGGAGCCCGGACAGCATCAAATCACATCAGAAAGGTTTTGCAAGAGGGCTGAATGTTTATGTAATGCTCGATCAGCGTTTTAAAAGCAACCCCAAGCTGAGCGTTGCTTTTGGCCTGGGTGTCGGTACAAGCAATATGTATTTCAAGAATATGAGCATTGACCTGAAATCGAAGACCAATACGCTCCCGTTCAATAACCTGGATACAACAAATCATTTTAAAAAGTACAAGCTTACAACGGCCTTCCTGGAAGTGCCGATCGAGCTCCGGTTCAGTTCCAACCCGGACAACGATACCAAATCAATAAAAGCGGCCATTGGTTTTAAAGTAGGTACCATTATCAATGCTCATACCAAGGGAAAGAACCTGCAGGACGTAAACGGGAGGACGATTAACAGCTATACAGAAAAAGAATCTGCCCGTGGTTTTTTCAACTCTACCCGCATCGCAGCAACGGCCCGGGTGGGTTATGGCAATTTCTCGCTGGTGGCTAATTATCAGCTGAACAACATCTTTAAAGATGGGGTGGCTGCCGATGTCAAATTATTCCAGATCGGGCTTTGTGTCAGCGGGCTTTGATCTACTTTATCAATATTCTTCCCCCGCCCGCAGCGGGGGATTTTTATTTGCTGCTCTTTGGCAATGCCTTACCTTTGCGGCTCTTCCGACGTCCTTCGGAACCCCACCATGAGTGACGAAATAAAACACGAGTGCGGCCTGGCCTTCATTCGTTTACGCAAGTCTTTCAGTTATTATCAGCAAAAGTATGGAACCGCCCTGTATGGACTTAATAAGCTGTACCTGCTTATGGAAAAGCAGCATAACCGGGGCCAGGATGGCGCTGGCATTGCTTCCTTAAAACTGAATACAGAACCCGGATACCCTTTTATGCACCGGCTGCGAAGCTCGGCACACCAGCCCATAGCTGACCTTTTTTCACAGATCGGGAAGGAGATCAACGAGATCGAAAAATACCAGCCCGACATTAAGAACCACCCCGGCCTGATGAAAGGCCATATGAATTTTCTCGGTGAAGTGCTGCTGGGCCATCTCCGGTACGGTACACAGGGAAAGAATAATGTAGAGTTTTGCCACCCTTTCATAAAACGACATACGATTCCAGCCCGTAACCTTGCATTGGCTGGTAATTTCAACCTGGTAAACACGGAAGAGTTATTCGGATTGGTAAACATAGACCCGGGCGAGTTCCAGCGCCAGAGCGACCTGGCCGCTATGATGGAAGTGATCTATCATTTTCTTGTAAAGGCAGACGAAAAGCATCCACAGCAAATGGACGTGACGAGGGTGTTGGAAAAAGCGGTCCCGCTTTTCGACGGTGGTTTCAACTTCATCGGTATTGTAGGCAGCGGCGACGCTTTTGTGATGAGGGATGCACACGGTATACGGCCATCGTATTATTACATCAGCGACGACGTCATTGTTGCTGCGAGCGAGCGGGCAGCCATCCGTACTGCTTTCAATGTAACAGAGAATGAGGTCAAGGAATTAATGCCTGGTTGTGCGTTGGTAGTAAAAGCCAGCGGTGATTATAGTATTGAACAAATAGTAGCGCCGAAAGAAAGAAAAGCCTGCAGTTTTGAGCGTATTTATTTCAGCCGGGGAAGCGATGAGAAGATCTATCGTGAGCGGATTGCTCTCGGATACCATCTCAGTGACACGGTTCTGAAGGCGATCGACTACGACCTTAAGAACACTATTTTTTCTTTCATTCCCAACACCGCGGAAACAGCTTTTTATGGGTTGATAAAAGGCGCTGAAGACTATCTTAATAAGATAAAGATAGAACGCATTCTCAGCTGGGGTAAGGACTTTGACGAAGAAAAGCTTTCGGAGATGGTCAACCGGAGGATCCGGATCGAAAAGATCGCTATCAAGGATGTGAAACTACGCACATTCATTACCGAAGACAGCAGCCGAAACGAAATGGTTCAGCATGTTTATGACATTACATACGGCACCGTAAGAAAGAATACCGATACGCTGGTAGTGATCGACGACAGTATTGTGAGGGGCACCACACTGAAAGAAAGTATCGTTCGGATGCTATCCAGGCTGCAGCCAAAGAAGATCATTATTGTTTCCTCCGCTCCCCAGATACGGTACCCGGACTGTTATGGAATAGATATGAGCAAACTGGGAGATTTTATCGCGTTCCGTGCCGCGGTTGAGCTTTTGCACGACAGCGGCAGGCAGGAATTGCTCACGACCCTCTTTAATAAATGCAAAGACCTGCAACGCAATAACCAATTGCATTCCGAGAACATCGTTCAACAGGTATATAAAAATTTCACGGCCACTGAGATCTCTCAAAAGATCGCACAGCTTATTACGCCCGGAGATATCAGCATCCCTGTTTCCGTGATTTATCAAACGATAGAATCGCTTCACCAGGCATGTCCTACAAACCTTGGCGACTGGTATTTTACCGGCAATTACCCGACACCCGGCGGCAACCGGGTATGCAACAGGGCCTTCATGAATTATATGGAGGGTAAAAACGTAAGAGGGTACTGAGGATTGTCATCCAAAAATTTCATTCAGCAAACCCGCAAGGTGCACCCCGCCCTTAAGCAGCTGCTGATTCACTATCCCAATGTATTTGTAATTATACGGATATCCAAGTTTATCCTCTTGCTTAACGCCGGCATAGATCCCTTCTACCAACCTGTACGATTGCCAGATCCAATCGCTTACAGGTTCGGATTGCCATTGTTTACGCTGCTCTTTTGTAGTAATGTTGATCGAAGCCGCATATTCGGTATAACTGAGCTGCTGCAGGTCAATGAGCCTGTCATCCCATACCTGGTGAAGATTATAGGGGTTATTGAACCAGGTTATTTTTATGGTATTTCCTCCGCGGTCATCTGGCCGGCCGGTATGTAAAGGCTGGTGTACATCGCCAACAATATGTATAAGCATGCGGATGTACAATAATTTATTTTGTTGGTCGAGTTCTTTGTTCCTCAGTTGTGCAACAAGCCAGTTGATCTTTACATATGCGTCTGTGGCTGTATCATTGGCCAGATATGTTTTTACTTCTGTCTCACTAAGCCCTGGTTTAAGGTTGATGTAATGCCAGGGGCTTAAATAATTATACATCGAATCTGCCTTGACAAAATCAGGCCATGTGCTGGTAATAGCAAGCGATTCATTACCCAATATTTTATAGATCTCCTTCCTGGCCTGCTTAGTTAAGTAGGTGTCCGCGATCTGCCCGACGATACGGTGCCCAAGTGCCCCCCAGCTGAATCCAGAAACAGGCAAATAAAAAAAAGTGGTAAGCAGGATCGTTTTTTTGATATTCCATCTCATAACGGTCAGGTTTTTATGTACAATTATTTATAGCGCCATGTTTATTCGGCAACAATTTCAAAAAGAAAGACCTGTGTCTTTTCCAGTGCGTTAAAATTATTATCGGCTATGAATAGCAATGTCTTATGGCCATTGGGCAATAAGGGCCCAAATGTAACCCCCTCAATATTATCGGTATAAATACCCAGATCGTCCATATTCAAAAGCAATTTCTTTTTGGAAGGAATAAATCCAGTATTGTTCTTAAGATTCATATTACTGATATCGGTAGCTCCGCTCAGGTCTGCAATGAACAAACGGATCGTACATGGAAGGCGGCCTGTTGAGAATGACCGTTCGATCACCAACAGCTTATTATTTCCAATATCCATTATATCCGGTATACCGTTTATTTTAAAGGCCGATTCCGGAACTGCAGGATGTGCAACCGGTGCAAGCTTGTATGCATACTGCGCTATGCAGGTTTTCGTTTTTACGTCAAATTTATAAAGCCGGCAAAATACATCATTGTCTTTTACATCCGCAGCAGGCCCGTCCTCGTATAAGGGTTCTTCCACACTGGCATAAAGCGTACGGTAATTATCGGCAAAACTTATTCCCTCGAGGGTGCTGTTCTTACGTGGGCCATTGGGTGTTGCGTGCATTTCGAGATTTACAGGTAAGGGAAAGCTATCAATATAATCACCATTCTTATTAATAACGAGTATTGCAGGGTCCTCCAGCACGGTATCTTTTTCGGAAACGATCCGTTCCCCTTCACTGGTCCATATAAGCGTACCGGATAGAGGATTGTACCGCATCGCTTCCGGGTCGGGTGTTTGAAAACGATTTTGCTTATTGTTAGGGTAAACCGTTCCTTCAGGCTGAAGCAGGAAGTGCACTCCGGTAAACACAATACTATCGATTCCTTTTTCCTGCAAATAAATCTTTGCCGTATAAAACCTGGCTGGATTTTTATCGCTGCGATCATCACATATTATATAGCATATCCCATCTTTCTGATCGTAATCAATTCCTGAAAGGCCACCAACAATCGTTTTATTGTATACCATATTATAGGGGATCTCGTATTGCCCGATCAGCTTGATTGCGCTTATGTCGGGTGTAGGTTGAATGAGCTTTTTGGTTCCTGCACAAGAGCAGAGCAGAATAATAGCCGGAAAGACAAATTTTTTACAGGTTGTTTTGAAATACATGCCGGAAAATATGTTCAAAGTACCGAAAGATAAAACAACCTATTGTGCTTTGGGTAAACTTTTAATAATTTTATAAAAATGGTGTTTTGAAACAGTTATTTATCATCCGGCATGCCAAAAGCGATCAGCGGTTCTGGGGAAATGATTTTGAACGGCCATTGAACGACCGAGGAAAAACAGACGCTCCTTCTGTTGCAAAGAGGTTGAAGGATAAAGGCATAATTGTTGATGCCTGGATCTCCAGCCCGGCCGTTCGTGCAAAGAAAACCGCTGAGGCCTTCGTAAAAACATTCAATTCTGACCCGGAGGAAATTGTATTCGTATCGGCCCTTTACCACGCCCCTCCGGAGGTCTTTTATGATGTAATAAAGGGATTGCCCGACAACCTTAATTCCGTTGCGATCTTTTCCCATAATCCTGGTATCACTTATTTTGTAAACCTTCTTATCGAGGGTGTCAGAGTTGACAATATGCCAACCTGCGCCGTTTTTGCTGTGCGTGCGGAAGCAAACCGATGGGGCGATTTTTCTTCCTCAAAAAAAGAGTTATTATTCTTTGATCATCCGAAAAAGTAATTTCTTCACCCTTCCTTAACAGGCTGCCTGTTTACGAGATATACGCCAGTAAAAATGAGTATGGCAGCGATTACCTTGTAAAGAGTTAATTCCTCTTTCAGGAAAAGCATTGCTATCGTGGCGGCAAATAAGGGTTGTGTATATATATAGAATCCTGCGATGGAAGAGCCGAGTATTTTGATTCCATAGACGTTGAAAAGATAGGCAAGAAATGTCCCGGTTATGGTAACCAGCGCCAGGCTGGTGTAATCAATTGCAGTGTATTTGCTCCACGGAATCTCGGTGAATTCTGTCCAGCCAAATGGCAGGACAAAGAGTGTACCGATAGTGAATATCCACCGGATGATCACTACGGGATTATATTTAAGCATCAGGGGTTTTACAAGAATAAAATAGATCGTGTAAGAGATGGCGTTGATGATGATAAGCATATCGCCAAACAGGATGTTATTACCGCTGCCGGTATTGTCTTTTACCAGTATCAGAACCATGGCACCGGTGATGCCAAGCGCCAAGCCGGTCAGTTTCATTATCCCTGTCTTTTCATTGAGTAGCCACGAGGCAATAAAAACAATGAGGATCGGTGTGGTAAGCATCAGCAGCGATGCATGAATCGAATACGTCAAGGACAGGCCTTTCAGAAACAATAGCTGGTTCACAGCAATACCGGTTACGGCACAGAACACGAGGCGAAGCCTGTCTTCTTTTTGGATGCGGATACTCCCCGGTTTTACAATAAAAAGGATCCAGAGAAGGAGCGTACTGACACCCACCCGAACCACATTAATGCCGAAAGGGCCAGCCAGGTGTGTGTTGGTAAGATGCTTAACTGCAGACAGGTTAATGGCAAAAAACAGGTTCGTTAAAAGCAGGGCCAGGTGTGCTGACAGATTTCTGTTCAATGATAGCAATTGAGCTGTAAAAGTATGCAATAAAAAAGCCATGATGTTTTTGCATCATAGCTTTTACTTGCTAACCCCAAATATATTGTCAGATGGCCTGCATCTCTTTGATCTTTTCCCGTATCCTGGCTTCAATCTCGTTAGCCAATTCAGGGTTATCAATCAGCAATTGTTTTACTGAATCCCGCCCTTGACCAAGTTTATCATTATTATAGCTGAACCAGCTTCCGCTTTTTTGTACAAGACCCAACTCTACCCCCATATCAATAATCTCGCCCACTTTGGAAATGCCTTCGCCGAAAATAATATCAAATTCGGCCTGGCGGAAGGGGGGGGCTACTTTATTTTTTACAATCTTGACCTTAACGTGATTACCTATGGACTCGTCCCCATCTTTGATCTGTGTCATACGACGGATGTCCAGGCGAACGGAAGCATAGAACTTCAATGCATTACCACCTGTAGTTGTTTCCGGGTTGCCAAACATAACCCCGATCTTTTCACGAAGCTGGTTAATAAAAATGCAGCAGCTGTTGGTTTTTGATATGGTGGCGGTGAGTTTGCGTAATGCCTGGCTCATCAGCCTTGCCTGTAACCCCATTTTACTATCGCCCATCTCGCCCTCAAGCTCTCCTTTTGGAACCAAGGCGGCCACCGAGTCGATCACCACCACGTCCAGTGCTCCGGAAAGGATCAGGCGATCTGCAATTTCAAGTGCCTGTTCGCCGTAGTCGGGCTGTGATATCAAAAGATTATCAATATTGACACCAAGTTTCTGTGCATAGTTACTATCGAAGGCGTGCTCTGCATCTATAAATGCACACATCCCCCCTTTCTTTTGTGCTTCTGCTATTACATGAATCGCCAGCGTTGTTTTACCAGAGCTTTCCGGGCCGTATATTTCTACCACCCTGCCTTTGGGAAGCCCCCCGATTCCTAATGCCATATCCAACCCAATCGATCCGGTTGAAATGGCTTCCTGCTCGGTTACACCCTTGTCACTCATCATCATTACCGATCCTTTGCCGAAATCCTTTTCGATCTTGTCCATCGTTAATTTCAGCGCCTTGAATTTTTCTGATTTTTCTAAAACGTCTGTCTTGTTGCTCATTTTGATTTGATTTAAGTGATGTATCTGGTTTTGCGTTGTAAATGTAATTGATGGGCCAAAGATAGGGGTTTATTTTTATGAACACTAATTTATTTAGTATTTTTTTGACAATTTATTTAGCTTGCTGGGAAGCGTATAAAAAAAGCCCCATCCCGGGGAACCGGGACGGGTTGTGTTCAAGCATGAGAAAAATCTGCAGAAGGCTTCCCTTCTGCTCTCAAGAAGGTTCGGCTATAAAAACGGACCAAATGAATTTTTATACTAAGAGCGAATCGGGTACGCTTAAAATTCTATGACAAATAGAAGATAGTTTTTCGAACTGGACAATACCACAAAGTGGTTATTCCGGGGCGAAAATAGCCATTTTTTGACACTCATATATTTTAAATTTTTAATGCCGGTTGTCTTATTCATCTCCCGCAGCATCCCTGTTACAAATAACAAAGCCGGCTTTTAAGAGCCGGCTTTTGCTTAACTACTTATGAGTTTCGGTCTTTTTAAATAGCCACTTTTTGTTCTTCGATCATCTTTCGAAGGTTTAGTAATGCGTAACGCATCCGCCCAAGCGCCGTGTTAACACTGCAGTCAAGCATTGCTGATATCTCCCTGAATTTAAGATCTGCAAAATGCCTGAGTATAATGATCTCTCTTTGTTCTTCAGGAAGCTGGCTTACCAGCTTCATAATGCGATTGTTGGTCTGGCGGGTTATGATATTTTCCTCTGCATTGGCGTCATTGAAGCGCAGCACCTCAAAGATATCCTTCCCATCTATTGTCTTAATAGGAGGTTTCCCTTTTATTTTCCTGAAATGGTCCACACAAAGATTATGTGCAATACGTATGGCCCATACAACGAACTTGTTTTCTTCTTTATATTTTCCTGCCTTAAGTGTTTCAATGATCTTAATGAACAGGTCCTGGAATATATCCTCTGCCAGGTATTTATCTTTTACCAGGAGATAAATGGACGTATATATGCGCACCTTGTGCCTGCATACCAGCACATCCAGCGCTTCCGTTTCGCCATTTACAAAAAGTTGGACCAGTTGTTGGTCGGGCAGGGTAGAAAATGTTTTCATAGTCAGGTTTTTGTTTGGTTTGGATATTATTGGTTAGATTACGTAAATGCCGGTCTCTGTTATTGTAAAACAACCTCCTTTTCAGACATCATTTTGCGAAGGTTGTTCAATCCGAATTTCATTGTGTCAAGAGCCGAATTCAGGCTGCATTGCAACGTTTCGGCAATTTCGCGGAAACTAAGGCCGGCATAATGATTCAGCACCAGTACTTCCCTTTGCTCATCCGGCAGCATATCGATCATGCTTTTAATTTTACCGTGACTTTCATGATACCCTGAGGATGGAACCATGGTTAGTGCAGAATTGTGTTGTCCCATCTGTTCTTTTACCGGTATTGGTTCCACCAATATTGCCTGTTTAGACTTCCGGGTATATTCCATGCAAAGGCCATTGGCAATCTTAATAGCCCATTGCAGGAAATTCCCTTCCTCAGCCGAACGGCCAGCCATAAGATTATCGATAATGCGGATAAAAACCTCACGAAAGATCTCTTCAGCAGCATACTTATCCTGCACAATTGAGTAAACAGACCGATAAACCCTGTCTTTATAAAGTTCAACGAGAGTGGCGAGAGCATTGGGGTCGCCGTTAAGATAAAACTGAATGAGTTTCTCATCAGTCATGCTGTTCTGGTTGTTCATAGTAGTAGAGGTAAGTTTGGTTATTGGATATTTATGAACAGGGAATAAAGATTGCCTGAAAAAAAATAAGTGTTTGTAGTATCAGATATGATTTGACTGTAGAAAAAATTCTATAATGATAAAACTGATGGTATATTTTGTTCAAAATCTGTTCATTTTTGTAAAAAAGTAAAAATTGGCCGTTGCCGTGCTCTGATTTCCCCATTCAGCCAGCCTGTTCGTTTATTGGTATAATAGGTCTTTTACCTGGCCTCAATCGGGCAAATCTTTGTATTGAAATTTCTTTTACCAACACCCCTCGGTCATGAAAAATATCTTTTTTGCACTGTTTTTGTTCCCATTCACTGCATCTTCACAAACCCCACCGCGAAAAGCCATCATAGGCTTGCTGGCTAAACCTGTGTCAACTGGTATTATTGCAGACAGTATCATACCCAACAGCAGCTTTGCCGCTCTAAATATCCAGAAAGGGGATATCATCACGGAAATAAATGGAAATAAAATATCCTCCATGGAAATATACGGAAGAGCGGTTTCCAACATCAGGGCTGGTGAAATGCTTTCTGTGAAGTTCCGGCATGAAGGCAACGAGATGAATTCTTCGATTAATGCTGTCATGCGGCCCTATGAACAATCGACGATAGCAGATGTGCAATACGATTGGGTGAGATTTCGTAATGGATTCCTGAGAGCTATCACCCGGAAGCCGAAAGAGAAAAAAAATTGCCCAGCTATCCTGCTGATCCCCGGATACGGGTGTGGTAGCATTGAGAACTATATGAGCAGTTATAACGGCAAACTGCTCACCGAGTGGTTGAAAGCTGGCTATGCCGTGGTTACCATTGAAAAATCCGGCCTCGGAGATAGTTACAATTGTGTTCCATGCACCGAGGTTGACCTGGCAACCGATATCGAGAGTTTTGATGCCGGTTATACTTATATGGAGGGACTTCCTTTTGTAGACAAAAACAGGCTTTATATCTGGGGGCATTCCATGGGTGGCGTCATTGCCCCCGAGGTTGCTAAGCGGCATACACCCAAAGGCGTGATGGTATTTGGTACCACGTTCAGGCCATGGAGCGAGTTCCTTCTTGAAATGCACCGGATACAAAAACCCCTTCTGGAAAACCTGACCTTTCTTCAAACCGAAGATTTTTTGCGCAAGATCCAGAAGATATACTATGAGTTCTTCGTCCTGCGCAAATCAAGGGAAGCCCTTTTGAAAAACCCCGAATACAAAGACCTCGTAATAAGCGAGCTTGGTTATAAAGAGGGAAGCAATGATATGTGGGGGCGGCATTGGACTTTCTGGCCACAGATCGACTCACTCAACCTGGCGCAAAGCTGGCAGCTGGTAAGTTGCCCGGTGCTCGTTTTGCACGGCGAGGCGGATTATGAATCATGCAGCATCGTTGAGCCTCAATTGATCACAAGAACAGTGGGTGAAAAACATCCCGGCAACGCAACGATGGTGGTGGTGCCGGAACTGGATCATTTTATGATGAACAGCAAATCCTGGGAAGAAGCAAGAGATAACTTTAAGAAACAACTATACAATAAGGGAAACTTTAACATCCGCATTGCCGAAGAGACCATCAAATGGCTAAAGAGCCATTAATGATCTTATTATTTTTTTCGATTTACTTTTTGCAACAAGGTGAGGTGCGGCTGCAAGCTGCTCAGGGTGTCTTTTTGAAGGAATTGTTTCAGGTGTTTACAGAAATGGCTGTAATCATAATAACCGTATTTTTCATAATTGAATTCTGAAGGGTTTGTAGCCAATTGCTGAACCGCTTTCCGGATGCGCAGCAATTGAAGGGCTTTCTTGCTGCTAAGGCTGGTCGTGCTCTCAAAATAACGATGTAATGACCTTGCTGATATCTTATACTGTAAGGCAAACTCTTCCACGGTTTTGGTAAAATCGTTTTCACGTTCACAATACTGCAATATCTCCGATACGATACGGATGGGGTCCCAGGTACCCGTATAGGCTTTTACGATCGACAGGAAATACTCATTCAAAAGTATTGTTCTTTCTTCGAAAGAACCCGCCCTTTTTACATTATCGATCACCGATTGCTCCATCAGGTAGCTCAATGGATAAATATATTCCCTGTATTCCGAGAAGTTCACCTTTGTTTTGAAGATGATCGGCGATATCTTGAACTTTATGCCGAACAATTTATTCCCGGGCTGGTGATAACATTCGATCGCCCGGTTGCGGGGCAGGAAGCCATCGGTCCGCATATTGAACTTCTGGTCTCCCACCTGCATAATGAAGGGAGTGCCCAGGTTGATCAGGTAGGTATACCCGATATTGGGAAACAGCGCATCCGAAAACCCTTCCGGGTGTTCCGCAAATAATTTGTCAAAACTGGTTTCCCAGAAAAAATCGATGAACCCTTCCAGCTCCGGAAGCGGTTTCACCCGGTGATAGTTCGTCTCGAAATGAGCGATATGAAAAAATTCGATGTGTTGCAAGGTTGGCTTATACTTTCGGTAAAGATAATGTGCCGATCCTCCGGAAAAAGAAATTTTACATCAGTGGTTCATTATACCCAATTCGTAACTTCGCCGAATGATGAATTATTTAGACGAGCTGAACGAACCACAACGGGAGGCGGCCACCCATGTTAACGGGCCCATCATGATCATTGCCGGGGCAGGCAGCGGCAAAACCAAGGTGCTTACCACCCGTATCACCCACCTGATGGCAGCGCACAAGGTTGATTCATTCAACATTCTTGCCCTAACTTTTACCAACAAGGCAGCCGCTGAAATGAAAGAAAGGGTGGAGAGGATCCTGGGAAATACTGAAGCCCGGAACTTATATATAGGTACGTTTCACAGCGTTTTTGCCCGGATACTGAGGGCGGAGGCCTCCAAGCTGGGCTACCCTTCCAATTTTACTATTTATGATACCGACGATGCCAAATCGGTCGTCAAAACCGTTATCAACGAGCTGGCACTTGACGACAAACAATACAAGCCCAATGTTGTTTACAACCGTATATCTGCAGCAAAGAATTCCCTCATCGGCCCGGCCGAGTACATGAACGATTGGGCCATTCAACAGGAAGACAACCGGGCTAACCGTTCAGCCATCGGGCAGGTCTACGATGCCTATACCAAGCGCTGTTTCAAGAACGGAGCCATGGACTTCGACGACCTGCTGTTTAAAATGTACCTCCTGCTGAAGAATTTTCCTGAAGCGCTGAGTAAGTACCAGCGTAAGTTCAAATACATACTGATCGACGAATACCAGGATACCAACCCGGCACAGTACGAGATCATCAAACTGTTGGGAGCTATGCACGAAAACGTCTGCGTGGTGGGAGATGACGCCCAAAGTATTTACAGCTTCCGGGGGGCAACTATTGAGAACATCTTACAATTTCAAAAGGATTATGACGATGTAAGGGTAGTTAAACTGGAACAGAATTACCGCAGCACGAAGAACATATTGCATGTTGCCAATGAGGTGATCGGCAACAACAAGGGCCAAATAGAAAAAAAACTATTCACTGATAACAGCGAGGGGGAGAAGATTCATCTGGTCCGTACCATGACAGATAATGAAGAAGGTAAGATGGTGGCAGATACCATCCAGGAACAGAAATTACGTAACCATTATTTCAACCGCGACTTCGCCATTCTTTACCGTACCAACGCTCAAAGCCGCAGCTTCGAGGAAGCCCTCCGGCGTATGGGCATTGCTTACCGCATCTACGGGGGAATCAGTTTCTACCAGCGGAAAGAAGTGAAGGATTTTGTTGCCTACCTGCGCTTGGTTGTAAATCCAAAAGACGAAGAAGCGCTGAAGCGGGTGATTAATTACCCGGCAAGGGGTATCGGCAAAACAACCATCGACAAAGCGGTTTTACTAGCTAATGAAAACGATCTTGCCCTCTGGGATATCATCAGCAATGCCGCTATCTATGGCTTCAAAAGCAACACGCTTGAAGCGCTTGACAATTTTGTTACGATGATCAGGATGTTCCAGAGCGAATTAACAAAGAAGAACGCTTACGACCTGGCGGTGATCGTTGGTAAAAGCACCAGCATCGTCAAAGAATTGTTCAATGACAAAACAACCGAAGGGCTTGCCCGTTACGAGAATGTCCAGGAGTTACTTAACTCCATCAAGGAATTCACCGAAACGCCCATGAATGAAGAAGATGGCGAGGTAGGTGACAAGGGACTGGGCGCTTACCTTCAACAGATCGTATTACTCACCGATGCAGATGAAGATAAAGACGATGCGGATGTGGTGAAACTGATGACCATCCATGCGGCAAAAGGCCTTGAGTTTCCGGTGGTATTTGTAGGTGGACTGGAAGAATCGTTGTTCCCAAATGCCCTTTCTATTAACACAAGAGAAGAGCTGGAAGAAGAGCGCCGCTTGTTCTACGTAGCAATCACAAGAGCAAAAGAAAAGCTATGGCTCAGCTATGCCAATGCCCGTTACCGGTTCGGGCAATTACAACAGAATGAACCCAGCCGCTTTTTGGAAGAGATCTCAGATAATTACCTCGATAAAAGTTATGCAGGCGGTAGCAGGGAAAACAGGACCACCAATAACTGGTTTGGTGCCGACCGGAATTTTGGAAGCAATACACAATGGTCGACCAGCGGCAAGCCGGCTGTTGAAAATAAAAAACCTTCCTACGTAGTGCCTGCCAGGCCCCAGGTAAAAGAGCATATCCCTTCTGAGAATTTTATGGCAAGCGATACCAGTAACCTGCAGCCGGGACAAAAAGTGGAACACCAGAAATTCGGGTTCGGGGAGGTCTTGAAAATGGAAGGCGCCGCCCATAACCCCATCGCTACCATCAACTTCGAGATCAACGGGGAAAAGAAGATCATGCTCAATTATGCCAAACTCCGTATTGTGGACTAGTTCCTGTTCTCGTAAACCATTTAAAACTGCCAGTTGTTATCTTTGTATAGTAAATAAGAAGCTATGATCAAGACAGGAAATCCCGTTATCAGCATCTATACCGAGATGACGCCCAACCCGGAGACCATGAAGTTTGTGGCCAACAAGCTTTTGTATCCCGGCAAGAGCATTGATTTCGCCGATGAAGCGAGCGCAAAGCCTTCTCCACTGGCGCAGGAATTGTTTACATTCCCGTTTATCAAAGCCGTTTTCATTGCCAGCAATTTTGTTACATTGACAAAAACCAGCGATACTGAGGATTGGCAGGATGTGATCCCCTCCATCAAACAGTTCCTGAAAGAATACCTTGAAGAAGGGAAAGCGGTTGTGAACGACGAAGAAGTGGCAGCAATGAGGTCGGAAAGCACCAATGCAGTGAATGCCGATGATGATGACGTGGTAAAGCGCATCAAAGAGCTTCTCGAGAATTATGTAAAGCCCGCCGTTGAAATGGACGGAGGCGCCATCCAGTTTAAAAGCTACGAGGAAGGAAGGGTCAGCCTGATGATGCAGGGAAGCTGCAGCGGTTGCCCATCCAGTATGATCACCCTCAAAGCGGGCATCGAAGGGATGATGAAACGCATGATCCCCGAAGTGAAAGAGGTGGTGGCTGAATCGGAATAATTAATTTGCATTTTCTTAATAAAGCACTCCTGCCAGGGGTGCTTTTTTGTTTTTGAAATACCTAACTTCAAATAAAGGATCGGCCATGAAGTTTTTTATATCCGTCATTCCACTGTTTCTTACCGCTTCTTCTTTTGCCCAGCTTTCCAACAGTGAGATACACGACCTGAAGACTGGCCGGGTTCATCCCGGCAATAGCTATATATATTCCCTCCCTTATTCCAAAGGCAGTAAATTCCTGTTGGTACAGGCGTACAACAGCAACATGAGCCATAAAGGAGAAGTAAGCCTCGACTTTAAAATGAAAAAAGGCAGCCGGGTTTGTGCAGCAAGGGGCGGGATGGTTACTTCCGTAAAAGAAGACAGTGACGAAGGCGGTTTAAAGGACGAATACCTTTCTAAAGGAAATCACATCATCATTACGCATGATGACGGCAGCCAGGCCATGTACTGGCACCTGCAAAAAGATGGCGTGCTGGTAAACACCGGCGACCGGGTCGAACAGGGTCAGCTGCTTGGCCACAGCGGGAACACTGGATACACAGCATTTCCTCACCTGCATTTCCAGGTATATGATAAAGATGGAAAGAACATTGCCACCCGCTTTTATACCAAGAAAGGGGTGATCTACCTGCGGCCCGGAAAATGGTACCGCCGCTTTCAATAATATGGAAAGGAAGGAGAACGAATATTATCCAAGAAACAGGGCTGCCTGGAGAAAATGGCTGGAAAAGAACCATTCAAAGGCTTTATATGTTTGGTTGATCTTATACCGTAAAGAAAGCGGGATACCTTCACTGGTATACGCAGAAGTGGTGGAAGAGGCTTTGTGCTTTGGTTGGATAGACAGCAAACCCAATAAACGGAACGAGGAAAGTTATTTCCTATTTATCGCACCCCGCAAACCCAAAAGCCCCTGGAGCGCATTGAATAAAAGGCGGGTTGAAAAATTATTGAAAGAAAACAGGATCACGCCTGCCGGGTTGACAAAGATCGAAGCAGCTAAAAAAGATGGATCGTGGTCTGCCTTGGATAAGGTGGAGGCGCTCACTATGCCGATGGAGCTGAAAAAGGTTTTTACGAAAAACAAAAAGGCTTTTGCAAATTTTGACCTGTTCCCGGGGAGTGTAAAGAAGCAGCTCCTTTACTGGGTGGAAAGCGCCAAAACAGAAACCACGAGGAGGAAAAGAATAACTGAGATCGTAACAAAGGCAGAAAAAAATATCCGGGCTAATCAATGGAAACCAAAAAAATAAACAGGGGTTGTTTCTATATCATCATTTCGTTTCTATTGCTGATGGTAGTATTCACCGGTTGCGCTGTAAGCAACAGTCCCCAGCGTGAGCAAATGAAGGGTTTGCAAAAAGGGAGCATCAAGGACGATAGCAGCTTTGTATATCACCTGCCCTACGAAGAAGGTAGATCACACCTGCTGGTACAAGGCTATTTTAGCAGGTACACCCATCGCAACAGGGCTGCTCTTGATTTCAAAATGAAAAAAGGAACAAAGGTTTGTGCCGTCAGGAATGGTGTTGTTGTCCGGGTGAAAGAAGATGGAAAAAGAGGCGGAGGCAATACCAGGTACCGGCCCGAAGGGAACCTGGTTGTCATTCAGCACAGCGACAGCTCCCGTTCTGGTTATTGGCATCTGAAATATAATGGCGTGTTGGTGAACGTGGGCGATTCAGTAAAGGCGGGGCAGGTTATTGCACTGAGCGGTAAAACCGGCTATACTTATTTTCCTCATTTGCATTTCATCGTTTGGAAATCCGATGGCCGAGGCCAATGGAGACAAATCGGAACCCGCTTCCAAACCAACAAAGGAATACGTTATCTTCGGCCATTCCGTTTTTTCCGGAACAGCAGTGAATGAATCTATCCGAAATATACCAGCAGTTCATAACCGATATGCACCATACCGCCTGGTATGAATACGTTGCCGTGTTCGCTGGTATTGCCAGTGTATGGTATTCACGGGCAGAGAATATCCTGGTGTACCCGGTGGGGTTGATCAACACCATCATCTATATATTTATCAGCATTAATGGCCACCTTTTGGGAGAGGCAACGGTGAACCTGTATTATACCGTCATGAGCATCATCGGGTGGGTAATGTGGCTGAAAAAAGATGCAAAGCGGGAGACGGTTCTGCACATCGCCTATTCTTCCAGGAAGGAGTGGGTGTACCAATTGGGTTTCTTTTTATTTTTTTACAGCAGCATTTATTTAGCCCTTACCTATTTCAGGAAAGAGTTCTTCGAAGGGGTGATCCCCTGGGCCGACGCCTTTGCTTCGGCAACGGCTTTCACGGGCATGTGGCTGATGACCAAAAAGAAGGTTGAGAGCTGGTACTGGTGGATCGCTACCAATATCGCTTCCGTACCGCTTTATTTTGTAAAGCACTATGTTTTCACCAGTTTGTACTATATAGTGCTGCTCGTGCTGGCTGTGATGGGGTTGTTTGAGTGGGTGAAAAAAGCTAAAACCAGAAATATATGAGTTATTGCAGGGCAATAAAAGGCATGAAGGCCGATGAGCTGAATGTACACAGGATCTATCACGATACACAATACGGCTTTCCCATCGATGACGATAATGAACTGTTCTGCAGGCTGGTCCTCGAGATCAACCAGGCGGGACTGAGCTGGACGACCATTCTCAAAAAACAGGATGGTTTCCGTAAGGCCTATCATAATTTTGAAATCAGAAAAGTGGCTTCTTATACGGACAAGGATATCAAACGGCTACTCAACGATGCCGGCATCATCCGCAATCGTCTTAAAGTAAATGCGGCGATCGAAAACGCAAAAACCATCCTTTCTTTGCAGAAAGACTTCGGTTCCTTCAGGAAGTGGCTGGCCCATCATCACCCGAAAACAAAAGATGAATGGACAAAGCTGTTCAAAAAAACCTTCCGCTTTACCGGCGGCGAGATCGTGAATGAGTTTTTGATGAGCACCGGTTACCTGCCCGGCGCTCATGAGGATGGGTGCCCTGTTTATAAGAAAGTGATCAAAGCGAAACCAAAGTGGAATGAGAAATAAAAAGGCCTGGTTAATCATCAAAGCAGTGCTGATCATCCTGTTCACGCTGGTCATTTTCCTGATGCCGACGCAAAACATGTTTCGGAAATGGCTGCGTTTCAGTATGCTGGTGATCTTTGTCATCAGTTTTATCATAGACCTCAATAATTACAGGAAAGAAAGCAATTGAAAAAAATCGTAGCCATAGGGCCCGAATCCACCGGCAAAAGCGTGTTGTGCGAACAACTGGCCGCTCACTATAAAACAACCTGGGTAAAAGAGTATGCCAGGGAGTATCTGTTGACAAACGGTACCGATTATACCTACGACGACCTGCTGGATATTGCCAAAGGCCAGGTAGCTGCCGAAGAAGCCGGGATCAGCAACTTAGAAAATGCGGCCCCTTCGCTGCAACCCATGGGTCATAAGTTATTATTCATCGATACCGACATGTACGTGATGAAAGTATGGTGTGAGTTTGTCTTTGACAAATGCCACCACTGGATACTTAACCAGGTTGCCGAAAGAAAATACGACCTGTATCTTTTATGCAATATCGACCTTCCCTGGGTAAAGGATGAGCTAAGGGAGTACCCGGATCTTAAATCAAGAAGAAAACTCTATCACTATTATAAAGATGCCCTCATGAACCAACAGGTGCCCTGGGTGGATATCAGCGGAAATTATGATGATCGTTTACAGAAAGCAATACATGCCGTTGATTCGCTTACCTGATGATATCCTGTACATCGGGGTCCCCGGCCAGGTTGCCCATCTGGTGCATGATATTGTCGTACCGGTTGGCAACATACCGGCTGAAAGGTTTTACTGTATATACTTTGGGGTTCGGTAAACAGGCAGCAATTTGTGCTGCTTCTGCCATGGTAAGATCTTTGGCGTCTTTGTTGAAATATTTTCTTGCTGCAGCCTGCACTCCAAAAACACCCCGTCCCGTTTCTGCGATGTTAAGGTAGCGCTCTAAAATGATCCTCTTTGTCCATCCTGTTTCTATGGTGAATGTGAAGAACATCTCAAGCCCTTTCCGGAACCTGCTACGGCCCTGCCAAAGAAAAATGTTCTTGGCCGTTTGCTGGCTGATGGTGCTGGCGCCCCTGATTTTATTCGGATGCCGTTTATTGTATTTGATCGCCCGTTTTATCGCCTTCAGGTCGAACCCGTCGTGATCCGGGAAAAGCTGGTCTTCGCTGGCGATGACTGCCAGTTTGATATTAGGGCCCATCGCATCATAACCAACATAATCTCTCGAAAGACCATTTCCCTGCAAGACACTTCCCAACTGTGTAAGTGTAATGGGAGGGTTAAGCACAAATCCGGTAAGGAAATAAAAGAAAGAGAATATATAGGCTGCGAAGACGACGTTCCAGGCAATAGAAAGAGTTCTTTTTACAAATGGTATCTTACGAAGCCATGAGAAGTACAGCAGCAATACCAGTGCAATGATGATAATCAGTATAAGGAGGTTTTGTTTGCTGTCTTTTATTTCGATCGCTTCTGAAAGGGTAAATACAAAATAAAGGAACCAGCATACATGCAGTACCAGGATAACAAGGAATATCCGCTTGATCCATATCCAGGCTTTTTTCATTTTGTTGGTTTGGGTTTCCTGCAATATAAATATGATCAGCCTTTTTTATTGCTCATGTCCATATAAACCAGCCGGTATTTTTTCCCGATGATCATGGCGTTCCCGTTCTTTTTTCCTTTTGCGAGAAAATAACCCAGGGTTCCCAACCCCGCTGCTGAGATCAATAAAGGTGCGCTGAATTTTTGCCGGTCGGCCAGGTATACGATGCCGCTTCCAATGATGAGCAATGCACCGCCGCCCATCAGGCTGGCGCCGCTGCCTCTCCAGTTGAACCCGGTTTTAGCCTTCCTGCCAATGGCTGCCACCTGGGTGTAGTGAAGTTTATAATGATAGCTTCCCAGCGTATCAATGATTATGGTCCCGATCGTGGTGGGATGGTAGCTGATGATGAACTCCTGCAAGAACAATGTATCGCTCCTGATGCCGTTAATGAGCGCATTGATATAAGAGCCGCTTGTGGTGGTGATCGAAATATTGTTTCCGCTGTAAAAGGTCTCAACGGTCTTATTCTTTTTTTTAAGAACAATGAAATCGGCTGACTGTGAAAAAGAATGAAGGGAGAATAAAAGCAGCGCCGGTAAAAATAATTTCATCCGACAAAATAAAAAGCAGGGATAAAGAAGTCCTACTAATTAGTGTTAATCTTTTATCAATGTATAAATAATGCCTGCGAGTATGACCACGCCGAACACCAGGTACAAGATCCCGGAAACACGATTGATGAGCAGGATCACCCGGTCGCTCAGGCGCTTGCCGATATAGCCTGCTCCCAGCACCTTTCCCACGTCGGCCAGGATGGTAGTGCACATACAGGTAGAGAAAATAATGATCCGGTCATCGAGGGAATATACCGAGGCAAGCGAAGCGGCCATCAGTACCCAAAAGGATATCACGGCAGGGTTGAGGGTATTTATTATAAAGCCCGAGCTGAAGATGGCGAAATAGTTGGTCTTCTTTTTCCCGGTGGGTGTTATTTCATCACCGGCTATTTCTGTCGGTTCGTGCAACCTCCGCGGTTCTATTTTTTTCAGGAAAGCAAAATAGACCCCCATCCCTATCAGGAAGAAACAACCGGCAATGCCAATGGGTATTTTAAAGTTGAGCAGTACTTTGATCGCTTCGCTGAAGCCGTTGCTGAGTACCACCCAGATGATATCGCTTACCCAGACGCCGGCAATGAAGCTGAACCCTCCTCTTTTTCCATGGTTGATACTTTGCTTGATGGTGGTGAAGATCACAGGCCCCACCGAAAAGATCAGCAGCAACCCGATAGCAAGACCCTTTAGTATCACATCAACCATGGGTTAAATGTAAGAAAGGATTCTTATTATAAATCATTTAACATTTCGGACAAAATCAACAAGGCTTATTCCCGTTTTGCTAAAAATACCGAATGAATACAATGTTACCTGTTTACACTTTTTAAGTGCTCAATTACCTCAACGCTGCTTTCATTGTTTAATCCTTAAATGCGAAACGTTTGAAAGCTCAGAAAAAAACACAGGCCATTGTATTGATCCTTTTGGTTATCGCCAGCCGGTCACAAGCACAATTCTATAAAGACATGAGTGTGGGTATCAACGGGGGCCTGTACGTTTACCAGGGTGACCTCACCCCTGATCCGCTGGGATCGTTCAAAACCATCAAACCCGGCTTGTCGCTGTTCGCAAAAAAGCCGATCAACCATTTCCTGGCCGCCCGGTTACACATGAGTTTTGCAAGCCTGCAGGGCAACGACAGCCGTTATGCCAAGCCCGAATACAGGCAGCAGCGTAATTTTTATTTCTTCTCCCCGCTGATGGAGTTCTCCGGGCAACTGGTGTGGAACATCCGGGGAAGGAACTATGACGACTTCGGAATCCAGCCCTATGTATTTACCGGTGCGGGGATTTCTTTTATAAAAGTGAATAAAGACTATAGCCGGATGAACACTGCTTATTTTGGAGAATCCTCGGACGTGTATGCGGGGCTTGCCGCTGACAATGCACATGGAACCCCTCCGGCTTTATTATCGGTGCCGGTTGGTATAGGGGCGGAATACCCGTTATCAGAACGTTTCTCTGTAAACATAGAAACCTCTTATCGTTTTGTTTTCACCGATTACCTGGATGGATTCAGTAAGTCGGCCAACCCGAAACTGAAAGACCATTATCACAGCACTTCAGTTGGGTTGATCTATAAATTCGGAACAAAGAAAAAGGGCATCGGATGCCCGTCTGTAAATTGATACGTATGAAACAGATAAAAGAAAGACTAATAGAGGCCTTCTCCCTGCAGGAATTGCTGCCAGTCTTCGAACATTTTCCCTTTAAGCACCCGTGGAAACTTATGCTGACCCCCTTCTTTTCCTTTCGACTTCAGAAAGTCGAGGAAGGTCTTTTCAGGAAGCACTTTTACCATGACGTCTTTTAATGCATGGCGGCGCTCTACTTCGTAGTCGTCGTTCAGTTCCTTCAGTTTTTTGTCGATCAGCCTGCGTAGCTCTTCTGCATCTGCTTTATCGTCGGTAGCCACATACCACTGGTGGGCAAAGAAATTGCCGTGCGGAACACCGGCAACAGTGAATTCGGGAATGAAGATGTCCAGCTCGTCACTTACCATCTCAATTGCTTTGTTCATATTGTCTACGCTCAGGTGCTCGCCAACCAGGCTTAAGAAATGCTTGGTGCGTCCCGTAATGACGATCTCGCTGTGTTCTTTATCTACCAGCTTTACCGTATCACCAATCGCATAGCGCCATGCGCCTGCGTTGGTGCTGATCAGGATGGCGTATTCTTTATTTTCCTCGATCTCGTGTATCATGAACGCCTCGGGCTCGTCCACCATATTGCCTTCGCTGTCGAAGTTCTTATGATCGAAGGGGACAAACTCAAAGAACATGTTATTGTTCAGGGCCAGGTGCATCCCGGGAGCATCCTGCCTGTTCTGGTAGGCAAGGAACCCTTCGCTTGCCAGGTAGGTTTCGATATAGGTGATCGGCCTGCCCAATAGTTTTTCAAATCCTTTTTTGTATGGTTCCAGGGCCACACCGCCGTGCACATAAAAGGCCAGGTTGGGCCATATCTCGTGTATATTTTTGAGGTTGTATTTTTCAATGATCTTCTCCATGCATAACTGCAGCCAGGCAGGTACTCCAACGATAAAGCCGATGTCCCAGTTGGGCGCATTGTTGACCACCTCTTCCAGTTTGGTGGCCCAGTCTTTTACTTTGGCGATCTTTTTCCCCGGCTTATATAAGCCCAGCCCCTGGAACCAGAATGGAATGTTTTTTTGCTGAATACCACTGAGGTCGCCGGCAAAATAGGTAGGCCCTTTTTGTAATTGTGTGCTGCCTCCTAAAATAAGCCAGCCTTTACCCACGGCGCTTTTGGGAACATGTTCATACTTGGTCAGGCTCAGCAGTTGTTTAAAGCTGGTGATCGTGTTGCTGCGGATCAGGTCCTTGGTAATAGGGATGTATTTGCTGGTGGCATCGCTGGTTCCGCTGCTCAGGGCAAAATATTTGATCACTCCCGGCCAGCAAACATCGGGTATTCCCTCCTTGGTCTTGTACCACCAGCTGTCGTATATCTTATTATAGTCGAAGGTGGGCACCATCTGCTGGAATTTCTTCCCCGGGTGATTGCTTAACAGGATATCATCGAACCGATAGCGCTGCCCGAATTCAGTGAACCTTGCTTTTCGAAGCAGTTTCTTCAATACTTTGATCTGTTGCCTTCTCGGATCGCTGATAGGAATATTGAGCGCCCTGGCAATGGTCTTGGGAAGTTTGATGTCAATTAATGCCATCGGCAGTTGGGATGGTTAAAGTGAGCAAATATAATTAAAAACGGCAGAGCGATTGATTATTCAATACCGGGGGAGTTGATTGCTTGATCGAAAAAACTGATATAATTCATAAAAAAGAGCTTTTCGTGCAAAGGCGGCTGTATCCAAAAATTACCTACGTTTGTTGCCTAAAAAACGAAGTTATATGAAGAAGATCTTTTTAGCGGCTGTGTTATCACTCAGCCTGTTCAGAGCCAGTGCCGACGAAGGTATGTGGTTACCGATGCTGCTGGGCCAGCAGGTATATAATGACATGGTGAAAAGAGGGTTGAAGCTTACAAAAGAACAACTCTACTCCATCAACAAATCGTCTTTGAAAGACGCCATCCTCATTTTCGGCGGCGGTTGTACCGGTGAGATCGTTAGCAACCAGGGCCTGATATTCACCAACCACCACTGCGGATACAGCGCCATTGCCGGCGCAAGCACGGTAGAGCACAATTACCTCCGCGACGGTTTCTATGCATTCAATAAAGACCAGGAGATACAAAGTACGCTCACCGTTCAGTTCCTCGACAGGATCGTAGATGTTACCAAAGAAGTGGAAGAGGGGGTGAAAGGGCTTAGCTGGGCCGACAGGGTGAAGAAATTACCCGAAGTATATAAAGCCATCACCGATAAAGCGGCCGATAAAGAAAATGGTCTGGCAGGAAGGATCTACAGCATGTTCAAAGGCAACCAATATATCATGTATGTATATAAAACATACCGCGATATCCGACTCGTTGGTGCTCCGCCGGAAAGCGTTGGTAAATTCGGCGGCGATACCGACAACTGGGAATGGCCCCGTCATACCGGCGACTTCTCCATCTTCCGGGTATATGCAAGCAAAGACGGAAAACCTGCCGACTACAGTAAAGACAACGTGCCGCTGAAGCCAAAATACTTCTTACCAGTAAGCATAAAAGGGTTCAAGGATGGTGATTATGCCATGATCTACGGTTATCCAGGAAGCACCAACCGGTATGAAACAAGCTATGGTATCAAACTTAAGAACGAGATCGAGAACCCATCATTGGTGAACCTGCGTGACATGCGCCTGAAGTATATGTATGCAGAGATGATCAAAGACCCGGCCGTTAAACTTAAACTGGCCGACAACTATGCCGGTGTTGCCAACTACTGGAAGTTCTTCGACGGCGAAACTAAACAGCTGACCAAGTTCCACACCTACGAACAGAAACAGGAGTATGAAAACAAATTCACTGCCTGGGCAAAGGGAAAACCTGAATATGAAACACTGATGGCCGAATATTCGCAAAACTATGCCGGCTGGACCCCTTACAGCAAACTGCGCCAATACATGAACGAGGGTGTGGTGGGCTCACCGGTGATCGCCGCTGCTGCGGGATTGATCTCACTGGAAGATAAATTACTCAAGAGCAATACACCGGCAGCCGATATTAAAAAAGCAACCGAAGCCGCTACGGCCAACCGGAAAGGCTTCCTGGAGCATGAAGACCAGCCAAGCGATGAAAAGATACTGGCGGCGGTTTGCATGATGTTCTATAACGACGTTGATAAGAACCAGCACCCTGTTGGTTTTTATGAAGGTCTGAAGTCGAATTACGGCGACCTGAAGGACGAGGCCACTTATAAAAAATGGGCCCACGATGTATTTACCAGAACCATGATGCTGGATGATGCTAAATGGAACGCTTTTGTTGCCAACCCGGATGCAGTCACCTTACAGGCCGATCCCGCCTTTGCATTTGCTTCTGCGTTCATTAAGAACTACAACACCAAATACGCCCCGCTGTACACACAATTTGTGAGCAGGAACAACGAGCTGGGCCGCAGCTATATGAAAGGTATTATGGAAATGAACCCGGCTGCCGTGAACAAGATGTACCCGGATGCCAATTTCAGCATGCGTGTGAGCTATGGCAACGTAAAGAGCTATCGTCCCCGCGACGCTGTGTTCTACGACTACGTATGTACCGCAAAAGGAATTCTTGAAAAATACGTTCCCGGCGATTATGAGTTCGATCTCCCTTCCAAGCAGATCGAGCTGCTGAAGAAACGTGATTTTGGCCAGTACATGGACAAAGCCAAGAATGACCTGGTGGTAACCTTCATCACCACCAACGATATCACCGGCGGTAACTCAGGCTCCCCGGTTATTGATGCCAACGGTAATTTGCTCGGACTTGCATTCGACGGCAACTACGAAGCACTGAGTCACAAGATCGCGTTCGACAAAGACCTGAACCGCACCATCTGCGTAGACGTTCGCTATGTGCTCTGGTGTATTGACAAGCTCGGCGGCGCAAAGAATATTATTGACGAATTGAAACTGGTGCGCTGATCTCTTTTCCGAACTTTTCAAACTGCCCGGCTTAATACACCGGGCAGTTTTTTATTCTTCTTCTGAAAAAGGATGAACCGATCTCCACATCCTGTACAGCACGATCACCGGGAAGATAAGCCACGCTGCATTTGCCATCAGCACCCTTCCTGCTTCGGGAGTTGCATATGGCCCGTTCATTTCTTCAAATAAAATAATGGTGACGTTTGTGATCATCACCGAAGCCCAGATGATGGCCCCGAAACGTATCCAGTTCCTTCCTTTTATGAATGCATAGGTGGCAACCAGGTAAAAGGGCCCGAAGAACAGGCTGTCGATCCAGATCGTCGCCCGCCACCATGCCGGCCTGGCCATCAGCACCGGGTCAAAATTCTTTCCATACCAGTGTACCAGGTCAACCATCCATCGCGGCGGCCATACCGGGTATTGAAAATTCCCGGGATCGGCAATGACCAGTTGCTCGATATCGATCATATACGTTACAAAGAAAAAATTGACCAGAAAAAATACGACCAGGGCGATGTCCACCGGTCTTTTTTTAAGCGGGATCTGTTTTAAAGCCATAAGTGCCTTGTTTATTACAGAACGAATAAAACATATATTGGTCGAATGTTCAATTTATTCCGGGATATTATTTCCCGCATTTGTAACATTTATCACCAACGGGTAGTTTACACCTGGGTAGTTTTGCTGCATAAATTAACGCTCATGTCACAACACCAGATAGAGACCCAATGGATGGGTAAGATGCAATTCAATTCATTAGTGAATGGTCATACCATTATTATGGACGCCCCGGAACGGGTGGGAGGCGAAGACCACGGCCCGATACCAAAGCCCTTTGTACTTACCGCATTATCGGGCTGTACGGGTATGGACATTGTGGCCATACTCCGCAAGGCCAACAAAGAAGCAAATGAGCTTAACATACGGGTAACCGGTGAACTGAGCAAACAGGCCCCCATTGAATACGTATCCGTACACATCGGTTACGATTTTACCGGTGACGAGGTCAACCGGGAGGCGGCCATTGAGGCGGTTACCACTTCCCAGGAGAAATACTGTGGTGTAAGCCATATGCTTAAGAAAGCAATCCCCGTGACCTGGGAAGTAAATTACAACGGGGTGCAGGTATTCAATAACATGCCTGCTGAAACCATCACTGTTTAAAAACGTATCAAAAAGAATATGCTGGACATTTTTAAAAAACTGCTGGGCATGGGCCCGCAAACAGATTATGCGGAGCTGATGAAAAAAGGGGCGGTGATCGTTGATGTCAGAAGCAAGGGCGAATACGCCGGAGGCCACATTAAGGGTTCACTCAACATCCCTCTTGATCAGTTGCAGAACAACCTTTCAAAACTGAAAGACAAAAGCAAACCGGTGATCACCTGTTGTGCTTCGGGTATGCGCAGCGCTTCGGCCAAAGCCATTCTCCGGTCGAACGGTTATGCTGAAGTATATAATGGCGGCGGGTGGATGGGTTTGCAAAACAAACTCCGTTAACAGCATCGCCCCTTTGTATACCTTTGATGCATGCCGCATCTCAACATCGAATTCAAAGCCGTAACGAACAACCTTGCCGGCCTGGAGGCATTGCTGCTTGAACAGGATCCCCTGTTCATTGGCGAAGACCGCCAGGTAGATACCTATTTCAATGTATCGACCGGCCGCCTGAAGCTTCGTGAAGGGGATATCGAGAACGCCCTGATCCATTATGAGCGGGAAAATACCGCTGCTGCCAAAGCAAGCCTTGTTTTGCTTTACCAGCACACTCCCGACAAGGCGCTGAAGGACATCCTGGCTAAAACGCTGGGCGTTAAAGCGATCGTGGATAAGCGCCGCAAGATCTACTTCATCGGCAATGTGAAATTCCATTTTGATACTGTTGAAAGTCTGGGCACTTTTGTAGAAGTAGAGGCCATTGACAAAGATGGCAACATCGGCAGGGAAAAGCTGCAGTCGCAATGCGACGAATATGCCGCCATGTTGGGCATAACAGAAAAAGATTATTGCCCGGCTTCGTACAGCGATATGGTCCTGGAGCTGACCAAATAGTTTTTCTATGTTCCTATCTTTGCGGCATGGCAGAAGACCTGCATATCATCCAGGGCAGCAAAGAAGAGGTATATCAATCGCTTATTCCGCAGATAAAGGGGTTATTGGAAGGCGAGCCCGATCTTGTTGCCAACCTGGCCAATGTGGCGGCTGCGCTTAAAGAACAGTTCGGGTGGCTATGGGTTGGTTTTTACTTAGTGAAGGGTGAAGAGCTGGTACTGGGGCCTTTCCAGGGGCCTGTTGCCTGTACAAGGATCAAAAAGGGGAGAGGGGTGTGCGGAACAAGCTGGCAAAAAGCCGAAACGTTGATCGTGCCCGACGTAGAGAAATTTCCCGGCCATATTGCCTGCAGCAGTTTGTCAAGATCAGAAATTGTTGTGCCCATTACCCGTAATAATGAAGTGTTGGGTGTATTGGATGTAGATAGTGAGCTGCTCGATCAATTCGACCAAACCGATAAAAAATACCTCGAGGAAATTGTTGGGCTGGTGATGTTTTCCTGAAACATCATTTCTTATTTCTGCTTGGCTGTGTTTCGCCGCTTCGCCGTTTTCTTTTTTGCTGCTGAAGGTTTTTTCTTTTTGCTTTTCACCTTTTCAGGTTTTACCTTGGCTTCGGGCACATTGTCCTTCCAGCCCCACAGGTACCTGCAAGCAAAAGTCCGGTAGGGGCTCCACTTCCTGGAAACAGCCAGCATTTTTTCTTTCATGACTTTTTTATCCGACGGGTCGACTTTATACAATTTACAGATCGCCTGTTGTATGCCCAGGTCGTCTACCGCAAACACATCTTCCCTCCCAAGGGCGAACATCAATACCATTTCCACCGTCCATTGCCCCACCCCTTTTATTTTAGTAAGATGCTTCAACACCTCATCATTACTCATACTGTGCAGTTTTGCATCTGTTAGTTTTTCTTCAATAAAGAAATTGCAAACGTTGAGCACATAGTTGGCTTTGGCATTGCTGAGGCCGATGCCCCGAAGGGTTGCGAAAGAGGTAGCGGCGATCTGTTGGACGCTAGGTTCGTTCCCGTTATAGAGATCAATGAAACGGCGATGGAATACATCGGCTACCTTGGTGCTGAGTTGCTGGCTCATGATGGAGTAACAGAGGTAGAGATAGATATTCTCCCTTTTCTCCAGCAAACAGGGCTTCTGAAGATCAATGACCTTCTTTAGTTTTTTGTCCTTTGATAAATGTGCAATATGTTCCATGGCAGCTTGTTCCAAATGGCCACGCAGGAATATGTAAATTAATTTACAAAATGAGCGCCCGAGCCGTTGGTGTTCTGTTTTTGTTCCTTATCCGCCGATATCCCAGCTCATCTCCCCGCCTTTTTCATCTTTCAGCTGAATGCCGATGGACGCCAGTTGGTTCCGGATCTTATCGCTGGTTGCAAAATCCTTTTTTGCCTTGGCTTCTTTCCGTATCTCAATCAACAAGTTCATCACATCGCCCAGTTTTTCATTCCCCGCCGTATCATCTTTTAATCCGAACACTTCTTCCAGGTAAGACCTGAACTTCTGTTGAAGCAGGGAAAGCGTTGATGAAGAAATGGCCTCTTGTTCAATTAGCTTGTCCTTGATCGAGTTGATCACGGGGACCAGCTCGAACATGTTCCCAAGCACTTTGGCCGTATTAAAGTCGTCGTTCATGAATTCGTCGAACTCATTGACGAGTTTATTGACTTTTGCATCCAGCTCGGCATCAATGGCCTTTTTATTGTCGGCCGGCACCTGCAAATTCATAAGCGCTTCGTAAGCATCCCATAGCCTTTTCAAGCCTTTTTCCGATGCCTGCAATGCTTCGTTGCTGAAGTCGAGCGTGCTGCGATAGTGTGTTTGCAGCATGAAAAAACGAACCACGATCGGCGCATACGCTTTTTCCAGCAACGGGTGGTTGCCTGTAAATAGTTCTTCAGGTAAGAACCCGTTTCCCAACGATTTGCTCATGCGGGTACCATTTACCGTAAGCATGTTGGTGTGCATCCAGAAATTGGCAGGGCTTACATGATAGCATGCCTGGCTTTGTGCGATCTCGTTGGTATGGTGGGTGGCTGCAAGATCCATTCCGCCTCCGTGAATATCGAACCGTTTACCTAAATATTTTTCACTCATGGCCGAGCATTCGATATGCCAGCCGGGGAAGCCCATGCCCCAGGGGCTGGGCCATTGCATCAGGTGTTCGGGCTTTGCTTTTATCCATAAGGCAAAATCCAACCGTCCTTTTTTCTCATCCTGCCCACCCAGTTCCCTGGTTCCTTCCAGCAATTCGTCGAGCTTTCTGTTGGTAAGGATCCCGTAAGGCTGTTCCTTATTGTATTTCTCGACGTCGAAATAAACTGTTCCGTCTACTTCATACGCGTACCCGTTGGAGAGTATCTGTTTTGTCATTTCGATCTGCTCGGAAATATGCCCCGTAGCCGTAGGTTCAATAGAGGGCGGCAGGCAGTTGAATAACTGCATCACATGTCTGAAACCCAGCGTATATTTTTGTACGATCTCCATCGGCTCCAGCTGCTGCAGCCTGGCAATCTTGCTGAATTTGTCATCCCCCTCATCCCTGTCGCCTTCCAAATGCCCGGCATCGGTAATATTGCGCACATAGCGTACTTTATAACCCAGGTATTTGAGATAACGGTAGATGATATCAAATGAGATGAATGTCCGGCAATTGCCAAGATGAACATCGCTGTAAACAGTGGGACCGCACACATACATTCCCACATGACCGGGTGTGATGGGTTGGAATTCTTCTTTTTCCCTGCTGAGGGTATTATATATTTTTAATGGCATGGTATTGTTTGATGTTTATGGTTCGTGGTTGCTGTTCTGCAGCAGGTCACAAACAAAAAAGTAAACCGGGATGTAAATTTTTACAAAGATATTAAGCTATGCCGCAAGGGCAACAAAAAAAGCGGTATGTGAAGGGGGTTTTCATGCAGGATGCTAAGGTATCACTTTTTATTCAATTGCAGGTCGGCAAGGATCGGGAAGTGGTCGCTCAGCTTTTTGGTAATGCGATGGTATTGCCGGATGTCAAGCCCGGTCCCGGCAAAGATATTGTCGATACGTAGTACGGGAGAGATGCTGCTGAATGTACGCCCCAGGCCAGCCCCCTTTTCCACGAAAGCGTTCTTCATATTGCCACCGATGGTATGATATGCATAGCTATTGGGCAGGTCGTTAAAGTCGCCGGCAAGGATAACAGGATAAGGGCTTTTATCCAGCTCGGCCCGGATACGGTCAGCCTGTAGCTGCCTTCGTAAAAATCCCCTTTTGAATTTACCCAGGATGCTTTTTGATTCTTTCAATGTCTTGTCCTCCTCAATCGTCGGCTCATCAATGTACTTCAGGTTGTCGCGGCTGAACCGTAATGATTGCAGGTGGATATTGAAAACACGGATCGTATCGACCCCCTTCACAATATCGATGTACTGGAAAATGGAATTATAAGTGTGTGGAAAAAAAGAAATGGTTTGTTTGTTTACAATTGGGTAACGGGAAAAGATGATGATCCCGAAATGGGCATGGCCCCAGAAATCCTCTTTAGTATTGTATGAATAAAAATAATCCGGGTAGTTGAGTTTCTGAAGGAACTCATTCATGTGTCCGTGCTTCGTTACCGTACTGTCCTCAGCCACCATTTCCTGGAAGCAGGCGATATCGGGTTGGTATTCGTTGATAAGGCCGATCATCCTTTTTTTAACTTCCGGTTCCTTCTTATCCTTAAGTACATTGAACTGGGCAACATTCCAGGTCATCACCCGTATACTGTTCTCTTTTTTTTGTTTTGTGAATGAATGGGATAGCCGGAATGGGATGATATTACCGATGGGTTTATAGGCAAACAGGATTGCAACCGCCGAGATCAACGCCCGTCTTGGTTTTACAATCAGCCAGAAGATGATAAAGGCAATCAGCGCCAGCAAAAAGTAAAAGGCAGTAAGGTTCAGCATGCCGATCAACCAGAACCAATCCGGGCTGAACAGGTAACTATAGCTCCCCAGCAGGAAAAGCACTGCCGTGAGCATGTTTAAAAAAATGATGATGCGCTTTGTTTGACGGCGAAAAAAACCGTTGGCCATTGCATAAAGATAGTATGAAGGAGTTTAAAACAATGTGAAAGAAGGCCGCTACTCTTCGCTCGCCCGCCGTAATATCTCTTTCTCTTCTTTGGTAAGATGGCTGTACCCTTTCTGGCTTATCTTATCCAGGATCTCGTCAACACGTTGCTGGGTAACATTGGATGTTTTATTATATGGGCTGCGGTTACCGGTATTGTAGAATATTTTTTCCTTCACTGAATCGTTCGCCTTGTTCTGATCGGGGGTAAACAGATTGATAGCCCTGCTATAAAGGTTGTTCATCCAGGCGCCTGCATCTCTTTTTTTGCGCAGTAACAAAACAAATAAAAAGCCGGCCAAAGCTCCAGCAGCATGAGAGGCCGGGTAGGCGACCGGTAACTGCGAAACGGATCCCAGGTCGATAATTCCATACACAACCGTTATGACCCAAAGCGGTATGCCCCCATTGATATGACTAAAGAACCGATAGCCCGGGGAGATCATGGTTGCGGCAAGGGCCACACTCATCACCGCAGGGTTAGCGCCCAGCAACCACAACGTTGTTTCGTTTCCAGCCGGGGTGGTAAAACTTCCTATGAGGATAAAAAAGACCGCACCGAACAGCCCGCCGTATAAATAGACGGGTATGAGTTTTTTATTACCGGTCAATGCCTGCAGCACCGAACCAAAAGCCCACAACCAAAGCATATTGCTGATGATGCGGAAAAGGCTTGCATCGCTGAACATATAGGTGAGCACCGTCCATGGCCGTTCGCTAAGCCAGACAAGGTTTGCCGGCAACTGGAACCAGTTCAGCACTTCTGAATAAAACGCTGCATCAGAGTTGGTGTTTACCGCAACGGATGTTCGTATCAGCAATAATACCAGCAGGAAAACCGCATTGAGCACAAACAGCCAGACAAGGGCATTGCCTGGCTGGCCCAATGTAAATCGCTGTCGTTTGATCCGGTATTCCTGGTAACGGTCTGCTTCGCCCATGGTTATAAAAATATTGCTGCTGTAAAATTACAAACTGTTGCCGCAATGAAATGTCAGGCTTAATAGAAAGTTTTTTTATTGGATTTGTTCCAGATGAGCACTAATATAAAACCCATCACCAGTCCACCCAGGTGAGCAAAGTGAGCAATATTGCTGCCCGTTGAATATACGCCCCCGAAGAAATCAATGGCTGCCATGATGGCTACGGCATATTTGGCTTTGATCGGAACCGGTATAAGAAAGATGAACAGTTCCGTATTGGGGAACAAATATGCAAAGGCCGCAAAAATACCCATGATGGCGCCCGAAGCACCGACCGCGGCCCCGTCTGAAAAAAACAATTGGGCAATCCCGGCGGCCAGGCCGCAAATAAGATAGAAAATAAGGAACCGCTTAGGCCCCCAAACCCTTTCCAGCATCGTTCCAAACATCCACAAGGCAAACATGTTAAAAAAGATATGGCCGATGCCGCCGTGAGCAAACATATGTGTCACTAATTGATAGGGCCTGAAATATTCGGTATTATATGGAAACAATGCAAGCTTTGCCGTTATTTTTTGATCGGGTCCGTCTAAAAACATCTGCACTAAAAAGACAAGCACGTTTATGATGATCAGGTTCAGCACGATCGGTGTTGTACGCTGGTAACTGTTTCCGTATTGGTTGTATGACATGATGCAAATTTAGTGGTTAATCCTGTTTTAGTTTCAGCAGCACCACGCATTCAATATGGTGGGTGTGTGGGAACATATCTACGGGCTGTATCTTCTCAACATAGTACTTTTCCGACAACAGGTTCAGGTCCCTCGCCTGTGTAGCAGTATTACAACTAACATAAACGATCCGGGGCGAGGCGATCTCCAGCAACTTGTTCACCAGTTTTTCGTGCATCCCTGCCCGGGGCGGGTCGGTGATGACCACGTCCGGCCGGCCATGCGTTGCAAAGAATTCATCATTGCATATCTTAATAACGTCTCCGGCAAAGAATACGGCATGGTCAATATTATTAAGTGCAGCGTTTTCCCTGGCATCTTGTATAGCTTCTTCAATCATTTCCACGCCAATCACTTTTTTTGCCTGCCCGCTTACAAAAATGCCTATGCTTCCCGTTCCGCAGTACAGGTCGTATACCACTTCTTTCCCGGTAAGTTCTGCAAAGTCACGTGTAATGCTGTACAGTTTTTCGGCCTGGCGTGTATTGGTTTGGAAAAAAGACTTTGGCGATATCTTGAATTGGTGGTTTTCAAGCTTCTCGATCACATAACCCTTTCCATAATAGACCTGCGGGGCCAGGTCGTGGATACTATCGTTCCATTTTGGGTTGATGGTGTATAATAACGTTGTGATTTCGGGCACTTGCTTCAGCAGGTGTTCGAACAACCTTTTCCTGTCTTCTTCCGCGTCGTGGTTCAGGCAGATATTCACCATCAGCTCGCCGGTTGTGCACATTCTTATTATGATGTTTCTCAGCCAGCCCGTATGCTTGCGTATATCGTAAAAGGTAAACCCATTTTCGATCGCATAGGAACGGACCGTATTTCGGATCCGGTTGTTCACCCCGTCCATCAGCCAGCATTCGTCGATATTGATGACTTTGTCGAAGATTCTTGGAGCATGAAAACCCAGAGCGTTCTCTTCGGCACTGGTCCCGCCTTCCAGTTCGCAGGGCAACAGGTATCGTTTATTACTGAATGTGAATTCGAGTTTATTCCGGTAGTGAATACTTTCTTCACCACCGACGATCGGTAATACGGTCGGCAGGGTTGTTTTACCGATCCGTTGCAGGTTCTGTTCCACTTCCTGCTGTTTGTATTCGAGTTGCGTTTTATAAGGAAGCATTTGCCATTTGCAGCCCCCGCAGATGCCAAAGTGTTTGCAAAAGGGCTCCTGCCTTTCTTTTGAAAACTCCTTTATCTGTACAGCACGGCCTTCGGCCCAATCCTTTTTGTTCTTAACCAGCAATATGTCGGCCACATCGCCGGGTACCGCCCCCGAAATAAATATCACTTTACCGTCTACCCGGGCCAGGGCCTTCCCTTCAGCCGCGTAGCCCGTAACCGGGATATTTTCCAAGACCAGGTTTTTATTTCTCACAGCGACAAAAATACCGCTTAATTCATCCCGACTGGTTTTGTTAATGATTTGTAATTGTTAAAGCTCCCGAAGCAGGCCCGGTGAGCAATAACCGCTGATTTTAAATACATTTGCTATCCTTTAATCACCATGAAAAAGATCTATACATTTCTTTTTACTACCGCCGTTTTTGCCCAGGGGTTTGGACAGGGTTACCAGATCAACCTTAAAACGCCGAACTTCAGCAGTGGCATTACCTACCTTGCTTATTATATGGGTAATAATTTTAACGTTGCCGATTCGGCCGCCATCAGCAACAAGGGTACTGCTGTTTTCAAAGGGGCAACAAAACTCCCTCCTGGCATCTATGCTGTTTTTTTTCCTGGAAACCGCCTGCGCACAGAGTTCCTGATCGATAAAGAACAACAGATCTCCGTAACGGCCGACACCACCGACTTGGTAAACAAAACCATCGTTACCGGCTCCAAAGAAAATATCCTGTACGACCAGTACCAGAAATTTGCAGCCACAAAAGGCAGGTTGATGCAACAAGAGCGGAATGCCTATGCCCTGTCTTCCTCTAAAGAAGACTCGGCGCTGCACGAAAAGAACTATAACCTATATAATAAACAGCTGAACGATTACAGGGAGAGTATTATCAAGAACCAGCCCAATTCCATGATGGCGGCCTTGCTCAAAGCTATGAAAGACCCTCCCGTTCCTGCAAGGATCCCTGTGACCAAACAAGATTCGCTCAATAATTACTACGAGTACAAAAAACATTACTGGGACGGGATCACTTTTATGGACGACCGCATCATCCGCACGCCTTTCTTTTTGAAAAAACTCGAGCGGTATTACAGGGAGATCATATCCCCGGCACCCGACAGCATCATTAAAGACATCGATTATAAATTGCTGCTGGCCAGGTCGGCCCCGGAGATGTACAAGTTCATGCTCAACTGGCTTACCGATGAGTTCATCAACCCGAAGTACATGGGACAGGATGCGGTGTTCGTTCATCTTTTTGAAAAATACCACAGCAAAGGATTGACAAATTGGTTAAATGAAACCCAGATGGAAGCCATTACCCGCAGGGCATACATGCTTATGTCGAACCTGATCGGGGATAAGGCGGCCGACCTGGAAATGCTCGACAGGAACAATGCTCCGGCTTCCCTGTATAATCTTTCGGCTGACTATACCGTTGTTTGTTTCTGGGATCCCAATTGCGGGCATTGCAAGGAGGTGGTTCCTAAACTCGATTCGGTATACAAAGCCAGCTGGAAGAAGCATAATGTAAAGATATTCGCCATGCTCACCCCGGATGGAAAAGAGGCAAATGTGATGACGGCCTGGGCAGATTTTATCAATAAACATAACCTGGGCGAGTGGACACATGTTTATCAGTCCAAAGCAATGGAAGAAAAAAGCACAGCCGAACAACGACCGAGCTTTCGCCAGCTTTATGATATTACAATGACGCCCACTTTATATTTGCTGGATAAAGACAAACGCATCATTGCCAAGAAGCTTACGTGGGAGCAGCTTAATGACCTGCTGGAAGTTAAATGGGGCTCCCCTTCTGCGAACTAAAACAACCTGTGATGAAAAAACTGTATTTACTTTTTTTACTTATCCTTACCGGGGCTGTTTCTTTTTCCCAAACATTGTTTACGTACGGAAACAAGTCGGTTGATAAAGAGGAATTCCTCAGGGCATATAATAAGAACAATACACCGGTTGCCGACAGAGAAAAATCCCTGAGGGAATACCTGGAGCTTTACATCAGGTTCAAACTGAAAGTAAGCGCAGCGTTGGATATGAGGCTGGATACGCTGCCACAACTTCAATACGATGCACAGAGTTTTCGATCACAGATAGAGGAAAGTTATCTCAGCAATGAAAAAGCGCTTGGCAGCCTGCTAACGGAAGCCTTTGACAGGAGCCAGAAAGACCTGCATGTGCTGCATTTCTTCGCAGCAATGAACTCAGCGGCCAAAGCAGAAGACACCCTTAAGACCTACCAGGCTTTTTCGGGGCTGTATAGTTCGCTGGCTTCCGGAAAAACAGATTACGATCAGCTGGTCGCTGCTACGGGGTCGGAAAACATCCGCCAATCCGACCTGGGCTTTATCACCACCTTCTCCCTCCCTTACGAATACGAGAACATTGTTTATGGTCTTGGCAAAGACCAGGTAAGTAAACCCTACCGCTCAAAGAACGGTTGGCATTTATTCAAAGTGATTGATGAAAGAAAAGCCATTGGCAGGTGGAAAATAGCACAGATACTGCTTGCCATGCCGCCCGAACAGCAGGCTACCAATAAAGCGATACTGGAAAAAAGGGCAGACTCGATCTATCAATTGCTTATAAAAGGCGGCGACTTTTCCCTGCTGGCACGCCAGTTCAGTGATGATAAACTCACTTATGGCAATAATGGCGAGTTGCCCGAGTTTGGATCGGGTAAGTACCAGGTCTCTTTTGAGAACGAGGTGCTCAAGCTCAGCCGCGACGGTGCCATTAGTAAACCTTTCCTTACGGAATATGGTTACCATATTTTAAAGCGCATCGCTCAAAGCCCTGTCTCTTCCGATAAAAGCGATGCTGCTTACCAGTTCGAGCTCAAGCAAAAGGTCATGCAGGATTCAAGGGTGAATATTGCAAAAGAGCTTTTTATAAAAGAAATTCAAAAACAGGTCAGCTTTAAGAAAACAGGCGCAGTGAGTGATAAAGACCTTTTCCAGTATGCCGATAGTGCAATTGTTCATCTCAATACCGAAACAGGTAAAGAAAAAATCTACCCCATCAGCAATAAGGTCATTTACAATTTTGGCAAAACGAAGATCACCGGAAAAGAATGGCTCGATTTTGTTAAGACCTACAAAGGCAATGCCGAGCTCTACCATAATGAAAGTAATGAGGCCCTGCTGGATAAATTTGTTTCCGGCACAACACTCGATTATTATAAGAAACACCTGGAAGAATATAATACCGACTTCAAATACCAGATGCAGGAGTTTAAGGATGGCAACGTGCTTTTTGAGATCATGGAACGGAATGTTTGGGGGAATGCCGCAGCAGATACTGCCAGCTTGCGGAAACACTATAATACCAATAAGGATAAGTACCTGTGGGCACCGAGTGCCGACATCATTCTTTTTAATTGTATCAACAAAAATGCCGCCGATGCTGCACGTGATGCCCTGAAGAGCAGTAAGGACTGGAAAAAGATCATGGAGGATTCGAACAATGGTGTCCAGGCCGATTCGGGACGGTTCGAGCTTTCACAGATACCGCTGCAGATCAGTGAGAACACTCCCGTTGGCACAATAACCGAAACGGTTATCAACCAGCAGGATGGATCGGGCGGTTTTGCAAAGGTGATCCGTCAATATAGGGCCGGCATGCAGCGCAGCTTTGATGAAGCAAAGGGACTTGTGATAAACGATTACCAGAATGTCCTGGAAGAAAAATGGATCACCGAATTAAAAAAGAAATATCCGGTAAAAGTGAATGAGTCCGTATTCGGGTCGTTGTTAAAATAATGACATAGTTATTGCATTTCTTTAACCTGCCTCTGGAATCCGTTGGCAGGTTTTTTGCGTATATGGGTCGAACAGAAACGGTTACTGTACAGGTAGCCCATTGCTTAACTCAAACGCAACAACTATGAAATCATTTATTGCTGCAGCGATGTTTACGCTGGCTTCCTGCTATTCCCATTCTCAAATCTATTTACAGGGAGGTTTGAACCTTGCCAACATTACACGAACCAACGATGGCCAAACCGAAAAGAATAACATTCTCCCTTCTTTCAATGCGGGCATAATGGGCCGATGGGGCCTGTCGAAAGAGCTGAATATAGAAACAGGCCTTTTATTCAGCGGCCATGGTTCAAAGGCTGAAACATATTTCAATGGGGGGAGCGACTACGTAAAGTCCACATTCAGCCCATATTACATACAGGCCCCCGTAAACCTTGTAATAACTATACCTGTTGATAAAACCTCGGGCTTGTTTTTTCATGCCGGGCCCTATGTAGCCGTTGGTGTGGGAGGAAGATCAAGAAAGGAAACAAAGGTTGGTCCGCTGGTAACCTCTTCAGGTAACAGTATTAAATTCAGTAACGATGATCCATTCACGTCACAACAGGATGATGCGGCTTATGATAAGCTCAAACGCTTCGATTTTGGGCTGAATGCAGGTGCGGGGTTTCAATTTGAACACCTGATCTTAAAAGTGAATTATGGCCTCGGGCTTGCCAAGATTAATTCAACAGAAAGCAATAATTCGCAGAATGATAAAAACAAATACCGCACATTGAGTTTTTCTGTCGGGATACCTATCGGGAAGTAATTAACCTGTTATGAAAACTAAAAAGTCTTCTTTTACTGGAAGGCTTTTTTCTTTAAAATAACTGTTTTACCACATCTCCTACTATCTGGGGCCGGCCCAGTGTGTAATAATGAAGGATAGGAACCCCTGCTGTTTTAAGTTCTTTCGATTGTGCAAGCAGCCATTCGGTACCCACCTGTTCTACTGCTTCGGGTGTTTTACATTTTAATATCTCACTGCTTAATGATACGGGCAGGTCGATATGGAAAACTTTGGGCAGGGTGGTCAGTTGATTAATCGTGTAGATGGGCTTCAGTCCGGGTATGATCGGCACGTTTATACCCGCCTCCCGGCACGCTTTTACAAAAGAGAAATATTTCGCATTATCGAAGAACATTTGGGTAACCACGTAATCGGCTCCCATATCCACTTTCATCTTTAGGTAATGCAGGTCGCTTTCCATATTGGGCGCCTCGAAATGTTTTTCCGGGTAACCCGCCACACCGATGCAGAACCTTGTCTGGCTGGTGTTTTTAAGGTCTTCTTCCAGGTAGATCCCGGAATTGAGGTTAACAACCTGCCTCAACAGGTCGCTGGCATATTTATGCCCGCCCGGTTCGGGCAGGAACGCGTTTTCATTCTTTGCCGCATCTCCCCGCAGCACAAGCACATTATCAATGCCGAGATAATGCAGGTTGATCAGTGCGTCTTCTGTTTCGTTGATATCAAAGCCGCCACAGATGAGGTGAGGTACCGTATCTACATTATACCTGTTCATAATGGCCGCACAGATACTTTCGGTACCCGGGCGCTTGCGCACCACCACTTTCTGGAAGCTGCCGTCGGCATTTTTCTTGAACACATGTTCGCTCCGGTGATAAGTCACATTAATGTACGCAGGTTTATATTCCATTAAAGGGTCGAGGTGCTGATATAATGACTGGATGCCTTTGCCTTTTAACGGCGGTAATATTTCAAAAGAGATTAGGGTGTCTTTTGCCTGCGCAATGTGGTCGGTTACTTTCATCGTTTAATTTAAATGCAAACTTAAGCAAGCCCGCATATATAATCAACCTTATAAATTATCAAATGGAAGAAAAATGCAGTTAATAAACAATGTTATTAATATACATGCTGTTTTGCAGGTAAATAACAGTGTTTGGAGGGGTGGCAAAAACAATTTTTTTATACTGCTGCCTCCATATAATCCAGGCATTATTGTTGTACCATACTATATCTTTTGTAAAGCTGTCAAACACGCCTTCATACTTATTTAAGGGGATAAGGCCTATCCCGGTTAGTGTTGTATCATTCACATTCTTAACTGTAAACAATTCATTTGAGCCGCCGAAAAAAGTGAAATATGAATCATTTACTGCCGCCGGGTTTTTACAAAGTAAATAAGCATTGTTATTGGCATATTGATATAAGCCGTCGGTTTTTGTATTCAGATAATAAACGGTTGTATCGGTTTCCACATCCACGACTTTAAGCCATTTTTCTCCTCCCAGAGAATCTTCGCTTTTGGCTTTGTGGGTGATCATTTTAGCATTGATAAACCCCCCGGGGGAGTTCCACCAATAGTAATAGTAGGTCCACGTGGTGCCAACCTTCGGCTTTTGGTTGGACGGAGTGATTCCTCCCCCGCTACCTGTACCGGTTATGGTTCCGTCGATCTCCTTCTGGCAGGAAATAAAAAGGAAAGAAGAGATCACAGCAAATAAAATAGTTCTGTTTAGGCCCTTATTCATTTATCCGTTTTTATGACTGAATTGATAAATAAAAGTACTTAAAAAACCCGCTTTGCCGATCATTTGGACATAAGAGGGCTCTTATCTGGTATTCGTTGCCCAAACTGTTGTTAATTCTGTTTTGGGTCCGTAGTTTTTGCCCCTTTCCTTTATTTTTGCCTCAAATCGAAGTTTTGGACCTGACCATACAAACCAAGGGATTAGTAAAAGTTTACGGAAGCCGTACGGTGGTGAATAATGTTTCTTTCGAAGTGAAGCAGGGAGAGATCGTGGGGTTGCTGGGCCCTAATGGAGCCGGAAAAACAACTTCCTTTTACCAGGTGGTGGGTTTGGTAAAGCCTGATGAAGGCGAAGTGTTCCTGAGCGACATCAACATCACCAGGCTGCCTATGTATAAACGGGCGCAGATGGGTATTGGCTACCTTCCCCAGGAAGCCAGTGTATTCCGTAAACTCAGTGTGGAAGACAATATCAAGAGTGTGCTGGAAATGACAACGCTCAGCAAACAGGAACAGAGGGAAAAAGTAGAGGTGCTGCTGGATGAGTTCAACCTTCAGAAAGTGCGTAAGAACAATGGTGACACACTGAGCGGAGGCGAAAGAAGAAGAACTGAGATCGCACGGGCGCTGGCCGTTGATCCGAAATTTATTTTGCTGGACGAACCCTTTGCCGGGGTTGACCCGATTGCGGTGGAAGATATACAAAGCATCGTTGCCAAACTAAAATACCGAAACATCGGTATCCTTATCACCGACCATAATGTGAACGAAACTCTTTCGATCTGCGACAGGGCCTATTTGCTTATCGATGGAAAGATCTTTACCCATGGTACTGCAGAAGAGCTGGCTGGCGATGAACAGGTGCGCCGTCTCTACCTTGGCCGCAACTTCGAACTGAAGCGGAAGGATTATTTGCATGATGAAGCTGCCCGATAATTTTTTATCTTGTCGGGGAAATGAAGCTTCTGTCTCCCGCCATATCCAAACTCGCCCGTATGCGCCTTTGGCGCATCGAGAACTGGAGCAAGCATCCGGTGGCTGTCCAGCGGGAAGTATTACAGGAATTGGTAACAGCCGCTCAATACACCGAATTCGGCCGCAAGTATCATTTTTCAAAGCTGTTCTCCCTTCGTGAGTTCAAAAAAAACGTTCCTATCCACGAGTACGACGATATCAAGCCTTATATCATGCGTATGATGGAAGGGGAAGAAAATGTGCTGTGGAATACTCCGGTGAGGTGGTTTGCCAAATCGTCCGGCACTACTTCTGATAAAAGCAAATTCATTCCCATCAGCGAGGAAAGCCTGCAGGATAACCACTACAAAGCAAGTAAGGATGTGCTCAGCAACTATTACAAGAATTTTCCTTCGAGCGACCTGCTTACCGGCAAAGGGCTTGTGGTAGGTGGGTCACATCAGATCAGCAAAGTGAATGAAGAGATACAATACGGTGACCTTAGCGCTGTATTGATGCAGAATTCCCCGTTTTGGGGACAATGGATAAGGACCCCCGAGCTCAGTGTTGCACTGCTGGATGAATGGGAAACCAAGATCGAGAAGCTGGCACAGGTCACCGCCAACGAAAATGTTACCTCTATCGCGGGCGTACCAACATGGACGCTTTTATTGTTAAAAAGGATCCTTGAGATAAAGGGAAAAGCGACGATCAAAGAAGTTTGGCCCAATCTTGAGCTATATATTAACGGCGGTGTTTCCTTTGTTCCTTACAAAGATCAGTTCGACAGGATCATCGGGGAGAAGATCAATTACTTGGAAATATACAATGCGAGCGAGGGTTTTATTGCCGCCCAGATCAAACCCGATGACGACGGCATGCTGCTTTTTACCGAACATGGGATATTTTATGAGTTCATGCCCGTGGAGGAGTATGGAAAGAAGGAGCCGGTAACGGTTGGGTTAAAAGATGTGCTCATCGGGAAGAACTATGCCCTCGTGATAAGCACTACCGGCGGGCTTTGGCGTTACCTGATCGGCGACACGGTCCAATTCACGAGCCTCAATCCATATAAGATAAAGATCAGCGGAAGGTTGAAACACTATATCAATGCATTCGGTGAAGAGATTATTGTTGACAATTCGGATAAAGCCATTGCGCTGGCGTCGGAAAAGACCAATGCCGTTGTGAACGACTATACAGCTGCGCCGGTTTATTTCAGTGAAAACAGCAACGGGGCACATGAGTGGCTGATCGAGTTTGAAAAAGAACCCGATGACCTCGATGCATTTGCTGCGGCGCTCGACAGCAGCCTGAAAAGCATCAACAGCGATTACGAAGCAAAGCGTCACAAAGACATAGCTTTAAGACCCCCGATCATACACCGTTTACCCAAGGGCACATTCAGGGAATGGTTGCGCAGTAAAGGAAAACTCGGCGGGCAGCACAAAGTGCCAAGGCTGAGCAATGACCGGGCCACCCTGGAAGAGATACTTGCTATAAAAATATAACCGCTATTTGATTTTTTGATTTTACTTTGAACACAGAAACACAGAATCTATGAAATTACTGGAAGGAAAAACAGCGATCGTAACCGGGGCAGCCCGCGGGATCGGGGAGGGTATTGCTCTCAAATTTGCAGAGCATGGATGTAATGTTGCTTTTACTTATGTAAGCGACAGCAGTGCCGAAAAAGCAGCAGCGCTTGAACAAAAATTAACCGGAATGGGTGTAAAGGCCAGAGCCTGGAAAAGCAATGCAGGTGATTTTGCATCTTGTGAGAGTTTTGTAAACGATGTATTGAAGGAATTCGGCACCATCGATATCTGTGTAAACAATGCCGGTATTTCCAAGGATAATCTATTGCTTCGCATGTCACCAGAACAGTGGGACGAAGTGATGCAGGTGAACCTAAAAAGCGTTTTCAACATGACCAAGCAGGTCATACGCCCCATGATGAAAGTAAAAAGCGGCAGCATTATCAATATGAGCAGCATCATCGGCGAGATGGGTAATGCCGGGCAAAGCAGTTATGCGGCGAGCAAGGCCGGCATTATTGGCTTTACAAAAAGCGTGGCAAAAGAACTGGGAAGCCGCAACATCCGTTGCAATGCCGTAGCCCCGGGTTTTGTTGAAACCGACATGACTCATTACCTGAAAGACGGCGAGGGAGCCGATAAATACAAGGCGGATATCCCCCTTGGAAGATTTGCCAGCACCGAAGACATCGCCAATGTTTGTCTTTTTCTTGCCAGCGATCTTGGAAACTATATAACCGGGCAGGTGATCAGCGCCTGCGGCGG